>NZ_JADYWE010000001.1:710066-1420132 GCF_015864955.1 Salinibacterium sp. NK8237 | reverse complement strand
TACACGATCTTCGAAGGCGCCATCACGAACGAGATGACGGCGGAGCACGCAAACCCTGAATCCCTCATGCGCAGCATGACCTCCTCAATCAAGAAGGCCTCGTAGCTATGACCGACAAAGATACCCCTGTTAAGTCTCCCTTCCGGTTCCGCGACCTGAGCAAGATGTTCGGCAGTGACCAGTCGAGTGGGCGAAAGTTTGGCATCCTGGGTGCCCTTATCGTGATCATCGTCCTGTTCCAGGTGCTGACCGGCGGAAAGACCCTCGACCCGGTCAACCTCATCAATCTGATCAACGGCAACGCCTATGTGTTGGTTCTCGCGGTTGGCATGGTGATGGTGATCGTCGCTGGCCATATCGACCTGTCGGTCGGGTCGGTCGCCGCGTTTGTGGGCATCGTCGTGGCCCAATCTATGTATGTGACCAATCTGCCGTGGCCTCTGGCTATGGTGCTGGGACTCGTTGTTGGCGCCCTCGTCGGTGCGTGGCAGGGATGGTGGGTCGCCTATGTCGGGGTGCCCGCCTTCATCGTGACGCTCGCGGGTATGTTGCTGTTCCGTGGGGCGAACCAGTTCGTGGGCAATTCGACTTCCATTCCAGTGCCTCGTGAATTTACCTTCATCGGCGGCGGTTTCCTTCCGGATTTCGGCCCCGACTTCGGCTTTTCCAATCCAACCCTTCTCCTTGGCGCGATCGTCGCAGTCGCTGTCGTCTGGCAGGAGCGCGCCGCGCGTCGTGCCCAGCGCAAGATGGGGGCGACGCCCGCCCCAGTCTGGGTGTCCGCAGTGAAAGTCTCGTTGCTGCTCGCGGTAGTTGTTTTTGCGACGGTGCTCTTCGCCACCGGCCGTGTGGGAACCAGCTATCCGATCGCCGGTGTGGTCCTCGGGGTGTTGGTGCTTGGTTATTCGTTCCTGACCAACAACACCACGATTGGCCGGCATATCTACGCGCTGGGCGGCAACTGGCGTGCTGCGGAGCTCTCTGGAGTAAATATCCGCCGGGTCAACTTCTTTGTCATGGTCAACATGTCGATCATTGCCGCGATCGCGGGCATGCTGTGGATCGCACGCTCAGTGGCGTCCGGCCCTGGTGATGGCGTCGGCTGGGAACTTGACGCAATCGCCGCGGTCTTTATTGGCGGCGCGGCGGTATCCGGTGGAATCGGCACCATCGTTGGCTCCATTATTGGCGGCTTGGTCATTGCGGTGCTCAACAACGGACTCCAACTCCTTTCAGTCGGCGCCGATCGAGTGCAGATGATCAAGGGCCTCGTATTGCTGATCGCGGTCGGAATCGACGTCTATTCCAACCGCCAAGGAAAGCCGTCGATTATCGGTCTTCTGACACGTAACAGAAAGTCGCCGGATGGCCTTTCCGGCGACTCCAAGCCCCCCACCCCCACGGGTGGGTCACGAGAAAAGGCGCGACCGAAGTCCTCTGATAGCGAGGACTGAATCGCGCCACCCTCCACCCCAAGTAATGCACCAGAGAAGAGAGATCAATGAAGAAACTCACTATCGGGGCGATGGCCCTTGCTGCAGCATTAGCGCTGACCATGTCAGGTTGCTCTGCTCGCTCCGACACTAGTTCGACCGAAGCTGGAGCTGGTTTCGACGCGGATTCATCAATCGGTATCGCACTGCCAGACAAGACGTCGGAGAACTGGGTCCTTGCCGGCGAGTTGTTCACCGACGGCCTCACCGAAGCCGGCTTCACGCCTGACGTGCAGTACGCGCCTGCGAGCAACACGGTGGCCGAACAGCAAAACCAGATCACGTCAATGATCACCAACGGTGCGAAGGTGATTGTCATCGGCGCCAAGGATGGCGCTCAACTCGCAGCCCAGGTCGAGACTGCCCGCGACGCCGGAATCACCGTCATTGCGTATGACCGCCTCATCCTGAACACCGACGCTGTTGATTACTACATCTCGTTTGACCCGTACGCCGTAGGCGTGCTGCAGGGCGAAGCACTGCTTGAGGGTCTCGCGGCGACGTACCCAGATAAGTCGACTTACAACGTCGAACTGTTTTCTGGTTCGCCTGACGACAACAACTCGGGTGTCTTCTTCAACGGGGCCATGAGCGTGCTCCAGCCAAAGATTGACGACGGAACTCTCGTCGTAGTCTCCGGTGAGACTGAGCTCGCTCAGACCGCGACTCAGGGCTGGCTTGCACAGAACGCCCAGAGCCGCATGGACACACTCCTTGCCGGCTACTACCAGAGCACCGACCTTGACGGAGTTCTCTCCCCGAACGACACTCTGGCTCGCGCCATCCTTGAGTCTGTTCGTAGTGCCGGAAAGGATCTGCCGATCCTGACCGGTCAAGACTCCGAGGTCGAGTCGGTCAAGTCGATCGTCGCCGGTGAGCAGTACATGACGGTCTACAAGGACACCCGTGCCCTCGTAGCAGCGGTCATTGACATGGTCTCGGAACTGCAGGCTGGAAACGAGATCTCCGAGATCAACGACACCGAGACGTACGACAACGGCGTAAAGGTCGTTCCCTCGTACCTGCTCGCACCGGTGGCCGTGACGAAGGACAACGCTGCTGAAGTGTATGCAGAGAACCCTTCGCTTGCACCGCTGACCGAATAGCGCTCTGCGGGTGAACGGGGCTCGCTCAAGAATCCCGTCCACCCTCTTTGCCTACACGCGCAATTGAGGAGTGTAGGCAGGCGGCAATGGACCGTGTGCGGTGCGCCAGTCGTGGTGGCTGGCGCATCGCACACGTGTTTAAGCGCGTACATGTCGCTCAGAGCGCGCTCCGGAGGAACACCTTTTCCGGGTGTTGCAACGCCGTCGAGTGGGGCTTGAGAAGGCGCACAGAGGGCAAAAAAATGACCCTCGCCCAGTAGAAGCCCGGGAAAGGGTCAAGTGGCTCCGACGGGCGTCGATCCCGTGACCTCACAATTTTCAGTCGTGCGCTCTACCAACTGAGCTACAGAGCCGTAAGAGTTTCCTCCTACTCGTGAAGGTTTCCCTCCACTACAGAAAAAGCCCCTCCTTTCGAAGAGGCATTCTGTTTGCGACCCTGACCGGACTTGAACCGGCGACCTCCGCCGTGACAGGGCGGCGCGCTAACCAACTGCGCTACAGGGCCAAGCTATTAAATTCTGTGTGTGTCTGGTGACCCCAACGGGATTCGAACCCGTGCTGCCGCCGTGAAAGGGCGGTGTCCTAGGCCACTAAACGATGGGGCCTCGAAGTCACAGAACTTCTTAGCTACCGAGGGAAAAGCATACGGTGCGTTTCGCAATTTACCAAACTGAGAAGCAAACTATTTTGTATCTCGCGAAACGCTTTTTCCAACAGGCTCAAATGTACCCGACTTTTGCGTCACCAGATACTACGTTCAGTAAGTGGTTGAGACTTTGGTGCCGAGGGGAATAACGATGGTCATGCAGGCAAGTCGGAAGGCCGTGGCACAACGAACTCTGCGCACTCGAGTTTTCCGTGTCATTGGCTTCGCTGCAGCGCTGAGCCTCGTTCTTGGCGCGAGCGTCGTTGCCGGTTCCAGCGAGGCGGCATTCGCCGATGATTACCCCACCTGGAGCGACGTCACCGAAGCCCGCGATGACGAGGCTGCAACCGAAAAGGTTGTAGAGCGGATCACGGCAGCACTCGTTCAGCTCGAGGCTGACGCCGCAGCCGCCCAGAAAGAGGCTGAAGAAAAAGGCAACATCTGGCAAGAGGCTGACACGAAGTACCAGGCCAAGGCCACCCAGACCGCGACATTACAAGAGCAAGCGGATGCCGCAAGCGCCGAGTCCGATGAAGCTGAGACGCGCATCGGTGAGCTTGCTGCGCGGCTCGTGCGTGCCGGCGGAGGCGACGTAACCACGAGCCTTTTGGCCAACTCGCAGGACGCGGATGCGCTGCTCTACAACCTGGGGATGTCGTCGAAGATTTCGCAGCAGACATCCGCTTTGTTCGAGAGTGCCGTTCAGGCTCGCAACACTGCTCAGTCACTGAGCGATGCTGCCGAAGTGGCTCGCGCGGAGCTTGAGGTTCTCAAGATCGCCGCTGAAACGGCTTTCGTTGAGGCCCAAGCTGCGGCCCAGGCTGCCGAAGATGCTCTCGCCGAGCAGCAGGAGCGCAAGATCGAATTCGACGCTCAGCTTGCCGCGTTAACTTCCGCTCGCGAGGCAACGGAAGATAGCTATCTGGAGGGCGTACGCAAGCGCGAAGCTGCGCGCGCTGCTGCAGAGGCAGCGGCGCAGGTTCCGAACTTGGATGCTGGTGAGATCAGCCTGAGTGGCTGGGCGCGGCCCGCGGGTGGATATATCACTTCGGTATACGGCTATAGCTCGAATTACGGTTCCAGCTTCCATAAGGGAACCGATATCGGTGCCAGTTGCGGCGCTGGCATTTACGCTGCGTCGAGCGGCACCGTTGTCTATGCCGGCTATGGCTGGAATGGCGGCTACGGAAACTACATCATCATCGAGCACTCTGGCGGTGTGCGAACCGCGTATGGCCACATCGTCGACGGCGGCATTGAGGTCTCTTCTGGGCAGAGTGTGGCCGTCGGTACGAAGATCGCCAGCGTTGGTTCGACCGGAAATTCCACCGGATGCCATCTTCACTTTGAGGTGCGCCCGAATAGTTGGGATACGACGAACCCGGTGCCGTTCATGGCGGGTCAAGGCATCCAACTCGGCTAAAGCCTGAGATCGCGCTCGCGCTGAGGAAAACCTAGCGAAGTGCGCATTCAACAAAAGGTTGAGACTTTTGGGCCGCGTGTTGTTAGTGTGGTCAATGTTATTCGTGTGACTAATGGCCATTGGTTCACGCTCAACACCTGCTTAGGGGACTAATGAACGTCACGCATGCGCGTCGGGGGACCGCAACGAAGCTCGCGCTTCGCTCACTCACTTTCAGAATTGTTGGCTTCACAGCCGTGCTCAGCCTTGTCGTTGGCGGCAGTCTGTATGCCGGAAGCAATCAACCAGCCTTCGCTGATGACTACCCCACGTGGAGTGACGTCACTGAGGCCCGCAACAACGAGGCTGCGACGCAAAAGGTTGTCGACCGCATCAAGGCTGCTCTCATTGAGCTTGGAGCTCAGGCCGCTGACGCCCAAAGGGAGTCAGAGGAAAAGGGCAACATCTGGCAAGACGCCGATACCGCCTACCAAGCTAAGTCTGCCCAGACTGACGCATTGCAAGAGCAAGCGGATACCGCCAACACTGAAGCGGAAGAAGCTGAGCAACGAATTGGTGAGCTTGCCGCGCGTCTGGTCCGTGGCGGCGGCGGCGATGTGACCACGAACCTTCTCGCTAACTCCGAAGATGCCGACGCGCTGTTGTACAACCTCGGGATGTCGTCGAAGATCTCGCAGCAGACATCCGCGCTTTTCGATAACGCTGTTCAAGCCCGCAACACGGCGCAGTCGCTCTCTGACGCTGCCGAAGTGGCTCGTGCAGAGCTCGAATTGCTGAAGATCGCTGCGGAAGAAGCCTTCGAGGAGGCTCAAGCGGCTGCCGTGGCGGCTGAAGCAGCGGTTGCGGAACAGCAGGAGCGCGAGATCGAGTTCGACGCTCAGCTCGCCGCCCTCACCTCTGAACGCGTAACGACAGAAGCTGATTACCAAGCGGGCGTGCAGAAGCGCGAAGAAGAGCGCATCGCTGCAGAAAAGGCTGCTGCTGCTAAAGCTGCGGCAGCCGCCAAAGCCGCGGCGGCTGCTGCGGCAGCAGCCGCAGCGGCCAACCCAAGTTCGCCAGCGGCAGGCTCAGGCTCCTCAAGCGCTAACGGTTGGACCAAACCTGCCTACGGCTACATCACGTCGGTGTATGGGTACAGCTCGAACTACGGTTCCAGCTTCCACAAGGGAACCGATATCGGTGCGGGTTGCTACTCAGATATTTATGCGGCATCGAGCGGAACCGTGGTTTACGCCGGTTATGGCTGGAACGGCGGCTACGGAAACTACATCATCATCGAACACGCCGGCGGAGTACGAACCGCTTATGGCCACATCGTGGCCGGGGGCATCAAGGTCTCAACCGGTCAATCAGTGACCGTCGGAACCCGTATTGCCCAGGTCGGCTCAACGGGAAACTCCACCGGTTGCCACTTGCACTTCGAAGTGCGCCCCAACGGCTGGGACACCACCAACCCTGTGTCGTACATGTCTTCCAAGGGCGTCAGCCTCGGCTAGAGCCACGGGCTGCGGCCCCGTTCGTCACTCTTAAACGCCAATGGCGGATGCTCTCGAGCATCCGCCATTGGCGTTTAGCGCGTTAAGCGCGACAGAAGTTCTTAGTGACCTTCGGCCTTGAGCTTTTCGAAGCCAGCCTGAACGATCGCGTCAGCTTCTGCTGCGTCGCCCCAGCCATCGATCTTGACCCACTTGCCGGGCTCGAGGTCTTTGTAGTGCTCGAAGAAGTGCTCGATTTCCTTGCGCGTGAACTCAGGAACATCGCCCAGGTCCTGAATGTGCGACCAGCGCGGGTCCTTGGCTTGAACGCAAATGACCTTGGAGTCGATTCCGCCGTCGTCGCTCATGTTGAGCACAGCGACCGGGCGAACCGAGATGCCAACACCGGGGAAGGTGGGGGCGTCGAGCAGAATCAGGGCGTCTACGGGGTCACCGTCGAGGCCGAGAGTGTTCTCGAAAAAGCCATAATCGGTGGGGTAGGCGAAAGTCGTGAAGAGGTAGCGGTCAAGATAAACACGACCAGTTACGTGGTCAACTTCGTACTTGTTCCGGCTTCCGCGCGGAATCTCAACGACAACGTCGTATGCGGCCATCTAGGTGCTCCTAAGAAAAATGTGGGGTTGCTGCAATAACGTTACTGGATGCACTCCGACAGACGCCCCCGTCTTACGCCCGCAATTGCTGATGTTCGGCGTGCTGTGCGCACTGCGCTTGCCTCATTGCCCTCAACTTCTGGTTCAGAACCGCTCGTTCTTGTCGCCCTCAGCGGAGGCCCCGACTCTCTCGCGCTGGCGGCCGCGACGGCCTTCGAAGCCTCCAAGGCTGGCCTGCGAGCCGGCGCCGTGATCGTCAATCACAACCTTCAAGACGGGTCAGCGGATGTCGCCGCCGCCGCCGCGCAGAAAGCTCGCGACCTCGGGCTCGATCCCGTCGACATCCGCTCGGTTCTCGTCGGAGACGCCGGAGGCCCCGAGTCTGCCGCCCGTGACGCGCGCTACGCGGCGCTCGCTGAAGCCGCCGCCGAGCATGGCGCGATCCGGGTGCTGCTCGGTCACACCCTCGACGACCAGGCCGAAACCGTGCTGCTTGGCCTTGCCCGCGGCAGCGGAGCGGGCAGCCTCAAAGGGATGGCGGTCGATACCGGCCAGTACTTGCGGCCGCTGCTGGCAGTGCCGCGAACCACGACCGTTCAGTGCTGCGAAGACTCCGGAATCGTTCCGTGGAACGACCCGCACAACCTCGATACCTCGTATACGCGAGTGCGGGTTCGGCAGACTGTTTTGCCGCTGCTGGAGAGTGAGCTTGGCCCCGGCATCCGTGACGCTCTCGTGCGCACCGCCGATCAAGCGCGCGAAGATGCCGAAGCGCTCGATCATTTTGCCGAAGAAATCGCGGAAGATTTAGCCGAGATTTCGGAGGCAGGAATCTCGTTGCCGGTGCGCGCGCTTGCAGCGAATCCGGCCGCTCTTCGCCAGCGTTTGATTAGGTTGGCGGTGGCCAGCGAGTTCCATGTCTCACTCAGCCGCACCCACACTCTGGAGATCGCACGCCTCGTCACCGACTGGAGGGGGCAGGGACCGATCGACGTTCCCGGCGTTAGGGTTGAACGACGAGAGAACCTTCTCCACTTTTCGGCCCACAGTGAGGAACGCGATGCAGTTTAGCGATGTCGAAGGAGACCTCAGCGAGGTCCTTCTGACCCAGGAAGAGATCCACGAGAAGATCGCCGTGATGGCGCGTCAGATCGAGGCCGATTATGCCGGCGAGAAGCTGCTGCTGGTCGGGGTGCTGCGCGGTGCCGTCATGGTGATGGCTGACCTCGCTCGCGAACTTGCTCTTCCCATCGAGATGGATTGGATGGCCGTCTCCTCGTATGGCGCCGGCACGCAGTCCTCGGGTGTCGTTCGCATCCTCAAAGACCTCGACAGCGACCTTGAGGGCCGCAAGGTGCTCATCGTTGAAGACATCATCGACTCTGGCCTCACGCTCTCGTGGTTGCTCGGCAACCTGCGCAGCCGTGGCGCTGCCTCGGTGGAGATCTGCACCCTGCTGCGTAAGCCGGATGCCGCCAAGGTCGAAGTAGACGTCAAGTACGTCGGTTTCGACATCCCCAACGCGTTCGTGATCGGCTACGGCCTCGACTATGCCGAGAAGTACCGCAACCTGCGCGGCGTCGCAGTGCTCGCACCCCACGTCTACGCCTAGGGCTCGCTGAATGAGGGCGAAGGCAGCAATCGATCAGGCGACCGATGAAATTGTTGGTCTGTTTGAGAATCGGGTAGCGGAGCAGAAGGCACCAGCGTCGTTCTTCGCGGTGTTCGGGCCCGATGGCATCGTGCTGGAGGGTGGCTACGGCGAGAAGGTTCTCGGCGAGGGCAATGCTCCCGATCGCGACACGGTGTTCCGCATCGCGTCGTGCACCAAGAGCTTCACGTGCACGATGCTCTTGATGCTGCGCGATCGTGGCCAGCTCACCCTCGATGCGCCGATCACTGACTTTGTTCCGGCATTCACGGCGCTCGAGCCCGCGGCTGCTCCCGTGACTCCGAGTGTGCGGCAGCTCATGACGATGTCGGCCGGGTTCCCCACCGATAACCCGTGGGGTGACCGCGTGGAAGAAATGACGCGAGCCGAGCTCGACGAGTTCATGGCGGCGGGCATCCGTTACTCAAGCCTGCCCGGTACTCGCTTTGAGTACTCGAATCTTGGCTACGCTCTGCTCGGTGAGGTTATCGCCGAGATCACGGGTCGTCCCTACATCGAGGCGATTGCTGCCGAAATTCTCGAACCCCTTGGCCTCACCTCGACACGCTTCGAGGAAGACGCGGATGCCGATGTCGCCCGCGGCTACCGGCTCGCGAATGGGCAGTGGCAGGTTCAGCCGTTCACTGGCCCTGGAGTCTTTTCTTCCATGGGTGGCCTATTTTCTAGCGCGACCGACCTGGTGCGGTGGTCGCTGTGGCTCGCTGGTGCCCTCGACCCTGACGACACCTCAGACGGACCGCTGTCAGCCGCCAGCCGTCGCGAATTGCAGCAGATTCAGCGGGTTGTGCCCGAGGGCAAGTCGAAGGTCGCCGAGTTCTCGGAGCCGACCGCTCACGGTTATGGCTACGGTCTGTTTATCGATGAGGGCACGACGAAGATCGTGTCTCACTCGGGCGGCTACCCCGGAGTGAGCGCTCACATGCGCTGGCACGCCCCGACCGGGCTCGGCATTGTGGCGTTCGAGAACGGCACCTTTGCGGCATCCTCGACCCCGGCTACTCAGGCTTTGCAGGCCGCATTGAATGCGTATGGCGAGCTGACAACTCCGGCACCGGCGTGGCCGGAAACTCTCGAAGCCCGCGCCGTCTTCGATGGCCTCGTTCGCGAGTGGGACACCCCGACCGCAGAGGCACTCGCGGCCGTGAACCTTGCGCTCGATGTTCCGTGGCCAGAGCGTATTGCGGGCATTGCTAAAGCGATTGCAGACGTTGGCCCGCTGACCGGTGCGCCGCTCACCGAATTGCCCCGCACGCTCAGCGACACCCCTGCCGTGACCAACTGGACAATCAATGGCGAACGCGGTCGCATCAAGTGCCACATCTTGATGAGCCCTGAATTGCCACCGCGCGTGCAGACCTTCGCCGTCACCACCGAAACTGACTAACCGCAGCAACCCCGCGTAGACCGCATTACGCCGAGGGCAAACATGCAGTGGTCTTGCAGCGCGATAACGGTAACCTTGCACCACGTTTCTTCAGAGAGAGGCACTGGGTCGCCCGACCCGGAACATCATGGATTTTAAGCGCATTTTCCGCGGCCCCATTCCGTACATCATCATCGGTATCGCCGCCGTCTCCATCGCCGCGAGCTTTCTCCTCGGCGAGGGCTACAAAGAGATCACCACGCAAGAAGGTCTCGACCTTCTTCAGGGATCGACGGTGTCCTCCGCCACGATCATTGACGGCGAGCAGCGTGTAGACCTCGAGCTTTCCAAAGCCGACGGCGACAATGGCACGAAGGTGCAGTTCTACTACGTAGCGCCCCGTGGCACCGAGATTGTCTCGGCGATCAACGGTGCTGACGTCTCCGAGTTCAACGACCAGGTTCCTCAAGAGAACTTCTTCGTCTCCTTCCTCTCGATCATGCTGCCGTTCCTCATCATCGGCATCATCTTCTTCTTCATCTTCAGCCGCATGCAGGGTGGCGGCGGCAAGGTCATGCAGTTCGGCAAATCGAAGGCCAAGCTCGTGGGTAAAGACACCCCGCAGGCCACTTTTGCGGATGTCGCTGGTGCTGACGAAGCCATCGAAGAGCTCGAAGAAATCAAAGACTTCCTGAAAGAACCGGCCAAGTTCTTGGCTGTTGGCGCCCGCATCCCGAAGGGCGTACTGCTGTACGGCCCTCCCGGAACGGGTAAGACCCTGCTGGCCAAGGCCACTGCGGGTGAAGCTGGCGTGCCGTTCTACACAATCTCTGGTTCTGACTTCGTTGAAATGTTCGTGGGTGTCGGTGCAAGCCGTGTTCGCGACCTCTTCGAGCAGGCCAAGCAGAATGCTCCCGCAATCATCTTTATCGATGAGATCGATGCTGTCGGTCGTCACCGTGGTGCCGGAATCGGTGGCGGTAACGATGAGCGCGAGCAGACCCTCAACCAGTTGCTGGTCGAGATGGATGGTTTCGACGTGAACGCCAACGTCATCCTCATCGCCGCAACAAACCGCCCTGACGTTCTCGACCCCGCGCTTCTGCGCCCCGGTCGTTTCGACCGCCAGATCGGTGTGGATGCTCCCGACAAGATCGGCCGCAAACAGATTCTCGAAGTGCACGCCAAGGGCAAGCCCATGGCCGAGGGCGTTGACCTCGAAGTGCTCGCTCGCAAGACGCCAGGCTTCACCGGTGCTGACCTCGCGAACGTGCTCAACGAAGCAGCCTTGCTCACCGCGCGCTCCAACGCGCAGCTCATCGACAACCGTGCCCTCGACGAGGCCGTTGACCGAGTCATGGCTGGCCCACAGCGTCGTTCGCGTCTCATGAACGACAAAGAGAAGCTCGTCACGGCATACCACGAGGGTGGTCACGCGGTGGCTGCCGCCTCGATGCGCAACACCGACCCCGTCACGAAGATCACCATTCTTCCTCGCGGCCGTGCCCTCGGTTACACGATGGTCATGCCGCTCGAAGACAAGTACTCCGTGTCGCGTAACGAGCTGCTCGATCAGCTCGCCTACGCGATGGGTGGCCGGGTTGCAGAAGAAATCGTGTTCCACGACCCGACGACCGGGGCATCCAACGACATCGAGAAGGCCACCTCGATCGCCCGCCGCATGGTTACCGAATACGGCATGAGTGCCCGAGTCGGTTCCGTGAAGCTGGGCAGTGCATCGAGCGAACCATTCATGGGTCGCGACATGAGTTCGAGCCGCGAGTACTCCGATGAGCTGGCCAAGATCATTGACGAAGAAGTCCGTCTGCTGATCGAGAAAGCTCACGACGAGGCCTGGCAGATGCTCAACGAGAACCGCAAGGTGCTCGACACGATCGCGCTTGAGCTGATGGAGAAAGAGACCCTCGACCACGTTGAGCTCGACAAAATCTTCGAGGGAATGGCCAAGCTTCCTGAGCGCCCCCAGTGGCTCTCGAGCGACGCGCGCCCTGTCTCGCAGTTACCTCCCATCACGGTGCCCAAGAAGAAGGTCGCGGAGGCTGAGGCGAGCGACAGCGACGAGTCCACGCCTTCGAAGCCGGCACGCACCCCACGGCCACGTAAGTCGCCCGGGGTAGCAACGGCCTAGGGACACCATGTCGATCGACCTCGCACGCATTGAAGCTGCGGTAGCCGAGATTTTGGATGCCGTCGGCGAAGACCCCACGCGGGCAGGCCTCACCGCCACCCCGCGTCGGGTCGCCGAGGCGTACTCCGAGTTCTTCGCGGGCAACACGATCGACCCCCTCGTGCACCTCTCCGACAGCATCGAATTCACCGCGAAAGCGGATCAAACGGGCGAGCTTGTGCTCGTGCGCGACATCGAGTTTCGGTCGATGTGTGAACACCACCTGTTGCCGTTTCTGGGCGTCGCGCATGTCGCCTACGTTCCAGACGAACGCATCATCGGCTTGGGCAATATTGCCCGGGTCGTGGAGACGATTGCCGCGCGTGCCCAACTGCAAGAGCGGCTGACCGAAGAGATCACCGACGCGATCAATACGGGGTTGTCGCCGCGGGGCGTGCTCGTTGTTATCGATGCCGTTCACGGTTGTGTGTCCGCTCGCGGACCGCGCCAGACCGCTAGCTCCACTGTGACCTTGGCGTCTCGTGGAGTTCTCAGCGATCCGGTAGAGCGCGCTGAAGTAATGGCGCTCATCGGCCGAGGTGGCGATGCGTAGAAACCCTCGCGTGGCGGTTCCCCAAGTTATGGGCATCCTGAATGTCACGCCTGATTCTTTTAGCGACGGCGGGCAGTTCGAACACGTCGACGCCGCAATCGCGCGCGGCATCGAACTGCGCAATCAGGGCGCGGATGTCGTCGATGTCGGCGGCGAATCGACTCGCCCCGGTGCCGAACGGGTGTCGGCCGCGGCGGAACAGCAGCGCGTAATCCCGGTGATCAAGGCCCTCACGGCTGAAGGCGTGACCGTGAGCGTTGACACTATGAATGCCGAGACTGCACTGGCCGCGGCGGAGGCGGGAGCATCCATCATCAACGATGTTTCTGGTGGGCTTGCTGACCCGGACATGTACCGCACGGTTGCCGAAACGGATCTGCTTTACATTGCGATGCACTGGCGGGGGCACAGCACCACGATGGGGCAGCTCGCGCACTATGACGATGTTGTCGCGGATGTGCGCCGTGAGCTAAAGGCTCGACTGGCCGAGATGATGGTGTGGGGAGTGAAGCCCACACGGGTCGTGCTTGATCCGGGTCTCGGTTTCGCGAAAGACGCCCGCCACAACTGGGCGCTGTTAGCGCGCATCGACGAGATTGCTTCGCTCGGGCATCCGGTGCTCATCGGGGCATCACGCAAGCGCTTTCTCGCCAAAATGCTCCCCACCGATGCGCCACCGGCCGACCGCGATCTTGCAACCGCAGTGATCAGCAACGTTTCCGCCGAAGCGGGGATGTGGGCCGTGCGCGTGCACGATGTCCCGTCTACGCAGGTGGCTCTTTCCGTCTATCGAGCGATGCAGAAGGGCAAGAAACGATGAATCCCGCACTGGACGAAATCACTCTCACCGGCCTGCGTGCCACCGCCTTCCACGGCGTCTTCGACCACGAGCGTCGCGACGGCCAAGTCTTCGTGATCGACGCGACCGTGTATCTCGACTTCGCCGCCGCTGCGCGCACCGACGACCTTGACCGCACGATTCACTACGGTGTTTTAGCCGAAGAGATCGTGGCCGCCGTCGAGAGCAATCCCGTTGATCTCATCGAGACGGTTGCCGAACGCATCGCCGCCGTAGTGCTCGCGCACGAGGCTGCGGTGAGCACCAAGATCACGCTGCACAAACCAGAAGCGCCCATCACCGTGCCGTTCACTGATGTTTCGGTCACGATCACCCGCCAGCGCGCCGCCCGTGCCCAGGCTGCCGGTTTTAGCGCAGAACCGCAGCCACTGCGATGATGCGCCAGCAACGACTCCACGTCGAGTTGCCGGTGATGCTCGCCATTGGCAGTAATCTCGGCGACCGCGAAA
Organism: Salinibacterium sp. NK8237; assembly: GCF_015864955.1. Lineage (NCBI taxonomy): Bacteria > Bacillati > Actinomycetota > Actinomycetes > Micrococcales > Microbacteriaceae > Salinibacterium > Salinibacterium sp. NK8237. The sequence continues at coordinate 1,406,291 of NZ_JADYWE010000001.1, read as the reverse complement.
CCACTCTGCGCGACGCGGTGCACGCCATCAACCGCATCGACGGTGTGACAGTGGATGCCGCCTCCAGCATTGTGCAGACGCCGGCTCTGAAACTCTCCGGCGTCGACCACTCTGCGCCCGCGTATCTCAATGCGGTGGTGTTAGCGCGCAGTTCGCTGGAGCCCCACGCCCTCCTCGCCGAATTGCAACGCGTCGAAGCCGAGCATGGCCGCGTGCGCGATGAACGCTGGGGCGACCGCACGCTCGATATCGACATCATTTCTTTCGCGCACCTGCAGGTGGACGATGAGCTGCTGACGATTCCGCATCCGCGCGCCGCCGAACGATCGTTTGTGCTTGTGCCGCTGCTGCAGCTCGACCCGCACACGCAGCTCGCCGGAGTCGGAAGCGCGGCAGACGCCCTCGCTGGCATCGAGAATGACGCCACCGAGTTTGAGGCAGCGCCACTGTGGTAGCCCGCACGTCAGCCGTGCACTTGGTGACGATAGCCGCGGCGGGAGCAGTCGTCGGCTGGTTGCTCGAAGTCGTGCTCACGGCATCCGGAAATCCCATTGTGACTCCCTCGGTCGCATTGGCGGTGTCGCTCTTCTTGATCGCCGTGATCGTGGTCGTTCTGGCAGTACCGATCTACCGCTCATCACGCGGACTGCGCAAAGAACGCGTGAATCCCTTCTTCGCGCTGCGTGTCGTCGTGCTCGCGAAAGCATCAGCGTTCGCTGGGGCTCTGCTCGGGGGAACCGCCCTCGGCATCGCGGTCTACCTGCTGAGTCGCACCGTTTCTCCCGAAACTGGCGCCATCGCCACGAGCTTTGTCGTTTCGGCTGGCGCGATAGTGTTGCTGATCGCAGGATTGGTTGCCGAATATTTGTGCACCATCCCGCCAGATGATGACGACCCGTCATCGCGGAACCCGATGGACCCTCAAGGAGCAGCGTGACCGAGCGACTCGATCTCCCCGGCGCCGAGTGGCGCGGCGTCTCCCGCAAGTACACGATCGTGGAAGCGGTCGGGCTGCTGATTACGGGCATCGTGCTCACCGTCGCCACCTCGATTCCCACCGTCCTGACCGGGATTCAGTGGCTTGCCGTGATTCCCGTTTCGCTTGGCATCATCTTCATCATCAACATCGCTCTCACCCCGCGACGCGTGCGCGCAATTGCCTACATGCTGCGTGAAGATGATCTGGTCTTTCGCCGCGGACTGATGTTCCGCCGCGTGGTTGCCGTGCCCTATGGCCGCATGCAGCTCGTAGACATCAACCGCGGACCCCTCGATCGCGCCGTCGGCCTCAGCGAACTCAAGTTCGTGACGGCAGCGGCATCCACCGGAGTCGTCATTCCCGGCCTGCCCGAGCAGGATGCTGAGGAGTTGAGAGACACGCTCGTCGCCCTAGCCGAAAGCCGCAGGGCCGGACTGTGAGCGAACCACGCGAACCCCTCGAACCCGGCGAGCCCGGCGTCCCGCTGGAGCCCGGCGAACCGCTCGACCCCGTTGAGCTGAACGTTCCCGAAAGCGCGCGCCGGCTCGCCGATGGCGAATGGCATCGCCTGCACCCGGCCACTCCGTTCTTGCGTGGAGGCATCGCCTTCGTGGCCATCATCGGTGTCGTCATCGTGAATGCCCGCGATATTTTTATCGACACCATCTTTGGTGGCGGCAGTCGCGAGCTGCGGTTCTTTGAACGCTTTGCCGAGTCCAGCCTGATCCTTTTAGCGATTCTCGCTGTCATCGTCATTCTTCTGCTGAGCGTTGGCGGCTTTTACTTGTCGTGGCGGATGCACACCTTCCGCATCACTGATGAGCTTGTCGAAGTGCGCAGCGGCGTGCTGTTCCGCACCAATCGTCGCGGTCGACTCGACCGTATCCAGGGCATCAATATTTCACGGCCGTTCTTGGCCCGTCTGTTCGGCGCAGCCAAACTTGAAGTGAATGTCGCCGGTCAGGACGCGAACGTTGAGTTGGCTTATCTGAGGTCTGCTGGGGCTGATGATCTGCGGGTCGCGATTTTGCAGCTCGCGTCGGGCACGCGGGCGGCCGAGGCTGCTGCCGCTGCAGAATCGGGAACCCAGACCGGCGTCACCGGTCTAGTGGGGTCGCGCGTCAACGAATTCTTGGCGCCCGAACTTGACCCCAACGCGGCCCCGCCCGAGTCGATTGTGCGCATCAGCATCCCGCGGCTCATCGGATCCCTCGTGCTCAGCGAAGCGACCATCATCGCGATTCTGGCGGGCATCGGCATCATCACGACGATCATCGTCACGGGTGACTACGGCTGGATCTTTGCTCTTCTGCCCGGGCTGCTCGGTCTTGGTGGCTATTTGGCATCGAGACTCACGCGGTCGCTTCGCTACTCGATCGCGTCAACGGATGACGGCATCCGAGTCGGCTACGGCTTGCTCTCGACAACAAACGAGACACTCCCGCCCGGCCGGATCCACGCTGTTGAGGTTTCGCAGCCGCTGTTGTGGCGCCCTGCCGGATGGTGGGAAATCAAGATCAACACTGCCTCGCAAGCGGCAAGCTCAAGCGGCGCAACCGCGAAAACCACACTGCTCCCGGTCGGAGATATGGCCGACGTGCACCGCGTGCTTCAACTCATCCTGCCGAGCCTCGCTGATGCCAAATCGCGGGAACTGCTCGAGTGCGGGCTCGCCGCTGGAGCCCACGACGACGAATACGTCACCTCGCCCAAGCGTGCGGCGTGGTTGCGCTGGTTCTCGTGGCGCCGCAACGGTTTCGTGCTGATTTCGGATGCCGTAGCGCTGCGCAAGGGAGCCATCTGGCGTTCGCTCATTCTGGTTCCGCAAGCGCGCATGCAGAGCGTCAGCATGCACGAGGGTCCGTTGCTGCGGCGGATGGGGCTCGCCGAGTTGCGAATTCACACTGTCGCCGGCCCGATTTCTGCCACCATCGGAGCACTCGATCGCGCCGATGTTGTGCGGTTCTTCGATGAGGTCGAGCATGCCGCTGTGCACGCCGCCGGTGTAGACACGAGTCACCGCTGGCGCAGTGCTGGTGCGAGAACCGAGTCTCCGACACCAACAACCCCCGAGGAACAGGCGTAATGGCACAGGCAGCGGGCCGGCTCGGAATCGGCATCATTGGCGCGGGCAAAGTAGGCCCGATTCTTGGTGCGGCGCTCGCGGGTGCTGGGCATGCGATTGTGGGCATCGCCGCGACGTCCGAGCGCAATCTTGAGCGCGCGAGCGCGATCCTTCCCGATGTTCCCGTGCTCGACATCCCGACTCTGGTTGAACGCAGTGAGCTCGTGATTCTGGCGATTCCTGAGGCTGAAATTGAGTCCTTTGCCAAGGGTCTCGCCGATGCGGGAGTGTGGCAGCCGGGGCAACTTGTGCTGCACACCGCGCCCGGGCTCGGCTATCGAGCGCTGGCGTCGGTGCTGGCGGTGGGAGCGATTCCGCTGGCGCTGCACCCGGCCATGGTCTTCACGGGAACGAGTCTCGATCTCACTCGCTTGCACGAAGCGTATTGCGCTGTCAGCGCGCCAACCCCGGTATTGCCGATCGCGCAAGCACTCGTCGTTGAGATGGGTGCCGAGCCGATTGTGATCGCTGAAGACGAGCGCGCGGCGTGGGCGGAGGCGGTCAGTATCGCGACCAGTTTCTCGGCCGCGATCGTCGGACAGTCCTTAGATTTGCTCGGTAGCGTCGGGGTGGATGCCCCCGCTCGTGTTCTTGGCCCGCTGTTGCGTTCCTCGGTCGAGAGTGCGCTCGCGCGTGCAACTGCGACTAGCATCGATGTTTCCTTGCTCGACCCCGAGTCGAGGCCCCATTCACAGGAGGACCCCTCGTGAGTTCACACCCCCGCCCGCAAGTCATTGAGACAGTCGCGGGTATGCGCGATGTTGTCGCGCACGAACGCGCCGCTGGCCGCACCATTGCTTTGACGCCAACGCTGGGCGCTCTTCACCAAGGGCATCTCGCTCACGTTGAGCGTGCCGCTGAACTTGCCGATGTTCGCATTGTGTCGATCTTTGTAAACCCCACCCAGTTCGGTGCTAACGAAGACCTCGATAAGTACCCGCGCACGATGGACCAAGACCTCGATATGCTCGGCGAGTTGGGTGTTCCTTACGTCTTCGCGCCCAGCGTGGAGGAGATGTATCCGAAGGGCCCATCCGCGCCAACCACAACGGTGTCCGCCGGTCAGATCGGCACCATGTTCGAGGGCAAGAGCCGCGCTGGCCACTTCGACGGCGTGCTTACGGTAGTCGCCAAACTGCTCGCGATCACGACTCCCCAGTTCGTGACTTTCGGCCAGAAGGATGCCCAACAGCTCTTTCTCGTTCGCCGCATGATCACCGACCTCAACATCCCCGTGCAGGTCGAAATCATCGAAACGGTGCGAGAAGAAGACGGTCTAGCCCTCTCGAGTCGCAACCAGTTCTTGGATGCCAGCCAGCGCCACGCGGCCGTCATCCTGTCGACCGCGTTGAAGGCTGCAAGCTCGGCCGCCGATAGCGGCCTCGATGCGGTCATTGCTGCAGCGCAGGGAGCTCTCATGGGGGAGTCTGGGGTCGAGCTCGACTACTTCACGATCGTCGACACCGAAACGTTCATGCCCGTGCCCGACGGCTACCGTGGCCCGGCAATCGCGCTCATTGCCGCACGCGTCGGCGACACTCGTTTGATCGACAACTGGACTCTTTACGTCGGGTAGCTTTCGCTCCTTGCTGCGACAGCGTCAGCGAAGCCACTTCGCTAGCACGCGAACGTCGGCGTCTTCGTAGCCGAGGTGCTCGTAGAAACCTGTCGCTTGCTTGTTAGTAGAGCGCACCATCAGTTGAACTTTTACGGCGCCCTGCTCATGCAGCCACTCTTCGGCCGCGTCCATGAGCGCTCGCCCCACTCCGCTTTCTCGACTGCTGTCAGCGACGGCGAGGTAGTAGACCCAGCCGCGATGGCCGTCGTGTCCGGCCATCACCGTTCCAGTCACCGCGTCTCCGTCGAAGGCTCCGAGAATGGTGGACGTTGCCCCGGCAAGCGCGCGATCAAAATCACGCTGTGGGGGATTCCACGGTCGGGTTAGTCCAGCCGATTCCCACAGCGCGGCGGTGGCGTCGAATTCGGCAGAGGTCAGCGTGCGGATGTTCATCACGCTAGTGTGACGCAGACATCGAGCGCCTGACAGCAGGCCGCGTTGTGGTGTGTGTTTGAGGGCGCGGCAGCGCTGCCGTATCCCGGCTACGATTGAGGGCGTGAATGACGCCGCCAACGCTCCAGACCCTACCGAGGCCGAAGTTTCTGAACAGAAAGCTGTTCGGTTAGAGAAGCGCCAGCGACTGATCGATTCGGGCGCTGAGGCGTACCCGGTTGGGGTCGCCATCACCACGAGCATTCCGGCTGTTCGCGAGAAGTATCCCTCGCTTGAAGCGGATGACACTACGGGCGATGTTGTCGGCCTTGCTGGTCGCATCGTGCACCTCCGCAACACGGGCAAGCTGTGCTTCGCGTCGCTGCAGTCGGGCGACGGCCAACGCATCCAGGTCATGGTGTCACTCGGCGAAGTGGGCGACGAGTCGCTCGCTCTCTGGAAAGAACTAGTTGACCTCGGTGACCACCTCTTCGTGAGCGGCGAGATCATCTCGAGCCGCCGCGGTGAGCTGTCGGTCATGGTCAAGGACTGGAAGATCGCCGCCAAGGCCGTCTTGCCCCTCCCGAACCTCCACAAAGACTTGAGCGACGAACAGCGCGTTCGTAGCCGCTACCTCGACCTCATCGTGCGCGAACAGGCCCGCTTCACGGTGCGTGCCCGCGCCAAGGTCAACTCGAGCCTGCGCGCAACGTTCGCCGCGCACGACTACCTCGAAGTCGAAACGCCGATGCTTCAGACGATGCACGGTGGGGCATCCGCTCGTCCGTTCATCACGAACTCAAATGCGTTCGACACCGACCTCTACCTGCGAATCGCGCCGGAACTGTTCTTGAAGCGTGCCGTCGTCGGTGGCATCGAGCGCGTGTTCGAGATCAACCGCAACTTCCGCAACGAGGGCGCAGACTCCACCCACTCGCCCGAGTTCGCGATGGTCGAGGCCTACCAGGCCTACGGCGACTACAACCAGATGGCCGACCTCACTCAGGAGCTCGTTCAGAACTCGGCGGTTGCTGTCACCGGTTCCACGCTCGTCACGCTCTCCGATGGCACTGAATACGACCTCGGCGGCGACTGGGCGCGCATCTCCATGTACGACTCCCTCAACGAGGCAGCCGGGCTCAGCATTACCCCGCAGACGCCCGCCGCCGAGCTAAAGGTGCTGGCGGATGCCGTCGACATCGAGGTCACGCAGCCCACCCACGGCAAGTACGTTGAAGAGCTGTGGGAGCACTACGTCAAGCCGGGCCTCGACCGCCCGACCTTCGTCATGGACTTCCCCGTTGACACGAGCCCGCTCGTGCGCGACCACCGCACCATCGAGGGTGTTGTGGAGAAGTGGGACCTCTACATTCGTGGGTTCGAGCTGGCCACCGGCTACTCCGAACTCGTCGACCCGGTTATCCAGCGTGAACGCTTCGTTGAGCAAGCACTCTTGGCTAGCCAAGGCGACGTCGAAGCGATGCGCCTCGACGAAGACTTCATCCGCGCCCTCGAGCACGGCATGCCGCCGAGCGGTGGAATCGGTGTTGGCGTTGACCGTTTGCTGATGGCCATCACTGGCCTCGGCATCCGCGAAACCATCCTCTTTCCGTTAGTTAAGTAGGGGTCGTTCGTGGTTGACCCTGCTGAGGCGAGTGCGCCAATCGAGGCGCTACGTGCACCCCGCATCACTGTGATGCGTGCGGTGCTCTGGGTGCTCGTGACCGGTGCAGGACTCTTTATGGTTATTACCGGCATTGTCGGCGTTCTAGTGAAGGCGCAGTAATGGATCGCAAATCTTCACGGCTCATCATGACTGTGACTCTCGTGGGACTTGTCATTCTCATCGCCATCGTCACCTTCGCGAACGGTTAGGCTAGAAACGTGCCTCAAGAATACTGGTCAAACGCCCTCTTCTCCGTCATCCCGACGATTGCTATCGGCGGAATTTTCTGGCTCGTTATGGCCTCCATTATTCGCTCTGACCGCACCGAACGTGACAGCTACGCCAAGATCGAAGCCGAAGAGCGTGCCAAAGTAGCCGCTCAGGCCACGACAACCCCTTCGGCGTAAACCTCAGCGACGCCACAGAGGTTTTCTGCGGCGGACTGAAGAAGCCCCGAGTCCGCGGGAAGAAGTTCTGCGTCCGCGAGAAGCGGCTCTGCTTTAGGCCGACCCGCGAAGCTTGATTTCGGTGGGCAGAATGCGACCGGGAGTCTCGGGTGTAATGCCATTCACGAGTTCCAACACCATGGATGCCGCTTCGCGCCCCAAAAGGTCGGCAGGTTGGCGCACCGTCGTGAGTTGGGGCTGGCACCGCATCGCCCAGTCGCTGTCATCGAAGCCGACAATGCCGATGTCGCCCGGTACGGAACGACCGCGTTCGCGCAGCACATCCATGGCGCCAGCCGCGAGAGCATCGGATGCCGCGAAGACTCCGTCGATGTCGCCGGCACGGTCGAGGAGGGCCTTCATTCCCTCAACGCCGCTGTTGCGCGAGTAAAGCGGAAAGTCGACAACGAGGTTCTCGTCGAACTGGTCGCCCAGGGCATCCCGAAAACCAGCAAGTCGTTCGCTACCGGAGTCGCGGTCGAGGGCGGCGGCAATCATGCCGACTTTCTTGCGGCCGGTGGAGAGCAGCTCGCGAGTGATGTCGCGGGCAGCGCCGCGGTTATCGATGCCAACGTAGGGCATATCGGGCGTGCTCATGGGGTGTCCGACGAAGACGGCGGGGAGCCCGATGTGGGCGATGGCGTCAGCGATGGGATCGTGCTCGCGGGCCGAGACGATGACGGCACCGTCGACGAAACCGCCGCGAAGGTAGTCGGCGATGCGAGCGCTGTCACGGTCGGAGCCGATGATGAGGCAGACGAGCTGGTAGTCGTCTTCAGAGAGCCGATCATTGGTGCCGAGCAGAATGGCGCCGATGTTGGGGTCTTCGAGAAAGACCGAGTGGGGCTCGTGCACGATGAGCGCAATTGCTTTGGATCGCTGGGTTGCGAGGTTGCGGGCCGCCATATTGCGCACGTAGCCGACCTTGGCGATGGCCTTCTCGATGGCCTCTCGCGCGGAGTCAGAAACGTACGGTTCGCCGTTGAGCATGCGGGATACGGTGCCCCGGGAGACATTAGCCTCAGCCGCGACGTCAAAGATTGTCGCGCGGCGTGGTCGTGTCCCAGGGGTTGCCATACCCCCATGCTAGCGCCCCGCCTGCCGGTCGCTTGCCCCGTTTCGTGGGACTGTTCACGCTCACAGACACGCCGACTGCTTGACACAACGAATAAGGCTCGTTTAGCCTGTGAACGCTCCCAGAGATTGTCGTCAGTTTTTGAGGGTCTGGTTCTGTGCACGCTCACAGAAATCGAACAATTGCGAGTTGGACTGCAAGCACTGCAGCCGCATCCATTGCCAAAGGAGGCACGCGTGACCACACCCCGCGCAGATCGCGTCGCGAGCTGGTCACCCGATTCCCTCGTGCTCGGTTGTGATTACAACCCCGAGCAGTGGTCCGAAGATGTGTGGCAGCAGGATGTCGCCCTCATGCAGCAGGCCGGCGTCACCCTCGTCGCGATCAACATCTTCGGCTGGGCCGAGATCGAGCCGCGAGCGGGAGAGTACGACTTCACGCGCCTCGACGCCATCATGGATCTGCTGCACTCTGCTGGCATCCGTGTAAACCTTGGCACCGGCACCTCATCGCCGCCCGCGTGGCTCACCACCGCACACCCCGACATTCTGCCCACCGCAGCCGACGGCACCCGCCGCTGGCAGGGTGGCCGCCAAGGCTGGTGCCCGAGCTCTCCCGAATTCCGCTCTGCAGCCCTCGGCCTCGTTGAGAAAGTTTCCGAGCGCTACAGCGGCCATCCTGCACTCGCGATGTGGCACGTCTCCAATGAACTCGGGTGCCACAACGCGCACTGCTACTGCGACACTTCTGCTGCCGCGTTCCGCGTCTGGTTGCAGTCGCGCTACGACACCATCGATGGCCTGAACGCCGCCTGGGGCACCACCTTTTGGAGCCAGCGCTACAGCGACTGGAACGAAGTTCTGCCTCCCCGCGTCACCCTTTCTTCGGCGAACCCGTCGCAACGACTCGATTTCTCACGCTTCAGCTCAGACGAACTGCTCGGCTACTACAAAGCCGAAGCGGCGCTGTTGCGCTCGAAGAGCGACATCCCCGTCACCACGAACTTCATGGTGACCGCGCACATCCGCAGCCAGAACTACTGGCAGTGGGCGAGCGAAATGGATGTCATCGCTAACGATCACTACCTCGACCACCGGCTGCCGCATCCGGTTAGCGAACTTTCTTTTGCCGCCGACCTCACTCGTGGTCTCGCCCAGGGTGCTCCGTGGGTGCTGATGGAGCAGGCAAGCAGCGCCGTGAGCTGGCAGCCATACAATCTCGCCAAGCAGCCGGGCGAAATGCTTCGCAACACGTTGACGCACGTTGCTCGGGGAGCAGACACCGTCTGCTTCTTTCAGTGGCGAGCGTCGCGCCAAGGCGCCGAGAAGTTTCATTCGGCCCTGCTTCCTCACGCTGGTACTGACACTACTGTGTGGCGCGAGACCCTCGACCTTGGTGAGAAACTCCACTCCCTCGAGCCTCTCGCGGGCACTCGGGTCGAAGCGTCCGTTGCACTCGTGTTCAGCTGGGAAGCATGGTGGGCTGCCGAGGGCGACTCGCAGCCATCGTCTGCCGTTCGCTATCTCGAGCAAGTGCATGCCGCCTACGAAGCGCTGCGCGCCAACGGCGTGACGGTGGATGTTGTTGCGCCCGGCGCCGCGCTCGACGCCTACAAGCTTGTCGTGGTTCCTAGCCTTTACCTCGTTGATGACGCCAGCGCGGCTGTTATCAGCGACTTCGTTGCCGGCGGTGGCAACGCGGTTGTCACCTTCTTCTCCGGCATCGTGGACGAGACTGACGGCATCCGCCTCGATGTCACGGGCGAGACACCGCCTGGTGCATTCAGCGACATGCTTGGCGTGTGGACCGAGCAGTTCATGCCCGTCACCCCTGATACCCGTCTCGTTCTCAACGATGGCGGCGCGGCAAGCATCTGGGCTGAGCACGTGCGCCCCACCACAGCGGATGTTGTTGCTGAGTTCGCGTCGGGCCCCATTCCTGGCGGTCCGGCCGTCACTCGCAATCGTTTCGGTTCGGGTGCTGCGTGGTACGTGGCGACCGCGCTCGACGAGCCAAGTTTTGCTGACCTTATGGGCCGCGCGCTCAACGAGGCCGGTGTCGAACAACTCGAACTCCCCGCCGGTGTTGAAGTTGTGACACGGTCGAACGACACCGACCGGTTCCGTTTTGTGATCAATCACAGTGCGAATGAAATTTCTTTCCCCGCCGACGGCGCAGAATTGTTGACGGAAACTACAGTCGCAGGTTCGGTGGCTGTTCCCGCTGGTGGCGTTCGCGTCATCCGCCTGACTGTCGAAGAAGGAGCAACGCGATGACTACAGACATTGCTAAGCCCGCTACACCTAACAAGGCGGTGACGAAGAAGATCCGAGTGAAAACTAAGGCCACTAATAACCGTGGAGCGGTGCTGTTCTTCATCGCGCCGTTCTCCGTGCTTTTCAGCCTGTTCTATATTCTGCCGATTCTGGTCGCGATCTATCAGTCGCTGCTGACGGTCGAGCGCGAAGGTACTTTCGGCAAGCCAACTGAGGTGTTCGGCGGTTTCGTGCAGTACGCCCGGGTCTTCCAAGACTCCTCGTTCTGGGATTCCATTCTTCGGGTTCTCGGCTTCGGCGTCGTACAGGTTCCGATCATGCTCGGTCTGGCTCTGCTGCTGGCCCTGCTGTTGGACTCGCCGCTGGTCAAGGGCAAGCGATTCTTCCGCCTTGCCTTCTTTGCTCCTTACGCGGTTCCCGGCGTCATCGCCGCTGTCATGTGGGGTTTTCTTTACTCGCCCAACCTGTCGCCGTTCACTGCGATCACGAAAGAGATCAACTTCTTGGGCGCTGACCTTGTGCTCTGGTCGATCGCGAACGTGGTCACCTGGGTCTTCGTCGGCTACAACATGATCATCATCTACTCGGCGTTACTGGCGATCCCGAGTGAGATTTATGAAGCGGCTCGCCTCGATGGTGCATCACAGGCTCGAATTGCTTGGTCGATCAAGATTCCGCTGATCACGCCGGCTATTACGCTCACCGCCATCTTCTCGATCATCGGCACCCTGCAGTTGCTCGCCGAACCTCAAGTGTTCAAGAGTTTCACATCGGCCGTGACCAGCACCTACACCCCCAACTTGCTCATCTACTCGACAGCTTCGGTGCCGAACGTGAACCTTGCCGCAGCATTCTCGGTGGTTCTCGCGCTCTTCACCTTCGCGCTCTCGTTCACCGTGCTCAAGTTCACCCAGCGAAAGGCTGACTGATGAGTGCCACCAAAGCTCCCGTGAAGAAGCACAACGGTCCTCGCGAAAGCCTCTTCTCGCGTTCGGGCGCCATGCTCGTGATGGCAATCTGCACGTTCTACTTCCTGATTCCGATCTGGTGGCTGTTCGTCGCAGCGACGAAAGACCGTGGCGACTTCACGTCATCTGCGCCGCTGTGGTTCGCTGACTTCAACCTGATTGACAACATCGTCAATCTGGCTAACTACCGCGAGGGCCTCTTCTTTCAGTGGATGCTCAACAGCATCCTCTACGCCGGAGCCGGTGCCGCAGTAGCGACGCTCTTCGCGACGATGATGGGGTACGCGCTAGCGAAGTACAGCTTCCGCGGCCGCGAAACGCTCTTCAACGTCGTGCTCGGTGGCGTGCTAGTTCCCGCAACGGCGCTTGCGCTTCCGCTGTTCTTGGTCTTTAGCCAGGTCGGCGCAACCAACACATTCTGGTCGGTGTTCTTGCCGAGCATCGTGAGCCCGTTCGGTGTCTACCTTGCTCGTATCTACGCGAGCTCGAGCGTGCCCGATGAGCTCGTCGAGGCCGCACGCATCGATGGCTCCGGAGAAGTGCGCACCTTCTTTACCGTCGCTACCCGGCTCATGACGCCGGCAATGGTCACTATCTTCCTGTTCCAATTCGTCACCATCTGGAACAACTTCTTCCTGCCGCTCATCATGCTGCGCGACGAGAAGCTGTTCCCTGTGACCCTTGGCCTCTACATCTGGAACAGCCAGGTCAACCAGATCCCCGAAATCCGGGCGTACGTGATCATCGGCGCACTGCTGTCGATCATCCCGCTCATCATTGCTTTCCTCAGCCTGCAGCGCTTCTGGCGCAGTGGCCTAGGAACCGGCGCACTCAAGTAGTCGCCCGCACGACCACTCGGACTACCCCCGAGGGAAACCCCGCATCACAATCACAATCACTAGGAAGGTAATCGCATGGCTAATCGCATAGCTCGCGCTGGAGGAGCATTGGTGCTCGTCTCCGCGCTCGCACTCTCAGCATGCTCCACCGGTGCAGGCACAGACGGTGGCACTGACGCCGCTGACGCGTGCACCCCGTCTGACGGACCCGTAACGCTCAGCTTCACCACGTGGCTGCCCGGCATGGAAGATGCCGCAGCAATCTGGAACGAACAGAACCCCGACATCCAAGTTGAAGTTCAGACCGGACCCAACGGTCTTGGTGGAACGTACAACAACTTCTTCAACCAGATCGAAGCCGGCAACGCGCCCGACCTCGGTCAGATTGAATACGATGCACTGCCCAACTTCCGTGTACAAGACGGCGTTGTCAACATCGCCTCGTGTGAGGGAGTAATGGACGCGCAGGACGAGTTCATCGACTGGACCTGGAGCCAGGTCACTTTCGGTGAAGAAGACTCGGTCTACGCAATTCCGCAGGACACCGGCCCCGAGGCTCTGTTCTACCGTGCCGACCTGTTCGAAGCCGCTGGCATCGACATCCCGACCACGTGGGACGAATACGCTGAGGCAGCCGCGCAAATTCGTGAAGAGGGTGGCTACATCACCAACTTCTCGCAGAGCGACATCAACGCCTTCGCCGGACTCGTCTGGCAGGCAGATGGCCAGTGGTTCGAAAACGACGGCGAAGCTTGGGACGTAACCCTTGACTCGCCCGAGTCGCTCATGGTTGCTGACTACTGGCAGGGACTGCTTGACGATGACCTCGTTGCAACCCTCCCGGCTTGGACCGATGAGTGGAACAACGGCTACAACTCCGGTGAAGTCTGGAGCTGGGTTTCTGCAGTATGGGGTGCAAACTCCATCACGAGTGGTGCACCTGACACCGCAGGTAACTGGGCTGTAGCTCCGATGCCGCAGTGGAACGAAGGCGACTCTGCTGCCGGCAACTGGGGCGGATCGAGCACCGCAGTTCTCAAAGGAAGCGAACACCCTTACGAGGCTGCACAGTTCGCTCTCTGGTTGAACACCGACCCTGAGGCACTCGCCAGCATGAACGCAACGGCGAACATCTATCCCGCAACGAAGACCGGTGGCGACCTGCCGGCCTTCTCCGAAGGTCTTGACTTCTTCGGCGGACAGAACATCTACGACGTCTTCGCCGCTGCCGGCGCAGAAGTTAACCCTGACTTCACGTGGGGCCCGACTATGACGCAGGTGTACACGGATGTTGCTGACGGATTCTCTGGCGCCATCTCCGGTTCAGGCACCCTCACGGATGCCTTGACCGACGGTCAGCAGAAGACAATCGACGCCATGAAGGCTGCCGCGATTGCTGTCAACGAATAACACGAACGACATCGTTCACCTCCGCGCCGCGGGCACCAGCTTCGTGCTGGATGCTCGCGGCACGGGCGTGCCGTCGATCACGCACTGGGGTGCAGACCTCGGAGAACTTGACCACGACCAGCTCGTGGCGCTCGCAGATTCGCGCGAGCGTGCCCTCGGGCCGAGTTCCATCGACGAACCTTTCCGGCTGAGCATCGTTCCCTTGCTCGCCGAGGGCTGGACCGGGTTGCCCGGTCTCGAAGGCCGCCATGACCGGGCCGCCGGAGCGAGCGGCGGGCGTGTGCGCCGGCCGTCTTTGCAGACCGCGAGCATCGAGCATCCGACCCCTGACCGCATCTCGGTCACGCTGGTCGACGACGATGCCCTCAGCCTCACCATTGACTTTGAACTTTCCGCCGCCGGAGTGCTGCGCAGCCGTTCACGATTGACCAACACCGCTACCGAGGCTTTCGAGCTTTCATCGCTGGCCACTGTTCTTCCACTCCCGCCGGTTGCGCGCGAGCGACTCGACTTCAGCGGAATTTGGGCGGCAGAACGCCAACCCCAGCGTTCCGCTATCGACTACGGAACCTGGCTGCGCGAGTCGCGCCACGGTCGCCGCGGTCACAACGATTCCTTCCTCACCGTGTCGGGAACACCCGGCTTTGGTTTCCGCCACGGTGAGGTTTGGGCAGTGCACGCCGGAACGAGCGGTGATACCCGCGTTTGGATTGATCGCCTTGCGCTCGGCTACACCACGGTGGGCGTCGCCGAACTGTTGGCTCCCGGCGAAGTGCGTCTCGCGACGGGCGACACCCACGAAACTCCGTGGGCCTACGCCGCGTGGTCGGATGCCGGCCTCGACGGGCTGAGCGACCGTTTCCACGAGTGGTTCCGTGGCCTCCCCGCGCATCCTTCGACACCGCGCCCGCTCACCCTCAACACGTGGGAGGCCGTCTACTTCGATCACAACTTTGATCAGCTCGCAGCACTTGCGGATGCCGCAGCCGATGTCGGTGTCGAGCGTTTCGTTCTCGACGACGGCTGGATGACCGGCCGCACCGACGACAAGCGCGCGCTCGGCGACTGGACGGTAGATGCCGCGTCATGGCCCGAGGGTCTCGCTCCACTCGTTGACCGAGTGACAGCCAGCGGGATGCAATTCGGGTTGTGGGTCGAGCCCGAGATGGTGTCGCTCGACTCCGATCTTGCGCGCGAGCATCCGGAGTGGATTTTGCGCGACGATGACCGGCCGCTGCCGAAGTCGTGGCGCAACCAGCACGTGCTCGATCTTGATAACCCTGCCGCGCGTGAGCATGTGCGCGATGCGATTGCGGCGCTGCTCGACGAGTACGCGATCAGCTACCTCAAGTGGGACATGAACCGTGATTTGCTCGGTGGCTCGGTGCACCGCCATGTCGCCGCAACGTATCTGCTCATGGACGAACTGCGCGAGCGCTACCCGCACGTCGAAATCGAGTCCTGTGCTTCGGGTGGTGCCCGAGTGGATGCCGGAGTGCTCGAGCGCGTTCAGCGCGTCTGGCCATCCGACACCAATGATGCGCACGACCGTTTCTCGATCATGCGCTGGACCAACCTGCTCGTGCCGTTCGAGTACCTCGGATCGCACGTTGGCTCGTCGCCCGCGCACACCTCGGGGCGTTCGCTGTCTCTGAGCTTCCGGCTCGCAACCGCGCTCATGGGGCACTCTGGTATCGAATGGGATCTCACCGCCGCGACTTCCGAAGAGCGAGATGCGCTGCGTACGTGGGCGGGCGTTTACCGTTCACTGCGCGGACTCATCCATTCGGGGCGAGTGGTGCGCAGCGAACTCAGTGCAGACCCGATCGTCACCGGCATCGTCGCGGATGACGCCCCGGGCTCTGCCGCCGATGCTGTCTTCTGGGTGACCAACCTCGTGACCCCCACCGACTCTGTACCTACCGCCCGGCGCTTGCCCGGGCTTGACCCGCACCGTATGTACCGCATCACCCCCGTAGATGTGGGTGCGGAAGCGGCAACCTACCCGGGCACTGCGCCAGCGTGGTGGCACGACGGCGAGCTCACGCTGTCGGGCGCAGCGCTCGGGTCGGTTGGTTTCACGTTGCCGATTCTGCATCCGGATGAGGCGCTGGTGCTGCGCGTTACTGCGGTGCCAGCAGCAGCGGCGGCGAACAACGGCGGGGCGCTCTAACTTCGCCGCACGGGTAGCGCTATTCGCGCGGAACTCCACGATCTCGTCGTGGCTGCGCTTGGTAGGCGACCTCGGCCGGGTTCTTCTCCGGGTTGCTCACGGCGGCCCCTCACCTCAGTGAGTGCTAGCGTGCCACAAAAATGACCCCGCGATAAGTGGGGTCGCCGAACGCGACCATCTGGTCGAGCACCGCGATCGAGACGGGCAGATCGTGGGAGTCAACCCAGGTCTCGCCCTGCTCGGCGGTGATCCACGGATCGTTCAGCAGAATGGTGTCGCCCTTCACCGAGTGCGCTACGACCCAGTGCGGGGTCGAGGCATCGTGCATGGGTTCTTCTTCGATCAACAAGATCGCCAGCTCGCCACCGGCAACGCGCTCGGTGATCTGCTCAATCGACAGTGGGGCGGTGTGCTGCTGGATGCCGCGGCTCGCCGCTTCGGCCCGAGACTGTTCCTGCAACTGCTCGCGGAACACGCGCTCTTCGCCCTCGTAGGTTTCGAGGAGCGTCGGTTCGGTCGTGTCGAGGTGCAGTTCGAGACTGATGCCGGATGCCGACTGCGCGATCACGTCGTGAACGGCGACGGCGAGACCGAGGGGTTCACACGCGGGGAAGTTGGTAGCGGAACGCCAGAAAGCGAGTTCGCGCTCGCGGGCATCCTCGTCTTCGGTGTCAGCGAAAGGCTCCAGGCCGAGGTGGCTGAGGGCGGTCATTGCGGCGACCGCACCACACGTGAACAGCGTGGTCTGGCCGTAATAGCGCAGTTGCTCGTGCGGCCAGACGTCGTGCCACAGCACGAAGCCGCGAACGCCCTGAGTGCCATCAGCCGAAGAGATCGGCGTACGTAGTTCGGCGAAGCCGAGGTCGGCGGCGAAGGCGGGGAGCGCGGCGTCGAGCGGGAGCTGCCACTTGAGGGCGGCATCGCCACGCTCCGTGGAAGCCGCAATCAGTTCGCCGAGAAGGCTCTGGGCGGCAGCATCGCTGTCGGCCCAGAGGTCAACGAGCTTCGTGTAGCGCGTATTGGGGCGACCGGAAGTGAGAGCGGCGGCGCTGCCGGTGGGGGAGTCGAGCATCCAGACCCGCGGGTTATAGGGCTCGCGATCGCGTTGCCATTCGGCGGCACGCTCGGCGCCGAGAGCCTCTGTGAGGTGCGGGGGAAGCTCGGTGGGCGCGAGCTGAACAACGGCGGTGCCGATTGTTGCATCAACGGCAACGGCAACGGCAGCGGTGGTGGTGTTCGAGGCGGCAGCGTCGGTGGTGTTTGTGGCGGCAGAGTCAGCAGGAGTGGAGGTGTCCACGGGGTCCTTTCGGGGCGAGGTCGGGCGCTTGTGGCGCCGAGCTCAGTGAGTGGGTGCTTCGTGAATCGACGCTGCGACGAGCGACTGAGTGTAAGGGTGAGTCGGGGCGTTGAGCACGTCGTGGCACTGACCAGATTCGACGACTTCGCCGTGTCGCAGCACGTACACGCGGTCGGCAAGCTGGCGCACCACGGCGAGGTCGTGCGAGATAAACAGGATCGAGAGGCCGAGTTCAACGCGCAGTTTGGCGAGTAGGTCGAGAATCTGCTTCTGCACCGACACATCGAGCGCTGAGACTGATTCGTCGCAAATGAGTAGCTGTGGTTGAACAGCCAGCGCGCGAGCAATGGCGACGCGTTGACGTTGGCCACCCGACAGCTCTGCTGGTCGCTTGCTCGCGAAGTCGGTGGGCAGTTCAACCAACTTCAGCAGGCCATTGAGGTCGGATACCGGACGACCCGCCACCCGCAACGCCAACTTCAGCGACCGTCCAACACTGATCATCGGGTTGAGTGACGAGTACGGATCCTGGAACACGATCTGCATTTGCTTCGGCGTGCGTGAAGCGCGGCCGGCGGCGAGGGCAACGCCGTCGAACTCGATCACCCCGCTGGTCTCGTGCTCGAGCCCGGCAATGCAGCGCGCGATCGTGGTCTTGCCCGAACCGCTCTCGCCGACGATGCCGACGGTCTCGCCGCGGCCCACGGTGACGCTCACTCCGTGCAACACAGTTTTGTCGCCGAAGCTCTTGGTGATGTCGGTAGCGACCACGAGGTCGCCGGTTGCCGAGTCGGCATCTGCCGCCGCAGCGGTCACGCCGACACCGGATGCCGTACGCACGACCCCGGCCGAGCGATCGGTGAGCGAGGGGTCGGCTTCGATCAGCGCCCGAGTGTAGGGGTGGCTTGGTGTATTGAGCACGGAGCTCGTGACACCGCGCTCCACGATCTCGCCGTGGCGCATGACGAGCACGTGCTCGGCACGCCCGCGCACCATGCCGAGGTCGTGCGAGATGAGTAGGGCAGCCATGCCGCGCTTCTCTTGCAGGCCCCGAAGGAGGTCGAGAATCTCGCCCTGGTTGCTTGCATCGAGAGCCGTGGTTGGCTCGTCGGCAATGAGCAGTTCGGGGTCGGTGGCGAGGGCCGCAGCGATAGCAACCCGCTGCCGCATTCCACCGGAGAGTTCGTGCGGGTAGGCGCGGGCGACATCCGCGGGCAGGTTCACTTCGGCCAGGCTTCGCGTGATGCGAGCCGTGCGTTCGTCGCGGCTGAGGCGGGTCGTGCTCGCGGCATCGATCGTCATCCCGATCTGGGTGCCGCAGCGGTGTACGGGGCTCAGACTCGTGAACGGATCTTGCAGCAGCAGTGAAATGCGGCGACCTCGGGTCGCACGCCACACGGCATCCGTTGACGGCAGTTCGATGGTGGCACTCGACAGCACGATGGTGCCGCGCGCGCTGAAGCCCGCGGGCAAGAGCCCGGCGATTGCTTTGGCGGAGAGCGTCTTGCCCGAGCCCGATTCGCCGATGAGCGCAAGGGTTTCACCTGGCGCGATGGAGAAGTCGAAGGGGGCGACAACAACGCCAGACGGCCCGTCGATCGTGAGCCCGGTAACGGCCACCTGAGTGGTCGAGTCGATGCCGGGGCCAGTGCCGAGGCCTGAGCTTGGGCCGGGGCCAGTGCCCGCGACGCCCACACCGGCACCCGACGCGGGCACGTTCGTCATGTCGGTCTCGGTCATGAGCGTCCCGTTCTGGTCAAGGTTTGGCCGAGCCAGTCGCCCACGAGGTTGGCTGCTGACGCGACACCAATGATGAGCAGCGCCGGCACAAGCACGGCGGCCGGGTTGTCGATCATGATGGCGCGACCATCGGTGAGCTGACGTCCCCAATCGGCCGTGCCGGGGGCAACGCCGACGCCTAAGAACGACAGCGACGAGAACGCCACGAGCGCGAAGGCCACGTTGAGCATGGAGTTGGTGATGATGAGCGACCACACGTTGGGCAGCACCTGCGTGAACATGATGCGGGTCTTGGAGAGCGACAGCATTTGCGCTGCCTCCACGAACGGCCGCGCGGCCTGCTCCATGACCCCGGCGCGCACAATGCGGATGTCCGAGGGCGAGAACAGCAAGATCAGCAGCAGCACGGTCATCCAGTAGCCGGCGCCAAACACGCCTGCGACCACGATCGCGGCTAGCAGCAGCGGAAGCGAGAACAGCAGGTCGGTCCAGCGGCCAATGATGAAGTCGATGGGGCCGCGCAAATAGCCCGCAACGGTGCCGAGCAGAATCCCGAGCAGCATCGACCCGAGTGCAACGCACACCGGACCAACGAGGGCGGATGCCGCTCCCGCGATCGTCAGAGCAAGCACGTCTCGACCGAGTTCGTCGGTGCCGAGAAGGTGACCAGGGCTGCCCGGGGGCAGCAAGGAATCGAGAATGGACTGGGCCGTGGCATCCGGGGCAATGAGGTTGCCGAAGAGCACCAAGAAGGCGACGACGCCGAGCAGAGCGAGCGATAACCACACTGCCACCGGATGACGGCGGCGCGACCGTGGAAGTTTCGCTAAGACGATAGCTTCGGTGCTGCTCACTGAGCACTCTCCTTGGCGCGGATGCGGGGATCGAGGAAGATGTAGGCGAGATCGGCCAGCAGGGCGATGATTGCAATCGTCACGGCCACCAGCAGGGTGAGCGCTTGCACGACGGCGATGTCTTTGAACAGCACGGAGCCTTGCAGCAGGGTGCCGAGCCCGGGCAGTGCGAAGGTCGTTTCGGCGAGCACGGTACCGCCAACCAAGAAGGTCAGTACGAGGCTGGCGCCGGTCACGATCGGGATCGTGGCGTTGCGCAGGGCGATCAGGTGCACTTGGCGGTCGGGCAGGCCGCGCGCGCGACCAAAGGTCACGTAGTCACTCTCGAGTTCGCGCAGCATGGCGGTGCGGGTGAGCTTGAGGATGATAGCGCCGAGTCCGAGCGCCAGGGTGATGGCGGGCAGTACGAGGTGCCAGAGGGTGTCGAGGCCACCGTCGCCCGATCCGTAGACCGGAAAGATCGGCAGATAGAACGCGAACGTATAGAGAAGGAGGAGGCCGACGGCGAAGGTGGGGGCGCTGAGGCCGACGATTCCGAAGCCGGTCGCGAAGCGGTCGATCCAGCTTCCCGAACGAACGGCGCTCTGCACACCGAGCGGAACGGCGACGATCACGGCAAGGAGGAACGCGAGTCCGCTGAGGGCGGCAGTGATGCCCAGGCGCGAGCCAATCACGTTCGATACCGAATCTTGCAGCCGAATGGACTGCCCAAAGTCGCCGGTGAGGGTGTTGCCCAACCAGATCAGGTACTGCATGTACAGCGGCTGATCGAGGTTGTATTGCGCGCGGATGGCGGCGATGGCTTCCGGCGATGATGCCCGGTTGCCGAGCAGGTTCTTGACGATGTCGCCGGGGGCGAGGTGCAGCATCGAGAACACGATGATGGACAGCACCAGCAGGATGCCGATGGTGCCGAGCACGCGCACCACAAGCATGCGGCCCAAGGACCGTGCTTGTGATGCGCGTGCGATCGGGGTGGTTGTCACAAATTATCCAGCCGGAGTGAGCAGGGTCGGCCAGGACGAGATGAACGCGAATGAGCTGTAGCTGCTCATGTCAATGTCGTTCGAGAACGCGGTTGCGGATTGTCCCCACCAGAGCGGAACGCTGATGATGTCTTCTGCCTGCAGCGTTTCGGCCTCGATGAGGAGGTCGATGCGGGCAGAGGGGTCAGTCTCGGCGCCGATGCGCTCGAACAGCGAGAGAACTTCGGGGTTCTCGTAGTTCGAGATGTTGTAGTCGCCGAGCATGTAGGTCGACACTTCGGCGGGGTCGCCGAGAGTGGAGAAGTACCACATGAGGCCAACGCCGTAGCTGCTGTCTTGTTCGAGGCTCGCGAGCCATTCCTCGATGGGAACTTCGCGCACGTTCAGCGTGATGCCGATCTTGGAGAGGTTCTCGGCGAGCGACTGAGCGGCGGTGCCGAGCTGCGGTCCCGTGGAGGGGAACAGGATGTCGGTCTCGAAGCCATCCGGGTGATCGGATGCCGCGAGTGCTGCCGCAGCCGCATCGAGGTCGAAGTCGTACTGCGGGATGGTCGCAAGCAGGTCGCGGGCATCGTCGGCACTGTAGACACTTCCGAGGGATTCGGGGGTCGCGATGGCAGTCGCTACTTCGCCGTGGCCGCGCAGCAGCTTGTCGACGATCGTGGTGCGGTCAACGCTGTGGGCGAATGCTTCGCGCACCTTCGGGTCGTTGAACGGCTCAAGGGCGGTGTTGAAGTACATGCCGACATAGGAGAGGTCGTTGACGTAATCGACACGCATGGTGTCGAGGTCTTCCCACTGGGTCGACTGCGCGAGCGGAACGTTGAACGCCACATCGATGTCGCCAGACTGGGCGGCAAGAAGGCGAGTTCCCTCATCCGGGATGAACTTCACGTTGATGTTCTTCACCTCGGGAAGGTCGCCCCACCAGGTGTCGACGCGTTCGAAGTTCACGTGCGAGTCGGGCACGAACTCGGTGACCTTGTAGGGGCCCGAGCCCAGAAGCAGGGCGCTGCTGGTGCCGACTTCGCCGTTGTTCTCTTCCCAGAACTTTTGTGACGTGATGAAGGCCGCGCCACCCGTGCTCATGTTGGCGGCGAATGCTGCATCAGGGGCCGAGAGGGTCACGGTGACTTCGAGGTCGCCGGTCTTCTCGACGCTCTCCACGCCACCCAAATAGTACGAAAGGCCGGGCGAGCTGGTTTCGTCGCGCGCCTGCTCCAAGCTGAACACAACGTCGTCGGCGGTCACCGGGGTGCCGTCTTGGAACATCGCATCGTCGCGCAGCTCATAGACGTAGGTCACGTCATCCGGCTGGTCCCACGATTCGGCGAGGCCGGGCTGCAGGGCGCCGTCGGCGTCGATCGAGACGAGACCTTCTTGAGTGATGGAGGCGATGTAGTAGTTGAGGATGCCGCTTTCGGCGCCCACATAGAGGCTCGAGAGTGAGCCGGGCAGAGCAACCGTGATGGTGTCGATGTTGCCGTCGCCGGTGGGAGTGCTCGATGTGGCACAGCCCGCGAGCAGTAGGGCCGAGGCGGCGACGGCGACCGTGGATGCCCGAGCCCCCTTTGCCAGGGTGGAGTTAGTAGATCTCATGCGAAGTTCGTGCCTTTCGGTGAGCGTTACAGGAGGTGTAAAGGGAGGGGATGCAAATTTCGCGCGTTGGAGGTGCGAGTGCTGTGACAGTGCCGCGCGATCACTGCTGGTTTTCCGGGCCACCTCACGCATGGCCAATAGCCGCAGGGCTACGGCGATGCTTGGAGTGTCGGCGGAGTCGTCGAGCGTTGTCGCATAGATGCGTCGACGAAGTTTGGGCTGCAACTCGAGGGCGACGACGCCATCGGGCAGGGTTGTGGTGGCGAGAGCAAGTTCGGAGAGAAAGGTGACGCCGATGCCGGATGCCACGAGCGCGAGTGCTGCGCCGACGGTCGTCACATCGTGCCGCAGGGTGGGTTTTTCGCCGAGGGCGGTCGCGACGGCAACAAGCTGCTCGGTGCAGGTAGCCGGGCCGCCGATCCACGTAAATGGAAGAAGCCCCGCGACACTCGCTGACGCGCCGAGCTGATCGGCGGTGGCCCGAGGCACGATCGCGAGCACATTTTCGGAGAGTAGAAAGCGCGAGCGCAGTCCCTCCGGGCTCGTGTGCGAGCTAGACGCGATGGTGTGGTCGCTTGCGTAGCGGTAGTCGAGGGCGATGTCGGCGCGACCTTCGGCGACGGCGCTGAGGGCGGCATCCGGTGCTGCTTCGCTGAATTCGACGTGGATGCCCGGAAACTCGCGATCGAGACGCGAGAGTAGTGGCGCGATGATGCTCGCGACGGCGGCGGGGAACGCGGCGAGACGCACAGCGCCCCGGTCGAGACCGAGGTGCGCGGTGAGGTCGCTCGCGGCGGCGGTCACGGCGGCATCGATGCGGGGTGCGTGGCGGGCGAGCAGGGAGCCGGCTTCGGTGAGTTCCATGCCGCGCGGGGTGCGTGCGACGAGGGCGATGTTCAGGCGGGCTTCGCTGCGCTTGAGATGTTGGGTGATGGCGGGCTGGCTGAAACCGAGTCGGCGAGCGGCGGCAGAAACGCTGCCGGTCTCTTGGATGGCGACGAGGATGCGCAGCATGTGAAGGTCGAGCGCGCGCGTCAGTTCGTCAAGGGTGGCGGATTCCTGCGGTGCGTCCTGCATAACGACACCTTATGGGCAAACGCCACCTGCATAACGTTACAGAATGATTAACTTTGGCTATGCGGCCCGGAGCAACCCTTTCGGGGGCAGGCTGAATTGCGGACGCAAAAGTACTCTTCAATCATGACAAGTTCTCGACGCCTGCCCGCATTCATCTCAGGCGCCGTAGCTCTTTCCCTCGTTGTGAGCGGTTGCTCGCTCGTCGATCACGCTTCTGACGTAGTTGCTTCAGCAGGGGGTGATGTGCTCGCTCATGCTGTGCTCGCCGCGACAGTTGCCGAACTCGAGAGTCTTGATGGGGTGGAAGCGGCGTCGTACGAGCTCCAAGCCGACGCTTATCTCGGGAACATTGGCAGGGTCAGCGTGATCGCTACGTCGACCATCGACGGTGCTCAATTAGGCCAGCTCTCGGAACAGTTTCGTGACGGCTATACCGCGATCGAACGGGTGGCGGTTGAGCCCCACTTCAGTCTGACTCTCACGGGCGACGCCACAGGAAAATTCGACCTCTGGGAGGTTCCGGAATCGAATGAGAGCTTTGTTGAGAACTTCGAATTCTGGCGGGCCGCGTCAGCAGCGGTCGACACCGAGCTATGGCTTGAAATTCTTCCGGGCGATGGCTGGACGCTGGGGGTTCGGTCGATCGCGATTCCGGATCAGGCAGATTTCGAGGAGGCAACTGATCGCGCGATTGCGAACTACGGCGCTCTCCAAGAGGTGGAGCTTGTCGAGGATGATCGCCAGAATTACTGGCAGCTTGCGGGCATCCAATCGGTGGGGGAGCTTGCGCCACTGAGGTTCGTCGAGCTCGTGAGCGATCTGCGCACGATCATGCCGCTTTTCTATTACCAGGTGGAGTCGGATGCCGTCAGTGGCGATGCGGACTTTCCGCAAGGGTTCCAAGTTGGTTGGGGGCCACCTGGCGCGGACTACGGTCTAACATCGGTCATCGTTTCCAGCAACGAATACACCGATGAATCGCGCAGCAACGCCATTCGGGCTGCGACTCGCACGAGCGAAATTGAGGGAGTCAACTTTCAATTCGCCATGAGCGATCGGGTTTTCTGGATGCACACGTCTGCCTGCAACGATTCGGTAGTGGTCACCGCCGACGATGACCTCTTCTTCGAAGATGTCGCAGCCTCCGGCGCGAAGCTGTTTGAGGGTGCGGGCCCTGGCGCGTGCTTCCCGAATTAGCCGCTGCGTTGCTTAGCGTTCAGCAGCCACGAGAAGCTCGCCAACTTCACATTCGAGAGCTTCGCACACCGCAAACAGCGTCGAGAATCGGATGGCGCGGGCCCGGTCGTTCTTCAGAATCGACAGGTTCACGACGCTCACGCCCACAATTTCGCTCAGCCGTGTGAGCGTCATCCCCCGTTGCTCGAGCAGTTCATCAAGCCGACAGTGGATGCCGGTGGCGTCGTTCTCGTCCGCAGGCGCCATCAGACGAGTCCGTCGGTGTCGCGCTGGAGGCGCTCGCCGAATTCGAATGCGGCGGCGACGACGCCGAGGGCGAGTCCCCAGGCGAGGGGAGCGAAGTCGATGAGTACGCCGAAGATAAGCAAGCCTTCTTCACCGATACCGGTGTCGCCACGTGCGAGCACGGCGTCTCCCAGAAACTGGACGATTTCCGCGTTCGCGATGCCCTGAAGCAGGGGCGATAACATTCCGACTGCCATCACCAGCACGCTCGCTGTAAGGGCTGACCACGTGGCGGAGCGGGCAAAGGGCCGCTTCTTTAGGAGCTTCGTGCCGAGCACAAACACAATGAGAGAGAGCCCAATGCCGAGCATCGAGCCTACGGTCTCCTGCGACACCAGGAGCACGCGGATTCCGGCCGGGAGACCTTCGATCACCAGCGACACGGACTCGTACTCAGCTTTGCTGATGGCGGCAATTCCGTCGGCGAATTCTGGGGAGCGGGAGTTTGCGATTTCAAGTCCGTCAACAGTAATTTCGTTGGCGGTGAGCAGGTGCACCGACCGAGCTATCAGCAGGATGAAGCTCGCGATTCCGACGAGGAGCGCGCCGAAAGTGATTGCACGGAGCCCGCGTCCGTCGAGAACTTCGAGACGCTTGGCCGCGTCTGTTGATTTCTTCATGATCAGCTTCCCAACGTTTATCGATACTAACGATAATCGTTAACATAATGCTTATCGATATGGCACGCAAGGGCCACTTGTGCGCCTCATGACGGGCTCTCTCGATCTGCGCTCATTGCGGGCAGACGAAACGTAAGGTTGAGTCATGAATTTTCAGCGGCGGGTCATGGGCGCCATTGTGGCGGCCGCTTTGCTTGCGCCGGCGCTGGGAGGCTGCACGCCTTTCGGTGATGGAGAGAGCGGACTCCCCATCGACGAACTCACCCCTTCGCAACAACAGCTTCTCGTGGAGAGCATCGCGAGCGTGCGGCAGATTGCGGGCATTGGTGAAGTGTCTGCCACTGCGATATCGAGCGAGCTGTGGGAGAGCGCCGTCATGGTCCAAGTCGATGTGAGCGAAGGCTTTGCATCGGAACAGACGCGAGCCATTGCCGCAACGATGAATGGTGCATCCGGCCATGACAGCGAACCTGGGCTGCCTGCGGCGTTCACCATTCGACTAGCGGGGGATGCTGCTGGACGTTTTCGGGTGGCAAACCTCGGCCTTGATGCGGCTGTGGTTGCCGACAACTTCACCTACTGGCAAGCGCTTGAGGAGGCGGCCGGTATCGAGCTCAACATGATCCTCTTGCCCAGTGGTCACGATGACGGTTTCTATTCGCGAATAGTCTCAGCGCCCGACGGAGCGCCTTCGCAAGACACGATCTCCCACTTCATTGACAACTACGACGCTCTTGCTGCGATTGTTCCGATTCAGGCGAGCGACGGCAACTTGTTCTCCGCTGTCGGCAACAGCGGCCACGAAGCGTGGTCGCTGCCTGGGTTAAATGTCAACGGTCCACTTCCGCCGAGGGAAGTTATTGAGCTCCTCGAGGAGATCGGCCAGATTTATCCGCTGCAGCAGCACTCCTGGTACGACCTCGGTGAAGACCTCCCGGAGTATTCGCCGGAGGGTGCGACGGTGCGCTGGACGGATGACGACACGGTAGTGCAGGGCCGGGATGTCTCGATCTTCTCTGCTGAATATCGAAAGGAGGACTGGCCAGCGATCGTGGCTGCTGCAGCCGGCGCCACCACTCTGACCGGGTTTGATTTTCGGTACTTCTCTTTCGAACGCGAATTTCAATTTCATGTCTCTCCGTGTGACGGAACGATCGAGCAGACCGCAGACGACCAATTACTCTTCGATGCACTGTCCGTGAGCGGCGTTGCGTCGGTGGAAGACATCGCTCCCGGGTTCTGCGCCCCCGACTACTACTAGCCGCTAGCCCACGCCTTCGCGCTGAACGTCGGGAGCTGGTCTGCGCGTTTCTTAGCGCTAGCCGTGCACAGTCACGCCTAGGGCGAACAGGGGCCTATTTCGTGATTTCTCTGGTTAGTCTCTTTACATCGGTACCGAATCTGTAGCGGTATCTAAGGAGTGAAGAGATGTTTGAGAGATTTACCGACCGCGCCCGTCGTGTAGTCGTTTTGGCCCAAGAAGAGGCCAAGATGCTCAACCACAACTACATCGGCACAGAGCACATTTTGCTTGGCCTCATCCACGAGGGTGAAGGCGTTGCCGCAAAGGCGCTTGAGTCTTTGGGTATTTCGCTCGACTCCGTGCGCGAGCAAGTGCAAGACATTATTGGCCAGGGTCAGCAGCAGCCGACCGGCCACATCCCCTTTACGCCGCGTGCCAAGAAGGTACTTGAACTGAGCCTGCGCGAAGCGCTGCAGCTCGGCCACAACTACATCGGCACCGAGCACATCCTGTTGGGCCTCATCCGCGAGGGTGAAGGCGTTGCCGCTCAGGTGCTCGTGAAGCTCGGCGCTGACCTCAACAAGGTTCGCCAGCAGGTCATCCAGCTCCTCGGTAGCTTCCAGGGCAAAGAGGCGGTTGCCGTTGGTGGCAACGAGTCTGCGCCCGACAAGGGATCGCAGGTTCTTGACCAGTTCGGCCGCAACCTCACTCAGGCGGCTCGCGATGGCAAGCTCGACCCCGTTATTGGTCGCGAGAAGGAGATGGAACGCGTTATGCAGATCCTCTCCCGCCGCACCAAGAACAACCCCGTACTCATCGGTGAACCCGGTGTCGGTAAGACTGCTGTTGTTGAAGGCCTCGCCAATGCGATCGTTGCTGGCGACGTTCCCGAGACGCTGAAAGACAAGCAGCTCTACTCACTCGACCTCGGAAGCCTCATCGCCGGTAGCCGTTACCGCGGTGACTTCGAAGAGCGCCTCAAGAAGGTAACCAAGGAGATCCGCACCCGCGGAGACATCATCGTCTTCATCGACGAGATCCACAGCCTCGTCGGTGCCGGCGCTGCTGAAGGTGCCATCGATGCAGCCTCCATCCTCAAGCCGCTTCTGGCTCGTGGCGAGCTCCAGACCATTGGTGCGACGACCCTCGACGAATACCGCAAGCACTTTGAGAAGGATGCCGCGCTTGAGCGCCGCTTCCAGTCCGTGCAGGTGCACGAACCTAACCTGCCGCACACCATCAACATCCTCAAGGGACTGCGCGACAAGTACGAGTCGTTCCACAAGGTATCCATCACCGACGGTGCCATTGTTGCCGCAGCGAACCTCGCCGACCGTTACGTCGCCGACCGTTTCCTGCCAGACAAGGCCATCGACCTGCTCGACGAAGCTGGCGCGCGTCTGCGTCTGTCGATCCTGTCGGCACCTCCTGAGCTGCGCGAATTCGACGACAAGATCGCCGACGTTCGCTCGCGTAAGGAAGGCGCTATCGAGGATCAAGACTTCGAGAAGGCCGCTAGCCTGCGCGACGAAGAGAAGAAGCTGCTCGGAGAGCGCCTGCGCCTCGAGAAGCAGTGGAAGTCTGGCGACGTCGGCGCGAGCGGAATCGTGGATGAAGGTCTGATTGCCGAAGTTCTGGCAGCAGCAACCGGCATCCCCGTCTTCAAGCTCACCGAAGAAGAGTCCAGCCGCCTTATCTTCATGGAGAAGGCGCTCCACATGCGCGTCATTGGTCAAGAAGAAGCCATCTCGGTTCTCTCCAAGACCATCCGCCGCACGCGTGCAGGCCTCAAGGACCCCAACCGTCCGAGTGGTTCGTTCATCTTCGCCGGTCCGACCGGTGTGGGTAAGACCGAGCTCGCGAAGGCTCTTGCCGAGTTCCTATTCGACGATGAGTCGGCCATGATCTCGCTCGACATGAGTGAATACGGCGAGAAGCACACCGTTTCGCGACTGTTTGGTGCCCCTCCCGGATTCGTAGGATTCGAAGAGGGTGGCCAGCTCACCGAGAAGGTGCGCCGCAAGCCGTTCAGCGTTGTGCTGTTCGACGAGATCGAGAAGGCTCACCCCGATATCTTCAACTCGCTCCTGCAGATCCTCGAAGAGGGTCGCTTGACCGATGGCCAGGGTCGCGTGGTGGACTTCAAGAACACCGTCATCATCATGACCACCAACCTCGGCACGAAGGACATCACCGCTGGCCCCATGGGCTTCCAGGTGGAAGGTGACTCGGCAACAAGCTACGACCGCATGCGCGGCAAGGTTGTTGAAGAACTCAAGAAGCACTTCAAGCCTGAGTTCCTCAACCGTGTTGACGAGACCATCGTCTTCCCTCAGCTGAGCAAGCCAGAACTGTTGCAGATTGTTGACCTCTTCATCAAGCGTCTCTCTGAGCGCATGATGGATCGCGACCTCACCGTCGAGATCACTGTTCCTGCCAAGGAGCGTCTCATCGAAGTTGGGTTCGACCCCACCCTCGGTGCACGACCGCTTCGCCGCGCAGTGCAGCACGAAGTCGAAGACGCGCTCAGCGAGAAGATCCTTCACGGTGAACTCAACGCGGGCGACCACGTTCACGTTGACTTCGTTGACAACAAGTTCGTGTTCGTCACAAGCCGCCAGCCCGGTCTCCCCGAAAAGGAGCCGGCTGAGGTCGAGGCCTAAACCTCACCGCAGACGATAAGTGGCTGGGCCGCACCGCGAGGTGTCGGCCCAGCCACTTCGTCGTTAACGCGCACGCCCAACGTGGTCAGCAGCCGACCAGCAGACGGTCGGCGGACGTTCGGCGAAACCCGCACGCGAGTGCGGGGTGTGCGCGGCCCTGAGCTGTAGCGTTAGCGCGTGACCACATTCACTATCCGCCCGGCGACGACATCCGACGTACGGGTCATCCAGAGGCTCGTGGAGCCGCTCGTGAATCAGCGCATCCTGCTCGGCAAAGATCTCGTGGTGTTCTACGAAGCGGTGCAAGAGTTTCGCGTTGCGGTATCGGCTGACGGCGAGGTCATCGGATGCGGTGCTCTGCACGTGATGTGGCACGACCTTGCCGAGGTGCGAACGCTTGCTGTCGCATCCGAATGGTTGGGCACCGGTGTCGGCCATGCGTTGCTCGACCAGATCGAGCGGGACGCCAAGACGCTCGGCCTCGAGCGCCTGTTTTGTCTCACGTTTGAGACCGCGTTCTTTGCCCGGCACGGCTTCGAGCCAGTCGAAGAAGATCTCGTGGATCCCACGGTGTTTGCACAGCTGGCGCTCTCGCCCGACGAAGGTATCGCCGAATTCCTTGATCTTTCCCGTGTAAAACCCAATACCCTCGGCAACACGCGCATGCTGAAGCGTCTTTAGCGGCCTCAGACGTTTAGCCTTGCGGTATGTCGACGTTTAGGAAGCCTGTCGGCCCGCAGTCAAGCAGCGTCTATTGGCGCCGACGCTTGATCGTCGGGCTAGGACTCCTTGCCGTGATCGCCATCATTCTTCTGATTGTCTTCGGACCTAAAGCCTCGTCGGATACCGCAACCACCTCGCCATCGGCATCTGAAACGGATCCCTCGGCCGCGGAATCCAGCACGCCAGCTGCCACTGATGCGTCTGGCTCGCTCATCTGCGATCCGGCCAAGCTCACGCTCGAAGCAATCACCGATGATTCGAGCTACAGCGAGGACCAGAACCCGCAGCTGTCATTCTCAATCAAGAGCACGATGACGGAACCCTGTGTTGTCGAAGCCGGAAGCGACATCCAACAGTTCGTGGTTACCAGCGGCAGTGACGAAATCTGGAACTCGCAGCACTGTCAGACCGAAGGCGAGCCGGCCACCATTACGTTGCAGCCTGGCGTCTCCGTGCAGTCGAGCTCAATTGAGTGGGACCGCACCCGGTCGGCCACAGACACATGCGAGTCAGACCGCCCCGTTGTCACTGCGGACGGTGCCAGCTATCACCTCGAGGTCTCTGTTGGCGACATCACGTCGGAGAGCACCAAACAGTTCATTTTGAACTAACCCGGATTGGTTATGGATTCTTCATCCTCCTCGGCGCAGAGTGCCGACTTCAGCTCGCCCTTGCTCGCTCAAGCTCTGGAAGCTGGCGACCCGGTAGCAGTGGCTCTGGCGCTGCGTAACGACCGCGTGATGGTGCCGCTGCTCACGGATACTGCCAGTGACGGCGCCGCCTCTGACGGCAGCGCGTCGAACGAGAACGAAGCGCAAGTGCGTGTCTTTCGTCGCGGAGAAGCTGACAAGTACATGCTGTTGCTGTTCTCGTCGGTCGAGGCATACGTTGCGATGCTGCCCGAGGAGACCGACCATCAGGTCGTCGCCTATCGCGCGGATGACTTGCGCACCTTTTTGGAGACCAATCGAGGCGTTCTGGAGTCGGTCTGGTTCGACGTCGCTGGCCCCCACGCGATGCAAGCAGAGCCCGATGACATTCTCGATGCCCTCACCCTTTCCTAGGTAGCCCTCTCTCTGACGCCCTGTGGAAAGATTTTTGCCCTTCAGGAGAAATCGGGCGTCTGACCCAGTTCAGGGGACAAATGGTCGAAAATAGACCATTTAAGGCCATTTTCGGCACTCTTTAGGGTTACATCCAGACTCACGCCGACATCAATGTTATAAACAGGTCTTTCTATCCCGACTCTGTGACGGTTACTCTGTTCAACGTGGAAGACAACAGTTTCGGTGTGCCAGCCGGATGGTACCCAGATCCACTGGGCTTGCCCCAGTTGCGCTGGTGGGATGCCCAGGCCTGGACCGAGCACACCTCAGATGCACGTGCCCCTATTGTTGTGCAGCCGACGACGAAGCTTGCGTTCGCCGACGACGACTATGACGATGATGTCGATGAGCTTCCGTCGCGGCGTGAACAGCGCGATCGCGAACGCCACGACACCGACGACTTCCTCACAACGGAGACGCGCAGCGAGCCCGAGCCCGAGACTGCTCCGGTTCACGACGAGCTAAGCGCTCAGCCGCTTCTCGCGATGACCCTGCGTGAACTCGAGGCACCCATTGACGACGCGCAGCAGGCCGATGAGCCGATGCTGCTGCCGAAGTCGGCTAATGCTCACGCGAACTCGATGCCCGGTGCATCCACTCTCAGCTCGTACGCCGAAGAAGAAGCTGCGCCTGAGCGCGAGATTCGCCAACACCGCACCTACAACGCGGCTGTGTGGCTCATCGCGATCCTGCCGGTGATTCAACTTTTGACCAGCATGTTCTTGATTGCGGGCGCAGGCCTTGGCAGCAACTTGCCGCTGCTCCTTGTCGTCTGGATTGCTCCTTATATTGTTGTGCTCGGCCTTGCTGCCTACGACAACCTGCTCTTGCAGGTGTGGGGACACGAAGAACCTGCAAGCGCAGCGTGGGCATTCCTCACTGCACCTGTTTACCTCGTGATTCGCGGCCTTCGCACCATGAAAGAGACCGGTAAGGGCATCGCACCAATCGCGACCTGGACTGGCTCGATGATGTCGCTGGTTATCGGAATGTTGATTCTTCCCGGACTGCTCATCTCCTTGATCCCGCAGACCTTCAGCAACCAGATTGAAAATTCGATTCAGGCTCAAGCCGCAACTCTCGGAGCGGACATTCAGCTTTCGTGCCCCTCTACTCCGCCGGTCCTCATCGGTGACACGTTCACGTGTCGCGCAGTGAAGCCAGCAAGCGGTGAGAGCGATTCGATTCTGGTCAGCTTGCAGCGTGAGAACGGCTGGATCAGCTGGCGCGTAGAGGACTGGGGTCTCTGGACCCTGTTCGGCTAGCCAACATTTCACCACCTAGCAGTGCAACGGCGGCTCATCTTCGGATGAGCCGCCGTTGCTTCGTTCTCGGGGGAGTTGCGCGAAACCGAGTGGTTAGAACTCGGGGATCTGCACGCGCTCGTCGGTCGCGCCAGCAAAGGCCAGGCGGAGGGCTTCACGCACGTGGGCAGCGTCGGCATCGATGATGGTGTCGAAACCGAGGCGTGCTGCTTCTGCCAGTCGCTGCTTCGCGGATGATGCCGGTCGAATCTCGCCAGCCAGACTGATCTCGCCGACGACGGCCATGGTGGCGGAGAACGCTTTGTCCTTATACGCGCTGGCGATGGCGAGCGCGATCGCGAGGTCGGCGCCGGGCTCCGTGACGCGGATGCCGCCCACGGTCGACACGTACACATCGAAGGTAGACAGAGGGATTCCCGCTCGCCGCTCAAGCACCGCGAGCAGCATGGCCACTCGTGAGGCATCGACGCCGTTGACGACGCGGCGCGGTTGGGGAGCCTGAGATTTCACGATCAGCGCCTGCACCTCAACGGGCAGAGCACGCCGACCTTCGAGGGCGATCGTGACGCACGTGCCACTCACGGGTTGGCGGGCGTGGGAAAGGAAGAGGCCGCTGGGGTCGGAAACCTCGGCGATGCCTTCGCCGGTCATCTCGAAGCAACCGACTTCTTCGGTGGAGCCAAAACGGTTCTTGTGGGCGCGGACAAAGCGCAGCGCCGTCTGGCGGTCGCCTTCGAACTGGAGCACGACATCCACGAGGTGTTCGAGCAGGCGTGGGCCCGCAATGGTGCCGTCTTTAGTGACGTGACCCACAAGGAGGATGGGCAGGTTCTGGTCTTTGCTGACCCGGATGAGAGTGGACGCAACTTCGCGCACTTGCGACGGCCCGCCCGCGATGCCCTCGGTTGCGGCAGAGGCGACCGTTTGCACGGAGTCGACGATCACTAGTTGTGGCTTGACGTGATCGATCTGACCGAGGATCGTGCCGAGATCGGTCTCGGCGGCCAAGAACAGCGACGGGTGCAGGGCGTTGGTGCGTTCGGCGCGCAAGCGAACTTGGCTCACCGACTCTTCGGCCGTGACATACAGAACACGCTGACCGGATGCCGCAGCCCGCGACGCCACCTCGAGTAGCAGCGTTGACTTGCCGACGCCGGGTTCGCCGCTCAACAGAATGGCAGCGCCGGGCACGACGCCGCCGCCGAGCACGCGGTCGAACTCGGCGATGCCGCTCGGCCAGTGCGCAACGGACTCGGCACCGATCTCGGTGATGGAGCGTGCGCCGCTCGTGTTAGAGACGGCAACGGTGGCCACGCGCTTGGTGATGCCTGTTGCTGCGCCAGCATCCGTCACGGTGCCCCACTGCTGGCATTCGCCGCAGCGGCCCACCCATTTAATGCTCGTCCAGCCGCACTCAGTGCAGCGAAAATTACTTACAGCTCGGGCCATGCTTCAACCCTAGGCGGCACGACCGACACTGTTAGGCGAGAGTGAGGAAGAGCTTCTCGATGTCAGCATGGGACATTCCATCGTGGTTGCCCTCGCCATCCGCATCATCCGTCGAGCATGATTGCAGGGCGTTCGCGATGATCATGAAACCGGCGCGATCGAGTGCCTTGCTGACGGCAGCGAGTTGCGTGACAACGTCTTTGCAGTTCGAGTCGGCTCCCATCGACTGGATGAGGGCGTGCAGCTGACCTTCGGCGCGCTTGAGGCGGTTCATGACCTTGCGCATGGCTTCGGGGTCGTGCCCGGTAGCGGCATCCGCGGAGGTGGCGACTTCAGAGGTAGCAACTTCAGAGGCGGTCATGACTAGTTGCCTTTCGTGACGGGCAGGCCGGCAGTACGCCAGGCGGAAGTTCCGCCCTCGACGTTGACAGCGTCGAAGCCTTGAGTGTTGAGCCATTCGACGGCCTGAGCGCTGCGTCCACCGCTCTCGCAGATGACGTAGACGGTCTCGTCACGGTCGAGTTCTTCGACACGAGCAACGAGTTCCCCGAGCGGAATACTCGCGGCCGCAGGCGCATGCCCCGAAACGTATTCGCCGGGTTCGCGCACGTCAACGACGACGGGGTTGGTGAGTTCGGAGAGGGTCTGAGGTGTAACGGTGTTCATGGGGATTCCTTGGGGTGAAGTGGTCAGCTGAATATGAGCGAGTGGTTGATTAGGCGTTGGCCGCGAGCCATGTGCGGTAGCCGCCATCGAGATTGACGGCGTCGATTCCGTGCTGGGTGAGGATGCGCACGGCGGTGTGGCCGCGCTGTCCGACCTGGCAGTGCACGATCACGCGGCGGTCGTCGAGCTCGCCGAAGCGGCTGCGCAAATCGTCGAGCGGAATGTTGACGGCGTGCGGGATGGCGCCGCTTTCGAATTCGGCGGGGGTGCGAACATCCACCAGCAGCGTGCCCGCCTCCAGTTCGGCATCGATCTCGTGCCACTGAATCGAGGCGCTGAGGTTGTCTCGCAGGTTTTTGGCGACGTAGCCGAGGTGGTTGATGGGGTCTTTGGCTGAGCCATACTGCGGCGCATAGGAGAGCTCGAGGTCGGCGAGAGCACTTGCAGTGAGGCCGACGCTCGTGGCGGTCGCAATCACATCCATTCGCTTGTCGACACCTTCGCGCCCGACGGCTTGGGCGCCGAGGATGAGATCGGTGGCGGCGTCGACGATGAGCTTGAGTGACAGCGACTGGGCGCCGGGGTAATAGCCAGCGTGAGACACCGGGTGGGTGTGGATCACGCGAATGTCGCGACCGGCAGCACGCAGCGCGCGCTCGGTCGAACCGAGGCTGGCGGCGGTGAGATCGAAAACGCCGACAATGGCGGTGCCGAGTGCGGGCTTCGAGTGCACGTGATCCCCGGCGAGCGTGTCGGCAAGGTAGCGGCCGTCACGGTTGGCTGGCCCCGCAAGCGCAACGAGTTCGTGCTCGCCGCTGATCGCCCCGACCTTCTCGGCGACGTCGCCGATCGCATAGATGTGGGGTGCGCTGGTCTGATACCCAGCACTGACCCGGATGCCGCCCGTTGGCCCGGTAGCGAGGCCAGCGTGCACGGCGAGCCCGTTGTCGGGTCGCACACCAACAGCCGCGACGACGAGGTCTGCGGCAACGCTGGAGCCGTCGCTGAGCTGGACGGAGGTGTCATCCATCGCGATCGCTTCCGTCGCGAGGTGGAGGGCAACGCCGTTCTCGCGAAGGTGGGCTTCGATCGGGGTGACCATTTCGGCGTCGAAGGTTCCGAGCACATGCGCGGGGCGTTGCGCGAGAGTGACCTTGAGGCCGCGCTTGGCAAGATTTTCGGCCATCTCGATGCCGATGTAGCCGGCACCCAAAACGACAACGTTCGCGGTCGCCGGGTCGAGGGCGTCGAGGGAGGACTGGAGCAGGTCGACGTCTTCGATATTGCGCAGCACGAGCATCCGCTCACTGCCAGGGATGGCAGGAATGACTGCGCTCGCGCCGGTCGCGATCACGAGCTCGTCGTAGCTTTCGGTGCTGATGGTGTCGTCGACGTGGTTGTGCACGGTGATGCTGCGTTGGGTCGGGTCGATGGCGGTGACGTTGTGGTTGACGCGCACGTCGAGGCCGAAGCGGCTGCCGAGGCCTGCGGGAGTCTGCAGCAGCAGCTCGTCGCGGTCGGTGATGACACCGCCGAGATAGTACGCAAGCCCGCAGTTGGCGAACGACACGTGACCGCTGCGTTCAAAGATGACGATCTCGGCGTGCTCATCGCGACGACGCATGCGCGTGGCGAAGGACATTCCGGCGGCGACTCCACCGATAACGAGGATGCGGCGTGTGCGGTGCGTGGGGGAAGAGCTCATCAACCCAGCATACCTAGGGGGGTATGGGCTCAGGTGGGTGTTCTCCCCGAGCGGAACAGTGCCTCGAGCGGATCAGTGCCGGTAGCGGAACAGCGCCGCGAGCGGAACAGCGCCGCGAGCGGAACAGCGCCGCGAGCGGAACAGCGCTCCGGATAATTGATTGATGAGGAAAGCGCGACTTTTGGATGCTTTCTGCCTACGATGAGAGGGCGAACAAGGGAGCACCGTGGCGACAGACAAAAGCATTGACCCCCGATTCGACCCCGTTTTTCAACGGGGTTATGCGGCAGGTGAGGGTGGCCCGAGAGAAGAGAGCACTCGCACCGCACGGACAGTTGATAGTTACCGCCAGCCCGTCGCTACCTCCGTAGCCCCGGCACCGCCGCAGGTCGCGCGTGATGAACGCGGCCCGTCACTCTCTGCACCCCCATCCGCAGTCGCACCCATGCCCGTCTCCGATCCCACGACGCCCCAGACGCAGTATCTGGATGGCGCGGCTGTCGTCGAGGGCCCGGAAGTCACGAGCACGCCAACAAGTCTCGCTCGCAATCCCTGGATCTACGTTCTGTGGTCGGTTGGTGGTGTCCTCATGGCAAGCGGAGTCGGAGGGCTGTGGTGGTCGTTCAAGGGACTTTATGGTCGCGGAACGATCGACGAAAACAGCTGGCAGTTGTTCAACCTCGCCCAAACTGCGTCACCGCTGTGCATCATCGCTGGCGCATTCTGCGTGGCGAGCGCCCTGCTCGTGCACTGCCTCGATTGGATGCGCCGGAACCCGTGAACGCACGCCGTCGATATCTGTACTAAACTCTCTCCCGGTACCGTGTCCGAGCGGCCGAAGGTGCAACTCTCGAAAAGTTGTGTGCGTGAAAGCGCACCGTGGGTTCAAATCCCACCGGTACCGCCAGCAAAAGCCCCGCATCCTTGTGATGTGGGGCTTTTTCGTGCGCGGATCGATGGTCTGAGTGTCGGGCCAGCCCGGTTCCGGGCTTCCTTGGTGTGCCTGCGAATACTGAGGAAACTATCTCTTCCTATCGATTGTGATCGCTGGATTGACTTCCGCAGTAGCGCGACCCTATGCTCGTCATGTTCATAGTTGTCTAGGTACATAGAAGTACGGTCTAAATCAATGAAGATTTCAGTTGTCGGTAGCTACGGCGTCGGTCTGACGATGCGTGTCCCGAGAGTTCCCGCCCCCGGCGAGACCGTCTCCGGCGGAACATTCGACGAAGGCCCCGGCGGAAAAGGGTCGAACCAGGCCATCGGCGCAGCGAGACTTGGCGCAGAGGTAGCATTCCTCACCGCCATCGGCGACGACGCGTTCGGTGCTTCGGCTCGTTCGCTCTGGCGTGCAGAAGGGGTGAACGCAGATCACGTGATCACCGCATCGGGGGCAACGATGGTTGGCTTCATCCTCGTTGATCCCTCTGGCGAAAACTGCATCTCCATCGCTCCCGGCGCACTCGACGAACTCGATGAGAGTTCGGTCGAACCCTTCCGAACAGCGATCGCTGATTCCGACATTGTGGTGATCTCGATGGAGATCCCGTTGTCGGCTGTGGAAGCGGCTTTGCGCATCGGGCGCGAAACAGGGACCCGCACGCTTCTCAACCCGGCACCAGCCCAAAAGCTCCCGGATGCGTTCTGGCCGCTCATTGACATCATCACTCCGAATCAGACCGAAGCTCCCGTGCTGTTGGGTCTCGCTCCCGATCACGGGCTCACGGACGAAGAACTCGTGAACGCGCTGCGCCAGCGAACGGGGGGCGTCGCGATTCTCACCCGCGGTGGTGCTGGGGCGCTTGCCTCCGATGCCGACGGGACCATCGAGATTGCGGCACGCACTGTGGAAAACGTCGTCGACACCACCGGTGCGGGCGACTCATTCACCGCGGCGCTCGCTGTAGCTCTTGCTGAAGGCCGTGTGCTTTCCGAAGCTGCTGCTTTTGCTGCGGACGCAGGCGCCCACGCAGTCACCATCGCGGGTGTCATTCCCTCACTTCCCACACGTAGCCAGCTGGATTCAACGATTGGATCGACCCGATGACCACATCGACACTGAGCGCGCCACGAGCACGCTTCGACTTTCGAAAGCTCCTCCACGCGAGAGAATCCGGAGTCTTCGCCGCGCTCGTGCTGCTCTTCATCCTCGGCACAGTGCTCTCCCCGAACTTTGCGCAGTCCGGAAACCTGCTGTCTGTCGGGCAGCAGATTTCCCAAATCGGAATCATGGCGATTGGCGCAACGTTCGTCATCGTGAACGGCGAGATTGACCTTTCGGTGGGTTCAATTTACGCGCTAGCCGCTGTCTCAACGGGTATGGCGATTGTGGCGGGAATGAGCTGGCCGGTGGCGTCCTTGATCGGCCTTGCCGTTGGAGCGTTCGCTGGTCTGCTCAACGGTCTCGCCGTCGTGTTGCTTGGTGTGCCGTCATTTATCGTGACGCTCGGAAGCCTGAGCGTGTTCCGAGGAGTGACGCTGTTGATTTCGGATGGCGCCCCCATTTCATTGAGCGCGAAACTGCCCGGCGTTACCGAGTTTTCGCTGCTGGGTCAGGGACGACTCTTCGGAGTGGTTCCCATGCAGCTGTTGATCTTCGCTGCTATCGCTGCTGTGGGAGTCATTCTGCTGTCGCGGTCACGCCTCGGTTTCAACACGTACGCGGTCGGGGGCAACCAAGAAGCTGCTCGCCTCGTCGGTATCAATGTGAAATCAGTCAAGCTCACTGCCTTCGTGCTCTCGGGTCTCACTGCCGCGATTGCTGGAGTGCTCGGCCTCTCGTTCCTCTCCTATGTCCAGGGGGTTACGGGAACCGGGCTCGAACTCACGGTGATTTCGGCCGTGATTATCGGTGGTGCTGCACTCTTCGGTGGTTCCGGAACGATGTGGGGCACCATCATCGGTGTCAGTTTCATCGGACTGCTGCAGAACATCCTCAATATCAATGGCATCTCGTCGTTCTGGCAGACCGTCGTCACCGGTCTCGTGATCGTCGCAGCAGTCGCTGCCGATACCTGGCAGCGCAAACGTAAAACCAAGGCGTGAAATATCGCGTCTTCCCCTAGCTGAGCGGCTTACCACCTGCGCTCGGCGCAACAGCAAGAAATCCATCAGGACACAACCAAAGGAGTATTGATGTCCATTCGCACTAAGGCTCACCGCCTACTCACAGCAGGCGCCGTCGTTGCCACTGCTGCACTCGCACTCAGCGGCTGCGGAGCAATCACCGCAGCCAACGATGGCGCGAGCGCAGACGGCAGTTTCGAACTTGCCGGTTACATTCAAGAACGAATCGACAATGGTGACGAGCTGCGTATCAAGCTCAGCTACCACGACCCGTCGTTGGCATTTGCAACTCCGATCAGCGAAGGTATGGAGCGTGCAGGTAGCGACCTCGGCGTTGATGTGCAGCTTGTCGGACCCACCGGAGGCGATGCAGCAAAACAGGTCTCTGAACTTCAGACGCTCATTCAGCAAGAGGCTATTGACGGTCTTGCTGTCTCCTCGGCGTCGAGTGATGCACTCAAGCCTGTGATCGCGCAGGCTTTTGCTGCAGGAATCCCGATCATTTCCTTCAACACGGACAACCCCGACTCCCAACAAATGGGCTTCGTGGGCCAGGACCTCCGAGGATCTGGACAGTCTCAGGCTGAAGAACTCATCACCCAACTCGGTGACACCACGACCGGCAAGGTCGTAGTTTTCTCGCTCGACACCGGTGCAGGCTGGTCGAACGAACGATTCGGTGGATTTGAGGCTGGCTTCG
This sequence comes from Salinibacterium sp. NK8237, assembly GCF_015864955.1. Classification (NCBI taxonomy): domain Bacteria; kingdom Bacillati; phylum Actinomycetota; class Actinomycetes; order Micrococcales; family Microbacteriaceae; genus Salinibacterium; species Salinibacterium sp. NK8237. The sequence continues at coordinate 1,366,103 of NZ_JADYWE010000001.1, read as the reverse complement.
AAGGTAGCGACCTCGAGCTCGTCGGCCCCGTAAACGTTGGCAACGAACCCAACGCTGCGTACAACACAGTTGAGTCGACCATGGCTGGACTCTCGGATGTCGTAGCCATCGCTGGCCTCGATTGCTGCTCAACAACGGCAGCCGCGCAGTGGGTAGAGCAGTCCGGAAACACAGGGAAGATCACGACCGTCGGCTTTGACCTGCTGCCGTCGACCGCCGAGTTCGTAGAGAACGGTGTCATTACTTTCACAATTAGCCAGAACCCCTCCGAGCAGGGCTACCAGGCAGTAAAGATCCTGTATGACTTCCTCACCGAAGGCACCGCGATCACCGGTGTAGACACGGGCGCCGAGTTCATCACGCAGGACAACCTGAGCGAAGCGACGGTAGAGGGCTAATGGCTACGCTCCCTCTGCCCGACGATTCAGGCCCCACCATGAGTAAGCAAATGACACCGCCCCCGGCAGTAATCATCCGAGGACTCAGCCGAAGCTTCGGCCCAGTGCGTGCTCTCGAGGACGTGAGCTTCGATGTACCAGTCGGCGAAGTAACCGCGCTCCTCGGAGAGAACGGCGCCGGAAAGTCAACGCTGCTCAAGATTCTTGCGGGCCTGCAACCGCCGAGTGGAGGGAGCGTTTCCTTCTTCGACCGAGAGGTCACCTCATTCAGTCCCAACACGATGCTTACCGAACACAGTGTCGCAATCGTCCCTCAAGAGCTCTCGCTCCTACTGGACCGCACGGTTTCGGAGAACATCCTCGCGGGCGTTGAACCAGGAAACAGACTGTTCCCGTCACAGCGCGCAATGGTGCAGCGGACAATTGCTCTGCTCGATGAACTCGGGTTGCGGATTGATCCGCGGATGCCGGTTCGTGAGCTCGACATGGCGACCCAGCAACTTGTTGTCGTGGCTCGTTCGATCGCGAGGGGTTGCCGCGTGCTCATTTTGGATGAGCCAACGGCTATGTTGACCCCGGCAGAGTCCGATCGGCTTTTCGCGTTGATGGCACGGCTGAAGGCTGCGGGGACAACACTCGTCTATGTATCGCACCGCATGCCCGAGGTGTTCGCGCTCGCGGATCAGATCGAGGTGCTGAGAGACGGAAAGCACGTTGCCTCGTGGCGTGCCGACGAAACCACACCACAACAGGTTGTTGCGGCGATGGTGGGTCGCGAGCTGAGCGAACTCACCACGCGCGCTCAATCGGGTGCACGCCCCATTCCTGCATCGGGAGCTATCCCGACGATTGCAATTAACGAGCTCAGCGGAACCCGCCACTCATCCATCAGCTTTGAACTACACCCAGGTGAAATTCTCGGAGTCGCGGGGCTCCCTGATTCGGGACGCGTTGAAATGCTGCAAAACATCTTCGGAGCAACTAAAGGGACCGGTGGAACCGTCACACTAGGCGGAGTGCCCTACGTGAACCGCACTCCCATCGCGAGCATCGAAGCCAAGCTAGCATTCGTGCCGGGGGAACGACGTGCTCAGGGCTTGCTCTCGACGATGAGCGTCGGGGACAACATTGGAGCTCTCACCGTGCGGGCGTTCACGCGACTCGGCCTTATCCGACGCCGTGCGTTTGATCGCGGTGCCAACGAACGAGCCCAAGCGCTCCGCGTTAAGACTGCAACGATCGACCAGCCGATTACCAACCTTTCGGGCGGTAACCAACAAAAGGCAATGCTTGGCCGTTGGCTCGCGATCGAACCACGAGTTTTGGTACTTGATGAGCCGACGCGTGGTGTGGACGTGGGAGCGAAGTCTGAAATCTACGAGCAACTCTTCGCCCTCGCTGCCGAGGGAGTCGCAATTCTGTGTTCGTCCTCCGACCTGCCCGAACTGCTCACCATCACAGATCGCATCGCGGTCCTGAGCGAAGGGCGTCTAGTCGGGATTGTCGATACGGCGTCTGCAACTGAGGAATCAATCATGACCCTCGCCACCGGTGCTGTTTCGACAGCAGCTTAACCGCATCACCACACATCGAAAGGAACCACATGAAGCGCAACGGCATTCTGAACGCCGAACTAAGCGGTGCTCTGGCCACGCTCGGGCACACTGATCTCATTCTGGTGGTCGACGCCGGATTTCCGATCCCGCGGACGGCCCACCGGATTGACCTCGCTGTAGCCGAGAATCTTCCCGACCTTCGAACGGTCATTGGATTAATCGCTGACGAAATCGTAGTCGAGGGCGTTGTGCGGGCCGATGACGTGACATCCAACAACCCACAACTTGATGGATGGCTCCACGAGCGCTTCAACACGGCCGACTTCACGAGTCGCCCGCACTCCGAGATGCTCAAGGAAGTCGCCGACCAAGCCAAGGTCATCGTGCGCACCGGTGCCTTCGAACCCTGGGGAAACATCGGCCTGTTCTGCGGTGTCGACGTGCCTAAGTGGTTCGGCGGGAACGGCGTCATCGCCCCTGATTACTACGCATCACAACTCTAACCACGGCGCAGAAGCGCCACAGTGTCGCCCCGCTAACGGTGCCGACAACACGCAATAGAAAGAGAAACAAGTGTCTGAAACTGCTACTACCCCTGAGCTCATGCTCACCCCTGCTGAGATGGCTCCGTACATTCAGCACACCAAGATCGAGGTTGGATCCACTCGCGATGAGATGATCGCCCACGCTCAGGAAGCCGTCAAGTACGGGTTCAATGCCGCGATGGTTCCCGCTTCGTGGGTGCCCTTGGTCGCAGCCGAACTCGCCGGCACCGGCATCCAGATTGCATCAGCCCTCGATTTCCCCAGCGTTGGTGTAATGACCAGCGCAGGCAAAGCAGCCGAGGCTGCTGAGATCGCACGCCTCGGAGCAACGCAGCTCGACATCGGGGTGCAGATCGGATGGCTCAAGAGTGGAATGTACGACGAGTTCCGAGAAGACATTGCTGGAGTCGTTCGTGCCTCGGGCATCCCCGTCAAAGTGATGCTGGAGCTGCCGTTGTTGACGGATGCTGAGAAGGATATTGCGGTTGAACTCGCCATGGATGCGGGGGCTGCCTACCTGAAGAACGCCAGCAGCGGGCAGATCGAAACTGCAAACCCGGAAAGCGTTCGTTTTCTCGTCGAGCGCGCCCGCCCCGGCGTTCTCGTGAAGGCCTCCGGCTCGATCAAGAGCTACACGCAGGGCCTTAACCTGCTGCGTGCTGGCGCTGTCCTGCTCGGCACCAGCGCGGGGATCGAAATTCTTCGGGACGGCGGAGACGAGAACACCGTCAGTTATTGATCAAAGATCACCGTCCCGATTGCGTGATGCGTCGGGACGGTGGTATTCATTACTTAAGCTAAGGGAGTTCCGTGACCACCACGTTGAGTGAAGTGATCAATCGTGATGCCCCAACCGCCATTCATGTTCAGATTTCTGAGGGAATCCGGGCACGAATTCTGTCCGGGGAGTGGCCAGCGCACTACCGCCTCAAGAGCGAGCCAGAATTGGCTAATGACTTGGGCGTAAGCCGAGGCACCCTGCGACGTGCAATCACGACACTCATCGAAGAAGGGCTCCTTCGACAGGTGCGTGGTCGAGGCACTTTCGTGATCTCGACGACGATCGAGCCCGCAATCGCTCAGAAGCTGAGCACGCTGTCTGAAGATTTCGCCCACCAAGGAATCGTGGCGACGACTCGAGTGCTTGAGTGTTCGCTCGAGACCCCGCCGGCGCCCGTCGCGGCGCTCTTGGAGGTCCCGCAAGGGGGCTCTGTTCTGAAACTAGTTCGACTTCGTAGCGCTGAGCGTGGACCTCTGGTGCTCCTCTACAACTATGTCCGCACTGACTTGGCAAACGGCATTGAACTCGTAGATTTTGAGGAGAAGAGCCTCTTTGGCACCCTTGAAGGAACGTATGGGTTGAGGATCGCGTCCGCCCGGCGCACTTTCAGCGCCCAGCCGGCTGAGGCCGATGTGGCCGATCATCTCAATCTTGAGGTGGGAGCGCCCGTGCAATATCTGCAGCAGGTCACTTATCTTGCAGACGACCGACCGGTCGAGTATTCGGATGTCTGGATTCACAGCGGTCGACTTCAGATGACTTCCCTCCTCTCGCGTCGCTAGCGCAAGTTCTCCAGCGAGGATTTCATCGACCGATAGTGAGGAACTCTGTCGGCGATTACTTACGCACCGTGGGTTCAAATCCCACCGGTACCGCCAGCAAAAGCCCCGCATCCTTGTGATGTGGGGCTTTTCTTTTGTGCCGAATTTGTGCCGGAATAGTTTCCCGGCTCGCACCCCATAAGGGTGGCTACGAGCGGTTCTCGGTCCCCGGAAGAGGGGACTATCGGTGCGTGCAGGCCTCGCGTAACGTTCGATTCGTGGGAAAAACCGGGGGGTTTCGAGCGCGACGCACAGTCGTACGCGCATTGGGCATGTTGGCGATCGTGGGGGTTCTAGCTTCAGGCATAGCGCTTTCATCAGCGCCGACGCCAGCTGCAGCAGCGGGAGAGAGCACCATCCTCTCGTTGGTGAATAGTGCGAGAGCAGCGGAGGGTCTTGGCCCACTGAAGCTGAACTCGTCGCTCAGTAAGGTGTCGCTGACGTGGGCGCAGCAGATGGCTTCCAACGGGGTCATGGCACACAATCCGAGCTATTCCTCGCAGATCCCGAGTGGCTGGAGTCGCTCCGGGGAAAACGTTGCCCGAGGGTGGACAACACCTACTGCCGTTCATAATGCGTGGATGGATTCTGCCGGGCACCGCGCGAACATCATGGGCGATTACACCGACATCGGTATTTCGTTTATCACCGTCGGCAACTCCACTTGGGCGGTACAAAACTTTGCCAAGTACGGCTCGAGCGTCCCTTCGGTGACATTGCCGAGTGGCGTCGAGCGCCTCTCGGGCTCCGACCGTTATTCGACTGCGGTCGCAATCTCGCAAGAGTACGACCCGGGAGTCAGCGTCGTCTACGTTGCAACCGGTGCCAACTATCCCGATGCTCTCAGCGCGGCTCCTGCCGCAGCCGCGCAGGGCGGTCCGCTTCTTTTGACCCCGCCGACAGGGTTGCCGACCGTAGTGAAGAACGAGATCAAACGGCTCGATCCAGACCTTATCGTGGTCGTCGGCGGAAGCGGTGTGCTGTCGAGTTCTATCTATAAGCAACTCGCAGCACTGGCGCCCAAGATTCGACGTGACGGTGGCGCAAGCCGCTACGAGACGTCACGCATCGTGATCGAGCGAGCGTTCCCTAATGGATCGAACACCGCATTCTTCGCCACTGGTGCCAACTACCCCGACGCTCTGAGTGCCAGTGCTGCAGCGGGAAATACGGGAAGCCCGGTCATCCTGATCGACGGCACCGGTAGCGGCGTCGACTCAGCAACCGCCAAGCTCATCGATCGCCTTGATATTTCGAAGATCATGATCGCCGGAGGAACCGGTGTGGTCTCGAGCAAAGTTTTCAAGGCTCTAGATGCGCAGCCCGGCGTCACGAAGGTCACTCGATACTCCGGCTCTAACCGCTACGAAACTTCGGAGGCGATCAATAGCGCAAGCTTCGACACCGCACCGCGGGCCTTCTTCGCTGTCGGTACCGGATTCGCGGATGCTCTCGCTGGCGCTGCGCTCGCGGGCGGCACATCGGCCCCCTTGTATGTGGTGCCAGGAAACTGTGTTCCGAAGGGCGTTGTGAGCAACCTGAACGACTTCGAAACCTCCAGCCGAGTTCTGCTTGGCGGAACGGGAGCTCTTGGCAGCGGAGTAGCAAAGCTGACGATCTGCAAGTAGTTACGACCAACACAAGCCCCGTATTCTCAACGAATGCGGGGCTTTGTTGTGCGTGCAGAGTGTGGCCCGCGGAACCGCTAGACGGTCGGTTTGTTGCTGGGGCTTCGAGCGTCGTCGCCCAACTTCAGCGACACGTCGAGCATGTCTTCGAGGGTTTCGCGCACGAGAGCGTCGCGGGTTTCTCGACTGCGAAAATCGACCAGCTGGTAGGACGCAGTGGCATCCACGAGGGCGAAGAGCACTAGGGCTGCACGCTCGGGCGCGATCGCGGCAAACTCTCCGGCATCCTGACCGGCCCGGATGATGTCGATGGCGAGCGCGTGCCAAGAATCCATTGAGTGGCGGGCTGCTTCGGCAAGGGGCTCGTTTTTGCGGCCGAGGCTCCAGGCGTCACACCACACTTCGCCGACGTTGTCGCGGGCGGGATCGGCGAGGGCGCTAAGGAGCGCGCGAAACTGGTCGAGTGGCCCGACGGGTGCCAGCGCGTGCAGGGTTACTTCAGCGATTTCTTTCTCGGCGATCGCCGTAAAAGTGGAAGCGACGAGGGCATCCATGTTCGGCTCATAGTGTGCGATGAGCGGGGCGGTGACTCCGCAGTGCGTGGCAAGGTTGCGGAGCGAGATGGCGGCAAGCCCGCGCGTAAGCGCGATTGTTTGCGCTGCTTCGCGCACTTCGAGGGCGCGTTCGGCGGGGTTCCGCCGCCGAGTGGTACCTACTGCCATGGCAAAAGTGTACCCGCTATTGACTCTTATTGAGTAGGTGATAAATAATGAATATCATGAACACCATCACCCGCGACGTTGTTATCGTCGGAGCCGGCGCCACCGGCCTCACCGCTGCCCGAGCTCTCGTTCGTGCGGGCAAGAGCGTCATCGTGCTCGAAGCTCGCGACCGCATTGGCGGTCGCCTCTGGACAAACGACATCGACGGCCAGATGTATGAAATCGGCGGCCAATGGGTGTCACCCGACCAGACCGCTCTCATCGACACGCTCGCTGAGCTCGGCCTCGAAACCTACTCCCGCTACCGTGACGGTGACAGCGTCTACGTCTCTCGCGATGGTGTTGCGCGTCGCTTCACCGGCGATATCTTCCCTGCGGGTGAGGCAACCGAAGCCGAGATCACTCGACTGATCGCGCTGCTCGACGGCCTCGTGGCTGAGCTCGACATTGCGGCTCCGTGGGAGCATCCGCGGGCCGCAGAATTCGACCGTATCTCGTACCGCAGCTGGCTCGAAAGCCAGAGTGCGGATGCCGAAGCGGTCGACAATATTGCGCTCTACGTTGCCGAGGCAATGCTCACCAAACCGGCTCATGCCTTCTCGCTGCTGCAGGCGTTGCTCATGGCCGCCAGTGCTGGCAGCTTCAGCAACCTCGTTGACGCCGACTTCATTCTCGATAAGCGCGTGGTCGGTGGGCTTCAGCAGGTCCCGCTGCTCATGGCCGACGCCCTGGGCGGCGACGTCGTTCGCCTCTCGCAGGCCGTTCGCCAGATCGAATGGGACGCCACAGGCGCGACCGTCACGAGCGATGAGCTAGCGGTGCGTGCCGAGCACGTGATCGTTGCCGTGCCGCCAAACCTCTATGACCGCATCGACTACGTTCCGGCTCTGCCGCGCATGCGCCAGCAGATGCAGCAGCACTCCTCCCTCGGTCTCGTCATCAAGGTGCACGCGACCTACGCGACACCGTTCTGGCGTGCTGCCGGACTTTCCGGTACAGCCTTTAGCCCGTACCAAATCGTGCACGAGGCTTACGACAACACGAACCATGGCGAAGAGCGCGGCACCCTCGTGGGCTTCGTGTCGGGGGAGAAGGCCGACGAACTGTTCGCTCTTGATCCTGCCGACCGCAAGCAGCGCATCCTTGAGTCGCTCGCCACTTACTACGGCGACGAAGCGCTCACCCCAGCCGTGTACTACGAAAGCGACTGGGCTTCCGAAGAGTGGACGCGTGGCGCTTACGCGGCGAGCTTCGATCTCGGCGGGCTCACCCGCTATGGGGCGCTCCAGCTTGTGCCGGTTGGGCCGATTCAGTTCGGCTCCAGCGACCTCGCGGCTGAAGGCTACCAACACGTTGACGGTGCTATTCGTGTGGGGCAGCGGCTCGCGGCATCCATCATCGAATCCTCGAAAGGCTAGCCATGAGCTGGAGAATGCCATCCGAAACCGCTGAGCATGAGCGCACCTGGATGGCGTTCCCGTGCGTCGGGGAAACGCTCGGCGCGACCGACGCCGAACGCGAACTCGGCTATTCCGCTTGGGCTGACGTGGCCAATGTCGTCGCCCAATTTGAGCCCGTGTCGATGGTCGTTGACCCGACCGAAATGCTTCGTGCCCGACGGATGCTCGCCAGCAGCATTGAGTTGCTCGACGCACCGCTCGACGAGTTTTGGATGCGCGACATCGGGCCAACATTCGTGCTCGACGATGAGCGGCCGGGCATGCTCGGCGCTGTCGACTGGATCTTCAACGGCTGGGGCGCTCCGGCCTGGGCTGAGTGGGCGAAGTCGGCGGAGATTGGTCGTTTCGTCGCGGAAGCCGCGGGGGCTGAACTTGTCAGCTCGCTCCTCGTCGCTGAGGGCGGCGGACTTCACGTCGATGGCGAAGGCACCGTTTTGCTGACCGACACGGTGCAGCTCGATCCGCGCCGTAATCCGCTCGCTGATCGCGCCCGCGTCGAAAGTGAGATGCTGCGCACGATTGGGGCAACGCACGCCGTCTGGCTTCCGCGCGGCCTCACCCGCGACTATGACGACTTCGGCACCAACGGGCACGTCGACATCGTCGCGACTATTGCGTCGCCGGGCCGAATGCTGCTGCACGCGCAGCCCAACCCCGAGCATCCAGACCACCAGGTGATGGCCGAGATTCGGTCGGCTCTTAAAGGCCAACGTGATGCCGCAGGGCGCGAGTTCGAGATCGTGGAGCTGCCTGCGCCGAGTATCCTTCGCGATGACCACGGCTTCGTCGATTACAGCTACGTCAACCACCTCGTCGTCAACGGTGGCGTTATCGGGTGTGGCTTTGCCGATGAAGTTGCGGATGCTCGCGCGGCCGAGATCCTGGCCGACGCGTATCCCGGCCGCGCCGTGCGTATGGTCGACTCCCGGGAGATCTTTGCTCGGGGTGGCAGCATCCACTGCATCACTCAACAGCAGCCGAAACTGCCCGAGACCGCGAAGGCCACCGAGATTTACGGAGCAATCGTATGAGCACCTTCACCGTTGTCGAAGCAACCATTGCCGAGCTGCAGGCGGCGCTCGCCGACGGAACTCTCACGAGCGAAGCGCTTGTCACCGCCTACCTCGCGCGCATCGAACGCTACGACCGCAACGGGCCGCTGCTCAATGCCGTGGTGGTTCCGAACCCTGAGGCGCTCGCCGAAGCGCGCGAATCTGATGCGCGCCGGGCCGCCGGTCGACTGCGCGGGCCGCTCGACGGCATCCCGTACACGGCCAAAGACAGTTACCTGCACCGTGGGCTCACGGCAGCGGCGGGCAGTCCTGCCTTCGCCGAGCTGATGGCGATGCGGGATGCTGCAACGATCGGTGCCCTGCGCGACGGCGGAGCGATCTGCCTCGGCCTCACCAACATGCCCCCGATGGCCAACGGCGGAATGCAGCCCGGCGTTTACGGCCGTGCTGAGAGTCCGTACAACGCCGAGTACCTCACCGCGGCGTACGGATCGGGATCGTCGAACGGATCGGGCACGGCAACGGCGGCGAGTTTTGCGGCCTTCGGCCTCGGTGAAGAGACCTGGTCGAGCGGCCGGGCTCCGGCCTCCAACAATGCGCTGTGCGCCTACACGCCCTCGCGTGGCGTGATCTCGGTGCGCGGCAATTGGCCGCTCGTGCCCACGATGGATGTCGTCGTGCCGCACACCCGCACCATGGCCGACCTGCTCGCCGTGCTCGACGTGATCGTGTTCGACGACGAAGATGCCCGTGGTGACTTCTGGCGCTCGCAGCCGTGGATGGAGATTCCGGCGGCGTCGAGTGTGCGGCCGGAGACGTATCTGTCGCTGCAGGCTGAGAGCGGTGCTGGAGCTGGCGTTGCGAATTCTGGCGCTGACGACACCGAACTGAACGTGGCTGCCGCGCTGCCGCTGGCGGGCAAGCGCTTCGGCGTTCCCCGGATGTACATCAACCGCGATACCGAGGCGGGCTCGGGCACGCGCGGTGTCGGTGGTCCGACAGGAACCGCGATTGACACCCGCCCGAGCATCCTGACCCTGTTTGACCAAGCGCGTTCCGACCTCGAAGCGGCTGGCGCGACCGTGGTGGAGGTCGACTTTCCGGCCGTCTCGAACTACGAAGCTGACCGGGCAGGCGCCCCCACGATCGCCACCCGCGGTCTGGTGAGCCCCGAGTTCCTGAAGCGCGAAATCGTTGACCTCTCGGCGTGGGCGTGGGAAGACTTTCTCCAGGCCAACGGCGACCCAAACTTCGACACCATCGTGGGTGTCGACGGCAGCACGATCTTCCCGACGACACCAGGCACCCCGCATGATCGCTACGACGGCTTCGAAGACGACATCGCGGTGTATCCGACTCAGGTGCGCGACCACCCCTACGATCACTTCACCGACATCCCCGAGCTCGAAGCGGGCGTGCGCGGCCTCGAAGAAACCCGCCGCGTCGACCTTGAAGAATGGATGCGGGCCAACGAGCTCGACGCCGTAGCCTTCCCCGCGGTCGCCGATGTGGGCTCCGCCGATATGGGAACGAACCCCGCCACGGCGGCAGCAGGATGGCGAAACGGTGTCTGGGTCGCGAACGGCAACCTCGCGATTCGGCACTTGGGCATCCCAACCGTCACGGTTCCCATGGGGCTCATGGACGACATCCGGATGCCCGTGGGAATCACGTTCGCCGGTGCCGCGTACTCCGACCTCGACCTGCTGCGTATCGGTGTCGCGTACGAAGCGGTGTCGCGGCGTCGGGTCGCGCCACCGCGCACTCCACCGTTGGTCGACTAAGCGGGTCGCACCCTAAAGCTGCTTGATCATTTCGAGTTCGCGTCGGGATTTATCGAGAATGTACGGAACCGTGTGCCTCGTCAGGCTGAAGCCGCGATTCTCGTAGGCGGCACGAGCTCGAGCGTTGTCTTCGTGCACGCCGAGGGTGAGGGTGCTGCCGTACTGGAAAGCCCACTGCTCGATGGTCGCGAGCAGGGCATCCGTCACGCCAGCTTTCCGGCCACGAAAATCGGGAGTGACGTATACACCTACAAGGAGCGGGCCTGTTTTTGCGTCAGGGACATAGCACCCCATCGTGCCGATCCACCTGCCGTCGGCGGTGATCGCGGCGACAGCAATCGCCAACGAGTTCTGCCCGCGAACAGCGCGCCGCTGCCACTCTGCTTCGGTGGCACGCTGAGCATCCTCGAGGTGCTCCGCAAATCCCATCGGGGTATCGGCGAGCATCTCCAACCTCAGATCGCGGACCTCACGCCAATCTGTTGGCTCCGTTCGTCGGATCGAAAACTGTGGTTCGCGCATATTCTGAATCTTAGTTGTGGGCCGGGCGCGCAGCCTGCCGTAGCGTTGCAGCCATGGTTCACATTCACAGCAGCACGGGCAGCGATGTTGCGGCAGTGCCCGCCGCGGTCATCACGGTTTCTGACCGCAGCTCTCGTGGCGAACGCGCCGACACTTCGGGGCCGCGTGCGGTCGAGCTGCTCGCCCAGCAGGGCTATGTGGTGTCGTTGACGGTGATTCCGGATGGCGCGGAATCAGTCACTGCCGGCATCCGTGCCGCGCTCGCCGCCGGTGCCCGCATCGTCATCACGAGTGGCGGAACCGGAGTGGCACCCCGGGATCTCACGCCCGAAGGAACCCGCCCCGTGCTCACGCGCGAGATTCCCGGCATTGCCGAAGAGCTGCGCCGCGAGGGAGCTCGGCACACGAAGATGGCGGTACTGAGTCGCGGTCTGGTCGGCATCGCGGGCGATGCTCTCGTGGTCAATCTGCCCGGGTCGACGAAAGCGGTTGAAGAGGGTCTCGCGGTGGTTGCGCCGCTGATTGGACATATTCTGGAGCAGCTCGATGGCGGAGACCACTAGCTAGCGACTTTCGCTGAGATAGCGACTTTCACTTCGGGCCGAGTAGTGCGAGTGCGAGCGTGCTCGCTGCGCGCTATTCCGGCCGACGCCAGTCGCCGGAACGACCGCCAGACTTCGCGAGCAGTCGCACGTTCTCGATCTGCACGGTCTTGTCCATGCCCTTAACCATGTCGACGATCGCGAGAGCCGCCACCGACACCGCGGTCATGGCTTCCATCTCGACGCCGGTGCGGTCTGCGGTGCGGACGGTCGCGGTCACGGCGACTCCGTCATCCGTCACCTCAAGGTCAACGCTGGCACCGTGCACGCCGATGATGTGGGCGAGCGGCAAGAGTTCGGCGGTGCGCTTCGCAGCTTGGATGCCGGCGATGCGTGCGACAGCCAGAACGTCTCCCTTGGGAGCGTTACCCGAGCGCAGCGCTTCAATGATCACGGGGGAGCAGCGAACGAAACCTTCCGCCGTCGCTTCGCGCACGGTCGGGGTCTTGGCGGTGACATCCACCATCCGGGCTTGGCCAGCGGAATTGAGGTGGGTGAAAGGCTGATCGCTCATGACACCAGTGTGACAGTCAGCACGTCGCCGGGGCGCACCTCGGTCACATCTTCGGGCACAAAGGCCAGAGCATTGGCACCGGCCAGACTCGCGACGAGATAGGAACCGGCACCACCCGCGCTCGCAGGCCGAACGGATGCCGCACCCTGCTCATCCTGTTCGACAATGGCAGGCATGTATTGCGCGCGCCCCGCGGGGCTGCGCCAGCCCGTTGTCACGGTGGCGGTGAGCGTCGGCCGCACGATCGGAGCGCGGCCCGCCATCGTGAGCAGCGCCGGGCGCACGAAGGTCTCGAAGGACACAAAGACGCTCACCGGGTTGCCGGGCAAAGCGAAAATTGCGGGACCTACCCCTGCCGCGACAGGGAAGCGGCCAAAGCCCTGTGGCTTGCCGGGCTGCATCCGCACCGGTCCGAACCATACATCGAGCGGTGCGAGCACCGCTTTCACCACGTCGTAGGCACCGACACTGACTCCGCCCGAGGTGACAAACGCATCCACGTCGGGTGCGTTTTTCTCGAGGATCTCACGCAGAGCATTGTCGTCGTCGGGAACAGAACCGAGCTGAACGGGGATGCCGCCACACTCGGTAATCATCGCTGCCAGTAGCAGCGAGTTGGAGTCGTGGATTTGGCCGCGCGCCAGCGGCTCGCCTGGCTCGCGCAGTTCAGTTCCGGTCGAGAGCACCCCGATGCGCGGCGCTGGGTAAACCGACAGCGTGCTGGCTCCGGCGGCTGCTGCCGCAGCCAGATCACGGGCGCCGAGAACGCGACCCGCAGTCAGCACCGTCTCACCCGCGCGCACATCAGTGCCCATTCGACGAATGTGGGCGGCAGCGTGAGGGGCGCGAAAAATGGTGACCGTTTCGGTGCCCTCATCGGTCTCTTCGATCGGCACGATGCAGTCCGCGTCATCCGGCACCGCGGCACCGGTCATGATCCGGGCAACCTCACCGGGCTGTAGGCGCGGGTTCTCTGCGGAACCTGCGGGGAGGTCAGCAACGACGCTGAGCACTGCCGGTGTTTCCGGCGTTGCCGCTGCGGCATCCGCCTGCCGGAGCGCGTAACCGTCCATGGCAGAGTTGTCGAAACCGGGCACATTTATCGCGGCGCGAACGTCTTCTGCGAGGGTGAGCTGCAGCGCGTGCGCAATCGGAACAGTGACGATGGGTAAGGGCGTGACGGTGGCCAGAACCCGTGAAAGGTGCTGCTCAATGCTGATCGACGTGGGCGTTGCGGATGCTTCGTGGGGCATGCTCTCACCCTAGCTAAGGCTCATTCTGATTCGTGCTCGAATCGTCGGGCTACTTTGCGTCGTTCTCGGCCGTGAGCGCAGCTCTCGCGGTGGCATCCGCGCTTCGAAGGGCCGAGGCTGGATCGTTTCCGGCGGTCGCAGCAAGGCCGGCGGCGTAACCGACAAGGAACGTGGTGACGGGAGCGGCTGGGCGAATCACAGTGTGTGCGGCGACTCCGGCTAGGTCCAGGATGCCGTCGACATCCAATGCTTCACGAAACTCTGCGGTGTCAATGCCCAAAGCTCCGCTGAGGCGCACTGCCCAGTCGTCGAGGCTCTGGCGTTCTTCTGAGTTCATTCTGTTGCTTCTTTCGTTTCTGTGACCGGGTCGGTTGCGCCAAGACGAGCAGCATCTTCCCACGTGTCAACATCACCGGTCTCGCCGAGGAGCGCCTCAACGGTGATCAGCGTGAGCGGCTCGATCAGCTTTCTCATCGAGAGCCCGATCAGGTCGTCATCGGCGCACCGCGAGATCGCGTTGACCAAGGCGCGGCGGCGATAGAGGCCGGCAAGTGGTTGACGGTGGCCGGTCGCATCGACAGAAATCACGCCATCCACGTCTGCGGGCGCAGCGGAGAGTGCGGCTGCAAGCGCCGGAACGTGGGCGGCGATCCCCGGCATGTCACACGCCAAGACCAAGATGGCGTCGCTCTCGCTCGGCACGTTTGCCGCGAGGTGGTGAACGCCAACGGCTAGCGCGGCCGCGGGGCCAGAGAATGGCGGGTCCTCTCGCGTGATCAGCACCGCAGAGTCCACAAGATTAGGGTCAATGGGGCCAACGACGGTGCACGTGCGCGCGACGCTCAAGGCTGCAGCGAGGGCATGTTCGAGAAGGCTGTTGCCTTCCACGTGGAGCGATGCCTTGGCGGCAGACCCCAATCGGGATGAGCGACCTCCGGCGAGTACCGCAGCATCGATCAGCATGGAGTTACTCTAATTGACGGGGCAATGAGCGTCACCATTCGACAAGCTCGTTCCAGAGGCTCCTGCCCTCATTGCCGTCACCGAGATAGTCTCGGCTTATGGCTGGCGCAGTAATTGTGCAGCACACGAGGAGGCAGGCAGCGTGAACAGAATCACGGCACGACGCAAGATCACCCGAGTGACGATTGGTTCACCTGCGGCAGCCCGGGAGGACGTGCTTGCGGTGGAAGAGCCGCTAGAAATGCGGGTCAACGGGCGTTCGCTCGCGGTGACGATGCGCACCCCGGGTGATGACTTCGATCTGGCCGCTGGATTTCTCGTCTCCGAGGGAATTATCACCACGGGCGACCATTTCTTCGCTGCACGCTACTGTGCCGGTGCCACTGTCGAGGGGCTGAACACCTACAACGTTCTCGACGTCACCCTCGCGCCCGGAGTGGCCGCGCCCGATCCCAGCTTGGAACGGTCGTTCCTCACGACCAGCTCCTGTGGTCTGTGCGGCAAGGCGAGCATCGACGCGGTGCGCACCAAGTCAGCGTTCTCCGTCGCGGAGGATGCTGCGCGGATCGATGCTGAGTTGCTCACGACCTTCCCGGAGAAGTTGCGCGAAGCGCAAGACGTGTTCGAGAAGACTGGCGGGCTGCACGCCGCCGCGCTGTTCGATGGAACCACCGGGGAGATGTTGGTGGTGCGCGAGGATGTGGGGCGGCACAACGCAGTCGACAAAGTTATTGGCTGGGCTGTCAAGGAGAATCGCCTCCCGTTATCGGGAACCGTGCTCATGGTATCCAGCCGAGCGAGTTTCGAGCTGGCGCAGAAAGCGATGATGGCCGGCATCCCGGTGCTGGCCGCCGTGTCGGCGCCATCGTCCCTCGCCGCGGAATTTGCGACCGAGGTAGGCATGACGCTTGTGGGCTTCCTGCGCGGAAAATCAATGGTGCTCTACGCCGGGCAAGAACGCATCACGCAGGACGAGTCGGCCCACGCTCACTAGCGGCCGCCCGCAGTAGCGGCCGCGGCCGCGCTAGCTCATCTGCGGTGCTTCGTCCTCCGTGGCCGGGACGAACCGCACCGCCATTGCCTTATAGCCGGGGGTGTTCGACTCGCGGGCGACCAGTTCACGGTGCACGAGGTTGTTTGCCTCGGGAAAATACGCTGCCGCACAGCCCCGCGGGGTCGGGTAAAAGACGAGACGGAACTTGTCGGCACGGCGCTCCTGACCTTGGAACGTGCTGATCACATCAACGAGGGCGCGATCGGTGAAACCCATGTCGGCGGCATCGTCCTCATTGATGAGGATGACGCGACGGCCACCAGAGATGCCACGGTAGCGATCATCCAGTCCGTAATACGTGGTGTTGTACTGGTCGTGGCTGCGCATGGTCTGCAAGATCAGGTGCCCCGGCGGTGGGGTGAGGTATTCCAGCGGGCTGACCGTGAAGCGCGCGAGACCGATGTCGGTGGCGAAGCTGCGGGTGTCGCGCGGCGGGTTCGGCAACACGAAACCGTTCTTTGTCTTCAGGCGTGTGTTGAAGTCGGCGAAGCCCGGTAGCACGCGGGCGATGTGGTCGCGGATGACGTCGTAGTCGTCCGCCATCGCCTTCCAGTCGATCGGGTGATCCTCGCCCAGGGTGGCGCTGGCCATCCGGGCGATGATCACTGGCTCAGCGAGAAGGTGATCCGACACCGGCTTCAGTCGCCCCTGGGTGGTGCGCACGACCGACATGGAATCCTCCACGGAAAGCACCTGACGGCCCCCCGGATGCTTGTCGTCGGTATCCGTGCGGCCCAGAGTGGGCAGGATCAGCGAGGTGAGTCCGTGCACCACATGGGAACGGTTCGGCTTGGTCGAGACGTGCACGGTCAGACCTACCCGCTGCAGTGCGGAACCGAGGGCTTCTGTGTCGGAGGCAGCGAGCGCAAAGTTTCCGCCCATCGACACGAACACGTCCACGTCGTCGTTCTCGAACGCCTCCACAGTTTCGACCGAATCGAAGCCGTGGGCGCGCGGGGAAGTGATGCCGAATTCTTTGTCGAGGGCATCCAGCATCCACTCGTGCGGTTTCTCCCAGACGCCCATCGTGCGGTCACCCTGCACGTTGGAATGGCCGCGCACCGGGCATGCACCGGCGCCGGGCTTGCCGAAGTTGCCCTGAAGGAGCAGCAGGTTGATGATCTCCTTGAGCGTGTTCACGGAGTGAGGCTGCTGCGTAAGACCGAGTGCCCAGCAGATGATTGTCGCCTTCGACTCGACCATCATGTGAGCGACCTTGGCGATCTCGAGGCGGGAGAGGCCGGTAGCAGACTCAGTCTCGTCCCAATCGATGGTCTTGCGCGCGGCCCGGTAGGCATCGATCCCATCGGTGTTCGCCGCGACGAACTCGTGATCGACGACGGAGCCGGGAACCCGTTCTTCTTCCTCCAGCAGGAGGTGGCCGAGGGCCTGGAAGAGCGCGAGGTCTGCGCCAACCTTGATCTGCAGAAACTCATCGGCCAGATTCGTGCCGCCCCCGACAACACCTTTCGGGGTTTGCGGGTCTTTGAAGTTGAACAGTCCGGCTTCGGGGAGCGGGTTGACGGCGACGATCTTGCCACCGTTGTCTTTGCACTCGGCCAGCGCCGACAGCATCCGAGGGTGGTTCGTGCCTGGGTTCTGGCCAACGACGAAGATGAGCTCGGCCTGATGGATGTCCTCGAGAGAGACGGTGCCTTTACCGATGCCGATGGTGGGGTTCAGTGCGGAACCGGATGATTCGTGGCACATGTTCGAGCAGTCCGGCATGTTGTTGGTGCCGATCGAGCGGGCGAAGAGCTGGTACATGAACGCCGACTCGTTGGCCGTGCGGCCGGACGTGTAGAAGACGGTGCGCTCCGGGGTTGAGGCGCGAATCTTTTCTCCGATGAGTTCGAAGGCATCGTTCCAGGAGATCTGCGAGTAGTGAGTGTCGCCGGGGCGGATGACGACCGGATGCGTGATGCGGCCTTGGTTGCCCAGCCAGTATTCGGTTTTCTCGGACAATTCGGCGATGGAATGTTCCGCCCAGAATTCCGGGGTCACGGTGCGAAGAGTGCTCTCCTCGGCGACCGCCTTGGCGCCGTTCTCGCAGAACTCTGCGGCCTTGCGGTGTCCCTGCGATTCCGGCCACGCGCAGCCGGGGCAGTCCGTGCCGTCGCGTTGGTTCAGTCGCAACAGTGAGCGCGCGGTTCGTGTCACGCCCGCCTGCGCGATTCCACGATCCAGAGCGACGAGCACCGCTTCTACTCCGGCCGCCGACTTCTTAGGCTTCGTGACGATCAGGTCGTCTTCGTTGATGTCGTCTACCGGTGCGCCACGTGTCATAACCCCATCCTGCCTTCAATCTATGAGAATTCGTAAATAATCTCGGTCAGATACCTAAGATTTGATCAGGTTAATTGCTAACCTGTGTTTCGCGGCCAAATTGCCGACAGCAGCGTTGCTGTTCACCATGCTTAATGTGACGAGGAGACCATCCATGAGCTGGCTTGACCGAGAACACACCATCGCCCCTCCCGGTTTCAATCGCTGGCTTGTTCCGCCAGCCGCGCTGGCGGTGCACTTGAGCATCGGCCAGGCGTACGCCACGAGCGTGTACAAGACCGCTCTCGTTGAACATTTCGATGCGAGCCTCACCCAAATCGGCGTGATCTTCTCGATCGCTATCGTCATGCTCGGGCTGTCGGCCGCGATCATGGGAACCTGGGTAGACCGAAGCGGCCCACGCAAAGCCATGTTTGTTGCCGCGCTGTTCTGGTCGAGCGGCTTCTTGATCGGTTCGCTTGGCGTCTTCTCCAACCAGCTGTGGCTGGTCTACGTGGGCTACGGCTTTATCGGCGGTATCGGCCTAGGAATCGGCTACATCTCCCCGGTGTCGACCCTGATCAAGTGGTTCCCGGACCGCCCCGGCCTTGCAACCGGTATGGCCATTATGGGATTCGGTGGCGGCGCACTAATCGCGAGCCCCGTTTCCACGGCACTGCTCTCGTTTTACGATCCGAACTCTGGAGTTGACGGCTGGGTCGCCAGCGGTGACGCGGTTGGCAAGTTGTTCCTCACGCTGGGGCTCGTCTATCTCGCGTACATGATGTTCGGCGCATTCACGATCAAGGTGCCTGCCGAAAGCTGGACGCCGGCCGGTTTCGACGCGTCGAAAGTTAAGGCGAAGGCGCTGGTCACCAGCAACCACGTCTCGGCAAACAACGCGATCAAGACCCGTCAGTTCTGGCTTGTCTGGATCGTGCTCTTCTGCAACGTCACAGCGGGCATCGGAATTCTCGAGCAGGCTGCGCCCATGATTCAAGACTTCTTCCGTCAACCCGACGGGCAGTCGTTGGTCACGGCTGCAGTGGCCGGCGGCTTCGTCGGGCTGCTGTCGATCGCCAACATGGGCGGCCGCTTCGTCTGGTCATCCACGTCAGACATCACCGGCCGCAAGAACATTTACATGATCTATCTCGGCGTGGGCGCGGTGCTCTACCTCGTGTTGGCTCTGGTTGGATCAAGCACGACCGCAATCTACGTCGCGCTCGCGTTCGTCATCATTTCGTTCTACGGCGGTGGCTTCGCCACGGTTCCGGCGTACTTGCGCGATCTCTTCGGCACCTTCCAAGTGGGCGCCATTCACGGTCGCTTGCTGACCGCCTGGTCAGCGGCAGGCATCGCTGGCCCGCTGATCGTGAATTCCTTCTTGGATGCGCAGGGTGCCCCTGGCGAGCTGACCGCTGCGGCCTATCAGCCCGCACTCTTGACCATGGTGGGACTACTGGTCGTAGGGTTCATGGCCAATCTTCTGGTGCGGCCCGTACATTCCAACTTCCACGAACCATCCACGTCCAGGTCTGAAGACCTCACGATCTCAACGGAGGCCTGAGATGAAAAAGGCACAACTCGCGGCCGTGTGGGCCCTCGTCGGTATTCCATTGCTCTACGGCGTGGTTCAGACCGTCGCTAAGGCATCGGCACTTTTCGGCTGAGGTGAAAACGCTCTAAGTTCTCCGCAGATGCGGTGCTAAACTCCGCTTTATGACGCACTATCGGATTAGCGAGGCTGCTGGGCTGCTCGGAGTTAGCGACGACACCGTGCGACGGTGGATCGCCTCCGACGGCCTGCCTGTCTCTCTCGATGACGGCGGGCGCCAAGTTGTCGACGGCGCGGACCTAGCCCAGCGTGCTCAAGAACGTGCGCAACATGCTCAGCAGTTGGTAGCGGCATCCGAGTCAACGAGCAGCGCTCGTAACCGGATGGTCGGGCTCGTCACGGGCATCCTGAGCGACACTGTCATGTCGCAGGTCGAGCTGCAGTGCGGCCCGCATCGTATTGTGTCGCTCATGTCGACCGAAGCGGTGCGTGACTTGAAACTCGAAATTGGGTCGCTCGCGGTCGCCGTCGTGAAAGCGACGATGGTGGTTGTTGAGGCTCCGAAAGACAACTCCTAGTGATGCGCGGTGTTCGCCAGCACGGGCAGCAGGGCGGTCACGGGCGACGACGGGATCGCGTGCTGAGGGCGGTTGCCGTTGGTGCGCTCGCGGGCGTGCTTGGGCTCGCCGGATGCTCATCGGCAGAGCCGGCGTCGACATCCACCTCAGATGACGGTGCGCTGCAGGGTGAGCTCACGATCTTCGCTGCCGCCTCATTGACGGCCTCGTTCTCCGAGCTGGCTGAGGCGTTCGGCGCCGAGAACCCCGGCGTCACGATCGCCCCGATCTCTTTCGACGGTTCCTCTACTCTCGCAACGCAGATCAGCGAAGGTGCCCCGGCGGACGTTTTCGCCTCCGCGGATGACGCGACAATGCAGCAGGTCAGCGCCGAGCTGGCGACTGCTCCCGTTTCTTTCGCGAGCAACGAATTGCAGATTGCAGTGCAGCCCGGCAACCCGTTGGACATCACGGCGCTGAGCGATCTGGCGGAGCCCGCCGTGCAGGTTGCCCTGTGCGCCCCCGCAGTTCCGTGTGGGGCGGCCTCCCACATCCTGCTCGACAACGCGGAAATCGCACTCACGCCCGTGACGGAAGAACAGAACGTGACGGCCGTGTTGACCAAGGTCGAGCTGGGCGAAGTGGATGCCGGGCTCGTCTATGTCACCGACGTGCTGAATGCCGCGGGTGCGGTCGAGGGCGTCGAGATTGTCAATGCCGCAACCGCTCGCAACACGTACCCGATTGCCGTGCTGAACGAGGCTGTGCAACCGGCCATCGCCGCCGCATTCGTGGACTTCGTGCTCTCGGCGCAGGGGCAGAGCATCCTCGCCAGTTACGGATTCTCGACACCATGAGTGAGACCGCGCGCTCGGCGCTCACCCCGAGAAAAACTGCTGGCGCTCGCGGTGCTGCGGGCACACGCGGCGCGACCGCCGCCAGCCAGAGCATCCCGCGGCTGCTCTATATTCCGGCCGCGCTCGGCTTTGCGCTGCTGATTCTGCCGATTGTCGGGCTCTTTCTCCGCGCTGACTGGCCGAGCGTTCCCGCCGCGATTGTGTCGGAAGAGTCGCTGTCGGCGCTGCGGTTGTCGCTGCAGACCGCGCTCGCCGCGACCGTCGTGTGTTTGATCGTCGGCCTCCCGCTAGCCTTGGTAATTGCGCGCTCCGGCGCCCGGCTGGCCGGTCTGCTGCGCGCGCTCACGACGCTCCCGCTCGTGATGCCACCCCTGGTCGGCGGCATCGCGCTGCTGTACCTTCTCGGACGCAACGGGCTCGTCGGCAGTGTGCTCGAACTGTGGTTCGGCATCCGCATTCCGTTCACGACGGGTGCTGTCGTAATCGCTCAATCGTTCGTGGCTCTGCCTTTCTTGGTGATCTCGGTCGAGGGTGCACTGCGCACCGCGGGCACCCGGTACGAGGCGGTCGCGGCAACTCTCGGTGCCGGCCGCTGGACGGTGTTTCGCCGCGTCACTTTGCCGCTCATCATGCCGGGCGTCATCGCCGGAACCGTGCTCTGCTTCGCCCGCGCGCTCGGCGAATTCGGCGCCACCGCCCTCTTCGCCGGCAACGCCGCCGGCACCACCCGCACCATGCCCCTCGCGATCTACACCGCGTTCAACGGCGCCGGCGTGAGCCAAGATTCCGCCATTGCGCTGTCGCTGCTGCTCGTGGTTGTCGGCATCGTCATCCTGCTTCTACTGCGCAGCTGGCGCACAACCCCAGAGCGGTGATCCGATGACTCTGGATACCACCCTGCGGCTGACCCGAGGCTCCTTCGTTCTCGACGCGAGCGTCTCAGTCGCACCCGGCGAAACCTTGGCGCTGCTCGGGCCGAACGGCTCGGGCAAATCGACCATGCTCGCGCTGATCGCCGGACTGCTTGCCCCCGACAGCGGCACCGTTTCCGTCAACGGTCGAGTACTCACTGACGTGCCGCCAGCACGCGGTGGCCGGATGACGGTGGTGCCCGCCCATCGTCGCCGCATTGGATTGCTCGGCCAAGACCCGCTGCTGTTCCCGCACCTCAGCGCCCTCGAGAATGTTGCTTTCGGGCTGCGGTCGCAGGGGATGAAAGTGGCCGAAGCCCGGCAGCGCGCGGGGGAGTGGATCGACGCCGTCGGCATGACCGAGTTTGTCGACCGCAAGCCCGCTGAACTATCCGGCGGCCAACAGCAGCGCATCGCCATCGCGCGCGTGCTCGCGACCGAACCCGACGTGCTGCTCTTCGACGAGCCGATGGCTGCCCTCGATGTGCAGAATGCTTCCCTCGTGCGCACCCTATTGCGCGAATGCCTCGGCGCTCGCGGCGCTGCTCGCGGTGTTCACATCGGCGATCTCGAGCGGGCTGCCCTGCCCGCCACGATTGTGGTCACCCACGATGTGGTGGATGCGATGGTGCTGGCTGATCGTGTCGCCATCGTGGATGCCGGCCGCATCATCGACAGCGGCGACGTCGAGCGAGTGCTTGGACAACCCGTCAACCAGTTCGCCGCCACTTTGGTCGGGCTCAACCTGCTCGACGGCATTGTCGAAACCCCTGACCTTGTGCGGCTGCCAGACGGTCGACGCTTCGCCGTCGCTGCAGGCTTGCCCGCGGTCGGGTTAGACGTATCGATCGCCTTCCCGCCGGCGGCTGTTGCCGTGAACCGGATGCCGCAGAGCGCGGGCTCGGGCGCGCCAGAATCGTCGTCTACCCACACCCCAGAAGTCGTGCCCGCAGCGCTCGCAGCGCCCGCAGCACCTCCGAACTCGTGGCACGCCACGGTCGCATTTCTCGAGCCGGGACTCCAGGGCATCCGCGTCACGCTGCAGGACGACACCGTGGTGGCCGAGGTGTTGCCAGCCGACCTGCTGACGACTGGAATCGCTCCGGGCGACTGGGTCACGGCATCCGTCGATCCGACTCGAATCTCGGTGTATTCGCGCCGCTAACCTCTGCCGTTGTGGCAGGTGGCGTTGTTAGAATTCGCCCATGCGCGTCACACGACTCAGAGTGTATCCAGTGAAATCCTTCGCGGGCGAAGACGTCGATTCGGCCGTGGTGAACCCGTGGGGGCTGGAGCAGGATCGTCGCTGGGCTCTCGTCGACAGCGACGGCAAAGCTCTCACCGCGCGCCAGCACAACCACCTTCTTGGCCTTTCGGCGCACGCCCTGAGCGAGACGGCCGTGCGGCTTTCTGACCGCGACGGCTCCAGCATCACCGTCGATATGGCGGATGGCGGCGACACCATCGAAGTGAACCTCGATGGGCAAGGCACAGCGCTTGCTGCCCGCGGCGACGTTAATGCCTGGCTCAGCGAACGCGTCGGCCTCGACGCTCGCCTCGTCTGGCAATCCGACCCGACGGTGCGCCCGATCGACCCCGAAGACGGCGGCCAGCCCGGCGACGTGGTGTCCCTCGCCGACGGTGGCCCGCTGCTCCTCGCGAGCGGAGCATCGCTGCGCCAGCTCGACGAGTGGACCGACGCGGATGACGAACCCCTCGACATGGTTCGCTTCCGTCCCAACGTGATCATTGACGATCTCGAACCGTTCGTCGAAGAAAGCTGGACGCACGTCACTATCGGCGACGTGCGCTTTCGCGTCACCATGATCTGCGACCGCTGCGTCATGACCACGATCGAACCCTCCACTCTCGAGCGCGGCAAGGAACCGATTCGAACCTTGGCGGAGCACCGCCAGCGGGATCACAAGACGTGGTTCGGCATCCGCCTCACTCCGCTTGATGGCGGCAGCATTCACGTCGGCGATGCGATCGAGGCGACGGCCTCGGAGGTTTCGCAGCCTGCCGCGGGTTAGTCTGACGCTATGAGTTCCTCCGTGGTTGTGCCTCCAGTTCTGGACACCCTCGGCAGGCCGCTGCATGACATCCGCTTCTCGGTGACCGACCGCTGCAACTTTCGTTGCGTCTACTGCATGCCCAAAGAGGTGTTTGGTGCCGATTACGCATTCATGCCGCGTGACGAACTCTTGAGCTTTGAAGAAATCACTCGGCTCGCTCGCGTTGCGGCGCTTCACGGCGTCGAGAAAATCCGCCTTACCGGTGGCGAACCGCTGCTGCGCAAAGGGCTCCCTGAACTGGTCGGGATGCTCTCGAAGCTGACGACCCCGGCGGGCGCGCCCCTCGACCTCGCCATCACCACCAATGGCTCAGCTCTCGGCTACCTTGCCCCCGCGCTGACGGAGGCCGGACTCAAGCGCGTCACGGTGTCGCTTGATTCGCTCGACGACGCGACCTTCCAGTCGATGAATGACGTCAAGTTTCCCGTGAAGAAGATCTTGGACGGCCTCGACGCAGCGCACGCCGCCGGGCTCGGCCCGATCAAGATCAACATGGTTGTCAAGAAGGGGCACAACGACAAAGACATCGTCGCAATGGCCCGCCACTTCAAAGACACCCCGTTCATCTTGCGCTTCATCGAATACATGGATGTCGGTACCACCAACGGCTGGCAACTCGGCGAAGTAGTGCCCTCGGCCGAAGTCGTGGCCCGTATCAACGCAGAGCTTCCCCTCGAAGAAATCGCCCCGAACTACAGCGGCGAGACCTCGCAACGATGGCGCTACCTCGATGGCGGCGGCGAGATCGGCGTGATTTCCAGCGTCACCCAATCCTTCTGCCACACCTGCTCGCGCGCCCGAATCTCGGTCGACGGCAAGCTCTACACCTGCCTGTTCGCCAGCTCCGGGCACGACCTGCGTGCCCTGATGCGCGATGGCTGCACCGACGACGAACTTTCGGATGCCATGACTCACCTCTGGCGCAACCGCACCGACCGCTACTCAGAGTTGCGCTCGCTCAACACCGCCCGGCTGGCGACTACGCCAGGGCCCGGCGCGAAGAAGATCGAGATGTCGTACATTGGTGGCTGACATGACCACTCACATTCGCTATTTCGCCGCTGCCGCCGAGGCCGCTGGGCGCGATGAAGAGCACCTCGAAATTGAGTCGGGGGCAACTCTGGCAACGCTCAAGGAGCTGCTCATCGAGCGCTATGGTTCGCTCATGCAGCGGGTCGTAGAGTCGGGATCATTCCTGATCGATGGCGTCGTTCGTCGTGATCCCGCGCACGCGGTGGGTGCTAGCGTCGACGTGCTGCCGCCGTTCGCTGGCGGCTAGGCTCCGACTCCGCTTACGGCGGCAACGTGGCCTGTGCGACTGACTGTCGCTCGCCGATCGTGGGCGCCGCACGCAGCCGCTACAGCCCGACCCACTCGGTCGCGCCGCCCGCGAGTTGCTGACGTTTCCAGATCGGCACCGTTGCTTTGATGCGCTCGACGAGCAACTCGCACGCCTCGAAAGCTTCACGCCGGTGCGCAGCGGAGACGGCTGCCGACAGGGCAATATCCCCAATCTGCAGTAGGCCGACGCGGTGCGCTGCCGCAATGGCGAGGCCCGTTTCGGCCGCGACCTCGGCGCAGCACTGAGCGAGCAGCGCCTCTGCTTCGGGGTGCGCCTGATATTCGAGCGACCACACTTCGTTGCCGCCGTCGTGATTGCGCACGACTCCCGAAAACACGACGACCGCGCCAGAAGCGGGGGACTCCACCGCACGCCGAATCGCGGCCTCATCGATCGAAGCATCCGTGATGGTGGCGAAGCTTGCCGGGTTCTGATCGTTCATCTTTAGTACCTCGCGAGCGCAGGGTCAATGACCTGCGCGTAGTCGTCGATGCCGCCCACTAGGTGGCGGATGTTGGTGAAGCCGGCACCCTGCAGCATCCGCAGAGCACGTTCGCTGCGAATGCCGTGGTGGCAATACACCACCACGGGAACGTCGGTGCGGATGTCGGCAAGCCGGCCTTCAAGGCCACCCAGCGGAATCAGTTCGGCAGTCTCAATCGCGGCAATCGCGTACTCGAAGGGCTCGCGAATATCGACCAGTTGCAGTGGCGCAGCACCGCGGAGCAAGGCCGCAAGTTCCCGCGACTCGATCTCCTCGCCGGCGCTGCGTGCGCCGCCTTCGTCGCCGGTCCCGCTGGCGTCATTCGAGCCGTGGGTGCCACTCGACGCGGGCGCCGCCGTCACTCCACAGAACAGGTCATAGTCAATAAGCTCGGTAATGGCATCCGCATCGTCGCTTGCGGCGTATTCGAGTTCACGAAAGCGGCCGGTGAGCGCGTCGTAGGTGCTCACGCGGCCGAGGAGAGGTTCGCCAATTCCTGTGATGAGTTTCACGGTTTCGGAGCACATGATGGCGCCGATCATGGCACAGACGGTGGGTAGCACGCCGCCCTCAGCGCACGAGGGAACGGTGCCGGGCGCGGGCGGAACGGGGAACAGATCGCGGTAGGTCGGGCCGTGACCGGACCAGGCAATCCCGGCTTGGCCGCCGTAGCGCAGGATCGCACCCCAGACCACGGGGATGCCGGTCAGCGCGGCCGCGTCATTGACGAGATAGCGCGTAGCGAAGTTATCGCTGCCGTCGAGCACGAGGTCGTAACCGGCGAAGAGTTCGAGCGCGTTGCGGGAATCGAGCCATACATCGTGGCCGATAAACGAGACTTCCGGGTCGATACGGCTGACGGTGTCGGCCATCGAATCGAGCTTGCTGCGCCCGATATCGGCAACCCCGTGGGCGAGCTGGCGGTGCAGATTCGAGAGCTCAACAGCATCCGTATCGATCACGCCGATCGTGCCGACACCCATCGCGGCCAAAGCGGGAATGGTGGCGCTGCCGAGGCCGCCGGCGCCGACGACAAGCACTCGGGCGTTCGCAAGGCGACGCTGGGCGAGTTCGCCAAAGCCGGGGTTAGCGAGTTGGCGCGAATAGCGGATCAGACGGTCGGGGCTGAGATGGTTGCCCGGCTCGACGAGCGGCGGGCGGTCATGCTGAGCGGGCGACGTCACAGGTTCGATCCTTACCGCGCCGGGAGCGGCACAGTCACGATTCTACTATTTCGGATGCTGCGAATCCGTGTTCGTCCCAGCGTCGTTGCCTACCGATAGGGTGTGGGCGGGCCGGAGATCTCGGCTCGCCACCCGATCTGAGGAGTACCCGATGGAAGCCGCAGTAATCGCCGCCTGGACGTTCGTTTCTGAAGCCCCCATTCCCGAAGATGTCATGCCGATGCTGCTGCCCGGCGAACAGCCCATCGCGGCCTACAAAACCTTCCGCGACAGTGCCGTTTTCACCAACAAGCGCCTCATCGTGCGTGACGCTCAGGGCATCACGGGCAAGAAGGTGGAGCTCTACTCGCTGCCCTATTCGAACGTGCTCATGTGGTCATCCGAGAACGCCGGAACCCTCGACATGAATGCCGAGCTTGAACTCTGGACCCGTGCCGGCCACATCAAGATCAAGGTCGGCAAGGCCATCGACGTGCGCAAGCTCGATATGCTCATCGCCAACGTGGTGATCGGCGCGAGCTAACAATACGAACCAATGCACGGCGGGGTGGGGCAATGAAAACAGACTTCAAGAAGACGCTCGACGCGTATAAAGCGCGCCACAACGAGTTCAGGATTCTGGATGTCCCACCCCAGCAATACCTCATGGTCGACGGCCATGGCGCACCCGGTGCCGACAGCGACTACACGGCCGCGATCGGCGCGCTCTATCCGGTCGCTTACACCCTGAAGTTCGCGAGTAAAGCGCTCGACCGCGACTACGTTGTGCCGCCGCTCGAAGCGCTCTGGTGGGCCGAAGATATGGCCGCGTTCACGAGCGGTCGCGACAAGTCGCAATGGGACTGGACCGCGATGATCCTCGCGCCCGAGTGGATCACCGCGACCATGTTCGAGGATGCGGTGGCTTCGGTGGTCGCCAAGAGCAAGACACCCGAGAACCTGCCCGCCAGTCTCGATAAGGTCCGCCTCGAAACCCTCGACGAGGGGTTGTGCGTGCAAACACTCCACCTCGGGTCTTATGACGATGAGGCCGAGATTCTGGCGCAGCTGCACAGCGAATTCATTCCCGAGCAGGGGCTGCGGATGACAGGCAAGCACCACGAGATCTACTTCAACGACTTTCGCAAGGTCGAGGCATCCAAGCTCCGCACACTGCTGCGGCAACCCGTGGAACACGCCTAGTCCGGAGCGGGTTTAACTAAAGCTTGGCGATCTCGATTTTCTTCAGCTGCATCATGTGCTCGAAGGCATTCGGCCGTTTCATGAGTTCGTCGATATTGGTGGGAGTGATCTGCCAGCTCACGCCGAATTTGTCTTTGCACCAGCCGCAGGCTTCAGCTTCGGGAACCGCCGAGAGCGCCGCCCAGTAGCGGTCAATCTCAGCCTGATCCGCACACGGAACTACAAACGACACGGACTCCGTGAACGTCACGTGTTGGCGAGTGGCGGCATCCATCGCCACAAACCAGAGGTCTCGGAGCCTGACATCGCCAAACATCACCGAACCCGGATGCGCGGGGCCTGTGCGTTCGGTGTAGCGAACGTCAGCGCCCAACTGCGAATTATCAAACACCGAGGCGTAGAACTCGATGGCCTCTCGGGCGCGGTTTTGCACGCCGTCGCCGAACATCAGCGCGGGCATGATGGTGGGCCGCGGTTCACCCTCGGGATCGGTCAAAATGAGCTGCCAATTCACGCCAAAACGGTCGCGCAACCATCCATAGCGCGGGCTGAAATCGTAGTTCGCGATCGGCATGAGCGCACTGCCGCCGTCGATAAGCGCATTCCACAACGCATCAAGATTGCGGCGAGCATCCGGATCAGTAGACGGATCGAAATTGACCATGAACGACGTGGACTCGTTGAACGCAAACCGCTCGCCTGCGTTGATCGCCAAAAAGTCTTGCCCCGCGAGACGGAAAGTAACCGTCAGCACCGCACCAGCAAGATCTTGTTGAAAATCAGCCAAGCCCTCCGAAGGGTAGTGAGTGGTGTCGACAATCGAACTGTCGGAAAACGCCGTGGTGTAGAACTGCACAGCATCTTCGGCATTGCCGTTGAACCACAGGCACGGCGTAATCGTATTCATGGTGTTCCTCCTCGAACCCATGTCGTCGCAACGCGCGGCGGCTAGCAGCGCACTGCTGTTAGAGACACGATGATAAACCCGTCGCCTGACTTTGAGTAGGTTTCGCTTAAGCTGGCGGGATGAATGTGAACGAGTTGGGGGCAGACGCGAGCCCCGACGGGCGCGACGAAACTGTCACCGAACGTAGCGACCGCAACTGGACAGAGATCCTTCAAGAGCTGCGTGTCATCCAAACGGGCACGCAAATTTTGACTGGATTCTTGCTCACGCTCGCCTTTCAATCGCGGTTTTCCGAACTCGACCAGTACCAAGTCATTCTGTATCTCGCGCTCGTCTCCGCCGCCGTGCTCGCGACCGCCCTCGCCCTCTCGCCCGTGAGTCTCCACCGCGCACTCTTTGGGCGCAAGGTCAAACACCGCTTGGTTGCCGCATCCGACCGCCTTCTTAAGGTGACACTGGTCGTCGTTGCGCTGACAGTCGCTGGCACGGCCATGCTGATCTTCGACGTCGTTGTCGGACGCATCCCGGGAATCGTGGCCGGTGTCGTCGCCGCGGTCTTAGCCCTTTTGCTGTGGCTCATTGCCCCCGCACTCGCCCGAAAGTACTTCTCGAATGAATGAACAACCCAGCAGTGCCGCAGGTCGCCGGCATGAGTGGCGCTACGCCTTCCAGCGCGCGTATCACGGCTTCATGCTGCACCGTGGCATCGATTCTGCAGCCACGCTCGCATTCTTTGCGGCGCTCGCGATTTTCCCCGCCGCGCTTACGGTCGTTTCGGCATTAGCGCTCGGTCAGGGTGAAGACCAAGCGGCCGAGACCGTGCTCGATCTGGCGCGAGAAGTGCTGCAAGAAGACACCGTGGAGGCCCTCAAAGAGCCCCTGACTCAACTCTTCTCGGTGGGGAGCCCCGGTCTGGCGCTCGGTATCGGTATTGCCCTCAGCGTGTGGTCGATGTCGAGCTATGCCACCGCGTTCGGTCGGGCCGCGAACAGCGTTTTTGAGATCCAAGAGGGTCGTCGCTTTGTGAAGTTCCGCGGCCTCATGCTTGTGCTTTCGGCCTTCCTGCTTATGGCCTTTGCGGCCGTGGCTGTGCTCCTGCTCACCACCACCAACGTCGCCACCGCCATCGGTGACGCATTCGGCTTTGGGGAACCCTGGGTCGCGATCTGGTCGTACGGTCGCTGGCCGGTTCTCGGTGGCATCCTCACCCTCATCATCGCGGTGCTCTACTACTACACCCCCAACATTCGTCATGAACGGATGCGATGGGTCAGCACCGGTGCCGTGTTCGCGATAGTGACGTGGGGCCTCGCGACCGCGGGGTTCGGTTTTTATGTCTCAACGATCGCGAACTATGACCGTGTCTATGGCTGGCTCGGGGGAGCGCTTGCACTGCTGATTTGGCTCTACATCAGCAACCTCGCGGTAGTGGCCGGAGTTGAAGTGGATGCCGAATTCACCCGCCTGCGGCAGTTGAGGGGTGGAGTCTCAGCAGAGAACACCGTGCAACTGCCCCTGCGCGATACCTATCGCAATCTTGTGTTGGCTCGCCGTCAGGCATCGGATGAGGCTGCCGGCATCGCCATTCGAACGCGCAATGGTGACACTGACTAACTCGGGATAATTACCGGCTTCCCCGTTGTGATGGCCGCGCACCGCGAGTAGCGTTTTCCCATGAATTATGAGAGTGCTCAGCGCTGGCTCGATGATTACATTGCGGCGTGGCTGTCCTTTGATCCCGCGCTGATTGGCGCGCTCTTCAGCGATGACATCGCGTACCGCTACCACCCGTACGATGAGCCGTATCGGGGTCGGGATGCGGTTGTGGCGTCGTGGCTTGGCGAAGGTGATGACCAAGGCGGTGCTAGTGATGTCGATGAACCAGGCACGTTCGAAGCACACTATCGCCCGATCGCCGTAGACGGAACTGTGGTCGTCGCTCAGGGTGTTTCGTCGTATCGCGACACCCCAGATGGCCCGATTGTGCGCGTCTATGACAATTGCTTTGTGATGCGATTCGATGACGCGGGGCGCTGCCAAGAGTTCACGGAGTTTTACACCCAGCGTCCGGCATCCGCGGAGTGAATAAATCGCGTTTGCCTTAGGGCGCGGCAGTCAGCTCCACCTGCAGAATGCGGTCGTCACCGTCGCGGGGATCGCCCCGGCCATCGGTGTTATTGGTGAGCATCCAGAGGCTGCCATCGGGGCCGGGGATTACATCGCGGATGCGGCCGGCAGCATTCTCGAAAGTCGCCGTCGCGGTGGTCGTCTCTCCGGGATGAATTTCCCACAGGCGTTCGCCGCCTAGGCCCGCGATGAAGAAGGTGCCGTCGATGAAGGTGAGGCCGCTGGGGCTCGCGTCGTCGGTTGCCCACTGGTAGACGGGTTCTTCGAAGCTGGAACCCGTGGATTCCCCTTCCGCGAGCGGCCAGCCATAGTTGGCGCCCGCGCGAATGATGTTGAGCTCATCCCACGTGTTTTGGCCGAACTCTGAAGCCCACAGCTGACCGTCGTCGTCCCACGCAAGACCCTGCGGGTTGCGGTGCCCGAGGGAGTAGACCAGCGATCCGTCGAAAGGGTTGTCGTCGGGAACGGAGCCGTCAGGCTGCATCCGCAGAATCTTGCCGTTGAGGCTGTCGAGGTCTTGGGCTGTTTCGGGATCGCTCGCGTCGCCGACAGTGGCGTAGAGCATCCCGTCAGGCCCGAAGGCGATGCGGCCGCCATTGTGAATGCGCGACTTGCCCAGGCCGGTGATGATGTCGACGCTCGCGCCGAGCGCATAGCTGCCAGCCTCACCTTCGAGTTCAAAACGTACGATGCGATTGTCCGTCGCGGTGGTGAGGTAGGCGTGCAGCTGGGTCTCGTCGAGCATGGCGAGACCGAGCAGCCCGCCCTCGCCGTCGGGGGCAGCCTCGCCGACGATCCCGACTTCGCGAAGATCTCCGCCGGCGGTCAATTCTTTGATGAGCTGGGTGTCACGTTCGCTAATCAGCGTCGAACCGGATGCCAGCCGCACCATCGACCACGGAGCGTCCAGCCCCGAAACAATCGTCGTCGCTTCCTCGGCAGCGTTGACTGTCACGGCGGCGGCGTCGACGCTTGGCGCCGACGTTGCTGCTGACTGTTCTGGCTCAGCAACGGGCGACTGAGCGCATCCCGCTAGCAATCCAGCAACGAGCACGGCGGTGAAACGGGGAGAGCGCATGCGCTAATCCCACCGCAGATTCGTCTGAGAAGAAAGGTCTTGGCGTCTTTGCTCCCCGATTGTGGCTCGGTTTCGTGTTCGTAACTAGGAGTTTCGAGAGTTGACCGAGCCCCGGAACCCACGCAACCGCAGACTGTTCGTGACGACGAAGACCGATGAGAAGGCCATTGCCGCGCCCGCGATGAGCGGGTTGAGCAGGCCGAGCATCGCGATCGGGAGGGCCGCTACGTTGTAGGCGAAAGCCCAGAACAGGTTGCCGCGGATGATGCCGAGGGTGCGCTTGGCGAGGCGAACGGCGTCAGCGACGACCATGAGGTCCCCGCTCACGACGGTGATGTCGCTGGCGGCGATCGCGGCATCCGTTCCGCCACCCATAGCAATGCCGAGGTCGGCGGCGGCCAGAGCGGCAGAGTCGTTCACTCCGTCACCGACCATCGCCACAACCCGGCCTTCAGCTTGCAGACTACGGATGACGTCGAGCTTTCCCTGCGGAGTGATGCCGGCGTGCACGTCGGTGATTCCCACCGCACTGGCAACGGATGCTGCAGCACCGGCGTTATCGCCCGTGAGTAACACGGGGCGCAGGCCGAGCCGCGTGAACTCGGCGATGGCGTCTGCACTGCTTGCCTTGATGGTGTCGCCGACAACCAGCACGCCTCGCGCTTGACCGCCCCACGCGATGACCATCGCGGTCGACCCGGCAGCTTCGGCCTTCTCGACCAAGGCGCGGGCGGCATCCGACACTGTTTGTTGGTGGTCGGCGGTGAGCCACGAGGGCTTGCCGACGAACACGACGGTGCCATCGATGGTCGCCTGAACACCGGTGCCGGCCTGGGCGGCGAAGTCGGTGACGGTCGGGAGGGCGATGCTGCGGTCTTCGGCTGCAGCGACAACGGCACGGCCCACCGGATGCTCCGAGCCAGCCTCGACGGCGGCGGCGCGAGCCAGCACGAGCTCCTCGTTTTCGCCCTCGAGCACCTCGATCGAGCTGAGGCGCATTTCGCCGGTCGTGACGGTTCCGGTCTTGTCGAGCACGATGGTGTCGACCGAGCGGGTCTGTTCCAACACTTGGGGTCCGCTGATGAGGATGCCGAGCTGCGATCCGCGACCGGTGCCCACGA
Organism: Salinibacterium sp. NK8237; assembly: GCF_015864955.1. Taxonomy (NCBI): domain Bacteria; kingdom Bacillati; phylum Actinomycetota; class Actinomycetes; order Micrococcales; family Microbacteriaceae; genus Salinibacterium; species Salinibacterium sp. NK8237. The sequence continues at coordinate 1,332,839 of NZ_JADYWE010000001.1, read as the reverse complement.
GCAGGGCGGTCGGCGTTGCCAGGCCGAGGGCGCAGGGGCACGCGATGACGAGCGTGGTGACGGCGGCAGTGAAAGCGAGTTCGATGGGGCCGCCGACGATCATCCAGCCGACGAAGGCAACAACCGCGAGGCCGAGCACGACGGGAACGAAGATGGCCGAAACACGATCGGCAAGACGCTGGATGTCGGCTTTGCCGGTTTGCGCTTCTTCGACCATGCGACCGAGGCGGGCCAGTTCGGTGTCGCGGCCGACGCGAGTGATTTCGATGACGAGTCGTCCGCCGACGTTGAGGGTGGCACCGGTGACCCGATCGTCGGGACCGACTTCGACAGGTACGGATTCGCCCGTGAGCATGCTCGCATCGACGGCGGAGGTGCCCTCAATAACGAGTCCGTCGCTGGCGATCTTCTCGCCGGGGCGCACGACGACGTGGTCGCCGACGACGAGCGACGAGACGGCGACGCGCTGTTCGACACCACCGCGCAGAACGGCAGCATCCTTCGCTCCGAGCTCGAGCAGGGCGCGAAGAGCAGCACCGGACTCGCGGCTAGCGCGGGCCTCGATGTACTTGCCGAGCAGGATGAAGACGGTGACGGCGGCGGCGACTTCGAGATAGATCTCGCTCGAACCACCCTCGGGTGTTCCGAAGAAGGTCATCGTCATGTGCATGCCGGCCTCGCCAGCACCGCCGAAGAAGAGGGCGTAGAGCGACCAGCCAAAGGCGGCGATGATGCCGAGGCTGATGAGGGTGTCCATGGTGGCGGCACCGTGGCGAAGATTCACGGCGGCAGCGCGGTGGAACGGCCACGCACCCCACACGACAACCGGCGCGGTCAGGGTGAGGGCCAACCACTGCCAGTAGGTGAACTGCAGTGCCGGGATCATCGACATCACCACGACCGGCACGGCCAGTGCGGTCGAGACGAGCAAGCGGTGCAGCAATTGCGATGCCCAGTCGTCGTCGCTGCTCTTCGCGCTCACGTTGTCGTTCTCGTCGCGTTCGTGGATAGGCGCCGGGATGACAGCGCTATAGCCGGCAGCCTTCACGGTTTCGAGAAACTGCTCGGGATCCATACCCTCGGGCGCACGAACACGAGCCTTCTCGGTGGCGTAGTTCACGCTCGCCTCGACGCCCGGGAGCTTGTTGAGCTTGCGCTCGATGCGGCCCGCGCAGGAGGCGCAGGTCATTCCGGTGATGTCGAGTTCGACATCTAGGAGGTCGACCGTGCTGGGTGCTGCGGTGGTGGCGGGGCCGTCGGTTGTTGCTGCGTTGTCGGATGCCGCGACCATTAGAGACTCGTCACGAGCGTGTAGCCGGCCTCCTCGATTGCGGCGCTGACGGTGGCGTCGTCGAGGGGAGACTCAGACGTGACAGAAACGGTGGAGGGCAGGCCCGAGGCGAGGTCAACCGAGACCTCGGTGACGCCATCCACTTCAGAAAGTTCTTCGGTGACGCTGGAGACGCAGTGGCTGCAGGTCATTCCTTCGACCAGGTAATCGGCGGTGTGAGACATGATTCTCCTTCGATTGCCGCAGGCGCGAGGCGCGGGCGGAGGGTGTAGCTAGAAACGAATTTTAGGAACGAACGAGGCGAGCAATGGCGGCACTCGCTTCGCGAAGTTTTTCGTCGGCGACAGCTCCGCCTTCACGGCTGGCCTCGGCGACGCAGTGGGTGAGGTGGTCATCAAGCAGCGCGAGCGCTACAGACTCGAGGGCCTTCGTGGCGGCCGACACCTGAGTGAGCACGTCGATGCAGTACGTGTCTTCTTCGATCATCCGATGGATGCCGCGAACTTGACCTTCTGCGCGACGAAGGCGCTTGAGCAGCACTTCTTTGTCTTCGACATAACCGACCATGATATTCCCTCCAACCGGATACCCCCAAGGGGTATTCCCATTAGACGCCTGAGCGAGTGGAAAGTCAACCGGAGCGAGTGGTCGTTTGTCGGAGGAGAAGCCTTGACATGTCTAACTAGTTAGAGAGACAATCTAGTCATGAGTGTAGAAGAACCGGAAGCCGAGGGGCCAGTCGCCGAGTGGCCAAGCGACTGGATGCGTGCGGTGTTGGGCATCTTCACCCTGCGTGCACTGGAGCAAGGCGCTTCCTACGGTTACGCGATCATCGCAGAGCTTGAAGCCAATGGGTTGGGGACGGTCAAGGGCGGCACCCTCTATCCCCTTCTCAGTCGCTATGAGTCGGTGGGGTTCGTCTCCGTCGAGTGGCGCCCGGGTGACGGCGGCCCAGGCCGTAAGTACTTTTCGCTCACGAAACGAGGGCGAATCGAGCTAGACCGAACACGATCGGAATGGCTGCGATTTGCCGCGATTGGTAGCGACTTTCTGAACACAGCGCGCACAGCAGAAACGGAGACCCCATGACAACCTCAACGACTGACGACACCTGGATCGAGTCCTTCACTGTCGAGCTTCGCTTGCGCCACGTGTCAGGCCCTGCAATCGGGGATGCCATCGCCGGTGTTCGTGAGCTTCTGACAGACTCCGGACAGAGTGCGGAAGAAGCGTTTGGCTCTCCACGTGAGTACGCGGCGTCGCTGGAACTTCCCACTATGAATACGCGTGAGCAAAGGATCCGCACGGTGCTTTTGCCCGTGTTGGGGCTCTTCACATTCCTCATATTTTCTGTGGCCAGCACTGCACGGTTTGATCAAGACCTCGTTCTCGTCTCGGTGCCTCAGCTGCTGTTGTTGGGCATCCCTGTGCTCTTAACCGTGTTGTTTGCTTTCCCGTTCTATCCGCGAGCGGTCATTCGCCAACGGTGGCTTCCGGTGGTGCTGATGCTCGTCGCGGGGGCTTCCGGCGGTCTCGCAGCGCTCGTGGCTCCGGCGTCAGCGGATGACGCGTGGCTGATGGGGTCTGCGCTACCGCTGCTCATTGGCACTGGGGCTGTTCTGGTCATGCTGTCCGTTGTCGGCACTGTCGCAACGCTGCGCAGTCGCGACGATGATGAGATTATTGCGCCATTGCACGCACCGGATGACGAGGGGCGACCACGTGATTGGAGCCAGTTGCGGATCGCCGTCAACTGGCTTTTCCCGCTCATGGCTGTCGTCGTATTCACGATGGCGTGGGTGTTCAGTCTCCTCAGGCCCTGACTAACTGGGTGAGTGCCGACTCGAACGCGCTAGTCGGGAGAGTCAGCGCCTGCGGCGGGGGTGACCTGAGCGGTGCGCGATGCCGCGCCGTTGAGACGCGCATGCAGCGCCCCGAGGAGCAGTTCAAGTCCGAGCTCGAATGCCGCGTCGCTGCGAGCGGCTCCGCCGGCCGAGTTCTCAATGAGCTTGCCGAGAGTGTGCGTGCTGCCAGACGGTTGCCAAATTGCTTCGGGTGACGTGAGGTCTAGGCCGAAACCGATCGCAAAGGCATCAAGTACTGCCACGAGAGAGAGTACTTCGTCGTTAGAGAACCCTGCCTCAACCAGCGCTGTCGCGAGCTGGTCATAGTGTTCAATTGCGTGGGCGTCGGTAATTGTCTTGCCCACGATGAGGGGAACAAGCGCCGGATGTGCGGCATACATTGCGCGTTGTTGACGCATGATTTCGACCACGGCGTGATCCCATGATTTGTAGACATGGGTAGGCATGTGGTCTGCGACGACGCGCGCGCGCATAAGTTCAATAATCGCGTCTTTGCCATCCACGTGGTTGTACAGCGACGACGGCGTCACTCCTAGTTTCCGCGCGAGCGCATTGACGCCGAATGGTGCCCCGGAGTCGACCAGTGCGAGGGCCGCGTCAGCAATGCGGTCGGTGGACAGAAGAGCCACTTTGGGCCGGGACATGTGCACTCCATCCGTGGGCGTCCCTTCAGCCTAAACGCTTAATTCGTGATCTGCTCTTCCCCTGAACGACATATGCCTGTAACAATAAACGAATAGCGTTCGTTTAGACGATGACACCTCCTACCGTCACACCACAGTGCCTAGAACAGAGGAAACTCTATGACTGATCTCTCCTTGCGCATCCCACTGCGCTTCCCTACCGCCGGGGCGACGTTCGCCATCGGGATTGCTGGCTATCTCGGCGTAAACCTCTCGCCATACATGATTTCCGCGCTTCAGACCGACCTCGGTCTTGACGTACTCGCGGCGAGTTGGGTCGTGACGGCAGCGCTGCTAGCTACCGCGATAACGGGCCTAGTCATCGCTCCGCTCTGCGCGGGACGTCACCGCCGTCTCATCGCGCGCATCGGTCTCACCATCGCTCTCATTGGTTTCTTGGTTGCCGCGCTCATCCCGGTCACTGCGGTCGTCATTGCGAGTCTTGTGATCGGTGGCGCAGGTGCTGGTACCGCAGTAGCCTCCTCGGGTGCGGCTCTCGCGGCGTTCCGAAACCCCGACCGTGTCGCCGGGCTGAATGGGCTCGCAAACCGTGGTGTCGTCACCATCGTGCTCGCCATCATTCCTGTCATCGGGCTAGCCCCGATCGACGTATTCGGTGCCCTCGCACTCTTCGCACTCATCGCTCTTCTAGCGACCGGCTGGCTTCCCGCCGCGCCCGTCGTCGACCCTGTTGCTGGAGCAAGCAATGCAGAAGCGATGCCGATCGAAGTGCCGACTACAGGTGCGGTACGCGCCGTGACCGTTCCGAGCCGCACGGTCACGATCTCCGGGTTCGTTCTCCTCGCCACGTTTGCGTTGTGGGCGATCAGTGAAGATTCGCTCTGGGCGATGGCCGGAGTGATGGGTTTCGATCAGGCGGGACTCACCCCTGAAGGGCTCGGTCTTGCTCTGAGCGGTGCGACCGCTGGCGGAATCGTGGGGTCGGCACTACTGATGGTCGTCGGCAACCGACTCGGTCGTGCCGTTCCGCTGGCAATTCTGCTGGTGGCGGGCGGTGCGTTGAAGATCGCCGAAGGCTTCGCTACCGATCAGACCTCCTTCATCGTTGTGTTCATCCTGTGGAACACGGTCTATGCAATCGCGTTCATGTATTTCGTCTCGACCTCGGCTGCTCTCGATGCTGACGGACGCTGGTCAGGCCCGCTTCTCGCCATCTATCTAGTGGGTTCGGCTCTGACTCCCGTAATCGGAGCCGCGCTCGTCGAGGCTCTCGGCTACCAAGGTTTCGTTACCGCCCTCGGTGTCGCAAGCTTTGTTCTCGCCGTGCCGGCATTTGCTGTGGCAGCAATTTCGAGCCGTACAGAGCGCTCAAGTCTCGCCGCGGCCGCTGTTCCAGAGCACGCAGCGTGACCCGCTCGCTCTTCACCGGCGGTCGCATTTTCACGGGCTTCGAGGATGGCTGGGCGGAAGCCATGCTCATCGAAGGTGAAGAACTGCTCTACGTCGGAGACAACGACACCGCAGTGAGGCACGCGGGCCCTGATATCTCCGCCACGGATCTCGCCGGCCGCGTGGTGCTGCCAGGTTTCACCGACGCGCACACCCACCTGGTGATGATGGGCGATGCTTTGGGGCGCGTGCAGCTCACCGATGCGCGCTCGGTTGATCAGATTCAGCAGCGTTTGCGGGCTGCGCGCAAAGCGGATCCCACAGCCACACGATTGCTGGGAACGGGATGGCTGTTTGACTCGATCGACGGTGGCCTTCCGACGGCCGCGATGATAGATGCCGCTGTACCGGATATTCCGGTCTATCTTGATGCCAACGACTACCACTCGTGTTGGATCAATACGGCCGCAATGGCAGAGCTCGGAATCACTGCTGCGACCGAAGACCCTCTCGGTGGAAGCATTTCCCGCGACCAGGATGGCCAGCCGACTGGACTCTTGTACGAAACCGCCGCGCAACAGCATGCCTGGGCGTATGTGGCATCGGTCACTACTGACTCTGATCGCGACCAAGCAGTCGAGCGGATGCTGTCGGCCTACGCCGAAGCCGGGGTCACTGGAGCTGTTGATATGGCGTTAGACGAGCTCGGGCTGGCTGCACTTCAGCGCGCCGCTATGAGGCGTGGTGGTCGGTTGCCGTTGCGTGTCGCCGCGCACTGGTTCATCGAGAACACGGGTGATGATGCTGCCAATCTTGCACAGGTGCAGCGCGCGGCAGAGCTTTCAATCATCATTCGCTCTCCGTGGTTACGTGTCGTGGGTATCAAGCTGGTGCTCGACGGCGTCATCGACGCGTGTACGGCAGCCCTATCGCAGCCGTACTCGAACGGATCATCCGCCGAACTCATCTGGCCAGTTGAGGCTTTGGCCCCGGTGGTTGTTGCGGCTGATGCGGCTGATCTACAGATCGCGCTGCATGCGATTGGCGACCGTGCAAGCACTGTTGCGCTCGATGCCATCGAAAACGCCATGCAGCTCAACGGGGAACGTGAACGCCGTCACCGTATTGAACACCTCGAATATGCGGCGCCCGGAACTGCGGAACGGATGGCTCGGCTTGGAGTCACAGCGTCGATGCAACCGGTGCATGCGGACCCCGCTATTTTTGACAACTGGGCAGCGATGCTTGGCGACGAACGGGTAGAGCGCGCTTTCGCTTGGCGCGAATATGTTGACGCCGGTGCTCTGCTCGCGTTCTCTACCGATGCGCCGACCGCACCTTATGCTGCGTTGCCGAATGTCTACGTTGCGGCTACGAGGGCCTCTGCGCTCGATGCTTCCTTCGCGCCGCGCGACCCTGCGGCCGCTCTAACTCTGACTCAGGCGCTCGTGCACGCTACCCGCGATGCGGCGGCATCGGTCGTGGGGGCGGAGAACCGAGGTTCACTCGTGGCCGGTAATGCGGCCGATTTTGTGATCATTAATGGTGACCCTTTCGAGCAAGGCGTCGACAAGCTATTAAGCGCAACGGTGGTGCGCACCGTGGTTGCTGGCGAGAGTGTCTACGACGCAGCAGTGCTCTAAAGAATCACAAGCCACGCACAGCGGCCGACAACTGAGTGAGAACATCGATGCAGTAGGTGTCTCCTTCGAACAGGCGGTGGATGGCGTGCGCCACACCTTCGGCGCGGGCGCGAGCTGGCCCGGTGGTTAGGCTGCGAGCGCAGGCTGGGTGAGTGCCGACTCGAACGCGTCTACTGAGCCGGCCGCGGCATCCAGCTCACTGTTCTGAAGAACGGTGCTGATGCTGCCATCGTCGTGATGCGCGAGCACGACAGGCAATCCTGTGGTGGCGACGTGTGCGATCTCGGCGGGGGTGATTTCGTTGCGGTGTCGCACGGTGAAGGGCACACCGAGGCGCGCGACCATGGCGTCCCACTGGGGTTTGCGGCGAATCGGTGAGTGCGTGATGTCGCACAGCGAGCACGCGGCGGTGCCCAGCATGTGCCCGATCACGTAGCGGGTTTCGCCCCAGACGCCGCCGTCAGCGTTGTAGATCCCGGTGTAACGGATGATCGCCATGATGCCTCCTCGCCCGGCACCGTGCCGGAACTCCCTGTGTGCAGAGTTATTCGGAGACGTCGAGCACAGCGGATGGGTCAGCAGCGCGGCGGGAGGGGTCAGGTCGTTTCTTGTGAGCGGGCTGCTCGTGCTTTTCTCCACACGATCACGACGGAGATGATTGTCACGAGGACGCTGGGGATCACTATGGTTCCGACGTTCGCGTTTACCCAGATCGCGAAGGTGTTGGCGTAATCACTGCTGAGAATGCTGCCGCTGCCGTCGTTGTAGAGGTAGGTCAGATAACGGCTGTAGGGGGTGCTGATGACGGCGCCCGCGATCATCGTGATGAGGCCGATTCCGGTGGCGGCGGTGAAGCCACGGCCGGTGACGGGGCGGCGCCCGGAGCCGTACGAGAACAGGCCAAAGGCGACAACGACGGCCAGTGGCGTGAGCGCGATGCCCGCCGTAGGGGAGTTGAGGCCGAATACTGCAACGAGCACGACGGTGCTGGGAATGGTGAGGAGAGCGAAGAGCAGTCCGCGACGAAAGTTGTAGGGGCGTTCTGGTTCGGCCAGCATGGTGGCGTCACCGCGTGCTACGGCCGCGGCAATCTGCGCTTCGAATTCGAACGCTCGGCCTTTGGCGTGGGCGTAGTTGCCCGGGCCAGGGTTTTGGTACATCTCGGACACGGTGATCACCTCTGATGGTGCGGCGGGAGTTTCTCGCCGAGCACCTTCTCGATACCTCCCAGAATAGCTAAGTATTTCTCCAGACCCCAGCGCTCGGTTCCCATCGACCGTCGGCAAGGGAGCCGTCGAGTATCGGATTCAACATCGCTTGAACGCGTTCCTCGGCGGACGCCGCATCGGGGAATCTATCCACGAGCCCGAGACGTCGAGCGAGCACGAGATACCGAATCGACCAGTCGGAGGGAATGAGGAATGCCGTGATGGGGTCGAGACTACGACGCTTGGACTCAGTCGCGACGGCAATCGACAGCTGGCGGGCATCCATCGATTCAGTGAGGGAGATGAGAAGGAGATCGATCAAGTCCTTGACGCGCGACGAGGGCGATTTGCTCTCGCCGTATTTTGCCTGGGTGGCACACAGCTTGTCGGCCACTTGATCCGCCAACGGATACAGCACGTAGTCGCACGTTCGGAGTCGAGTGAGCGGCAGCCGGTTCGCTGGGCTCACCGTTTCCAACATGCCCGTGGGCTTGTAGCCCGCTGCGAGGTCGATAGACAGGGTGCTTTGTTTCGTCACGCCGACGTACACATCAAAGGTCAGCCGACATCCGGCCGTGTACGGCTGGTTCTCTCCCTCGAGCTGATCGATCGTGTTCGTGAACTCGAACCTGAAATGGTCATCGAGGTCAACGGATGCGAGTTGCCGCAGTTCGGCGACGGCTGTGTCGAGCTCGCTCTCTTGTGCCGACAAATCGATATCTGTTGTCGCCCTGCTGGTCGACAACCGGGCGAGCATGCCAGTGCCGCCCTTGAGAGCGAACTTGGTTGACTGGTCAGAGAAGATTCGGCACAGAAACCGGTCGAACGTTGCTTGTCGGATCAGGTCGCCGACGCCGACTGATTTGGCTCGTTCGTCTTTGAGGGCTGCACTCTTGATCGCGGCTTGTACGGCGCGGCCGCTCGGGTAGGCACCCTGATCAGCCTGCATGCTGTGCCTGGCTTAGCGTCGCAAGTGTGTGTAGCGAGCTGGCATCTTTCACGAGCTCTTGCAGGGATTGCATGTCGGTCTCGGACGTCGCTGATTGCCAGGCGGGGTTTGACACTACCCGCTGGAGTTGGCTCGCTACGTCGACGTGACCCAGCTCGAGAAGCTTCCGCAGGAAGCCGAGCCCGTCGTCTTTGGCGAACCCGTTTCGTGCGGAAAGGGGGCCGAGCAGTGCAACAAGATAATCCAGCTGAAGGGTTCTAGAGCGGAGCGCGTCGCCCACAACGTCCCCGACGAGACTCAGGTCTTCTTTGTCGCGGACGAGGTCAGCGATCGTTCGCTCAACTCCAGTGGTCGGAATTCCAACTACCAGCGTGACGTCGTCGATGGCAAGATTCTTTTGTTTGAAGCGGATGTCGGGACGCTGCGACTGTCTTCGGCCGGACGAAGTGAAAACGTAAGGCGTGGGGAGGAAGTCTCCAATCCCATGCAGTGCGGCCGCTGTATTTCCGCTCACGACTATTCCGTCGACTCCGTCCCGGATGCGGTCTTCGGCCAGCCGGTTTGGCTCGAGGCTCAGCCACGCGGCTCGAATGTCATCGAACTCGTGCGGTGGACTCCCGGCGTCTCTGTAGACGCCGTGGGCGAGGCGCTCGAGGTGCCCGTCGTCTGTGAGCCGTGCCATCTGTACTCGACTTACGTGGATCGAGCGGGCTTGCGCCGTCGTCACCATTCCCCACTGGCCGGATGAGATCGCCGCTAGCGCGCGCAGGGCATCCGGAGTGTTCATGCTTGAATAGTAACGTCTAGATAGATACTTTTCAAGATTATTTAGACGATTTGCGTATCTACAGAGGAAGAAACTACCCGCGCAGCGCGAGCGCGAACGGGAGCACGGCATCCGCCCCTGCTTCGCGGAGTGCTTTGGCGGCGATCGTGAGCGTCCAGCGGGAGTCGACGAGATCATCAACGAGCAGTATCGGCCCCTGAGGCAGTTCGTCACCGGCCCACGCGAATTGTCCCCACACGCTCGCGAGCCGGTAGGCACTGTTGCCGCCGGGTTCGCCGTGCGGCCCATCGCCGGTGAGCGAGAGTGCACCGAGGTAGGGCAGCTTGCCGGCGCTGGCGAGGGCTTCGGCGACGGATGCCACGAGTTGTGGTCGGCTGCGTGACGGCATCGAGACGACCGCGACGGGTCGCTCATCCCAGCCCCAGTCGGCGAGCACCCGGACGCAGGCTGCAACGAGCGCGGGGCTCGCTGGCGCGTCGGGGGTGCCGGGGGCGAAGAGGGTGCGCAGGGTGCCGCCCCAGCCGAGGTCGGTGAGGCGGGCGAGGGCGCGGCCTTCGGTGGCGCGCAGTTCGGGGCTGATGCGTCCGCGCACGGGAACGCCGAGTTTGTCGGCTCCAGTGGGCCATTGGGCGCGGGGCTCGATGGGGACGCCGACTTTGTCGAGGGTGGCGGTGGCGCGGGTGGTGGCATCCGTACTGATGTCGGTGGGGTACCAGACGCCGGCGCAGTTGTCGCAGCGACCGCAGGGGGTGGCGGTGTCGTCGTCGAGGGCGCGTTGCAAGTATTCCATGCGGCAGCCGTCGGTGCCGGCGGGCAGTCGTTCATAGTCGAGCATGTGTTGCTGTTCGGCGCGGCGGGCGGCGGTGACTCCGGCGTAGCGTTCGGCGTCGTAGCTCCAGGGTTGGCCGGTGGCAGTCCAGCCGCCTTGCACGCGGGCGACAGCGCCGTCCACGTCGAGCACTTTCAGCAGTAGCTCGAGGGGTGTGCGCCGCAGGTTTACGCGGGCTTCGAGCGCTGGCGTGGAGACGGGCCCAGCGCCGGAGTTCGCGGCCTCAGTCAGTTCGGCGATGACGCGTTCGGCGTTGGCTTGGTCGGGCATGGATGAGGTGGCGAAGTATTCCCAAATGTCTTGGTCTTCTGGCCCGGGCATGAGAAGCACGTCGGCGTTGTCGGTGGCGCGCCCGGCGCGGCCGACCTGTTGGTAGTAGGCGACGGGTGAGGAGGGGGCGCCGAGGTGTACGACGAAGCCGAGGTCGGGTTTATCGAAGCCCATGCCGAGGGCGCTGGTGGCGACGAGCGCTTTCACGGTGTTGTTCTTGAGTGCTTCTTCGGATGCTTCGCGCTCTTGCGGGTCGGTCTTGCCGGTGTAGGCGCGCACATCCATGCCGCTGTCGCGCAGCAGCCGCGCGGTGTCTTCGGCGGCCGAAACGGTGAGCGTGTAGATGATGCCGCTGCCGGGCAGTTCGGCGAGGTGGCTCAGTAGCCAGCCGAGGCGAGCTCGGGCATCCGGCAGCTTAAGGACACCTAGGCGCAGGGATGCTCGCGCAAGGGGTCCGCGGATGGTGACGACTTCGGTGCCGCCCGTGGCCGAGTTTTCGCCGCTGTCGCTGCTGCCGGTTTCGAGTTGCGCGGCGATGTCGGCGACGACGCGGGAGTTGGCGGTGGCGGTGGTGGCGAGCACGGGGACGCCGTCGGGCATGGTGGCGATGAGTTCGCGCAGGCGGCGGTAGTCGGGGCGAAAGTCGTGGCCCCAGTCGCTGATGCAGTGCGCTTCGTCGACGACGAGCATCCCGATGCGGTTGATCAGTGCGGGCAGTTGGTTGTCGCGAAAGCTGGGGTTGTTGAGGCGTTCGGGGGAGACGAGCAGCACGTCGACTTCGTCATTGGCGAGTTGCTGTTGAACTTCGGCCCATTCGTGGGGGTTGGTGGAGTTGATGGCGACGGCCCGAACTCCGGCTCGGGATGCCGCGGCAATCTGGTCGCGCATGAGCGCCAGCAGTGGCGACACGAGCACGGTAGGGCCCGCACCTCGTCGCCGCAGGAGCAGCGTGGAAACGAAGTAGACGGCGGATTTTCCCCACCCGGTGCGCTGCACGACGAGCGCGCGGCGGCGCCCATCGACGAGCGTCTCGATCGCCTCAAACTGTCCCTCATGAAAATCGGCAGTCTCATTGCCGACAAGCGTGCGGAGAACGGCCAGGGCATCGGTGCGGGTATCTGTCACGTGGCTAGTGTGGCAGGGGGTGCTGACTTTTCGGTGGTTGGTCGCTGCCGACCAAGATTCTTATCGGATGTGTGCTCGTGAGATGGAGCAAATGGCTGACGGTGGCTCCGGGTGACTTGTCCCTCACAGCACGAATTCGGCAGCGACTTTGAGTCCCACCTGGACTCCTCGCGAGAGAACATATACTCTCGAAGCAGGGCCGGCACCAAAGATCCCCCACCAAACTTTTAAGAGGACCCTTGTACAACTATGTAGATCTCTTTTCCGGATGCGGCGGCCTTTCACTGGGCATCGAACGCTCCGGGGGAGAACTCCAACTTGCGGTCGAAAAATCTGACATGGCGGCTTACACCTTCTATGCGAACTTCATCGACGAATCGATTGAAGACGATTCGTGGAAGGCATACGTTAAATCCTCGATCGAAAATCAAGTTCAGAACCGAGTTGCAGTTTCAGCGCTTCGCGACGTGCTCGACAACGAAGCTGCCATGGCCGGGCTCGCAAGTTCAGGAATTGACGTCGTCGTCGGTGGGCCGCCTTGCCAAGGATTCTCTCTGGCCGGACGCCGCAACCCAGACGATGTCCGGAATACGCTGCCGTGGGAGTACCTCGAGTTCGTAAAGCGCACTGCTCCCAAAATGGTGGTGATCGAAAATGTGGTCGGTATGAGCCACAAGTTCTCTCCTGATGAAGAAGCGCCTTTTGTTCAATTGCAGCAGGCCTTACGTGAGACTGAACCGGGTTACGAAGTTCAAGGCGTAGCCGTCAACGCTGTTCACTACGGCGCACCACAAAACCGTCCCCGGTTGATGATTATTGGAATGCGCTCAGACGTCGCAGAGGAGCAGGGAATCAAGGCCACGGGGCACCTCTGGAAGTCGGCATTTACCGACGACGAGAAGTTTGAGCCCGCACCCGCTCTCGCGCCCAACCCGACGGTCTCGTCGAAAGAGTCGCCCACAATCGCAGATGCAATCGGCGATTTGCAGGACGTGCTTCCTGCTCCCAAGAGCCGTCGGTCCGCGGCGTTCCACAAAGCCACTTCCACGCGAACGCTCTGGGGCCTCCCTAAGTCGAAAGTTCGACGCGAGCATTTGCCTAACCAGTCGCCGCGTAAGCACAGCGAATCCACGACTCAACGATTCCGCCTTTACCAGTGGCTTCGGGACAACGGGCTTCAACCGCGACTGCTCTCGCAGCTCTCGAGTGGGCCAGCGGAAGCAGCCTCGAATGTCAGATTGCAGCTAGCGAATGCGAAGTACCCGGCCATTGCCCCCGACGGCACAGTTCTCGCAGAATCAGCGGAGTCGATGTTCGAATTGATGGTTGAGCTCAAGACCAAGAAGCATTCACAGAAGGCGCTGGACTGGTCCCAACCAGCTCGCACGGTTGTCACGCTGCCAGACGACTACGTGCACCCCAGCGAACCTCGTATTTTCACTGTGCGCGAGATGGCTCGTTTTCAAGGCTTCCCCGATGATTTTGAGTTCCGCGGCAAAGAAACAACCGGATCGCTCCGTCGTCGCTTTGAGGTTCCGCAGTATTCGCAGGTGGGAAATGCTGTGTCGCCATTTCTCTCACTAGCCGTGGGAAGAATGGTTAGCGAAGCGCTGGCAACGGAACCGACACCGACTCAATAGGTAGCCGAGTCGCTCTCGGGTCTGGTAGACATCCCTATGTGCCTAAGTACCCTAATCAGAAGCAACGGATTGCGGATGCGTCGCCGCTACTGAAGGCGCGATTCGAATCAATCGCCATTGCCTTGGGGCCTAGCGTCCCGTATCAAATCACTCGAGTTCTACTCGGTAAGGCTGTACCGGATGCGGTGCAAATGCTAAGGAATTTCCTCTCAAAGTCTGGAATTTACGACTATGAGTCTCAGGAACTGGGCGCTGAGAAATCACGCTTCTCTACCCCGATGAAGTACTTGCGTGTCGATATCGCTGGCGCAGTTTTTGCCATCGATGTCGTCCTCAACTTGTATCGCTCCGACAATCGCGGCAGAGCGGATCGTCGCTTCAGCATTTCCTGGAGCGATACCTCGGAGCGATTCCTAAAGGATGAATTTGTAGTCTTTGCGCTGTCGCCGAGCGGGCAGCTACTCCTCATCAACGTCAGTGCTGGTCTCGCCGAATCAGAGACTTCTTCGATGCCGTGGCTCGCGTTGGTAGACCGAGCTATGTCAACGACGGGCACCACGAAGTCTTCCGGCGAAGAGCTTGCAATTCTTGAAGAAGCAGCTGCCGCGAGTGAGGGGCGCATCAGTTTCTCCACGCCTCAAGGATTTATCAGGGACGTAGATCTGAAACGCAAAATCGAAAGACACTCCCTCGACGTAGCTACGAGATACTACGACGAGCTCGGGGCTAGCGATATAGAGGAACGTGGCCGACCCTATGACCTGCATTTCGATTTGAATGGGCAACGAGTTTTTGTCGAGGTGAAGGGCTCGCAAAACAGGATCGACGAGGTGTTTGTTACGTACAACGAAGTCGAGCACGCGAACGAAAACAAAAGAACCGAACTCTTCGTGGTTGATGACATCGAGTGCAAAATAGGTGAGTCCGATGATTGGGTTACGAGTGGCGGACGGATTCGACGTTGGTTGAGTTGGAAGCCGACTTCGGATTCGTTGAAACCTATCCAATACAGGCACACGCTGAGCGTGCATGACGAGGTATCAGTTCATTCTCGGACCAACGTAACCGCCGTAGAGGGGATCGGCGAGTGCGCGAACTAGTCGGTACGGAGCTCGAAAGCGTCGCATTTTTAACAACCAACGACGTCCCATTCGGCTTACTGGAGCTGACTGCCACTGGTCTGAAGAAGTCGATACTCGACGCAACAGAACCGTTTCGGGAGTTTCTTGAAGCGAATGCTGTTCACGACTATGCGCGCCAACCGCAGGGGCCAGATGCGAAAGTCATTCTGCCCGCACGGCTGGTCGTGGAGAATTCGACCCTTGAGTCAAAGGCGTCACTTTACCGACCTCAGACGAAGAATGGCGATCCCAGAGTGTGGTTCGGTGGCCTAAAACACATTTCCGAACCGGGCGATGTAATCGCTGCTGTTTGGAGCGACGGATGCTTCTGGGTTTTCAATCTGTCCAGAGTTACCCTCGCCCACAACGTCTCGAATTTGAGTGGCGTGGCAGCCGAAGTATTGGGCGCTTTCGTCCAGAAAAAGACTGGCGCCGTCGAATCACTACTCTCATTACTTCACGGAGTTTCGAACAAGGGCTTTTTGCCTGCGCCTGTGAAAGGGACGACTGCAGTCGGGCGTCTACTCGAAACGGAGCTGGGCATTGCGATCAACTCTCGAAAGGAGCCGGACTTCCAAGGTATCGAGATCAAATCTTCAAGAAGTTCGAGCAACAGAACCACGCTTTTTGCGAAGACCCCTAATTGGAGCGCTAGTCGTTACAAGAGCTCGCGCGAATTACTCCGGGCCTTTGGTTATGACCGCGATGGTCAGCGGAAGCTCAGTTGCACGCTCAGCGGTCGGGTCGTGAATTCTCAGGGTTTGAGTTTGAGCGTGGACAACAAAGCGGATGTCCTTCACGCAATTCACACTGGCGAGGTATCCCACCACGCAGTTGAGTGGGAGATGGACGCATTGCGGCACAGTCTCGCAGCCAAGCACAATGAAACTTTCTGGGTGAAGGCAGAAAGCCAGATTATTGATGGATGGGAACACATCCGATTCACTTCGGTAAAACACACCCGGAAGCCGATTATCGCCCAGCTTCCGTCGTTGCTAGAAGACGGCAAAGTGACCGTCGATTTCTTGATCCGAGAGAAGGGCGATAAAGGCTACCTATTCAAGATCCACCCCAGAAATCTTGGTGCGCTCTTTCCCCCAGCACAGGAGTACCAGCTCGCATCTGTAGACACGATTACGGGAAAACCGCCAATCCCAGAAGCGAGGCTCTTCTAGCCGCGAACACGATTGCGGCTATACGCGCGTTGCCTTCACAATCAGTTCGACGGCAGGGATATCGGCAGGCGCCCATGCGAGCGCGCTCAGCTCGGCAGGCGCGAGCCAGACAACTTCCGCGTGCTCGGTGAGCACTGGTGTGCCGGAGAGAAGCTCGCAGTAGAACGTGGTCAGCACGACGATCCCAAAGTCGTACTCGTGCGATGTCGTAGTGATCAGCTCGCCCACGGCCACCTCGCACTCGAGCTCTTCGGCTATTTCGCGCGCGAGCGCATCGCGGGGAGTCTCGCAGGCTTCGATCTTGCCGCCGGGGAACTCCCACATGCCGGGCGAACCCCCGCCGGGCCCGCGCTGGGCACACAGGATGAGGCCTTCGCGCACGATGACTGCACCAACGACGTTGATCTGTTTCTCCACTGATGATCTCTCTCTCGGACTTCTCGGACGACGTCTGTTGGCCGCCTGCGTCAGAGCAGGCCTGTGCACTTCAGCCTATGCATGCCGTGACTCCGTGGCGCGCGAAACTACCTGCTGCGGAGCGAGTGTTACTCGGACACCACCACGTGTAGCAGGGCTTGCCACGCGACGAGTTGCTTCGGAGCTGCGACTTCAGCCGTCGACTTAGTGGGTGTTTTTTGTGCCGAAAAGCTTGCAATAATGGCCCTCAAGCAACCCTTAAAAAGAGCGCGGGAGCGTCGAATCTCTACACAGGCTCAAAGTTGGCGTGCTTCTTCGATTATCGCCGGCTAGACTCAAAGATTATGGGACGAAGTCGGATCAATGTGCTCGATCTGTTTGCGGGGGCAGGCGGTCTGACCGCGGGATTTCATGCTGCATCCAAGCGATTTCGGACTGCCCGCGCAGTAGAAATGGATCTTGCTGCCGCGGCCTCTTATGAGCAGACTTTTGGAGCGGGACTGGTATACGCTGGCGCGATTCAGGACTGGCTAGACGAAGAAACTGTCCCCGAAAATATAGACGTTGTAGTAGGAGGGCCTCCCTGTCAGGGCTTCTCGACGCTCGGCAAACAGGACGCCGAGGACTCCCGAAACTCTCTTTGGCGTCAGTACGCAGAGACCATCGTTCGAGCAAATCCTAAGTATTTTGTTGTCGAGAATGTCGCAGCGTTCGGCAAGTCAAAACAATTCGGAGATTTTGAAGAGGCTGTGTCGGAATCTGGCTTTCTTAGTGACTACGCTTTCGAGTTTAAGGTGCTGAATGCTGCGGATTTCGGGGCGCATCAAAGCCGTAAACGTGCGGTACTGATAGGGCACCATCGAGACTTGTCGGCGCCGGGTTTTCCCGCTGCTACTCATGTTGGAAACCACGGAACCGTCCGTCAAGCGTTTCAAGAAGTTCCTGTGGAGCCGGATTCAGATCCGGTTTATGCGTCTAGGTCGGTTGAATTTATGGGGAAGGTCTACGCTGGTAGTTTTTCGCCACGCGAACTTCACCTGAGTCGAAACTACTCTGAGCTTTCGCTGTCTCGCTTTGCGGCGATTCCAACGGGCGGAAATAGGTTCGATTTGCCCGATGCACTGAAGGCGCCGTGCTGGATTAAACACACAAATGGGAGCGGGGACGTGATGGGCCGACTGCACGCAGATCGTCCTTCGGTGACGATACGTACTGAGTTTTTCAAGCCCGAGAAAGGCCGGTACTTACATCCTGAGGCCATGCGCGCGATCACCCATTACGAAGCCGCAATCTTGCAAGGTTTCCCGGACTCTCATCGCTTTGTTGGATCGCGAACTGCGATAGCCCGGCAAATCGGGAACGCTGTGCCGATCCCACTAGGTCAAGCAATTGGTCGGCACCTCGCTGCTCTAATTTGAAAACTACGGTCTGTGTTGAGCCCCGTCTAAACGACGCATGAGGTGAGAGATAATACTCAATGCGTCGAGGCAATCGTCGAAGCTAAAGGCTCCGGACGAATGCAATTTTTCAACTTCCTCGTGCGCGAGAGGGTTTCTGAAGCCGGCGACAACGCCCATCGACACATGCATCTGGCCCTGTTCTACGTTATAAGCCGTACTCGGATCGAATAGATTCAGGTAGGGAGCAAACACCTGCAGTTTCCCATTCCCTCCGAACGCTTGTGACACGATTCGTGCGGCTTCCCCCGAGTCAAGTCCCGCTGACGATTTGGTTCGGTTTACATAGCGCTTGATCGCTTCGTTAACTGCGGTATAAAAATCGTCACGCTCGTAGAAAGCACGGGTGACTTGTTGTATCTCTGGATGTAAGTGACGCCAGACATACTCGGCCCGCGGTGGGGCGACTTTTTGAACCATTCTTAGTAATTCAGTTTGCTGAGCCACAGGTATTTCGACATCATCGGACTCGATCGCAGCAACTATTCCGCGAACAGCTTCACGTTCTTCAGTTCGAATGCTGTTTACCCATTCCTCTGTGGTGCTGCCGAGAGCGGCTTCTGATTCATCCTTCTTCTTGAGCTTGCGTCGCTGACGCCATTCGAGCCCAATACGCGCAACTAGCATCTGGAGTCGATCGCGAAGCTCCATCGTCTCTTCGGTGTCCCAATCAATTGCTCGACGATCTGTAGCGATTACGTCTGGATCTAAGTCGTCTAAATAGTCGACTGCGAGGTAGCCCGATAAATAGGAGTATGCGTAACTTGACTCTGATGCGCCAAAGTACTCGGGCTCGTTTGCTAGACGACCTTTGACATAGAGAGTAATACCTCGCATGCCGTGTCTAAGTGGCGTCTTGGAGGCGACGATGTGGCCACTTGTGCCTTTGCTGAGCTCGAAAGCGTCATCATCGCTCCAGTCTTGAGGGAAATTCCATTCAAACTCGACGTCAACTGCGTCCAACCTGCTTTCAGGAGTGACGCGGAACCGCTCGCCCTCCGGGGACTCAACAACAATTTTGAAATCAGCGTCGACATAGTTAAAGAGCCGAGCAAGTCCTACAGCTACGTCTGATCCATTGATCGGGCTTGTTCGCTTGAGGTCACTCAAACGAACTGCCGTGCCGTGCGTTTCGAGTGTCACCTCGCCCTGAGACTCCGTAGGTCTATACGCGCCATCGGAAGCCATCATGTCGTCGTAGGACATCACGATGCAGGTCCGCTCCTTCGAATTCGAACGAGTAGTCATGAGCTCTACTCGCTTACCGATGCCGAACAGCGCGAGCTTTCCGAGACCTTTCTTCCCTGATACTCGACGTCGCCCACTCTCCGTCGATGCTGACTGGTCTAGCCGACGATTTCTGCCGATATGTAGATATTTGGTTGACACATCTTCACGTGACATACCGTGCCCATCATCAGTGATCGAGACACTGCCGTTGCTTTCAATTCGTATCAGCACTTGGGTGGCGTCCGCGTCGTACGCGTTGGCTACGAGCTCTGCTAGGGCATTCGGGAGGTGAGAGTACATTTTCGCCCCCAAATGATCGACCGTCTGTGGGTCAAAAGTTAGAACTAGAGGACTTTCATTTTCCACGACGCCATCCTTAGGTCAGTTGTAGGCGAGCATATCGACTCTGGTCGTCGCACATCGTAGTGAAACTCATGTTTGAAGCGGTGGTTGGGTGTGACTTATCGCCGTGACCCACTTCGCGCCATGCACCTTCTGGAGTGTTGGCTGCGGAGCAAGGCTGGCGGCTGATAAGGGCACCTGAAGGCGCGAAACCTCTGTAGGCGGACAGGATTCACCCTCGACCGCTGGCGTTGTCGAGAAGTTCTAGGGATGCGGGCATCCCTCAAAGCTTGAGGATCTCGCTGCGGATTAGAGCAGTCCGGGCCGAACGTGAACTATCGTAAGGTTCAATCGAAGGTTCAACGGTGGGGGAGAGAATGGGTCGTGGAGAGCGGATGCACCTTGAAATCAGAGCGTCAGGATTTTGAGCGCCTTTGACTCACTGAAAAAATTCGTTCAGTACAACCAATGTGAACCCTTCATCCGATTGGTCCGATTCCCGCGATTCAAGAATCTTGCGAACGGTTCTCAGATAACTTTCGATTACCCGATTACCGCCCTTATTGGCCCCAACGGGACGAATAAGAGTTCGATTCTTCGAGCGTTACAGGGATGTCCTAGCCAGTACAACATCGGTGACTATTGGTTCGATACACCGCTTGACCGGATCGAGGGGGGAGACGGAGACCAAGTCAAGGACCCGCATCGTTATATCCACGGATACCGTACGCCGAGCGGATTCAACGCCGAGGTCATCAAGACACGAGTTGGCAAAGCGTCTAGAGGGCTTGACTATTTTGAGACCAGCGCGCCCAGATCACGCGACGGCATGAAGAATATGCCTGCGCCATCGGTCACCGTCGACGGAGCTTTCCGGAAGAAAACTCGGTGGCGTCCGATCGAGAAAGAAGTTGTCTATCTGGACTTTCGGCAGGAACTTCCCGCATACGACATTCTTATGAGCTTCAACTGGCGGCGTCAGAAAAACGACGTTGACTCTAAGAAGAAGCGCATTCGGCGAGTTGGCCACCACGTGAATGGCGCTTTGAACGATCTCGAATCTGAGCATGAGCTATACGGAGCTAATCGTATTCTTGAGGCAGCGGAAGAGCTCGGGGCGGCTGAGCTCGCTGCTGTAGGCCGCATTCTGCAGCGTGAATACGAATCAATCCGGCTCGTGAAGCATGATTTTTTTGGAGTCGAGGGTTACACGGCATCCTTGAAGACACGACACCGTGAGTATTCTGAGGCTTATGCTGGAAGCGGTGAGTTTGCCACGATTATGATGGTGCTCGCGATCGCTCAGGCGCCCGAGGCGAGCCTTATTCTCTTAGATGAACCCGAGACTTCTCTTCATCCGGGGGCCCAACGCGAGCTAATGCGATACATCGCTGAACAATGTCTCGATAGAAAGCATCAAGTCGTCCTTGCAACGCACTCGCCTGCGATGGTTGAGGAGCTCCCTGATTCTGCGAGAAAACTTCTAGATATTGATCCGGCAGACGGTCGCGTGAGAGTTCTCGCGCAAACTGCGACAAGCAACGAAGCTTTCTCAAGGATCGGTGCTCAGTTTTCGCAGAAGACTATTCTTGTCGAGGACGAGCTCGCTAAGGCCTATGTAGAACGAGTTGCCCGAATCCGCGGCAGTGATTTCCTCAGTTCAATCGAGATTGTCTGCGTCCCAGGGGGAGCGGCAACTATCGCGCGGCGTGTAATTCCTGTTCAAGCGCCACTTGAATCGATGTGTTCGGTTCTATTCGACGGCGACCAACGACCCGACAGCCTCCCCCGCGACGTAAATTCAGTGCCTGATGGTGAATTGCAGGGTGTGCTCGATGCGCTAGGGATTTCGAAGGAATCGCTAATCCGAGATGGTGGCTCAGGAAACAGCGAGGCCCAGCTTCGAAAGGCGCGCCACACGACACTCGGTTGGTACCTAAAACGTGTCGGTTTTCTCCCCTTGGACGTCAGCCCTGACGCTCTCCTGCTTCAGCAACTGAACGTGCCAGAGTCAGATCCGGGACTCGCGAAGTCTGTGTGGGTAACGCGGACTAAAGAAGCGCTACGCCTGCTTGAGAATGAAGCGCCGAATGCGCAGCAGATACTAGCTATTCAAATCATCGCACTTGCTGCATTGCCTGACGACGACCCGTTCTTTTCTGAGATCGGTGCTGAGCTAGATCGGCTCCTTTCTGACAGCTGACCGTTCAATCCGGATTTCGCCCGCGCCTAACCGACCTATAACCGATTACGAACGCCTTCTCGTCCTGGAAAACCCTTTTGAGCGCGCTGGGTTGATATGAGATTCTCGTAGTCTCGAGCGCCGCTAGTTCTGGCAGCTCGGGCACCACCACATGTAGCGGGTGTCGGTGGGGCCGGTGCCGAGCTGGTCTGACTCGATGCGGGTGCCGCACCGCAGGCACGCTTCGCCGCGCCGCCCGTGCACCCAGTAGCGGGGTTTGCCGCGCGGCAGGCCGGTGAGATTGCGGATCGGGCGGTCCTTGTTCACCATGATCGCCTTGAACGCGAGCGCGACGAGGCGCTTCGGGTCGGCGATCTCGCCGATGGGGGTGTGCGGGCGAATACCGCGCAGAAAGCTCAACTCGTTGGCGAAAACGTTGCCGAGACCGGCGAGGTTCCGCTGATCGAGTAGCGCGAGCGCAAGCGGGCGCGCTGGGTCTGACAGCAGGTTCGCCAACGCGAGTTCGGCATCCCAGTCAGGCCCCAGAAGGTCCGGGCCCAGGTGCCCCACAATGCTGTCTTCGGATGCCGTGGGCACCACTTCAAGCAGCCCCAGTTCGAAACCTACCGCGGTCTTCGTTGCCGTGCTCAGCACTCCGCGAGCCAAGTAGGACGGCTTGCGCCACCGCTCGCCGGCGCCGTAAATCTGCCAGACGCCCTCCATCTTGAGGTGGCTGTGGATCGTGAGGCCCGAGCCGGGTTCGCTGGCGGGTGCGGGTGCGGGTGCGACGGCGTCGGCTGTGGCGCCGTCGGTTCCCTCGGCAACGCGAATCAGTAGGTGCTTGCCGCGCGGCACCACACTCGTGACTGTCTGGCCGCTGAGGTCGAGCGTCGCAAAGGAGGGCACCCGAAAGTCGGTGCGGGTGAGCACTTGGTGGTCGAGCGCTGCCCGCAGTTTCGCTGCCGCCTTATAGACGGAATCACCCTCAGGCACGAAGCCTCAACCCCTGCGGTGTTGCGACGAATCCGGCCTCCACGAGCGCTTTTCCCACCGGGGTGCCGACGGCGAAATCACCGTTGACCTTCTCGATGCGGAGTTTTGGCAGCGTTCCGCGCAGGGTGCTCGTGAGTGAGCGAGTTGCGGCATCCACGACGGCTGGTTCCAGATCGAACGCGAGCAACGACTTGCCGCCGCGCTCTAGGTAAAGGGCAAGGTGCCCATCGACCATCACGACGATCGCACCCGCCTTGCGGCCGGGGCGATGCTTTTTGGGGGAGTCAGCGATGGGCTTTGCGGATGCGGCAGCGGATGCCGATGCCGACGTTGCAGCCCACGCGTCCGAGGTGTCGTCGCCAGCGGCCCCAGCGCCAGCACTAGTCTTGCCAGCAGCAGCCGTGCCGGCAGCACCATCAGCACCGACTCCGGCGTCACCACCCTCAGCCCCAGCATCCTCGCCACCGAGCCCAGGCCAACCGAGAGCAGCCCCGTAGGGGTTGGCGGGGTCGGTCGCGGCGAGAGTGATCGCCAAAAGTTGGGGCGCAGCATCCGGATCCCGAGTGAAACCACGCAGGCGGTCAACGGTGGCTCCGGTCGCGAACTGGGCGGCACCGAGCCCCTCGATGAAGTAACCGCGACGGGCGCGACCGGTCTCTTCGAAGCCGCTCAGCACGCGGTAGGTCAGGGCGAAGCCACCGCGGATGCCCTCGCTCACGACCGCGCCGCGCGTGACGACAGCGTGCCGTTCGAGCATCAACTCGGCAGTCGACTTGGCGCGCACCGTCGTCTCACCCTCGGCAGTTTCGAGCAGCGCCCACCGGCCGGACGCACTCGGCGGCCCCGCCTGCGCGACCGTCGAAACACGTCCGCGATAGGCGCGAGCCCGTGCCGGACGCGGTGCCCGAGTGGCCCGCACGGTTCCTCCGAGGTGCGCGCGCAGGGGCGCAAAGCTGTCGTTCGTGATGAGCGAGCGCCACACCAAATCCCACAATTCCTTCAGCAGAACCTTGTCATCCGTGCTGCCCACCTGATTCGACAGCTGCCTAAAGAAGAACGCACCGCCACCGGCCAACGCCTCGAGAATGCTCTGCTGCAGCTCACTCAGCCCATCGCGATCAGGCTCGGGCAGCGTCAGCGCTGCGGTCGCCGCGGGGTGCAAACTGATCCAGCCATCGTTACCCGCCAGCGCACCTTGCCCGGCCCACACCACTTCGCCCGACGTCGTCAGCTCGTCGAGCCACGCGGGCGAATAGTCGCGAATGCGGGCACTCAGAATGAAGTTCTCCCACGCGGATGCCGGAGCCGAGTATCCAGCCAGTTGGTCGATCACTTGGGCCAGACCATCAATCCCGCGCAGTGAGTCACCGGCAGCGGACACGTGTTGCCACGCGGGTAGGAACCGTCCAAGAGTCGCGTGGGACACCGGCTCGACCTCTTGCCGCAGTGCCGCAAGCGAGCGACTGCGCAGGCGACGCAGCACATCCACCGAGCACCACTCGGTGCCGCTCGCGCCGGGGCGAAACTCGCCGTCGACGACGCGACGGTCGGCCGCGAGCCGACGCAGGGTGTCGTGCACGACGGCGGTTCCGAGACCGAAGCGGGCTGCGGCATCCGCCAGTGTGAAGGGTCCGTGGGTGCGGGCGTAGCGACTGACAAGGTCGCCGACGGGATCATCAACGGGCTCGATAAACGCGGCGGGCACACCAATCGGCAGCGGAACCCCGAGGGCATCCCGCAGCCGCGCGGAGTCTTCGATGCCAGCCCAGCGGCGTTCGCCCGCAATGGTCACTTCGAGAACCCGGTTCGCTTTCGCGAGGCCAGCCAAGTCAGTGGCGAGGGCGGCACCGGTCACGAGCGAGCGGGCCTCGATCTCGGCGACAGTCTGCGGGCCAAGCACGCGCAGCAGATCGACGATGCCCTCAGCATCCCGAGCATGACGCTCGGGCACCAGCCGCTGCAACTCGTTCTCAGTCTGGGCGATCACGTCGGGGTCGAGCAGTTCGCGAAGTTCGGCCCGACCGAGAAGCTCGGCGAGCAGCGCTGGGTCGAGCGAGAGCGCGGCGGCACGACGCTCGGCCAGCGGCGAATCGCCCTCGTATACGAAAGCGGCCATATAGCCGAACAGTAGGCTGCGCGCGAACGGCGACGGCACATCTGTCTCAGTCTCCATCACGCGGATGCCGCGGCTGGCGATGCGCTTCGTCAGCGTCGTGAGCGCCGGCAGGTCGTACACGTCTTGCAGCACTTCGCGCACGGTCTCGAGCACGATCGGAAAGCTCGGGTACTTGCGCGCGACATCCAGCAGCTGCGAGGCCCGCTGGCGTTGTTGCCACAGCGGCGAACGCTTGCCGGGGTCGCGGCGCGGCAACAGCAGCGCGCGAGCGGCGCACTCCCTAAACCGTGCGGCGAACAGCGCCGATCCACCGACTTCTTCCGTGACAATCTGCTCGAGCTCGTCAGCGTCGAACACAAACAGGTCGGCGCCGGGCGGCGCGGCATCGGTGTCGGGGATGCGCACGACGATGCCATCGTCACCGGCCATGGCCGCGCCATCCACGCCCAGCTGTTCGCGGATGCGCGCCGTAATCGCCAACGCCCACGGTGCGTGCACGGGCATGCCGTACGGGGAATGCAAGATCACGCGCCAGTCGCCCAGCTCATCCCGAAAGCGTTCGACGACGAGGGTGGTGTCGCTCGGCACGTGACCGGTGGATGCCTTCTGCTCGGTCACGAGGGCGATCAGGTTGGTGACGGCGTGCTCATCGAGCCCGATCGACTCTGCCCGCGCGCGTGCATCGTCAGCGGATGCCGTAGCAATTTCCTTAGTGAACGCTCCGATAGCTTCGCCCAGTTCTGCCGGGCGGCCCAGGCCATCACCCTTCCAGAACGGAACGCGGCCGGGCTGGCCAAAGGCGGGGGAGACGAGCACTTGATCGTGGGTGATGTCTTCGATGCGCCAGCTCGTGGTGCCGAGGGCGAAGACGTCGCCGACGCGTGATTCGTAGACCATCTCTTCGTCGAGTTCACCGACGCGACGGCCGGGAGCTCCCGCTTCGCCGCCGATCATGAAGACGCCGAAGAGGCCGCGGTCGGGGATGGTGCCGCCCGAGGTGACGGCGAGACGTTGGGCTCCGGGGCGACCGCTGAGGGTGCCGGCCACGCGATCCCACACCACACGCGGTCGCAGTTCGGAGAATTCGTCGCTCGGGTAGAGCCCGCTCAGCAGGTCGAGGGTCGCGTCGAAGGCACTGCGCGGCAGGGTCGAGAACGGGGCGCTGCGGCGCACGGTGTCGAACCACTCTTCGATGTCGATCTCGTCGAGGGCGACGGCGGCGACGGTCTGCTGCGCGAGTACGTCAAGCGGGTTTGTCGGAACCGAGAGGGCTTCGATCTGCCCGCTGCGCATCCGCTCAACGGCGACAGACGTGTGGATGAGGTCGGTGCGGTGCTTCGGAAACAGCACACCCTTGGAAATCTCCCCGACCTGATGCCCGGCTCGTCCAATGCGCTGAAGCCCACTCGCGACCGACGGCGGCGACTCCACCTGGATGACCAGATCGACGGCACCCATGTCGATTCCGAGTTCGAGCGAGCTCGTCGCAACGACGCAGCGCAGCACGCCCGTCTTGAGATCGTCTTCGATGATCGCGCGTTGATCTTTGCTGACCGAGCCGTGATGCGCGCGGGCCAGCAGCGGGGCGGCGCCCATCGTGGATCCGCCCTGCGCCATCATCTGAGCGGGCGGCTTCCACGGTTGCTGCGGGGCGGCGTAGGCGGCGGCATCCGCGCTGGCTTGGGAGCGCTCGAGAACGGCTGCAGCATTTCCGGTGCCACCGTCAGCACCAGCCCCTTCACCACCGTCACCACTCGTGGCGCCGTCGCTGAGCCGTTCGTCGTAGATCTCGTTGAGACGGGCGGTCAACCGTTCGGCCAACCTCCGCGAATTCGCAAACACAATCGTCGACCGGTGCTCGAGAATCGCATCGACAATGCGTTCTTCGACGTGCGGCCACAGGGATGCCGCTGATTCCGGAGTCGCCTCGTCGTCGCTGCCATCGCCGCCGCCGGCCTTGCCGCGCGCGGAGGCCACGGTGCCGGGGATGGTCATGTCGGGAACGGGAACAACGACGCTCAACTCGAAGGTCTTCGCCGATGGCGGATGCACGATCGTGACCGGGGCGCGTCCGCCCAGGAACCGAGCAACTTCTTCGATCGGACGCACGGTGGCGGAGAGGCCGATGCGCTGCACGGGTTTCGCGAGCAGAGCATCCAACCGCTCGAGCGACAACGCCAGATGCGCGCCACGTTTGGTGGCCGCAACGGCGTGCACCTCATCGATGATGACGGTGTCGACGTTCTTGAGGGTCTCGCGGGCCGCCGAGGTGAGCATCAAATACAGCGACTCAGGGGTCGTGATGAGGATATCGGGAGGGAGCCTTGCGAGCAGCCGGCGGTCTTGCGCGGTGGTGTCTCCCGATCGCACGCCCACAGTGATGTCGGTCTCGCCGAGCCCGAGCCGCCGAGCGGTTTGCGTGACGCCGACGAGAGGGGCGCGAAGGTTGCGTTCGACGTCAACGCCGAGAGCTTTCAGCGGAGAAATGTAGAGAACGCGAGTGCGCTGTTTCGGGTTGGCGGGGGGAGGGCTCGACGCAAGTTGGTCGATCGCCCAGAGGAATGCGGCGAGCGTCTTACCGGAACCGGTGGGCGCAACGACGAGCGCGTTGGCTCCGGACGAGACGGCATCCCAGGCGCCGAGTTGGGCCGGGGTGGCAGCATCGAACGCGCCCTGGAACCACTCTCGGGTGGCGGGCGAAAATTTGCCGAGCACATCGCTCATTGTTCTATCTTCGTCGCAACCCCTGACAGTGCCCTACGGATTTCGCCGTAGGCGTGCAGCGGGAGTGCCGACCCGCGCTACAGCAAGCTAGGAGGCATGCACGACTACTCGGCTGTTTCGCGGTTCGTCCGGAAGGCGACGACGCTGAGCGGCAGAGTAAGAATCACTGCGACAACCGCTGCTGCGATCCATGAGCCGGAGATCGTTACCGAAGGAGAGGTGGACGTTCCTCGAAATCCATCGAATGTCGCAAGGAACGGGATGCTGATCGTCGTTCCGTTGCTGAAAGCAATCGCAGCGAGAAGCATTGCTGCGATTGCCAAAATCCCGATGGCAATTGCTAAAGAGAAACTCGCGACTACTATCTTGTCGGCGCTTAGAGAGAATCGTCCGGACAGTGTGTGCTCCTACCGTGTGTGGCGGTCTCAGTTTTCGTAAAGGGCGCCAACTCGTTACGAGTGCGTGTGCAGAAAGCTCACGAAGTCGTTGAGCTCGTCGGTCGAGATTGCGTGCGCGAGCCCCTCATAGATGCGGGTCTCGGCACGCGTGTGACCAACAAGCCATTCCTCGGTGCGCTCGATTGCGGCGGTCGGAATAACCGGGTCGTCGGTGCCACGGCCCCAAAACACGGGTGGACGGATGCTCGTGAGCGCCGCATCTCCGGGGTGCTCGGCACTGGCCACGAACCCGGAGAGTGCGACGGCACTCGTGAAGCGTTCCGGGGCGAGCCGCAATAGCTGGAGCGACATGGCCGCCCCTTGCGAGAAACCGAGGAGGCTCACACTCGTGTACTGCTGGGCATCAAGCCATTCGAGCACGGCGTTGGCTGCGTCATCCACACCAGAAACCTGGGGGAGACCGCCACCACTGAGGTCGATGGGGAACCACGAGAACCCACCGCTCTCGGGGATCGGCGCGCGCAGCGAGGCGATCACGGGGCCGAGGGGCAGGGCGGGAGCGAGCGAGAACAGATCGCCCTCGTGAGACCCATACCCGTGTAACAACACGATGAGCGGGCGGCCGGCCCGTTCGCGTTCAGGGGCCGACCAGAGCACTGCGGAGGAATCGATCTGCATGACCCAAAGCCTACGCGCCGCGGCTAGGGGCCGACGGCGACCGCGAGTGCTGTCGAGAAGAATTCGAATTCCTCGCCGAACGTCTCGAACGCAGCAGTGCTGCACGTCAGCGTCGCGACAAGTTCGCTCTCCGAGCTTGGCATTGATCGCGCCGCAATCGCTGTTGTCGTGGGCACCCCGTCGGCATCGGTCTGTTCGAGAATTGCCGTGACGAATTCGATTGTGGAGTCGCTGTTTGCGGCCGCGACGGGGAGGTCGGTGGCCCCCAGAGGGCTTCGAATCGACAGGTTCGGATTCCTTGCTGTGAGGCCCCTAAGCTCCTGATCGACCAGCGCATAGGAAAGATAGTCGTCTCCTAAAGAGTCGGGGTTGGGAAAAGCTGTGCGCTGCGAAGTAATGAGCTGACATCCGGTGGCCTCTTCGTGAAAGATATTGGTGCCATCGTGACCGACGGTGAGTGGCTGCCACGTCGACTCGAGAGCGAGCGTCCACACGGGCTGACCATCGAAAACCGCCTTTTCGTCGAGTGGAACTCGGTTCGTCGGATCAACCGAGTCGACCGGATCCACAGTGGCTCTCGGCGTCGACTCCGAGCTGCCCCCGAGGCTGCAGTACCCATCGGCATAACAGATGAGAGCGCTCGTCGCTTGGCTAACCAGAACGTTGGCAATGAGTGCTGCCCCCATACCTGAAATTAACATGAACGGCACTACGAAGAGGAGTGCCCAAGCCCACCATGGCCAACGGCGGCGGGTTGCCGGTGCTGCAATGGCGGCAGCCGGATCGGGCTGTTCCCGTGGCGGTGTAATGGAGGGCTCAAATTCCTGCGCATCAGACGCGGGCAGTTCCCCGCTCGACGACTCAGCACTCGACGACTCAGCACTCGACGACTCAGCACTCGACGACTCAGCACTCGACGGCGCAGAGGAGGGGTTTTTCTCGGTCATGGTTCCCTTTCGCGTGACAGGCGAGTGCCTGAGATAGGAACGCTAATTCGAGGGTTGTTGCCTCCAGCGGGGGTTGCGCGAGCTGTGCACTGCGCGAATGAAAGTGGGATTGTGGATGACTAGTCACAGGCCTGGGCAGCCCGCCGCGGCATCCGCCCCGCCTTGGAGTGCACGCCAAACCCGCACGATGGGTGACAATGGAGCATGAGCTCCGTCGGCACACCAGATCCCAATTCGTCTTGGCTTTCAGATGAAGAGCTTGCGGAGACCCGCAGGCGACTGCCGCTGCTCTATGTTGAGGCTGTGCCGGTTCGTGTGGATGGGCTGGGTCGCGTCACTGAGGTCGGCACTCTGGTGCGCGGCAACGATGGTGAGATCACCCGCACTCTGGTCTCTGGTCGTGTCATGTTTGGCGAGACGTTGCGCGACGCCCTGTTC
This sequence comes from Salinibacterium sp. NK8237, assembly GCF_015864955.1. Taxonomy (NCBI): domain Bacteria; kingdom Bacillati; phylum Actinomycetota; class Actinomycetes; order Micrococcales; family Microbacteriaceae; genus Salinibacterium; species Salinibacterium sp. NK8237. The sequence goes on along the minus strand of NZ_JADYWE010000001.1, from coordinate 1,302,981 downwards.
CGTCATCTGGAAAAGGATCTGGGCCCGATGGCCTTCCCGCTCCTGCCGGCAAGCCCGACCCCGTTCATGGTCGCCGAATACTTCCCGTGGCCGGGCGAAAGCCAGTTCACGGATACCCGCCAGCATGCCGTCTCGATGGCCTACGTCGTTCCCGTCACCGGCACGTGCGAACCGCGTCAGGATGCGCTCGAGCTCACTTGGCTGAGCCCAGCAGCAGCGGTCTCCGAAGCAGTGACCGCCGACATGGAAGGCGGCCGCGGAGCACTGCTGCGCGCAGCTCTCGCCTCCGTCGGCGTTCTACCGTAACTGCGAGCTAGCTCCTGCCCGTCGGTCTTCTGTGTGCAGACTTCGGAAATTCAGGAAAAACCGGGTGCGTGTTCGCGCCCGGTGATGAAAAGGGCGGAAGCCTGCGGGAGCAATGCCGTGCGAACGACGTGCTCGACAGAATCTCCTGAATTTCCGTAGTGCAGCGTGACCGCGCTCGCGGTCGGAGAGTAGCTGTGCGCTGTGCGCTGTGCGCTGTGCGCTGTGCGCAACGCTGTGCGCGTAGGTCGCTGCTGCGCAACGTTGGAAACTCAGGAAAATTGGTTTGGGCGCGGACGGTGCCAGTGCGGATGCCCCAAAACCCGGGGATGCTGAGACAGGTTCGCGCGGTGCGAAACAGAATCTCCTGAATTTCCGTGATGCTGAGCCGCCAGCCGCCAGCCGCCAGCCGCCAGCCGCCAGCCGCCAGCCGCCAGCCGCTAGCCACCGTTCGCCCTTAAACGCCGAAGGGCGACGAACCCCAACCCAGCACTGCTGGGTGAAATTCGCCGCCCTCGACGGTAAAACTGTGTTGCGCTGGGCCTGAGCCTTAGCGCCCGCTGCTCGATGCGCGACGGTTGGGTCGCACTACCTGGCCAACGCGAACGGGTCCGCTTCCGGCCTGAGCGCGGCCCTTGCCACCACGCGGACGCGTGGGAGCTTCAGCCTGCTGCTGGCGCGGCTGCTGGGTTGAGCGCTGTTCGCTTGAGCCTGATCCCGCAACGACGGCGCCACGGCCGGAGCCCTGACGATCGTTACGCTGCTGGCCGCCACGAGCGCCATCGCGAGCACCATCACGGGCGCCATCGCGAGCGGCACCGTTACGGCCACCACGAGAGTTGCCTCCGTTGCCGCCACGTCCACCGGCTCCGCCACGGCCACCCTCACGGGCACCATCGCGTTCGCCTTCGTGGAATCCGCCTTCGCCGTCACGACGTGAACGCTTGCGCTGGGCGTTTGCGCCCTGCGAGCGTCCACCCTGTGACTGGCCACGGGCGGGGACTGCTGCACGAGGCGCAGGCTTGACGTATTCGGCTACTTCGCCGGTCAGGGCCACTACGGCCTCCGACTTAGCGTTCACGTGCTGCGGGGTCACCGTGATGGCGGCCTTACGCAACAGCGCTGCGGTGTCTTTGCGCTGGGTAGGAAGAACGATCGTCACAACGTCGCCCTCTTCACCAGCACGAGCGGTACGGCCACTGCGGTGCAGGTATGCCTTGTGCTCGGCGGGCGGGTCAACGTGGATGACCAGCTCAATGTTGTCGACGTGCACGCCTCGCGCTGCAACGTCAGTAGCAACAAGCACCTTCACGTCGCCAGCGGAGAACGCGGCGAGGTTACGGTCACGGGCAACCTGCGAGAGGTTTCCGTGGAGGTCAACGGCGGGGATTCCGGCATCCGTCAACTGGCGTGCCAGCTTCTTGGCGTGGTGCTTGGTGCGCATGAAGAGGATGCGGCGGCCAGTGCCCGAAGCAAGCTTCTCGATGAGAACGCGCTTGGATTCGACGCTCTCGGTTTCGAAGACGTGGTGGGTCATGGCGGAGACGTGCGAGTTCGCTTCGTCAACCGAGTGCAGTACCTCGTTGTGGAGGAAGCGGCGAACCAGCTTGTCTACACCGTTGTCGAGGGTGGCGCTGAACAGCATCCGCTGTCCATCGCTGGGGGTCTTGTCGAGGATGCGGGTCACGACGGGCAAGAATCCAAGGTCGGCCATGTGGTCGGCCTCGTCAAGCACAGTGATCTCGACGGCATCGAGGTTCACGAAGCCTTGCTTCATGAGGTCTTCGAGGCGACCGGGGCAGGCAACGACGATGTCGACGCCGGCCTTGAGGGCAGCGACCTGGCGGTTCTGGCTGACGCCACCGAAGATCGTGGTGGTGTTGAGGCCATACGCGGCAGCGAGAGGTTCGATTACAGCAGAGATCTGTGTGGCGAGTTCACGGGTCGGTGCGAGCACGAGACCCAGCGGGCGACCCGGGCGACGCTTGCCACCGGAAAGCTTGCCGCCGAGGCGAGCAACCATCGGAAGGGAGAAGGCGAGGGTCTTGCCCGAGCCAGTCTTTCCGCGGCCGAGAACGTCGCGACCGTTGAGGGTGTCAGGCAGGGTGTCAAGCTGGATGGGGAACGGCGTGGTCTTGCCGTCGGCTGCAAGGGCTGCAACCAGCGGGGCGGGTACGCCGAGCGAGCTAAAAGTTTGTTCAGTCAAAGTAATGGTGCCTTTCAGGCATAAGTAACAGATGGGCGTTACACCGGAGGCACACGGGCACAGTTCGCAATGAACGTGGCAGTGCTGATCTACACCGACCCAATCAGGCGTTTCGCACGGGTGCGGCACACAGGTCAGATCTCGAACTTTCGTTCGGCGCGGATTACTCCAGTTCGCCGGAGAAAGTTTTCTACGAGCCGCACGTTTCTGATTGACGTGGGCGAGAAGAGGGAAGCGTTCTACGACGCAGGGAAACACAATTGTTTCGCAAGTAACCCCAGCGTAGCAGTTATGCCCCTAGTAGCGCTCGCCTACCGGCACTTGCCCAGCCAGAGTGTTGCCGGCCTGCGCGAGCGGGCACGCCCACGCCGGGTCATAGGCGCACGACGGGTTGTAGGCAAAGTTGAAGTCGAGCACGAGCAACTCGGGGGTACTACCCGGTCCGAGGTCGGCACCCTTCACGGTGTCGATGAGGTAGCGGCCACCACCGTAGGTGCCGCCCTTCACGCGCGAGAGAGCATCCTTCACCGGGATGAAGATGCCGCCGCCATACGACGCCAAGCGCCACACATCGAGAGAGCCAACCGAGTCAATCTCGACCGTGCCCAGCAGGTCAAACGGCACCACGCCATCCGTTCCCGTCTCCACATTCATGCGGCGACCGTCACCCGGAACAATGGATGCCTCGAAGCGCCAATCGGGATTGTACGACTCAAACGGCAGCCCCTTAAAGCCGCGCAGGTCCTCCGGCAATAGCGGCGAAGCTGGATGTGTGGCGAACATCTCATCTCGTCCCGCACGCCAGTCGGCGTGGGCGCTCGCGGTATCCGGGTTCTCGCGGATAGCGGCGTAGAGAGCAAAGTTGCGGCGGCGCCAGTCGGCTACCTGAAGAGCGGTCATGGTTTCAGGTTATCTCGCGCAGCCGACAGTGCGGCGAGTGGATCCTCGAGCTGCGTCACGCGTTTCATCACCTCGCGGTACCCCAGCTGCGCAATCGCAGGGTCGGCAAGTTCGTGCCACGTGCGCGGAGTTGCCACGGTGGGGTGAAGGCGCCCGCGCAACGAATACGGCGCCACCGTAGTCTTGGCGGCACTGTTTTGACTCCAGTCGACGAGCACTTTACCGGGGCGCAGCGAACGCTTCATGTCGCTGACGACGAGGTCGGGATGATCGGCCTCTAACGCTCGCGCGAGCTCGTGTGCCAGCGCTGACATCTTCTGAGAGTTGGAGCGGCCATCGAGGCCTACATACACGTGGATGCCCTTGCTCCCGCTGGTCACCGGCACCGGTTTCAGATCCATATCTTCCAATAGCGCGCGAGCGTAGCGCGCGACTTCGGCGCACTCGGGCAGCCCGACGCCCTCGCCGGGGTCAAGGTCGAGCACCAGCCGATCGGGATTCTTCGGCTGGCCGTTCTTGCCGAATCGCCACTGCGGAACATGAACCTCGAGGGCAGCCACCTGAGCGAACCAGGCGAGAGTCGCGCGATCGTTGACGAGCGGGTACACGTTGGAGTGGTCTGTGTGTTTCATCGTGCGGCGAGCGATCCAGTTGGGCGCGAAGCTTTCGAGGTTCTTCTGAAAGAAGACCTTTCCCGGGTTCTCAGCAGTGCCCACCCCATCCACCCATCGTTTTCGGGTGGCAGGGCGGTCGTGGGCGTGCGCGATGATCAGGTCGGCGACGGCGTCGTAGTAATCGAGCACGTCGGCTTTGGTGGTTCCCGTTTCTGGGTAGAGCACCTTGTCGAGACTGCTCAGGGTGAGGGAGTGGCCGTCGATGGTGATGGCCTGCCGTGAGTGCGCCATCCGTTCAGAATGCGCTCAAACCACTCGCCACACAAGGCCAGCGTGTGACTCAGTCGCGGGAGAGCAACTGACGCACTTCACTTTCCGCGGAGGCGAGCCGGTGCGGATCGATGGTCTCACCCGCCGAGAACAGGTCAACGATGCGGGGATCGACGTAGCTTTTCTTTGCGATCGCCGGGGTGTTGCCAAGCACCTCAGCGGCGGCCTCCATTGCCTCGCGGATCGCCCGCAATCGCGCCCGCTGGCTCAGTTTCGGCACCGCGAACTCGGCAGCAGCCGCACTCACCGCCAGACTTGACGCGGCAGCAACTGTGCCGCGCAGCGTGCGAAAGTCCTTAGCCGTGAAGTCACCACCGGTGCGTTCGCGAACGTAGTCGTTGATGTCTGCAGCAGTCAGAGAGCGGCGCTCGCGGCCCTCCCGCCAGGAGAGAACTGAAGCATCGGGAGCACTGCGCAGGCGTCGCCGGATGAATTCGGCGAGGTCGGCATCCACAATTTCGCTCTCCCACTGTTGACCGCTCTTGGCAGGGAAGCAGAGTTGCACCCTGTCGCCGATGACGGTGACGTGGTCGCACAGCAGAGTGGAGAGGCCGTGGCTGCCGTGCTCTTCGGCGTAGCGTTCGCTGCCGACCCGCAATGAGCCGGTGTCGAGCATCCGGAATGCGGCGGCAAGAGTGCGCTCGCGGGGGTCGTCGCTGGAGCGCAAAGTGCGGGTGACGACACCGCGGGCACCGGGGAGCACTGCCGCGAGTTCAAGGGCCCGGTCGAACTTCACGCGATCTTGACGCTCACGCCAAGCGGGGTGGTAGATGTATTGGCGGCGGCCGGCCTCGTCGAAACCGGTCGCAAGCACGTGACCGTTCTCGTAGGGGCAGATCCACACGTCGGTCCATGCCGGCGGGATGCCCAGCGAGCCAAACCGCGCCTTGAGATCGGGCTTGGTTACCGTTGCGCCATCAGGGTCACGGTAGCTGAATCCCCGGCCTGATCGCACGCGCGAGTAGCCGCGCCCTGTTGTATTGCTTCGCCGCAGTCGAGGCACCGCGTGTTCCTTTCGCGCCCACGATTCGGCTCACGCCGACGGCTGAAGCCACAACGGTCAACCTAAAGGTTGAGATTAGTTCTCCTAGTTGTGCCCCAACTCCAAGTTGGGGCGAGTCGCTGAAGCGCTGTTCCACGCCACTGCCAGAAAGCCCAATAGAGCGGCCACAGCAGGGGAGTGAGAATGCCAGCGCTGAAAACCAATTGGTCGCGATACAGAGTTTTTCCCCCGGGAGCGGGGCTGACGGCCATCGTGTGTTCCCACTCGGTGACGAGAGCGAGAGGGCCGCTGAGGCCTCGACCACGGTCGCGCACGAGGCGAACCCCATCGGGCTTCTCGGCGAACGAAATGTCGATCACTTGCTGGCCAACCGTGAATAGTCCTAAGGCAGACATGTTGACCGGATGCTCGCCCGCCTCCCACAACTCAGGAAAGCCACCAATCTCCAACGACTTAAAAGTCGTCAGCGGAGCCGAAACTTCCTGAAACACCTGCGGGCTGCGGATCGCACGCCACGCATCGTCGGGGTCACAATCGAGTACGAGCTTCAACAGAACGCGCATAGTCATAGTTTCCACCAGTGTGATGCAGTAATCCAGAGTGGAACACAAAAGAACTACGTGGCGCACGCTCGTCCTAAACTGTGGGCACCGATTCGGCAGGAGCCGCGATGCCCATTCCTCCCCACACGAGTTCGAATCCGAGCACCGCCGGGGCGATTCCCGAGACGATGACGGCCGTGACTGCTCGGCGCTATGGCGACACAGACGTTCTGGCGATCGAGACCATTCCGACGCCCGCTGTCGCGCCGGGAAAGCTGCTCGTGCAGGTGCTTGGCTCTTCCGCGAACGCTCTCGACTGGCGCATCCTGAGTGGCACGCCGCTGTTCGTTCGATTGGTCATGGGGCTGCGTAAACCCAAGCGTCTCAGCCCGGGAGCGGATATCGCGGGGCGCGTGCTTGCGGTGGGCGAGGGCGTCACCGGCTTCTCGATCGGAGACGCTGTCTTTGGCGAGGCAGCCGGCGGAGCATTCGCCGAGTATGCGTCCGTCACCGCCAAGAACTTTGTCGTCCTGCCGGCGGGCATCGACTTTGTGGCCGCCGGTGCCACTCCCGTTGCGGGCCTCACCGCCCTGCAGGGTTTGCGACGCGAAGCCGCAGTGCAGCCCGGTGACCGCGTGCTCATCAACGGTGCCGCGGGTGGAGTCGGCACCTTCGCCGTTCAACTCGCGCGCATTCTCGGGGCGACCGAGGTGACCGCGGTGTGCAGCGGTCGCAACGCGGAGCAATCGCGGGCCTTGGGCGCTACGCGCGTCATTGACTACGAAACCGAGGACTACATCGCGGTCGGCGGTCAGTACGACGTGGTCTTCGACCTTATGGGCAATCGAACCGCAGTCGAGCTGCGCACCATCCTCGCTCCCGGTGCCCGTTTCGTGGGCGTCAGCGGCCCCATGATTAACCGGTGGGTCGGCCCCGTCTTCCACCTCATGCGCATGGGGCGGGCCTTCAAGGGGTCGGATATCTCCTTCCACCAGTTCACCGCTGCACCCACGCCCGACGACCTCAACTACCTTGCCGAACTCCTGGCTTCGGGCCAGCTCGTTCCCGCGATTGAACGCGTAGTCGGACTCGACGGAGTCGTCGACGCCATCGACCAGATCGCCTCCAGCCACGGCAGGGGCAAGGTTGCTGTCGTGCCGGGTGGGGCTCCGAACGCTGGCGAATAGCGGCGTGATCTCGCCGTTGTAGCGATGCGGCAGCCAGCATCCGACCGCCCGCGTCTGATGTCACATTCTGTAACCCAACGTGACCGAGGCGACCGCCGCGTTTAGCCTCAAGAAGTGAACGATCCCCGCACCCAACCCCAGTACCAAGTCCGCTTTGGCCTCGGTCGCGCCCAAGCGCTCGAGCTGAGCGCCGGCGCCGACGTTGTCGTGTGGGCGGATGCTCTCGCAGACGGTTCCACGCCCGCCCCCGAGCTGCCAGGAACGTTCTCGATTCTCAGCGCCGGCACCGGGGCCGCCACGGCCGTCGCCGAGTGGGTCATCGCGCAACAAGAACTCAAAGGTGACCGCTTCACCGTCGCCGTCATCGCTGCCGGAAACGCGGACGGCGGGTTCACCGTCGACGACCTCCTCGCGGCGGGTGCGATCGTAGACGCTCTCGCCGATGCCGGCATTGACTACATTTCTCCGGAAGCGGCATCCGCTGTCGCTGCGTTCACAGGGCTCAAGTCTGCTCACAACCACTTGTTGTCAGCGAGCAGCGCGGGCCAGCAGCTGATTCAGGATGCCGGACGCGGCGCCCTCGATGCCGCGATCGCCAGTAACTCCGCAGCCACTTTTGCGATCGTTCGCAACAGTCGGGAACTTGTTCGGGAATGACGCTTGCTCCGTGAGCGTTGAACCGAGTAGTCACTGACTGAGCACCCCGTCATTGACTCACTAACGACCGACTCAATGGAGGACAGTATGAAGGCAGTAATCGGCGACACCGTCATCGCAGAAGCACCCAAGGAAGATCTCCTCAAGATTGAGGGCAACTGGTACTTCCCGCCGGCCAGCGTGAACCACGAGCTGCTCGAGAAGAGCCCCACCCCGTACCACTGCCCGTGGAAGGGTGACTGCCAGTACTTCATCGTCAGCGCCAATGGTCAGAAGTTCCAGGACCGCGCTTTCAGCTACCCGAACATCCTCCCCGGCGCCGCAGAGCGCGTGGGCAAAGACTTCTCCAACTACGTCACCTTCTGGAAAGAGGTTCAGTTCGTCGAATAACCGACAACTATCTCTAGTGCGCAGTTAGCGTGCCGCAGTGCGGGCACGGTGGCTGCGCACTTTTGCGCGGTTGCCGCAGCGCTGCATCGAGCACCAGCGGCGGTTGTTGGAGCGTGATTCGTCGTAGAACACGAGGGCACAGTCGTCGGCAGCGCACTCGCGGATGCGTTCGTGCTGCTCTTCACCGAACAGGAAGACGGCTTCACGCGCCATCGTGGCGAGCGCCTGACCGGTGCGAACGCGCGTGCGGCCGGCCTGCAAGCTTCCGCCGGCTAGCCGCGGGGGAACATCCGGCGTCGCAGCGAACAGATTGATGATGTCGATCTGCTTCGGATCAGGCTGACCGTTCACGCTCAGTGCTGTTGCGATCGTCGCAATTGCTTCGCGCAACCCTCTAGCGTCGGTGAGGTCACGATCGGTGACGGTGCCATCGCAGGCTTCAAAGCGGCCCTCGAGCCACGTCGCAAGATCGGCCGGGGTGCGCAGGCGCTCCCACTCGGGATTGTTGCCCATCGCGCCCGTGTAGGCGAAGTCGAGTGCGCGGGCACCCGAATCGAACCACCACTGACGTGACGTGCGCGACGTAAACCATTGGCCAGTCGCACCGCCGGCGTTGTCGCTTGCGGGCGTGGCTGTGGCCGTGGCTGCGGGCGTGCCAGTAGGAGTGGTGGTTTCGGGATGCTGCACCTAACCATTATCGCTGGTTACGCGACACCCCGTGACCGGGTGCGCTCGCGGCCAGCCCGCTGGCGAGTGGCGAGTCGCGCCTTAGCCTCGAGGCCGCGACACGACTCGGTGCACCCAGTCGATGCGGTTGGCCGTGCTGAAGCGACGCGAGCACAACCCGCATGCCAGCGGCCGGGTCGGTTTGCGGTAGCGAAAGTGCTTGTGGCCTGCCGGGCAGGTGCCAACCCAAGGGGCGAACTCGTCGGCGATGGCTCCGCCGTGCAGGCGTTTGCCCTCATAGCCGAGCTCCTTCGCAATGACCTTCCACTGTGCTCCATGGCCGGCACCGGGGCCAGCCATCGCGTGCGCGATCTCGTGCAGCAGGATTTGGTGGATCTCGTCATCCTCGTACCGCGCCGCCAAATACCGTGACACCGAGATGCGCTTGTGCGTGAAATTGCAGAGCCCAGCCCGTGTTTTGGCGTTATCGAAGGTGAACTGCCAACTGTCATCCAAGTGCAATCGAATGAGAGCATCAGCCCACACGCGCACTCGGGAAAGTTCAGCCACCTGTTGAGGCTAATCGATGCGTGTGTCAGCCGAGTCGCACGCGGTTGTCGATGGGGTCGACGGCATCCGCTGCAGTGACGGCTTCAATGGATGCGGCACGCTCGGCTTCACGCTCGGCACGAGCACGGCGACGCTTGCGTTTGCGGGCGCTCGAGATGGTTCCGGTTGTGATCATGAAGCCGGCATAAATAAAGAGGGCAATAGCGATGATGGGAACAAGCCACGACTTGGCGCTGCCGTTGACGAAATTGCTGACGTAGCCAATCCACGGGACGCTGTACCAGAGCTTGCCCTGCACCTGAACGGGAAGAACCTGAAGTTCGTCGGCGACGTCGTTGTTGTCACCCTGCAGAGTGAAGGTGCGGGTGCCGTCGCTGGAGTTGGTGATTCCGGTGACGCGGTGGGTAATCACACCAGCCTTGCCTGACTCGATTTGGTAGGTGATGACATCCCCGATGACGATCTCGTTGGTGTCGATGGGCTTGACCACGATCAGCGTTCCCGGGGGCAGGCTCGGCTCCATCGAGCTGGTCAGCACGGTGAGCGGGAGCGCGCCGGCAAGGTTCGGCACGACGATGACGAGGGCGCCGACGAGCAATACCAAAGCGAATAGTCCTCCGCTGATGCCCATGCCCAAGTAGTAGAGAATGCCCCGCGACTTTTCGTCGTCGGTGTTGGTGCTAGAACTATTGCGAGCATCTGCGCGAGTTGAAATGTTAGACATCGTCAGTCTCCTTTCGTGTGCGACGACCAACGAGCCAAGAAATACCGGCGCCGATCAGTGCAGCCAAGAACAGGATGAGTACAAGGTACTCCTGGTACAGCCGCCACGAGTTGGGGTCAAGAGTGAATCCCGTCGGGAAAGTGGGGGCGAGGCCCGACCCGGTGTCGACAACGGAGGGACTCGGACTCGGGGTCGGAGTCGCCAGAGGTGCCGGCGTTGCGCCTGCAAGCCCTGCCGCTGTGCCGGTGCTGCTATTGCGTGTGACGACGTTCGTGGTGCCGTTGGTGTCTGTCGAATCAGGGGTTGTCGGAGTCAGCGGGACCGTTGAGCCCGAGTTCTCACACTGCGTTGCGGGCAGGGTTCCCGGCGTCGTGTCCGACAGGGTGAACCGCAGCGAGACGGATGCTGTCGCGCCCTGGCCTTGCGAACCGCTCAAGTCACCGAGGTTCAGCGTTGCGGTCACGGGCACGGTCTGCCCGGGAGACACAGTCAGGCCTTCGTGGGTGACGAGGCAGGGCGAGGCTCCGCTAATGGCCTGCCTCGAACCAGTGAGGCTCGGCGTGCTTGTGGTGACCGTCAACGCATTCGCGTAGGTCGAGTCGGAGTAGGTTACGTCCTGCATCGTGATGCGGAGGTAGCCCGTTGCCGTGCCGGTGTTGCGCACGTAAATTGTTTCGCTCTGGCTGTCGCCCGGGCTCAGCAGCGCGATGCTATCGAAAATGGCTCCGGGGTAGGTGCGGGCGAACGAGACGCCGTCGTCGCTGAGTTCAACGACGCCAACGCCGGTAGCTGCGCTGGCGGGAGTAGTCCCGATTAGCGCGCAGAGAGCGGCCGCTGCTGCGATTCCGGATGCCCGGCGAAGTGCTATCCGCATGCGATGCCCGATCCCTGACCTCGTCGGTCGTACGACCGAGGCTCGAGAGTGACGCTTGATGAGTCAGCCGATTCGGTACCGTCCGAAGCGACGGCCCGCACGGTGATCGTTCCGGATACGTTGCTACCTGTAAGTCCTGCGGATGTTGTGGTGACGTTTCCGAGAAGAGAGCCGTTGTAGTAGATGTTGTAGCCACCGTTGGGGGTGGTGAATCCTGATGGTGTCGACCAAGCGATGGTCACTCGATCTTCATCGGAACCGTTGGTGCACTGCAGGTTCGTGGGTGCGTTCGGTGCTGTGGTGATAAAGATGGATTGCGTGAACGAGCGCCCTGACAGCGCGAGTGAATCAGTGGTGTTCCAGTTTGTGCCTGCGCTCGAGTTGAGGGCGAACGATACGTCGGTCGTGCGGCCAGCTTGAGTCGTCATGCTGCCAGTGAAGGTGGTCGATGCGCACAGAATCGCGCTGCCGGTTGCGGCCACTGACAGATTGAGGGTGCTGAGAGAGACGGTTCCGCCGCTCAACGTGGTGGAGACCACTGGAGTAGATGCCGCGCAGGCTGAACTCGTGCCCACCCAGAATTTCACGGTGACTTGGGCTCCGCCGAGAGTGCCCGAGCGGGAGATGACGATGCTTGTGACGGAGGCATCGACAGAACCGGTGTTGCGCACTGTGATCGGCTTGGTAACTGTCTGGTTGGTTGCCGTGTAGGTGTAAGGGCCGAGTGCGGTGATGGTCGAAGCGCCAGCGGTGGTGGCTGTCGATAACGCGACAGCTCCGGTTGAGGCTGTCGCGGACTTGGTGGATGTCGCGGTCCACGCTGCGAAGCTGACGCTGGATACGAGAGTGAGAAATACCGCGATGCCCGCGATCATCGCGAAGCGAGTGGAGCGCGTCATCCCGGAGTAGCGATCGGCCCGAAAGCGGTGAGCGATGCGGATCACGGCTGCACCCCCGTGATGGTGGCGGTAATAGCGGCGCTCGCCGATTGCGCCGTTGCGAGTGCATCCGCGGGAAGGGTGACGACGAGGCATGCGCTGGTGCTGGCGCCTGCCGCAACAGTGCTGTTCAGCGTTCCTGTGGGAGTGCCCGATGTGGGGCAAGCGCCGTTCGCTACTGAGATTGTGAACGGGTTCGCTGTGGATGACGGAGTCATCTTCGCAGCGATTGCTGCGGAAAGTGTGAGGGGCACGTCACCGGTGTTGGTGATGGTGAAAGTGCCGGTGACTGATTTGCCGGGAGCGAGCGCCGACCAGTCCAGTGTTTGGTTTCCTACGGTGAGCGCTGCTGTTCCGGCGCTGATGGTCGAACCGGGCGTCGTGGTAACGGACGAGTTGAGGTAGGCGTAGGTTCCACCGGTGCCAACGAGACCGAGCGAGACGGCGATGGCGAGGACGGTGAGTGCTTTCATAACGCCCCAGGCTCCTCCACCGAAGGCGGCGAGGGGCGATGCTGCGCGGCGCTGGTGACGACCGTTAACCATGTCAAGGCGGTGCGATCCGCGAACTGTTGAAGAGTTCATGGTGCACCGCCTTTCGATGAGAGAAACTTGCTATGAAATGTGAAGAGGATTGCCGGGTGTGCGTCCCCCCAGGCCGCACACCCCGCAGGGTAAAACTAGTTTTGCGTGAGCGTGATGGCGAAGTTGCTCAGCGAGACAGCGCCGAGCTTCGAGAGGTTCTCGGCTCCGGCAGTCGTGCTCTTCGGGTAGTTCATCGTTACGGTCACGACTACTGGCTGCGTGCCGGTTGTTGGGCTGATCGAAGTCGCAGGTGAACCGTTGACGGTAAAGGTCGCAGTGGCGACGATCGCAGCGGCGAGCTTGACGTCGGCGTCAACGCTGGTGCTGACAGCTGCGACGGATGCGGGTGCAACGGCGATTGCTGCGGAGAGGTTGTCGCCGGTTGCTGTCACGTTGAAGGTCTTGGTGTACGTGAAAGTATCGCCGGGAACGATCTTGAACGTGGGTGATGTCACGGTTGCCTTGGTGCCGAGCTTCCAGCCATCTCCGGTGATCGTTCCGGGTGCTGCAACGATGTCGAGCGTTCCGGCGTTGATGCTCTGGTTTGTTCCGGCGCTTACGGTTGCGATCGAGTTCCATGTAGCGAGCGTTCCTGCACCGCCGAGGAGAAGAGCGATTCCTGCTGCACCTGCGATGGAGCCTTTAACGAGCTTGTTCATGATTTCCTTTCGCGGCGCAGCAAAGCAGGCCGGGACGAGTGTGGTTCGGGTGGTTCGGGTTATCAGAAGCTGTCTGCTGGTTTCGGGTTCCTGCATCTCGGACTGAGCAAACGCGAGTTATTTGGGCTCGCGCTCAACTTCCTAAGACGAACCTACATGTCCGCACTATGGAGGACAGGCCCCAGTAATGGGGGGCAACCCTTGTCCGCACCATGGGGGACTAGACCGTCCCGTTTGGGGGACGAAATACCCCGATTTTGCGGGGTTTTCGATCAAAACCCGCGGAAAGGGTACAACGCTTGTACCCCGAAAGTGTCAGAAAATTCGGGGTACAAGGGGACAGATCTGTCTATCCTCTACCCGGTTTGACCTGAAAAATATTTTTCGATGGGGGTGGAGATTTCACCGCAGTGGCATCTGTGACCACCGGAGAGCTGCCAATGAAGTCGAAAAGTTCGACCCCGGCGATCACTTTCGAGGGGTGCGGACCGCTCGCAAGAAGGCGCGGCATCCAATGCAGGGGCAGTGCTGATGGTGATCCCACGAGCACGATGTTGCCAAAACGGCGTCCTTTGAGAATTTGGGTCTCGGCCAACGCTGCAACATGACCGACCGTGTGCTTGAGGGTGGCAGCTTGGCTACGCGCAAAAGCGAGGCCCGGACCATCGGCAACATTCACGACAACGATTCCGTCGGGAGCGAGAAGAGTCATCGCTTCGGTATAGAACTCGACACTCGTGACGTGAGCTGGCGTGCGGGCTCCGCTGAAGACGTCGACGACAAGAAGATCAACGGCGCCGCGCATCCCCGCCGGAAACTTCGCGAGCACTTCACGCGCATCGCCGTGACGAACGCGGATGGATGCCCGCTTCGACCATGGAAGTTCCTTACGAACAAAGTCCACGAGATCCGATTCCAGCTCCACGACCTGTTGGCGTGAGCCTGGGCGCGTGGCCTCGACATAGCGGGGAAGGGTGAGGGCGCCGCCACCGAGGTGGACGGCGGTGATCGGGGCGCCAGGCTCGGAGAGCTGATCGATGACGTGCCCCATGCGCTGCACGTATTCGAAGAACAGCTCGCTGGGGTCATCCATGTTGACGTGGGATTGCGGGGTGCCATCAACCGTGAGGGTGTACGCGCCGTCTATCCACTTGTCTGGTGCAATTTCTGCATAGTGGCCGCTTAGTTTCAGGGTGGTGCTGGGGTGCTCGGCCATGGCATTGACTTTGCCACACCTGAGCAACGGCTGCAGCCAGTCGTTTCGTGTGAAACAGAAATGGTGGAATGGCTGGAGGCAACGACGAAGGCGTCGGACAGGACCACAACAGGTCCTGCCCAACGCCTTCGGGGTAGCCGTGATTAGTTGCGCTGTGTTCTCACCCGCTTGGCAACTATCGCGCCAGTGCCGATAAGTAGTAGCAGGCCAGCGATCAAAGCCAGTAGTCCTGTCCCTCCTTGGCCCGTGTACGCGAGAGGCCCTGTGCTGGCCTCGGCGGCTGTGTCGTCAGCGGAATCCGCGGCCGGGATGACCTCGATGAGCAATGTCGTCGATACCGCACCGACCGTGATGGTCAACGTGTGCGGGCTCGCGTGGGGGAACCTCACGGTGAGCCCGTCCACCTCGTCGGTGTCGACGTTGCTAGTGACCGTCACATCGTCTGGATCGATAGTCGCCGCGTTGCCGAATTCATCCTGTCCTGTCACGCTCAGAGTGACGGAGCCGCCTTGGTCGACCGATGCGCTTGGCACAGAAATCTGCAACTCGGCCGCGGCCGCGGCAGTCACGGTAACCTCCGCTGTCGTGGTGATGCCTCCCCACGTTGCCGTGATCGTGCGCTTTCCGGCTTCGGTCATCGTGATCATCGTTCCACTCACAGCATCCGACTCCACATCACTCGACAGAGTTGCTGAACCGGCGGGCACCGCAATCGCATTGCCAAAGGAGTCTTTGCCGGTGACGATGAAGCTAACGGCGTTACCTGCCCGCACGGTCTCGCTCAGGAGGCCAAGCGAGAGCTCCGTTAGCTCCGCACTGGAGACCTCGACTTGTGTAGTGGCAGTGAGCTCACCCGCCCGTACTGTGAAGGTGTGGATGCCCGCGTCCTTCACACCGACCGATGTGCCGGCAACAGCATCCGATGCGATGTCGCTTGTAACGACAACGTCGTCTGAATCGACATCCACCGAAGCCCCGCGGGAATCGGTGCCGGTCACCGTGAGCTGCACTGATTGCCCGGCCGTAGCCTCAGCTGGAGCGGCGCTGACCTCGATCGACGCTAGCGTCGCTGGAGCCGGCTCGGGCGTTATCGAGAAGTTGGTGAAGTCAGCGCGGCTGAACGTTGTTGCTCCATGTGAGACGTGAACGAGTCCGGTATCGAGCATGTTATCGGCGCCGAAAAGGGTTTCGAAGCCAACGCTCGTCCAAGTTTCGCCGTCGTCGGTTGAGTAGCTACCTTCAACAACGTCGTCGGTGCGAGTCATCTTGAGCGTGACTGGAGCGGTAACTCCGCCAGCGATCACGTTCTTGTCGAGCAAGCCATCGTTGTCTCTGTCGGCGCTCATGATGACTCCCTTGCCTGGAGTGACAACGAGAATGACGTAGCCGCCGGGAGAGAACGGCGTTGCCAGATCGTTGCGCACGACGAGCCCACTCTTCGTCCAGTCGTCGACGCGCTCTTGCGCCGTGACTGTGGCGCTGACGGTCGATCCGTCTCCGAACGAGTCGGCGGCATAAATGGAGGCGTAGTCGTCATCGTGCTGGTTGACGCCCCACATGTCGGCTCCGGCTTCCCAGAGGGCATAGTCATCGCCCAGCTGTCCAGCCAAATAGGCACCATTGCCGGTGTCGCGGAACGGCGACTGGATCTCGCCGCCCACCGACACTCCGATGCGTGCTTCGCCGGTGCCGCCATCCCAGTGCGCGGCCAGAGTGACGTTGGTTGTCTCGATCGCCGATTCCAGAGCGCCGGATGCCGAAATCGCCCAGCTTGCCGACACGGGCGTGCCAGCGGTGAGCGTTGCGGGTGCAGCGTCACCGGTCGGGGTAGCGACCCAGCCAGCATCGACCTCGGCGGCGAGGGAAAAGCCAGTGACGTCGTTGGCGATATCTTCAAAGGTCGCCGTAATCACGGTGTCGCCGTTGCTTGTTTCGGGTGAGACATCGAGGCACGCGCTTGACGGACGATCAGTGTCATCCGCGGTGCGCATATCTGGTGCGATGCCGGCGTTGTACCGAATCGCTGTGATCTCGCAGCCCACGACGTCTGCTGGCTCGAAGGTCGTTGCTTCCACGAGGGTGTCACGGTTTGCGCGCATGATCGTGTTCCCCTCACTGATCCAATTGCCCGTACCGTGAAGTTCACTTGTGTTCGGCGCCCGAAAGTTTGCTCCCCACCAATCGCCGTTGATGGCGACGTTGTTGTTGAATTCCATGCCGCGCGAACCTTCGTCGGGATAAAACGCTCGGTTGCGTTCTTCGACGATGTAGTTGCCGTCGTAGACGGTGCCGAAGTTTGCCGACAGGTTGTAGAACGCGCCGAGGTCGGTGTGGCGCTGGCCGAACCGGGCTACGTAGTTTGCGGAGATCGTATTGTTCTTCGCGGTAGTCGGTGTCGAGAAAAGCGGCTGGTGGTCGTAGAGGCCACGTGACTCGTACTCGGAACTTCCACCGGCGTCGTTTGCACCCCAGCCGTAGCCGGTATTGATGCCGCCGTAGGGCATATCGGTGACATCGTTGTGCGCAATCACCGATTCTTGGGCATAGGTCATGAGGATGCCCACGCCGCTCGTGTACGTGTCAGAAGCGTTCCAGATGCGGTTGTTCGACACTTCAATCTCGGACACCGTCATGCGCGCCACCGTGTCGTCGCTGACGTTGGGGTCGCGGGTGCCGTCGGCCAGCGTTCCCGGGTGATGGGCTTGCTGTTCGATGCCGCCGATCGTAATCGCGTTGGAGCCGGTGGCCGTAAAGCTCGAGCCCGTCACTGAAATCCGTTGCGTGGCAAGGCCGACGCCTGAATCGTTGGCGGTTGCATCGTTGCCGATGCCGAGGCCGCTCGCGCCAAGTCCGATGAAGCGGGAGTCGCTGATCGCAACATCCGTTGCGGCCGCAATCTGCACGGCTGACGGAATCTGCTTCCAGAATGGGCGTGACGCCTCGAAGTCGATGTAGCCCTCGCTGGGGTAGTCATCGCCGACGGAGAGATAGCCGCCGGTCTGCTGGTCTGCATAGCCGCCGGTCTCCGTCGGGTCGTTCCAGGTTGTGCCAGAGAACGTGAGGCCGCTGATGTCGATGTCGTGGGCTTGATTCTCGACACTTCCGGCGATCGTCAGCAGTGTTTCTAGTCGCGGAAGCTCCACTGACGCGGTGGTCATATCCACTCCACTTGCCGGCTTGTAGTAGAGGATGTCGGCCTCGGTGTCGAGGAACCATTCGTTGTCGCTATTCAGAAATGTAAGCGCGTTTTCAGCGTAGAAGCCGCTCTCATGAAACGGCGTCGCGAGAGTATCCCAACCCCACGTGTTGTTTTTCCATCCCGGCTGCTCCATCAGGAGCGTCGTTCCGTCGTCATTCAGGCCCTCGACTCCGCTGTAGCGATCGGTGAAGGAGTTGATTCCCCGAAGTTCGGTCGCTGCCAGTTCTGCGGGAGTGAGATCGCGCAGAAAAGCCATTGCGTCGGTCATGGCGAGGCCGTCGTCGACGAATGATCCGGTACTGGGGCGGGTGAACTTGGTTTGCGCTCGAATCGCGCTGGCATCGTTTACGTAGAGATTTCGGGACTCGGCGTCAGGGTCAACGGGCGCCGAGTAGATTTCAGCGGTCTCGTCGTACTCGGTCCAGTCCGTGATGGCGTCGGAGCCGGATATGACCGGTGTTGCACCATCAGCTGCCGTCCACCTCACGGCGTAGCCATTGGACCCGGAGTCTTCTGCAGTGAGCGCCAGAGTTTCGTTCAGACGATAAGTTCCATCTTCCAGCACGACGACGATGTCGGAGCTCATGCTGCTGTTAATCGTGCGCACGATGTCACGCGCCCCGGCCAGTGAGACGGGATCAGCGGCAGTTCCGGCGCCAGAGTCTCCTGCTGCAGGAGCGACGTAGATCATCGTGTCGTCGTCTGCAGCCGTGGCGGCGGTAGTCGCGACCGCCGTATATGAGGTGACGAGGGTAGCGATTGCGACCCCTACTAACACCTTTCGAGTTCCCGAATGACGATTTTTTCGCCAGGACAGCATCGTTGCCTCCAAGTTCCTGCCAGCAGGAAGTGCTCCTTATTGAACACCTCTCAACAAGACGACGTAATCATATGACGTATAACATCTCATAACAATGCTTTCTTCATTTTCTTGAGGAGAGAGCCGAGCTCGGCGCGCTACCGTGAACCATGGTCGATCTGAATCGTGAACTCCCTCCGCACCTGCAGGCGCAATTGAACGCGCAGTCCTATGTCGGGCCGGCAACGTTCGGAATGCGCCCAATGCTGAGCGAGCCAGAGCAGCTTGATTCGTGGAGGCCGGATGTCGCGGTCGTCGGTGCCCCGTGGGATGACAGCACCACAAACCGCCCCGGTGCCCGCTTCGGACCTCGCGCTTTACGCGCCAGCGCCTACGACCCCGGCACCTATCACCTCGATCTCGGTGTCGAGATCTTCGACCACCTCGACGTTGTTGATTACGGGGATGCCATTACGAGTCACGGAATGTGGGAGCTATCGAGGGTGGCCATTTTCGATCGCGTCTCGCAGGTTGCCAGTCGTGGCATCATCCCGTTCATTATTGGCGGAGATCACTCCATCACGTGGCCGGCAGCGACCGCGGTTGCTGAGCACCACGGTTTTGGCAATGTGGTCATGATTCATTTCGATGCTCACGCCGACACCGCGAACATCCTCGAGGGCAACCTCGCCAGCCACGGAACCCCGATGCGGCGTCTCATCGAATCGGGCGCCATCCCTGGCCCCAATTTCTTGCAGGTCGGCCTGCGCGGCTACTGGCCGGGAGAAGAAGATCAAAAGTGGATGCGCGACAACGGTCTCAAGCACTTCATGATGCAAGAGTTTTGGGAGCGCGGCGTCAAGGAGATGATTCCCGAGATCATTGCGGCGGCGAAGGCTCGAGCATCCAAGGTTTATATCTCGATTGACATCGATGTGCTCGACCCCGGCTTTGCGCCAGCGACAGGAACGCCAGAGCCCGGCGGCTTCGCGCCCATCGATTTGCTGCGCATCATCCGCCAGATTGTGCTCGAAACGGATGTCGTGGGTTTCGATGTCATGGAGGTCGCGCCGGCCTACGACCACGCCGACATCACGGTGAATAACGCCCACCGGCTCATCTGGGAGGCATTCGGAGCGATGGCTGCGAAGAAGCGCAATTCGGGACTCACAGCAAACCCCTAGTCGAATTTGCGATTTAGGTCAAGAATCGAGTGGACACGGCGCGGCATCGAGGCTTATAGTAGATCCTTGCGCTCCCAGACAAATTAAGCGGTCATATTGCGGACAGCTGGGTGCCCCGAGTATAGCGGCGGGGTGTTTCTGGTGAGCATTTCATTACCGACCGTCAATTATCTTGACAGACGAACCCGACGGGGTTCACGGAGGTTGTTCCTTGGCTGCTGCGCGCGATGCGTCCACCAATAAGTCCCCGAAAAACGGCCGCTCAGCTTCGCGGCTTTCTTTCGCAAAAATCACTGACACGCTCACGGTTCCCGATCTGCTCGCCTTGCAGACCGAGAGCTTTGATTGGCTCGTCGGAAACGACATCTGGAAGAACCGTGTAACTGACGGTGTTGCCGCCGGTCGTACCGATCTGCCGACTCGTAGTGGTCTCGATGAAATCTTTGAAGAGATTTCACCGATTGAAGACCTCGGCGAGACGATGCAACTGTCGTTCACTGATCCTGAGCTTGAAGAACCCAAGTACTCGATTGACGAGTGCAAGGAGCGCGGCAAGACTTTCGCTGCGCCTCTCTACGTAAACGCTGAGTTCATGAATCACCTCACCGGTGAAATCAAGACTCAGACCGTTTTCATGGGCGACTTCCCCCTCATGACCGCTCGCGGTACCTTCATCATCAACGGCACCGAGCGCGTAGTTGTTTCGCAGCTCGTTCGTTCGCCTGGTGTGTACTTCGACCGCCAGCCCGAGAAGCTGTCCGACAAGGACATCTACTCGGCTCGCATCATCCCGAGCCGCGGTGCTTGGCTTGAGTTCGAGATCGACAAGCGCGACCAGGTCGGCGTTCGCATCGACCGCAAGCGCAAGCAGTCGGTCACGGTCTTCCTGAAGGCCCTCGGCCTGTCCAGCGAAGAGATCCTCGAGGAGTTCAAGGGCTTCCCGTCGATCGAAGCCACCTTGGAGAAGGACAACATCCTCACCAAGGAAGAGGCCCTCAAGGACATCTACCGCAAGCTTCGCCCCGGCGAGCAGGTTGCTGCTGAAGCCGCACGTGCGCTTCTTGACAACTTCTACTTCAACTCCAAGCGTTATGACCTCGCGAAGGTTGGTCGTTACAAGATCAACCGCAAGCTCGGTCTCGACACTGACATTAAAGAGTCGGTGCTCACCGTTGAAGACATCATCGCGACCATCAAGTACATGGTTTCGCTTCACGACACTTCGGCACCCAACGTTTCGGTAAGCGACAGCGGTGTAG
This sequence comes from Salinibacterium sp. NK8237, assembly GCF_015864955.1. Lineage (NCBI taxonomy): Bacteria > Bacillati > Actinomycetota > Actinomycetes > Micrococcales > Microbacteriaceae > Salinibacterium > Salinibacterium sp. NK8237. Next base: position 1,282,177 of record NZ_JADYWE010000001.1, on the reverse strand, counting down.
CCAGTGTTAAGGGCGTCCGCGATGGCAAGAAGGTTGCCGTTCGTCTCGACATTGACGACATCGACCACTTCGGCAACCGTCGTATCCGTGCTGTTGGTGAGCTCATCCAGAACCAGGTTCGTACCGGCCTCAGCCGTATGGAGCGTGTTGTTCGCGAGCGCATGACCACACAGGACATCGAAGCGATCACCCCGCAGACCCTGATCAACGTGCGCCCCGTCGTCGCCGCGATCAAGGAGTTCTTCGGAACGTCGCAGCTCTCGCAGTTCATGGACCAGAACAACCCGCTCGCGGGACTGACCCACAAGCGTCGCCTTTCGGCGCTGGGCCCAGGTGGTTTGAGCCGTGAGCGCGCTGGTGTTGAAGTTCGAGACGTTCACCCTTCTCACTACGGCCGTATGTGCCCGATTGAGACTCCTGAAGGCCCCAACATTGGTCTGATTGGTTCGCTCGCATCGTTCGCACGTATTAACGCATTCGGTTTCATCGAGACCCCGTACCGTCGCCTCATTGACGGCGTTGTTTCGACGACCATCGACTACCTGACTGCAAGCGACGAAGACGACTACATCGTCGCGCAGGCAAACGCACCGCTCACGAAGGACATGAAGTTCGCTGAGCCTCGCGTGCTTGCACGTAAGAAGGGTGGCGAGGTTGACCTCGTTCCCGTTGAAGACATTGCCTACATGGATGTCTCGCCGCGCCAGATGGTGTCGGTAGCGACCTCGATCATCCCGTTCCTCGAGCACGACGATGCAAACCGCGCACTCATGGGTGCCAACATGCAGCGTCAGGCTGTCCCGCTGCTGCGCAGCGAGAGCCCGCTTGTTGGAACCGGTATGGAAGCCTTCGCCGCAATTGACTCTGGTGACGTTGTCACCACGCTCAAGGCTGGTGTTGTCTCTGAGGTTTCAGCAGACGTCGTTGTTGTTCAGCTCGATGAGGGCGGAACGCAGGAATACTTCCTGCGCAAGTTCGACCGCTCTAACCAGGGCACGAGCTACAACCACCGTGTCATCGTTAGCGCCGGAGAGCGCGTCGAAGTTGGTCAGGTCATCGCTGATGGTCCTGCTACCGAGAACGGCGAGCTTGCCCTCGGAAAGAACCTCCTCGTGGCATTCATGCCGTGGGAGGGTCACAACTTCGAGGACGCGATCATCCTGAGCCAGAACCTGGTCAAGGATGACGTACTGTCGTCGATCCACATCGAAGAATACGAAGTGGATGCTCGCGACACCAAGCTCGGTAAGGAAGAGATCACGCGCGATCTGCCGAACGTCAGCCCAGAACTTTTGGCTGACCTCGACGAGCGTGGAATCATCCGTATCGGTGCTGAGGTTCGCCCAGGCGACATCCTCGTTGGCAAGGTCACGCCTAAGGGTGAGACTGAGCTTTCGGCTGAAGAGCGTCTGCTCCGTGCCATCTTCAACGAGAAGAGCCGCGAAGTTCGCGACACCTCGCTGAAGGTTCCCCACGGCGAGCAGGGCACGATCATCGCTGTCAAGGAATTCTCCGCAGACAACGATGACGAGCTCGGCTCTGGCGTCAACCAGCGTGTTGTTGTGTACATCGCCCAGAAGCGCAAGATCACTGAAGGTGACAAGCTCGCTGGTCGTCACGGCAACAAGGGTGTTATCTCCAAGATTCTGCCTGTCGAAGACATGCCGTTCTTGGCCGATGGAACCCCGGTCGACATCATCCTGAACCCGCTCGGTATCCCCGGTCGAATGAACTTCGGTCAGGTTCTCGAAACTCACCTCGGTTGGGTTGCGAAGCAGGGTTGGGAAGTTGAAGGCAAGCCGGAGTGGGCGAAGAACCTTCCTGAGGAAGCGTTCAGCGCTGCACCAGGAACCAAGGTTGCTACCCCTGTATTCGACGGTGCTTACGAGGAGGAAATCGCGGGTCTTCTTGACTCCACGACTCCTACTCGTGACGGCGTTCGTCTCATCGACCACACGGGTAAGACCCCGTTGTTCGATGGTCGTTCGGGTGAGCCGTTCCCGGCTCCCGTTTCGGTCGGTTACATGTACATCCTCAAGCTGCACCACCTCGTTGACGACAAGATCCACGCTCGTTCAACCGGTCCGTACTCCATGATTACTCAGCAGCCACTCGGTGGTAAGGCTCAGTTCGGTGGACAGCGCTTCGGTGAGATGGAAGTGTGGGCGCTTGAGGCCTATGGTGCCGCATACGCTCTGCAGGAGCTTCTGACGATCAAGTCGGATGACATCCTCGGTCGCGTCAAGGTATACGAAGCCATCGTTAAGGGCGAGAACATTCAGGAGCCCGGTATCCCCGAGAGCTTCAAGGTTCTTATCAAGGAAATGCAGTCGCTGTGCCTCAACGTCGAAGTTCTTTCGGCCGACGGTTCAACGGTCAACCTGCGCGACACGGACGATGAAGCGTTCCGTGCCGCTGAAGAGTTGGGCATCAACATTTCCGCGCGGTTCGAGTCCTCGTCTGTTGACGAGATTTAACTCGACCGACCACGACTGCAGAACTTTCGAAGAGAGAAGATAAATTGCTCGACGTTCACGCGTTTGATGAAATCAAAATCGGTCTCGCTACCGCCGACGACATTCGTCGCTGGTCGCACGGTGAAGTAAAAAAGCCAGAGACCATTAACTACCGCACACTCAAGCCGGAGAAAGATGGTCTGTTCGGCGAACAGATCTTCGGACCTTCGCGCGACTGGGAGTGCTCCTGTGGCAAGTACAAGCGTGTCCGCTTTAAGGGCATCGTTTGTGAGCGCTGTGGTGTTGAAGTAACCAAGTCGGCTGTGCGCCGTGAGCGCATGGGCCACATCGAGCTTGCTGCTCCGGTTACCCACATCTGGTACTTCAAGGGTGTTCCGAGCCGTCTCGGTTACCTGCTTGACATGGCACCGAAGGACCTCGAAAAGGTCATCTACTTCGCTGCATACATGATCATTTCGGTTGACGAAGAAGGCCGTCACGCTGACCTGCCTGCGCTTGAGAACGAGATCCGTCTCGAAATCAAGACGCTTGAGGGCCAGCGCGATTCCCGCATCGCCGACCGCTTGACCAAGTTCGAGGAAGACCTCGCCGCTCTTGAAGAAGAGGGTGCGAAGGCCGACCAGAAGCGTCGTGTCAAGGATGCTGCTGAGAAAGAAATGTCTCAGCTGCGCAAGTCGATCGATGAGCAGATCGCTCAGCTTGAGCGCGTGTGGGAAGACTTCCGCACCCTCAAGATCGGTGACCTGAAGCCTGAAGACTCTGTCTTCCAGGAACTGCAGGACCGTTTCGGTAGCTACTTCGAAGCATTCATGGGTGCCGAGGCAATCAAGAAGCGCCTTCAGGCCTTCGACCTTGCTCTCGAGAGCGTTGAACTGCACGACCAGATCGCTAACGGCAAGGGTCAGAAGAAGATCCGCGCCATCAAGCGCCTGCGTGTAGTCAACTCGTTCCTTCAGACTGGCAACTCGCCGGCCGCGATGGTGCTCGACGTTGTTCCGGTTATTCCTCCGGAGCTGCGCCCGATGGTTCAGCTGGATGGTGGCCGTTTTGCGACCTCCGACCTCAACGACCTCTACCGTCGTGTGATCAACCGCAACAACCGTCTGCGTCGACTCCTTGACCTCGGTGCTCCCGAGATCATCGTCAACAACGAGAAGCGCATGCTTCAGGAAGCCGTTGACGCACTGTTCGACAACGGTCGTCGTGGTCGCCCCGTCACCGGTACTGGTAACCGTGCCCTCAAGTCCCTGAGCGACATGCTCAAGGGTAAGCAGGGTCGTTTCCGCCAGAACCTCCTCGGAAAGCGCGTTGACTACTCCGGTCGTTCGGTGATCATCGTTGGACCGCAGCTCAAACTGCACCAGTGTGGTCTTCCGAAGCAGATGGCTCTCGAGCTGTTCAAGCCGTTTGTTATCAAGCGCCTGATCGACCTGAGCCACGCCCAGAACATCAAGAGCGCTAAGCGCATGGTTGAGCGTGCACGTCCGCAGGTTTGGGATGTACTCGAAGAGATCATTCGCGAGCGTCCCGTGCTGCTGAACCGTGCACCAACACTGCACCGTTTGGGCATCCAGGCATTCGAACCTCAGCTCGTTGAGGGTAAGGCTATCCAGCTTCACCCCCTCGTCTGTGCTGCGTTCAACGCTGACTTCGACGGTGACCAGATGGCTGTTCACCTTCCGCTGTCGGTTGAAGCACAAGCCGAAGCTCGCATCCTGATGCTCGCAAGCAACAACATCCTCAAGCCGTCTGACGGTCGCCCGGTGACTCTGCCCACACAGGACATGATCATTGGTCTGCACCACCTGACCACGCTCAAGGAAGACGTTGCTGGCGAAGGCCGTGCGTTCTCGTCGGTTGCTGAAGCGATCTTCGCGTTCGATCAGCACTCGCTTGACCTCAACGCCAAGGTGCGTCTGCGTCTCGACAACGTGTACCTCTCTGAAGAAGATGCCCCTGAGGGCTTCGTTCAGGGCCAGTCCAAGCTCATGGAGACGACCCTCGGTCGTGCCCTCTTCAACGAGGCGCTTCCGAAGGACTACCCGTACATTGAGGCACTCGCTGACAAGGGCCAGATTTCGGCTATCGTCAACGACCTCGCTGAGCGGTACGTGAAGGTGGATGTTGCATCAGCACTTGACGCGATCAAGGATGCTGGATTCCACTGGGCTACTCGCTCCGGTGTAACTGTTGCGCTGTCTGACATCGTGACCCCGCCGACTAAGCCGGAGATCATTGGCCGCTACGAGAAGATCGCAGCCAAGGTTCAGGGCCAGTTCGAGAAGGGACTCACGACCGACGCCGAGCGTCGTCAGGAGCTCATCGAGATCTGGAACAAGGCAACCGCAGAAGTAGCGACTGCCATGCAGTCCAACTTCCGCACCGACAACAACATCAACCGCATGGTGTCGTCTGGTGCTCGTGGTAACTGGATGCAGGTTCGTCAGATCGCCGGTATGCGTGGTCTGGTATCGAACCCGAAGGGTGAGATCATTCCTCGCCCGATCGTCCACTCCTACAAGGAGGGCCTGACCGTAGCCGAGTACTTCATCTCGACTCACGGTGCTCGTAAGGGACTGGCTGACACCGCACTGCGTACTGCAGACTCGGGATACCTCACGCGTCGACTCGTTGACGTGTCGCAGGATGTCATCATTCGTGAAAACGACTGTGGCACCCGCAAGGGACTCGACATGCCGATCGCAGCGCAGAACGCTGATGGCAAGTGGATCCTCGATGACAACGTTGAGAACTCGGTCTACGCTCGCAGCCTTGCTGCGGAAGCCACCAACGACAAGGGCGATGTAGTCGCTGCTGCTGGTGCAGACGTCGGAGACGTTCTGCTCGAGAAGCTCGTTGCTGCTGGTGTTCACAGCATCAAGGTTCGTTCGGTGCTCACGTGTGAGTCCGCTGTTGGTGTGTGTGCAGTCTGCTACGGCCGCTCGCTCGCAACGGGACTTCTCGTTGACATCGGTGAGGCTGTCGGAATTATCGCCGCACAGTCGATCGGTGAGCCCGGTACCCAGCTGACCATGCGTACCTTCCACACTGGTGGTGTTGCTTCGGCAGACGACATTACGCAGGGTCTTCCCCGCGTAACGGAACTCTTCGAAGCTCGTACCCCTAAGGGTGCAAGCCCCATTGCAGAAGCCGCTGGTCGCGTCACGATCGAAGACACTGACCGCAGTCGCAAGCTGATCCTCACGCCAGACAATGGTGACGAGCCCATCGCTTACCCGATCCTGCGTCGCGCAACCCTCCTCATCGAGGATGGCGAGCACGTAGAACTCGGCAAGCAGCTGCACGTCGGAAACGTTGACCCGAAGGAAGTTCTACGAGTTCGCGGTGTCCGTGCCGTTCAGCAGCACCTCGTCGATGGTGTCCAGGGCGTTTACCGCTCACAGGGTGTACCGATTCACGATAAGCACATTGAGGTCATCGTTCGTCAGATGCTCCGCAAGGTGACTGTTGTTGACCACGGTGACACCGGACTCCTTCCGGGTGAGCTGGTTGACCGTTCGAAGTACAACGAGCTCAACCGCGGTGTTCTCACCGAGGGCAAGGCAACGGCATCCGCGCGTCAGGAGATCTTGGGTATCACCAAGGCTTCGCTGGCAACCGAGTCGTGGCTGTCGGCTGCGTCGTTCCAGGAGACCACCCGCGTTCTTACGCAGGCGGCCATGGAAGGCAAGTCCGACCCGCTCATGGGACTCAAGGAGAACGTCATCATCGGTAAGCTCATCCCGGCTGGTACGGGATTGCCGCGCTACCGCGATGTATCGGTCGAGGCAACGGAAGAGGCGAAAGCCGAACGTTACCCCAACCGCATCTTCGCTGATGATGCAAGCCTCACCGAGAGCGACTTGAGCTTCGTCGACTTCGACAGCTTCAGCTCGAATGATTCCACGCCGGGAACCTACAACTAAGTAGTCTCGGCATCACCTCAGGGTGATACCACGAAGGGCCCTCGTCATTGCGACGGGGGCCCTTTGTCGTGCGACTGAAGTTGGCCGCTAGAGCGACGGAATCTCGATGCGGGAGTACTCGTCGTCATCCGCCACGAGCGTGGCGAGCAGTGGCCGGCCAGCGGGCAGCAAACGGATCGTGACCGCGCCGGTGGTGGCGGCGTCAAGAATCCGCACTGCGGCTTCGGTGATCACGGGCAGCGTGCCGTAGGGAAGCGGAAGCGGGTAGCGGTCGTCGAGGAGTACCACGGTGATCCCGCGGCGGCGGGTGCGCTGCACTGCCGCCACGATCTCGGGCAAATCGAGCTGGCGGGCCCGCAAACTATCTCGCAAGCGAGCTTCCGCGATGAGGAGTTCGTCGCGTTCCGCAGTCGTCAACTCGACGCCATCCGCAATGCGCTGCAGTTGGGGCCCCACCGCGGCGTCGAGAGCACTCAGGCGGCGTGAGCGTTCTGCGGTGCGCGCAAGAGCGGCGGCTTCAGCGGCGGCCCGTGCGGTTTCCGCCCCATGGATGCCGTCTAAACGCTGACTAGTGCGGCGCATGCCCAGAGAGAAGAGAGACCCGACCAGCACGAAGGGTGCTTGGCGGGCAACGAGCACGATTGCTTCGATGAGCCGGTCGTCAGTCGTAAAACCCCACACGATAACGGTGGCGCCGATCGCGGCGAAGCCGATCCACGCGAGCAGGTCGCGGTGGCGCAGGCTGAGGTAGAACATGGCGATGGCCCCGGCGCCCACGTACCACTGGGAGAACCCTCCCGTGATGGCGTTGTCGGAGGAGATGGCAGAAACGGCGACGCTCGCGACAATGACGTACACGCTCACGCCGGTGCCCACCCGGGGTTGAGTGTCTCGCGTAAGAACGAACCAGATGGTGGCGAATATCCCGATTGATACGTAGACGGGCACAGGGGACCGCACGTCATCCAGGGCGAGTAGCGCGAGGGCTGACATCGTGACGAAGTAGATCCAGATCAACAGGTGGGCGCCGCGGCCAGTGATTTGAGGCAGCTCTAGGCGCCGCGATTGAGTCGCGTCTTGTTTCATTCGGTCCACCCCACTGTCACGCGCGTGCCATCGCCGGGCTGCGACGCGACGGTGGCGTAGGCGCCGGGAAGTGCCTGCACCCGACCGAGAATGCTGACCACGATTCCAAGCCGGTTCGCGGGAACACTGTGTGGATCGAATCCTTGGCCATCGTCGGTAACGGAGATTTCCACCCGGTCGGCAGCGAGTCGCAAGAGTACGGCACGGCTGACAGGTTCAGCCGCGGCTGCCGCGTGAACAACGCTATTGCGCAGAGCTTCGACGGTGGCTTCGATGAGCGCACTCGCGATCGACGAGGGGAGCGGTTCTCGTCGTGATCCTTCGACAGCGAAGGTGGCGGCATCCGTCGTCTCATTGATCGATGTCGTGAGGCCCTGAATGAGATAGTCGATATGAATCAGCTCGGGCACACTCGCGGTGGCGTGCTTGAGCTCGCTCAGGCGGGAGATGGTGCGCGCCGCCTGAAGCCGGGTCGAAGCAGAATCGCTGCGCCCGGCACCGGCCGCGGCAAAGATTGTGGCGATCACTTCGTCGTGCACGAGCGCATCGAGGTGAGCCTGTTCTTCTCCACGAGCGGTGAGCGCTGCGGCACGCATGGTCGACGTGCGAGCGGCGGCCGTTGCGGCATCCACTTCACGCCCAGCACCCATCGCCACGGTAGCCACCGCGGTGAAAGCGGCGCACACCGTGATCGTGAAGAACGCGAATTGCACGGCGAGAGAGACATCGGCGCCGCCGTCGGCGAGGATGCGGATGGGCGTGATAGCAAAGGAGTTGCCGAGCAAAAAAGCCCACGCTACGACCGGTCGCCACGCAATGGCCGCAGGAACAGTGCCGAGCGCGGTCAGGCCGACGGTCCACGGGGCCATCTCGGGTGGCATCGGTCCGTTGATGAACGCGGGCACCCAGCTGAGCACCGCTACCGTGAAGATGACCGCATATGCCCCGTGGAGAATGCGAAGTTGGTGAAGCGAACTCCAGGGAGCTACCGCCGCCATGAGCATGGGTGTTCCGAACACGGCGAGTCCCGCGACGAACTGCCAATACGGGTAGGCGTACTGTGCTTGTTCGAAAAAGGAACTTGCCGTGAGCGCCAAGAACAGCAGGGTCGCTGCCGCGAGAACCGTAGTCATGCTGCGAACAACCCCGAGCTCGGCACCCTCGACCGACGCCGGCGGCCCGACGCGGAAGTTCACACGGCTGCTCGTGTTCATGAAGCAGGAGGAGGCAGCAGGCCGTCTTCTACCGCGCGCTTATAGAGGTCGACTTTGGTGTGCGCGGGGCGCCCTGCCATCGCGTATTTGTGGCGGATGCGGCGCACATATTCAGCAACGGTGCTCGTGGAGAGTCCAGCGCGGTGGGCCACCGCAACAGATTTATCGCCGGAGGCGTAGTGGGCGAGCACTTCTTGCTCTTTCGGGCTCAAGCCGGCAGCCGGAAGCTCTGGGTCAGAGTCGAGGGCAGCAGCCCAGTCGGTAGTCACGACAGGATTGCCAAGCGCTGCTTCGCGCACAGCATCCACAATGGCATCGCGTGATTCGGATTTGCGCACAATGCCAAGCACGCCCGCTCGGGATGCCGCACGCACTTCAGAGGCGTTGTCTGCTGCGGTGAACACCAAGACATTGACTCCGCGCTCGCGCAGCCACGCCACGTTCTGTTCGACGTTGCTGCCGTCGGAGAGGCGCACGTCGAGCACGACGAGGTCGAGTAGGCCTATGACTGGCTCCAGTTCGACCACTCGTGAAGCGGAGGCGAGGAGGGTGATGTCCGCGCAGTTGGCGAGCAGGGAGGCAAAGCCGAGCTGCACTGTTTCGTGGTCGTCTACGTGCCCGACACGGTAGGTGCGGGGCGATTGGTCCTGCGTTGTCAATGGTGCCCCGTTCGGATCAGGGTAAGCGTTTCGTTGGAAAAGAATTGCAGTTACCACGCACAAATGTACCGGAACTTTCTGTCTGTCCCCCAAACGGGTGTCATTGATAGTGACGACTGTCGAAAGTGGGCACCCAGTGACACGATCAGTTTGTACGACTAATTAGGGGGCAGAAGGCTTGTGAACCGCCACGCTGTAAATGATCTCATTGACTGCTCTCTTCACCGTTGGTATCGCATGGTGTCCGAGTGGCGCAGCCCTGCACCCGGCACAGAAGCGGGTTGTGTCGCGTGCCGTGAATCCGAGTTCGCTGTCATTGACCGCCGCGGTCAGTGGCCGCACGATCTCATCCATTCATTTGTGGAGACGTTGGAGCTCGTTACCTTCCAAGTCGCTATCTCGTTGCACGAGGAGCGTCACTGTCGCGGCGTAGACGCGCGTTCGACAAAGCCGTGCTCAACCTGTGTTGCCGCTGCGCGATCCACGGTTCAAGCGTGTGCTCACCGTCACGCGCAAGACATCTCCGACGTCATGACGGAGTGTGCGTTGCCGCGATTGGCTGTTTACATCGAAAAGAACATCAATTTGGCACTCAATGCTGCGACTCGCGGCGAATGGGCTTCCTGAAACGACCTGACTACCCCTCACAAGTGGGTCTAGTGATGCTGATGTGAGTCGATTAGCGTTGGACTCCGCTAGGACCTTGGGGGGAGGCACGCGTGACAACACTTGCTGAAGTACTGATTCTTCGCGGAATGATGCCGATTGAGAGCATTGATTCTGTAGGAACTTCACACTCTGATGAGGAAGCCCTCGTCAGAAATCTACTCGACAGCGGAACTATCTCGCCGGCACAACTCGCGTCCGCGCGTGCTGCGCAGGCCGGAGTGCCGTTCGTAGAACTCGTCGACTTCGCGGTCGACCACCAAGCCGTAGCGCTTGCACCTGCTGCGATCTGCCGCCGGCACGAGGTTTTGCCCATCGCTTTCAGCGAGGGATACCTCGTCTTGGCCATGGTTGATCCCGGCAATATCTTTGCGCTCGATGACATCCGCTCGGCAACGGGGCGCCAAATCCGAGTCGTTGTTGCAGAGCGCAGCGACCTGCAGACGGCACTCGACCGGTTCCACCGCGCAGACGGTGAACTCTCGAGCCTCTCCAACGAACTTGAGCAAGAAGCGACATCCACCGATGTTGCCCTCGCTTCCACCAACGAGCCGACCGAAGACGACGCACCTATCGTTCGCTTCGTGAACCTGCTCATCAGCCAAGGCATCCAAGACAAGGCCTCGGATATTCACATCGAACCCGGTGAGCATGACCTCGGCGTTCGCTACCGCATCGACGGTGTTCTTCACGAGATGCAGCGCGCTCCGCGTCAGATCCAGAACGGTGTGATCTCGCGACTGAAGATCATGGCTGAGATGGATATTGCCGAACGACGCAAGCCTCAGGATGGCCGTATTTCGGTCATCCATGGTCAAAAGAAGATCGACCTTCGTGTCGCGACGCTGCCGACCGTGTACGGCGAAAAAGTCGTCATGCGTATTCTCGATAACTCGAACACAACGCTCGATCTGAGCCAGCTGTACTTGCTCGAGCACAATGCCGCAATCTACAAAGAGGCGTACTCCAAGCCCTACGGAATGATCCTCGTTACCGGTCCTACGGGTTCCGGTAAGTCGACCACGCTGTACACAACCCTTAATGCCGTTGCTCGCCCGGAGATCAACGTCATTACGGTCGAAGACCCGGTGGAGTACCGCATGGCGGGCATCAACCAGGTGCAGGTGAACCCGAAGGCGGGGCTCACGTTCGCTAGTGCGCTGCGCTCGATTCTGCGTTCTGACCCGGATGTTGTTCTCATCGGTGAGATCCGAGACCAAGAGACGGCGCAGATTGCGATCGAAGCCGCCCTCACCGGCCACCTCGTGCTGAGCACCCTGCACACCAACGGCGCACCTGCCGCTATCACCCGCTTGATCGAGATGGACATCGAGCCATTCTTGGTCGGTTCGGCTATCGACTGTGTCGTCGCTCAGCGACTTGCGCGACGCCTCTGCGATCGCTGCAAGCAGCCTGCGGTTCATAACCCGCAGGATCTCGTGAACTTGAAGGTCGGCTTCAACCCAGAAGGTCCGATGCCGACCCTGTACGCACCCGTGGGGTGCACCGTGTGTTCCAAGACGGGATACCGCGGTCGTATTGCACTGCATGAAGTAATGGCAGTGTCCGAAGAGATCGAACGTCTCGCTGTTGCTCGTTCGTCGAGCGCGGAAATTAGCCGCGTCGCGATCGAGCAGGGGATGCGCACTCTGCGCATGGATGGCTGGGCGAAGGCTCAGCTGGGCTTGACGTCCATCGAAGAGATTTTGCGCGTCGTCGCATAAGACGAAGTACCTGGGGGAATTATGGCTAAGCGGATTTATGACATCCCGTCGCAATCAGTAGACGAAAGTTTGTTCACACCGAAGGGGCAGAGTGCGCCATCGGCGCAGAGTGTGCCGACGGATGCTCCACCGCCCACACCCGGAACAAGCGTTCCCGGTGTTGGCAGCCCGCAGGCGTCAGCAGCATCGTCGTTCCCTGAGTGGGCGCAGACGGGCGCTGCACCATCGGCCTCGGCCGCAACGGTGCCGGCATCGCCGCTTCCGACGATCCCGCCGCCCTCTGGCTCGATCAAGAGCACCGACACTTCTGCCGCTTCGGCACCGCCAGCACCACCTGCACCCGCGGCGCAGGCTCCGGCTGAGCCCGCAGCTGCGCCAGCAGCGGATGCTGCTGCCGAGGGCGGGCGTCGCGCACGCCGCATGGCAACCGAACCCGTCACCTCGATCGACTCTCTCGACGAACTTTTCCGCCAGGCTGCGGCCGGCGCTATGTCTCAGACATCAGCGGCAACCTCCGCTGCGGGTGCTTCGATGCCCGCGCCAGAAGCTGCGCCTGTCGCTGAGGCACCGCCCATCCCTTCGCCGAGCGCGGCAGAAGTTCCGTACTTCACCGAGGATGCGTCGAGTGCCGGCGAGAATCCCACCGAGATTCTCCCTGAGATGCCGATGGATGCTCCCACGATGGCTTTCCCGACACAGTCGGCGGCCGCCGATGGCGGATTGCTCGATCTTCCTGATGTCGCACCCGAGGCTGACGGCACGCTGAACTTCCCGCCGCCCGGATCTGACGAGGGGCTCTTGAGCTTCACGAGTGGCTTTGGTGCCGCAGAACCTCAACAGTCTCGGGAGTCGCAACTGCTGGCTGTACCTGAGATCGTTGAAGAGGCCCGCGAAGTGCGCCCCGACATGGAGCTCACCGCACGCGAAGGATCGAGTCTTGAACTGCTCGATGCTCTCAAAGAGGTTGTGTACACCGGCGCTTCTGACCTTCATATCTCGTCCGGTGCCGTTCCCATGATCCGGTTGGATGGTGGGCTGCAGCCGCTGAAGGGCATGGGGGAGTGGGATAAAGATCGCACGCGCGAAGCTTTGTTCAGCATCCTCGACAAGAAACAAGAAGAGCAGTTCCTCGAAGTGCTCGAGCTCGACTTTGCTTTCGAACTCTCTGAGGCTGCTCGTTTTCGGGTGAACTTCTACATGGATCGCGGAAACCTTGGTGCCGCGTTCCGAATCATTCCGACGGAGATCAAGCAACTGAAAGATCTAGGAATTCAGGAGTCGGTCGGCCAGTTTGCTGGCCTGCCGCGTGGACTCGTTCTCGTCACGGGACCTACAGGTTCGGGAAAGTCGACAACGCTCGCTGCGCTGATCGACCTTGTGAACCGCACCCGCGCCGACCACATCGTCACGGTCGAAGACCCGATCGAGTTTTTGCACAGCAACCAGAAGTCGCTGGTCAACCAGCGCGAGGTCGGCCGTGACACCCACTCGTTCACGGCGGCGCTCAAGCACGTTCTGCGTCAAGACCCCGATGTGATTCTGATCGGTGAGCTTCGAGACCTCGAAACGATCTCTATTGCTCTTACCGCAGCAGAAACTGGTCACCTTGTGTTCGCAACCCTGCACACTCAGGATGCCGCGCAAACCGTTGACCGCATCATCGACGTCTTCCCGCCGCACCAGCAGGGCCAGGTGCGCACCCAGCTCGCAGCAGTGCTCCAAGGCATCGTCTGCCAGACACTCGTGCGCCGCGCCAGCGGCAAGGGCCGTGTTGCGGCCACCGAGGTGCTCACGATGACGCCGGCTATCGGAAACCTCATTCGTGAGGGCAAGATCTACCAGATCCCGTCCGCAATGCAGGCGGGGCGTGGCACCGGAATGCACACCATGGATCAGCATCTCGCTGGTTTGGCCAAGTCGGGTGCAATCACCGAAGAGGCTGCCATGGCAAAGGCGCACGACCCTGAGGGAATGCACCGCCTGATGGGCGAAAGCTCGGGAGTGAGTCACTAATGGCTGCAACAGCATCCACGACGAAGTCATTCGACTACAAGGCACGCGATCAAGCCGGCAAGGTCGTCAAGGGGCGCATTGACGCCGCTAACGAGAACCAGGTTCTGACACGGCTGCGCTCCATGGGTGTGAGCCCGATCTCCGTGACCGAGGCTGGCGGTGGCACAGGTATTAACAAGGAGATCAACATCTCCTTCCTGCAGAAGGGCGTGGGGCTTGACGATCTCGCGGTGATGAGCCGTCAGATGTCGACGATGATCTCTTCAGGTCTTTCGTTGATCCGAGCGCTCGTGATTTTGTCGGAGCAGACTGAAAACCCGACGTTAGCCAAAGCGCTGGGTGAAATCCGGGTAGAGGTGGAGACCGGTGGCACGCTATCGGATGCCTTCGCTAAGCATGCGACCGTGTTCCCTCCGATCATGATCCATTTGGTGCGGGCGGGTGAGACCGGCGGATTCCTCGACAACGCGCTTGAGTCGATTGCCAACAACTTCGAGAGTGAAGTGAAGCTCCGTGGAACCATCAAATCGGCACTGACCTACCCGGTCGTGGTGTTGATTATGGCGATCGCCGCGGTGGTCGGCATGTTGCTCTTCATCGTTCCCGTTTTTGAGCAGATGTTTGCTGACCTCGGCGGAGAGCTTCCGCTGCTCACTCAAATGCTCGTGTGGGCATCCTCGGCGATGAAGTTCATCGCACCCGTGCTGGTGGTCGGCGGGATAGCGTTCTCAGTGTGGTGGGGCAAGAACAAGCACACTGAACGCGTGCGCAAGTTCCTTGACCCGTGGAAGCTTCGGATGCCCGTGTTTGGGCCGCTTTTCCGCAAGGTCTCCATCTCTCGATTTACTCGAAACTTCGGCACGATGCTGGGCGCCGGCGTTCCAATTCTGCAGGCTCTCTCGATCGTGGGCGAGACCTCGGGAAACTATGTGATTGAGGAAGCCCTGCGACGCGTGGCGGACGCCGTACGTCAAGGCCAATCAGTCTCCGCCCCCCTCATGCGGGAGTCGGTGTTCCCTTCGATGGTGACCCAAATGGTCTCCGTCGGTGAAGACTCCGGTTCTATGGAAGTCATGCTCTCGAAGATTGCTGACTTCTACGACGACGAGGTGCTGAAAACTACAGAACAGCTCACAGCGCTCATTGAGCCGCTCATGATCGGCGTTATCGGTGCGATCGTCGGTGTGATGGTTATCGCTCTGTATATGCCCATCTTCGCCATCTTCGATCAGATCAAGTAGTCCCTAGCCAATAGACACCTAGCAGCCCCAAGCGGGGGCGTCGCGACCCGAGTCGTGATGCCCCCGTTTGGCCTTTAACGAGCCGGCATCTACCCCTGAAGTGGGCGCAAAAACTGCTGCGACTCGCGTGTACCCCCTCAGACTGGGGGCAGAATACGGGCAGTTCACCCCCGTTTGTGGGATTCTCAGCTAGCCCACATGTTGAGAGTATTTTTTGTGGGGGGCTGAGAAGCTAATTTTTTCTGGGGGCCCCTGTCCAAGATCCGAACACTAGACAGGAAAATCCAAATGATTTCACGTATGCATGAAGCACTGCGCACCAAGCGCAACGACCTCGAGAACGACCAGAAGGGCTTCACCCTTGTTGAGCTCCTCGTTGTTGTACTGATCATCGGCATCCTTGCCGCGATCGCCATCCCCTTCTTCCTGAACCAGCGCCAGGGCGCTTGGGAAGCTCAGGTCAAGTCCGACATCGCCAACGCAGTTATCGCTGCCGAGACGTATGCGATTTCGAAGGGTGGCTCTTACAACGGTCTCACCGAGACCACGGCTCAGGACTTCGGTTACCAGCCGACCGAGAACGTAGATCTCGTCATCGCCGCGCAGAGTTCCGCCTCGGGTGGAGCTGACGACGGGTACACGATTGTTGGAACTCACGATCTCTACGATGATTTGAGCCTTACGTACGACAGCGAAACCGGCGTCACCGCTCCGACCCCGTAGTCTGAATTAAATCCACGAGACGGGGCGTCGCCAAGCGGCGGCGCCCCGTTTTCGCACCCGGAGAGTGATCGCTCTCCCGAGGAAACCCATTCCTCTCGGAACACCCGCACTGCTCCACCCTTAACTACCCGAACGAAAGGGCTCATCATGCACAAGGTTCTCCGACGCCTGCGCAGCTCCGAAGCCGGAATGAGCCTGCTCGAGGTGCTAATCGCGATCATCATTTTCGCGGTTGTTTCACTGGGTGTGCTTCACACCCTCACCACTGTTCTTTCCACCACGCGCGACAATCGCGCCCGGGTGGTTGCCGCCAACTTGGCTGCAGAAGAAATCGACCTCGCTCGCGCAGCCGACGAAGTCTTCAACCTTTTCGATGCCACTCGCGTCGTGCCCATCAACGGCGACGACTACACCGTGACGCGGACTACTGAGTGGGTCTCCTCAGACGTCGCCTCCGCCGCGTGTGGCACTGGTACCGGCGCTCTGCGCTACAAGAGAATCAACGTAGAAGTATCGTGGCCCAACATGCGCGAAGGTACTTCGCCGGTGAGCGCGGACACCCTTCTCGCTCCGTCCGAGCGCATCAACGATCCCGCCCTGGGCACTATCTTGGTTTCCGTTCTGGGTGGAACCGGCGAGGGTGTCTCGGGAGTGACCGTGAGCGCAACACCTGCCTCTCCGTCTGCCGGAGCCCAAACGCCTTCCACCACCATCAAAGCGACTGACGTTCAAGGCTGCACCTTTATTCTCAAGGTCACCCCGGGCAACTACAACGTCACTGTTTCCAAAACGAACTACATCACCGAGGCCGGCCAGTCCACGGTGCCAAGCCAGCTCGCCAAGGTGACCGCGGGTTCGGCATCCTCGATGTCGTTCAACTATGACGAGGCTGCAAGTTTTGCCGTCAAGTACGTCAGCGCATCGACACCGTCTAAAGCGCAGATGCCTAAGGACATGGCAACGTCGTTTGTGAGCACCTACAGCACTTATACGACGAGCACGAGCTCGACGAGTTTCAGCAGAACGGTCAAGCTCTTCCCATGGCGGTCAGGCTACGTGTCGATGGCAGGAACCTATATTCCGGAGTCGGCCGACCCGACCAGCACGGTAGCAACGTGTCTGTCGCCGAACACGGCGCTGTGGCCGGACAAACTCGTGGGCACAGTCACGTATGCCTCGCCCGCTGCCGAGGCCGTCGCCGCTAATCCCGGCGGCACTGTTACTGCCGTCGTTCCCATGGGGCTCGTTGAAGTCTCTGGCATGAGTGGCGCGACGATTCGCGCAGTTCCCGCTGCCCCCGTCGCAAATAGTGGGGATCCGGGCTGTGACGCCCGAACCACGTTGTACTTCAGCACTATTTCCTCAACGACAAACAGCATCGCGCTGCCTTACGGCACCTGGCAGATTCAAAAGTATGGCGCGCTCACCGGGTGGACTTCCTCGGGCTTGAGTGCCGTGCTCAACCCGATCTTCGGCGGCGGAACCTCTACAACCGGCATCGTCACAGTAGATCCGCGGGTGGCATCATGATTCGTGGCGCCCGAAAGAGACTTTTCGCTCGTGTCGAAAGAATTCGACGGGACGAAGCAGGGGTCACTCTCAGCGAGTTGATTGTCACTATGGGTCTCATGACCATGCTTTTGGCGATGGTGATGACAATCTTTGTGGCCTTCACCCGGTCGTTTTCCGACGACCAAGCGACGTCGAACAACTCCAACACGGTGAGCGTTGCGATGAACGAACTGACCCGTGTTATTCGTTCCGGCACCGAGCTCACCCAGAGTGGCACCGACACCAACGTTCCTGTCTTCACTGTCGCCAAGCCGAATCTGGCCCGACTCAGCACCTACCTAGACACGGACGCTCTCGATCCTGAACCCCTTCAAGTCGAATTCGAAGTAACGAGCTCTCACACGCTCATCGAGCGGCGCTGGGATGCGACGGAGTCGAGTTTGGGCTACTTCAGCTTTCCCTCTTATGCCACGAGCGAGCGAACAATTTCACGCAATCTCGATTCCTCGACCGGCGCACTCTTCACCTATCTCGATGTGTCGGGCAATGAAATCTTGCCGGTGTCGGGCAAGGTGCCCACATCGCTGCTTCCGTCAATCGCCGCCGTAAAAGTGGTAATGACAGTGCAGAGTGACGCAACCGGCGGGGCTAGTCCCGCGACGATCGAAAACACGGTGGGAATCCCTAACTTGGGCACCTCGAGAATTGGACAATGACCATGCTGACCCTACTTAGAGCACGTCTAGGCGGAGATCGCGGTGCTGCTTTGCCGATGGTGATCGGTATCACAGTGGTGCTCGGTCTCTTGGTTACCACCGCAGTCGTCTACTCGACGACTGGGTTCCGTCAGGCAACGACCACGCAGCAGTGGTCAGCTGCCATGAGCGCGGCTTATGCCGGCATCGAAGATTACAAGAGCCGGCTGTCAGAGGACACTTCGTACATTCGCTACGGAAACCCTGACGCTGACTACACCATCAGCACCGGCAGCAGCGTTGTTCTCCCCGACGTCAGCTTGGAGAACCCGGCTTTCAACACGGAATCCACGGAACCGTGGGCGACGGTTCAGGGCAGTGATGGCGAAGCTTCCTATCGCTACGAGGTCGATAACTCGGATTATGCAGACAACGGTGTTGTGCGTGTCCGGTCAACCGGAAAAGTGGGCAACGAAACTCGTTCCATCGTTGCCGATCTTCGTCAAGAGGGCTTCATCGATTTCCTCTACTTCACTGACTACGAAATTCAAGATCCTGCCTTCTCCAACGCAGCAAGCACGTGCGTCAAGTATTGGTGGGCCGGTCGTGGTAGTAACTGCGGTGAGATCGGATTCGGATCAAATGATGACATCGACGGACCGGTACATTCCAACGACACGATTCGCATTTGTGATGCGCGTTTTCGCGGTGAAGTGACCACGGGGTATTCCCCCACAAACACCTCCGCGATCAAGTACAACGCCCAGAATTCAAACTCGCAAAATTGCAGTGGTCAAACCTTCGATCTCGCCGGTTACCCTCGCACCGCACCCGTTATTGGGATGCCCGCAACCAACTCTGAGCACCTGCGGGAAACCCGGTCAGACCTTACGAGTGATGGTGTTCCCCGTCCCGGTTGCCTCTACACGGGGCCGACATCGATCACCCTTAACTCCAACGGCACAATCACCGTGTACTCGCCCTGGACCAAGGTTACCCAGATCGTAGGATCGCCCGCGACTTCGGGTTCGACGCCCTCGGAATGTGGGAATGTCGCTGCGATGAACACTGTCGGTGGCGCGACCTTTACGCTTCCATCGAACAACGTGATCTATATTCAGAACGTGCCGAGCGTAAGTACAGACCCCAACTACTGGGCGAGCAACGCGTATCCCACGATCTCCTCGAGCCCCAAAAAGACGCTGACGTGTGTCGGAGCGTCGGGTAGCAAAGACTCCAACGGCAATGGCAATGGAATCGGCTACCCGATGACCAGCGAGGTCGCAGCCGCTGGGTCGTACGGCTGCCGTTCGGGCGATCTCTTCGTCAAAGGCACGCTCAATGGCCAAACAACGCTGTCCGCCGAGCACTACATCTATGTGACAGGCGATATCACATACCACGATGACGATGACGACATTTTGGGTCTCGTCGGAAACGATGCTGTGTGGGTCTGGAATCCAGTCAACTCAAGCAATAAGTCGTTGTTGGGCAATAAGAACGCGGGGCGCGAGATCAACGCCGCTATCCTCTCTGTGGCTCACACCTTCGCAACACAAAACCCAACCGGTGACGCTAGGGGAGTGCTGACCGTCAACGGCGCGATCGCCCAGAAGTTCCGTGGAATCATTAGCTACGGTGGCGGCTATATCAAGGACTACAACTATGACAGCCGCTTCCGTTACTTGGCACCGCCCAAGTTCCTCTCGCCGGTGACGACAACTTATGGAATCAACGTGTGGATTGAGGTGGATTCCGCCTACGACTCCGCCGGCGTAGCGACCCCATGACCGCGACCACTTTTGTCACTGTATTTGCCGCGCTTCTCGGTTTAGCTGTTGGCTCGTTCTTGAATGTCGTCATTTGGAGACTCCCGCGAGGCGAGAAGCTAAGTTCGCCGCCGAGCGCGTGCCCCCGATGCGAACACACGATTCGCTTTTACGACAACATCCCTGTCGTGAGCTGGCTCATTCTCCGCGGGCGCTGCCGCGACTGCGGAGAGCCAATCGCGGCTCGGTATCCGCTCGTCGAAGCGGGGACCGCGGTGGCATTCGGCGTTGTGGCTGCAGCAATTGGAGCAGAAACTGCTCTGGTCTGGGCGCTTCCCGCATTCTTATACCTCGCGGCAATTTCGATCGCGCTCACGCTCATCGATCTCGATACCCAGACGCTTCCGAACAAGATTGTTCTGCCGTCGTTGATAGTTGGATTCGTACTCTTGGGCATTGCGAGTGCGGGAACAGGCAACTGGAGCGCGCTCGCTACTGCAGCTCTCGGCGCACTGGCATTGTTCGTGTTTTACTTCATTATCGCTCTGGTGTCGCCGCGGGGAATGGGAATGGGAGACGTCAAACTCTCCGCCGTTCTGGGGCTCTACTTGGGGTGGCTCGGTTGGGAAGTTGTTGCGGTCGGAGCCTTCGCCGCATTCTTGCTTGGCGGTTTGTTTGCCATCATTCTGATGCTCAGGAAGAAAGCCGGCAGACGAACGGCGATTCCGTTCGGGCCGTGGATGATCGCGGGCGCCTGGGTCGGCATCGCGTTCGGTGCGCAAATTTGGAACGGATATATGGCGGCGGTCGGTCTTAGCTGACCACCGTCCTAGGGGGAGAAATGGGAAAGAAATTAGTGGGGCTGGACATCGGTTCTACAGCAATTCGTGCTGTGGAAGTCGACAATCCAAACACTCAGAAACCAACGATCGTGCGCTACGGCGAAGTGGCACTGCCTGAGGGGGCAGTGCGTTCCGGCGAGGTCGTCGACTCGGCGACCGTCACTGCATCGATCCGCAAACTGTGGTCGACCGGAGGGTTTAAAACACGAGACGTCGTGCTCGGAGTGGGAAATTCGAAAGTTCTTGCTCGGGACATCACTGTTCCTCGCCTTCCTCTTAACCAGGTGCGCGAGTCACTTCCTTTTCAGGTGCAAGACCTTCTTCCGGTTCCTGCTGTAGACGCTCTCCTCGATTTCTACCCGTCCGCAGAAGTGGCCGGCGAGACCGGCCCCATGCTCAAGGGGATGCTGGTGGCTGCGATCAAGGCACCGGTACTCGTTAACGTGAACGCGGCGATCGCGGCGGGACTCCAGCCGAAGAACGTTGATCTTGCTCCGTTCGCATTGACTCGTTTGTTCTCAAGTCCAGAGACAGCGAACGCCACGACGTTGCTCGTTCATATTGGGGCAGCGACAACGGCGCTCGTCGCGCTCGACGGCCATGTTCCGCACTTCGTTCGGCTGTTGCCGAACGGAGGCGCTGACATCACGAAGGGCATTTCGCAGCGTCTAGACATCTCGACTCGCGACGCTGAAGCGATTAAGCGTTCAGTCGGAGTTGTTGCTGCTCGTGCCACCGCAGAACAGCGTCCCGCACTCGAGGTCTCATTCGAACTCGTGAACGAAACTTTGCTGGCAATTCGAGCCACGATCCAGTACTTCCAAAACGCCCACAACAATCGCGCGATTGATCGCATTGTGATGAGCGGCGGCGGATCACGATTGCTTGGCCTTACTGAAACGGTCGCCGAGTTCACCAAGTTGCCGACGACGCAGCCTGATCCGTTCAGCCTGACCACCGTCGGCCGCGGTCTTCGGGGAACCGGCGAACCTCAAGATATGTCTGTTGCTCTGGGATTGGTTATGGGGGTCTCCGCATGAGCGAGAAAAAGCCGGTGACTCGGCGCGAAGTCAAGGTGCCTTTCGGCTATCCGCCGCTCGTTTCTCTGCTTCCTCCCGAGGTCGGGGAACGGAAGGCAGCAGCCAGTGCTCGGGGGCGCGCGATATTTGTCGCTCTCATCGCTCTGGGAATCGCTGTACTCGTGGCCGTCGGCGCCAATATCTACCAACTCCAGCGAGCGGCGACACTCGAAAATGCCCGATCGCTGACGCTTTCGCTCATTGAACAGCAGGGGCAGTACGAAGAAGTTCGTGTCGCTTCCGCCCAGTTGAAGTCAGCAGAGGCAGCTCAGCTGTTTATCACCTCGACTGAAATCTCAACCGAAACACTGATAAAAGCGCTGGACGCTCAGCTCAGTAGCGGAATGACGATCACGGCATACAGCCTTCAGACCGCCAACCCGTTGCAGGTCTTTGCTGAGTCGCTGTCACCGATCGAACCAGATTCGATCGGCTTGCTTTCGGTTAGCGTGACGGCACCGACGCTCGCTGCTATCGATGTCTGGCTGCGCAAGGCACCAACTATCGATGGATTGTTAGATGGCTCGGTCACCCAAATTTCGGCAAACGAAGATGATGGTTCGTACGCCGCGATCGTCTCAGTATTTGTCGGCGACGAGGCGCTGCTTCACAGGTTTGAAGAAATTCCCGAAGACGCCGAGACGGCTGAATCTACGAGCGAAGAGGAGACTGGCTGATGACAATGACGCGATTGTGGAATGTAGTTGCGGTTGTCGCCGTCTTGCTCATTCTGTTGCTTGGATACGTTGTAGGGGTGTCGCCAGCACTGACGGCAGCGTCAGATTCTGACAATGAACTCCTCACTGTTGAAGCCACGAACCAGGTGAAAATGGCCGAACTCGACGCTCTTAAAGCGTTGGCTGAAGATTCAGACAGCCTGTTTGCCGATCTTGAGGAATTTAACAAGATCGTTCCTTCAGGCCACAACTCATCAGTATTTGCGAGTCAACTTGAGAGCCTTGCTGCGGCAGCGGGAGTCCAGATCGAGTCGATTGCGTATGTCACTGCAGTTGAAGCGCTCGCTCCAACTGAGGCTGTAGACACATCGACGGAAGCCGCTGATGATGAATCTGAAACTGATGACGCTGACACCGAGGTGGCTGAGCCTGTGGCTCCTGTTACGCCAACGACGTCGTCAGTGGCAGGGCTTGTGGCTTTAGACGTGAGTATTCAGGTCACCGGCTCATTCGAAGACGTCAACAAGTTCCTCCAAAGCGTGCAGAATAATCAACGCGCATTCTCCGTCAGCTCGGTCCAGGTCGACGCGGACTCGGATGATGGGGTGGCGGATATGGTGCTCCTCGGATCTGTCTATGTTCTGAGCAGCAACGTTGGCGCTGTTAGCGCTTCAGTATCCGGCGAAGTGGTGAACTAGTCGTTCACGCCAATTCATATTGAGAAGTACGCCACGACCTTTCGGTCGTGGCGTTCTTCTCGTTTCTGAGAGTTGCTTCGGTAGACTGGGCGGATCAGTCACGTGCACGAGGAGGCATCAGTCATGACCGATCCATCTGTAGAGCGTGGTTCTTCACCGGAGAACGACGACAACATTGAGGATGCTGTGGTTGTCGACGAGACCCCCGCAGCGTCTGACCCTGCGACACCTCTTGTCGATCCGATTGCGGATCCTGCGACGCCGGCGGCATCCACGGAGTCCGCTGTGTACGACGACGTCACGCTCGAAGCTGAGGCAGAGCCCGTTGTCGAGCGCCCCCTTACTGTTGAGCCCGAAATCATCGCCGAGCCCGAGCCTGTAGTGGCCGAGACGACGGGAGCCGCGGCATCCAGCGAGCCTCGCGTCGTGTACGTCACTGCTCCGACGCCTCCCAAGGTCGCGGGCAACCGTGGATTTGGTGTTTTCATCGCGCTAGCGTCCACGCTCGCCTTCGCAATTGTTTTTGCGATCGCCGTCGTGATCATCGGTGCAGCAGCATCCGGCCGAGTCGCGGTCGCTTTCGTGCAGGCGCCATCGTTCTACGTTCCGGTCGCATTCTTCGCGCTCGGAGCCATCGTGATTGCGCTCATTGTCAATCGTGCGGGATGGGCGGCACACGTCTTTTCGAGCATCATCGTCGGGCTTGTCGTGTACTTCGGCACCGTCGGCGCGCTCTTGCTTATCAACGGCGTTATCCAGAACACTCCGGAACAGGCGCACGCCATGTTCCTCAGAGCGCTGGCTGATCCGCTGATTATTGCCGCTGGATTGTTGGGCCGTGAAGTCTCGTTGTGGACGGGCGCGCTCGTCGCTAGACGTGGCCGCAAGGTCACGCAGCGCAACCTCGATACTCGGGCGAAGTGGGAAGCCGAGCTCGCAGAGAAAACTGCTGCTCAGCGCTAAAGTCTCTGCCGTGCACGCGTGCCCTGTTCTGGAGGCTGCGTGTGGGCTGTGACCATTTGACCCCGGCCTATCCCGGGGGCTATTCTTTCTGAGGTGTGCGCTTTGTCGTGCGCTTAAGTCATGCCTCTCGAGGTTTCCCGTTCACGCGGGGCTTAGGTGCGAGTCACTCCACACCACAGGGTTCGACCTTCCGGTTGGCCCCCACGGCATACCCGCAAACCAACCGATCAGTTCGGTGGGCGCGTGGGTCCAGATGAACTCGATGTTCTGAAAAGAACGTCGAATGCTAACCATCATGACGCTGTCACCGTGCAGCAAAATCAAGGAGTAATTTAGTGCCCACCATTCAGCAGTTGGTGCGTAAGGGACGCACGCCGAAGGTCGTAAAGACCAAGGCTCCCGCCCTTAAGTCCAACCCGCAGCAGCGCGGCGTTTGCACGCGCGTCTACACAACAACTCCGAAGAAGCCGAACTCGGCTCTTCGCAAGGTTGCTCGTGTCAAGCTTTCTAACGGTACCGAGGTCACGGCCTACATTCCCGGTGAAGGTCACAACCTTCAAGAGCACTCGATGGTGCTCATCCGCGGTGGTCGTGTAAAGGACCTCCCCGGTGTTCGCTACAAGATCGTTCGCGGAGCGCTCGACACCCAGGCCGTTAAGAACCGTAAGCAGGCTCGTAGCCTCTACGGCGCGAAGAAGGATAAGAAGTAATGCCTCGTAAAGGACCAGCACCAAAGCGTCCCGTAGTCGCGGATCCGGTTTACGGCGCCCCCATTGTCAGCCAGCTTGTCAACAAGATTCTTCTTGATGGCAAGAAGGGCCTTGCAGAGCGCATCGTTTACGGAGCACTCGAAGGCGTTACCGAGAAGACCGGCCAGGACGCCGTAGTCACTCTCAAGAAGGCTCTCGACAACGTTCGCCCGACCCTTGAGGTCAAGTCGCGTCGTGTCGGTGGATCGACCTACCAGGTTCCTGTTGAGGTCAAGTCGCACCGCGCAAACACGCTCGCATTGCGTTGGCTCACGAGCTACGCAAAGGGTCGTCGTGAAAAGACGATGACTGAGCGTCTCACCAACGAGATCTTGGACGCATCGAATGGCCTTGGCGCCGCTGTAAAGCGCCGCGAAGACACCCACAAGATGGCCGAGTCGAACAAGGCATTCGCTCACTACCGCTGGTAGTCAGCACCTCGCAGTGAGGCGGGTCAGACGCTGTCTGGCTCGCTTCACTCTTGAGATTCTCGCTTCACCAACAAACTTCGGAGGAACCTGTGGCACAGGACGTGCTCACCGACCTGACTAAGGTCCGCAACATTGGCATCATGGCTCACATCGATGCCGGCAAGACCACTACGACTGAGCGCATCCTGTTCTACACGGGTGTAAACCACAAAATTGGTGAAACTCACGATGGTGCGTCGACTACTGACTGGATGGAGCAGGAGCAGGAACGTGGCATCACGATCACGTCCGCTGCTGTTACCTGTTACTGGAACAAAAACCAGATCAACATCATCGACACCCCCGGCCACGTTGACTTCACGGTTGAGGTGGAGCGTTCGCTCCGCGTTCTCGACGGTGCAGTCGCTGTGTTCGACGGTAAAGAGGGCGTTGAGCCGCAGTCAGAGACTGTCTGGCGCCAGGCCGACAAGTACGACGTTCCCCGCATCTGCTTCGTCAACAAGATGGACAAGATGGGCGCGGACTTCTACTACACGGTAGACACCATCGTGAAGCGCCTCGGTGCTCGTCCCCTCGTTATTCAGCTCCCCATCGGACTCGAGTCTGAGTTCGAGGGTGTTGTAGACCTCGTTGAGATGCGTGCACTCACGTGGCGCGGCGACTCCAAGGGTGACGTTCAGATGGGCGCCAAGTACGCCATCGAAGAGATCCCCGAAGACCTCAAGGAGAAGGCTGCGGAATACCGCACCGCTCTTCTCGAGGTTGTCGCTGAGACCGACGATGCCATCATGGAGCGTTACTTCGCCGGCGAAGAGATCAGCGTTGCTGAGATCAAGGCTGCGATCCGTAAGCTCACCGTCAACAGCGAGATCTACCCGGTTCTCTGTGGTTCTGCTTTCAAGAACCGTGGCGTTCAGCCGATGCTCGACGCTGTTATTGACTACCTTCCTTCGCCGGTTGACGTGCCTCCCATGGAAGCACGCGACCCCCGCGATGAAGACAAGATCATCATCCGCAAGCCCGACGCTTCGGAGCCGTTCTCGGCTCTGGCCTTCAAGGTTGCTGTGCACCCCTTCTTCGGTCGCCTCACGTACATTCGCGTGTACTCGGGACACCTTGACTCTGGTGGAGCTGTAGCTAACTCCACCAAGGGCAAGAAGGAGCGCATCGGAAAGATCTTCCAGATGGCTGCTAACAAGGAAATCCCTGTCGACAGCGTCACCGCTGGACACATCTACGCCGTCATTGGCCTCAAGGACACCACGACTGGTGACACGCTGTGTGACCCGAACGACCAGGTCGTTCTCGAGTCGATGACGTTCCCTGAGCCCGTGATCGAGGTAGCGATCGAGCCGAAGACGAAGGCTGACCAAGAGAAGCTTGGTATTGCTATTCAGAAGCTCGCTGAAGAAGACCCCACGTTCCGTACCGAACAGAACCAGGAAACTGGCCAGACGGTAATTAAGGGAATGGGTGAACTTCACCTCGACATCCTCGTGGACCGCATGAAGCGCGAATTCAACGTTGAAGCCAACGTTGGTAAGCCGCAGGTTGCGTACCGCGAGACCATCCGCCGCATTGTGGACAAGCACGACTACACCCACAAGAAGCAGACGGGTGGATCGGGACAGTTCGCTAAGGTCCAGATCTCGCTCGAGCCGATGGAGGTTGAAGGCGACAAGATTTACGAATTCGTAAATAAGGTCACCGGTGGCCGTATTCCTCGTGAATACATTGGCTCAATCGACCAGGGTTTCCAGGCATCGATGAACGTCGGAATCCTCGCAGGATTCCCGATGGTCGGCGTCAAGGGAATCATCCTCGATGGTGCTGCTCACGATGTTGACTCGTCAGAAATGGCGTTCAAGATCGCGGGAACCATGGCATTCAAAGAGGCAGCGCGCAAGGCTGACCCAGTTCTCCTCGAACCGCTCATGGCGGTCGAGGTTCGTACTCCCGAGGAGTACATGGGAGACGTCATCGGTGACCTTAACAGTCGCCGCGGACAGATCCAGTCCATGGAGGACGCGACCGGCGTAAAGGTCGTTCGCGCCCACGTACCACTGTCGGAAATGTTCGGCTACGTCGGTGACTTGAGGTCCAAGACTTCAGGTCGTGCGGTGTACTCGATGACGTTCGACAGTTACTCTGAGGTTCCCCGCGCGGTAGCTGACGAGATTGTTGCAAAGAACAAGGGCGAGTAATCGCCGCACTACCAGCGCGCAACTAACATAGATACACACCAACTTGCGAAACATTCGGCAGTGAAAAGTCGTCGGGTGCAGAGCAACCGAGTCCTGAGGAGGACCCACAGTGGCTAAGGCCAAGTTCGAGCGGACCAAGCCGCACGTAAACATCGGAACCATCGGTCACGTTGACCACGGAAAGACCACGCTCACGGCAGCGATCTCGAAGGTACTTGCTGACAAGTACCCTTCGGCGACGAACGTGCAGCGCGACTTCTCGTCGATTGACTCGGCTCCGGAAGAACGTCAACGCGGTATCACCATCAACATCTCGCACGTTGAGTACGAGACCCCCAAGCGCCACTACGCACACGTAGACGCTCCGGGCCACGCTGACTACATCAAGAACATGATCACCGGTGCAGCTCAGATGGACGGTGCAATCCTCGTGGTTGCAGCGACCGACGGACCGATGGCTCAGACTCGCGAGCACGTTCTGCTCGCGAAGCAGGTTGGTGTTCCTTACCTGCTCGTTGCACTGAACAAGTCCGACATGGTAGATGACGAAGAGATCCTTGAGCTCGTTGAGCTCGAGGTTCGCGAACTCCTCTCCAGCCAGGGCTTCGACGGCGACAACGTTCCTGTTGTCCAGGTTTCAGGTCTCAAGGCTCTTGAGGGCGACGAGAAGTGGACCCAGTCCATCCTCGACCTCATGGATGCTGTTGACGAGAACGTTCCTGACCCCATCCGCGACAAGGACAAGCCGTTCTTGATGCCGGTTGAAGACGTCTTCACGATCACTGGTCGTGGAACCGTTGTTACGGGCCGCGCCGAGCGTGGAACGCTTTCGATCAACTCTGACGTTGAGATTGTTGGAATCCGTCCGACCCAGAAGACCACGGTCACTGGTATCGAGATGTTCCACAAGCAGCTCGACGAAGCATGGGCTGGCGAGAACTGTGGTCTGCTTCTTCGTGGAACCAAGCGTGAAGATGTTGAGCGTGGACAGGTTGTTGTTAAGCCTGGTTCCGTTACTCCTCACACGAACTTCGAGGGAACCGCATACATCCTGTCAAAGGATGAGGGTGGGCGTCACAACCCGTTCTACGCGAACTACCGTCCGCAGTTCTACTTCCGCACCACCGACGTCACCGGCGTCATCACGTTGCCTGAGGGCACCGAGATGGTTATGCCTGGCGACACCACTGACATGACCGTTGAGCTTATTCAGCCCATCGCCATGGAAGAGGGCCTCGGCTTCGCCATCCGTGAGGGTGGACGTACCGTAGGTGCCGGTAAGGTAACCAAGGTTCTGGCGTAAGCTCAGTAACTAATTACGACGAGGGTCGAGCCGAAAGGCTCGGCCCTTCGTCGTTTAACCAGCGCGGCCGGTGAGCCGCGAGGTGAGGGCGCGAGCGGCGGCCATTGTGGCCTGGCCGAGCTCGTCCCACTGGTCTTCGACGGCATCCGTTCTGAAAGTGAGCCCGATCGCTGCCGAAGGATAGCCGTTGCGGTCGAACGCCGCAGCGCCCACCGAGGCGTACTCCGCAGTGATGTCGCCCACTTCGCTGGCCCAGCCGCGCTCACGAGTCGCAGCCAGTAGCCGGTCGAGTTCAGCCAGCGTGTTCGGCCCGGCGGTCTGGCGCCGAGTGAGGGTGCTGCGCGAGGGATAGAGGGCTCGCACCTGCGGGGCCGTGAGCTGCGCGAGCATCGCTCGCCCTGTCGCGGTCAAATGCGCGGGAAGTTTCACGCCGACAGCCGAAACAGTGGTGGGCGCTCGGGTTCCTTGCACTCGAGCGGCGTAACTGACATCGGCACCGCTGAGCACGGCAAGGTGCGCGACGACCGGGATCGGGGCTTCAGCCGCGAGGCTCCGCATGAGCGGGCTCGCGAGAGTGGAGAGTCTTTCGCTACGCAGCGCAGACGTGCCGATCTCGGAGACGAGGGAGCTCAACCCATAGGTGCGGTCTTCGGGGTAATGCACCACGAATCCTTCGTCGATCATGACAGTGAGCAGTTGGTAGACGGATGACCG
Organism: Salinibacterium sp. NK8237; assembly: GCF_015864955.1. Lineage (NCBI taxonomy): Bacteria > Bacillati > Actinomycetota > Actinomycetes > Micrococcales > Microbacteriaceae > Salinibacterium > Salinibacterium sp. NK8237. Next base: position 1,252,812 of record NZ_JADYWE010000001.1, on the reverse strand, counting down.
GGGGAGCGCTAGCTCGCGCGCCAAAGCGGAGGCGGGCACAGGCCCTCTGCGGGTCGCGAGGTGACGCAGCACGGCCATGGTGTTGCGCGCGGCAGGAATGTTGGACACGCGGCTCCTGTCTGGTATTTCAGACACCATATCGCGTTATCCACTCGTGGTGGAGGGGTGATGCGCGTTCACTGGGATGATGACCTCAGCCTCCAGCCAGACAGTGACCATCGGCGTCGGCGCCGTGAGCATCTCCGATGTTGTGGCGGTCGCGCGCCACGGTGCACCCGTCACGATCTCGGCCGAAGCGACGAGCGCGATGGTTGCGTCGCGTGCGGTGATTGAAGCGTTGGCCGACGACGTGCGCCCGCACTACGGTGTCTCCACCGGTTTTGGTGCGCTGGCGACGAAGCACATCGCCCCCGAGCAGCGCCTGCAACTGCAGCGGTCACTCGTGCGCAGTCACGCCGCAAGCTCCGGGGCTGAGATCGCCGACGAAATGGTGCGGGCGACGATGCTGTTGCGACTCTCTACGATGGCCACCGGGCGCACCGGCGTGCGGACTGTCGTCGCGGAAACCTACGCGGCTCTGCTGAACGCGGGGATCACCCCCATCGTTGGTGAGTACGGCAGCCTCGGCTGTTCCGGAGACCTCGCTCCGCTCGCGCATTGCGCGCTTGCCGTGATGGGCGAAGGCGACGTGCGCGTTGCGGGGGAGCAGCTGCCGGCATCCGCTGCGCTGAAAGCCGCCGGCATTACGCCGGTCGTTTTGCACGAAAAAGAGGGCTTGGCGTTGATTAACGGCACCGATGGGATGCTCGGCATGCTGTCGCTGGCGATTACTGATCTTGAGGCGTTGCTCACCACCGCCGACCTGTCCGCTGCCATGAGCGTGGAGGGTTTGGCGGGAACCGACCGAGTCTTCGCGGAGGACCTGCACGCCCTTCGGCCTCATCCGGGCCAGGCGCAGTCGGCGGCCAACATGCGTGCAGTGCTGCGCGACTCCGACACGATTGCGGCCCACGCCGCGAGCGGCTTCACGCGGGTGCAGGACGCGTACTCGTTGCGGTGCGCGCCCCAGGTCCATGGCGCGGCCCGCGATACGGTCAACCACACGCGTCAAGTGGCTGACCGTGAGCTCATGAGCGCGATCGATAACCCCGTGGTGACGGTGGATGGCCGGCTGGAATCCAACGGCAACTTCCATGGGGCGCCGGTTGGCTATGCCCTCGACTTTCTGGCGATCGTTGCAGCCGATGTTGCGAGCATGAGCGAGCGTCGCACTGACCGCTTCCTTGACAGCAATCGCAGCGGCGGGCTCAACGCGTTCCTGGCCGATGATCCCGGGGTGGACTCTGGGCACATGATCGCGCAGTACACCCAGGCGGGAATCGTCAGCGAGATGAAGAGGTTGGCGGCTCCGGCATCCGTTGATTCAATTCCGACGAGCGCGATGCAGGAAGACCACGTCTCGATGGGGTGGAGCGCTGGCTTGAAGCTTCGCCGCAGTATCGATGGGTTGTCGCGTGTGATCGCCATCGAGTTGCTGACGTCGGCACGCGGGATCGAGATGCGTGGCGAGCGACCGTCGCCGGTGTCGGCTGCGGTGATCGCGAACCTGCGCGAGCACGTTCCCGCCGCAGGGCCCGACCGCTATTTGGCCCCCGACATTGCGGCGAGCGTTGCGCTTGTGCAGTCGGGCGCACTCTTGTCCGCCGCACGCACTATTACCGAACTCAGCTAGGGGACGTCATGATTCAGGCACACCGTGGTTCCACGCTCAATACTCTCGGCTGGCAGCAGGAGGGTGCTTTGCGCATGCTCCAGAACAACCTCGACCCTGAGGTTGCCGAGCATCCGGAAGATCTCGTCGTCTATGGCGGCACGGGTAAGGCTGCGCGTAACTGGCCCAGTTATCACGCGATTGTTCGTTCGCTCACGACCCTCAAAGGTGACGAGACGCTGCTGGTTCAGTCGGGCAAGCCCGTCGGTGTCATGCAGACCCACGAGTGGGCTCCCCGGGTGTTGTTGGCGAACTCCAATCTGGTGGGCGACTGGGCCAACTGGGATGAGTTTCGTCGGCTCGAGCAGCTTGGCCTCACCATGTACGGCCAAATGACGGCGGGATCGTGGATTTACATTGGTACGCAGGGCATTCTGCAAGGCACCTACGAGACCTTCTCTGCAGTCGCGGCGAAACGCTTCGGCGGCACTCTTGCCGGCACCATTACCCTTACGGCTGGCCTCGGAGGCATGGGTGGGGCTCAACCGCTCGCCGTAACCATGAACGACGGTGTTGCGATCTGTATTGATGTTGATCAGAGTCGCATCACGCGTCGCATCGATCACGGCTACCTCGATGTTGAGGCGAAGTCTCTCGCGCACGCGGTCGAACTCGCGGTTGCCGCGCGCGATGCGAAGAAGCCGCTCTCGATTGGGGTGCTGGCGAATGCGGCTGCTGCCGTTCCCGAGCTGTTGGCGATGGGGGCGCCGATCGATATCGTCACTGACCAGACGAGCGCCCACGATCCTCTCGCTTACCTTCCTCTCGGCGTGGACTTCCATGACTGGCAGAGTGCCCGCAGCCACCCCGACTTCGCCCAGCGTGCCCGCGAATCGATGGCGATTCATGTTGAAGCGATGGTCGGCTTTCAGCGTCAGGGGGCCGAGGTCTTCGACTACGGCAACAATCTGCGCACGGAGGCGCTCGCGGCGGGCTACGCGGATGCGTTCGCTTTCCCCGGGTTCGTGCCGGCCTACATCCGCCCGCTGTTCGCGGAGGGCAAGGGCCCGTTCCGGTGGGCCGCTCTCAGCGGCGAAGCCAGCGACATCCACAAGACAGACAAGGCCATTCTCGAGTTGTTCCCCGAGAACGAATCGCTCGCTCGCTGGATCAAGCTCGCGGGGGAGCGCGTGCACTTCCAAGGGCTCCCGGCTCGCATCTGCTGGTTGGGTTATGGCGAACGTGACAAAGCCGGTTTGCTCTTCAACGAGATGGTCTCGTCGGGTGAGCTTGCAGCCCCGCTCGCAATTGGGCGCGATCACCTCGACAGCGGTTCGGTAGCGTCGCCCTACCGCGAGACCGAGGCGATGAAGGATGGCTCCGACGCGATCGCTGACTGGCCGTTGCTTAACGCCCTGGTCAATACCTCATCGGGCGCAACGTGGGTCTCCATTCATCACGGTGGCGGTGTGGGCATCGGCCGGTCGATCCACGCCGGTCAGGTGACGGTCGCTGACGGCACCGAGCTTGCTGCCCAGAAGCTTGAGCGAGTGCTCACGAATGACCCAGGCATGGGCGTCATCCGTCACGTTGATGCTGGCTACGATGAAGCCATCGCGGTCGCCGACAACCTCGGCGTTCGCATCCCCATGAACGAGGCTCCGCTCACGAAGGGTCACCATGCTCAACGCTGACCCGTTGTGGCCGCGTGCGGGGGATTGGCCTTCGCCGGTTGACGACGAGTGGGCGGATGTCGCACTCATCGGTATCCCGACGTCGCGCACGTCTCTCTCGCCGACGCAGGCTCACACGACTCCCGCTGCGGTTCGTGAGGCACTTCGTCGTTATGCCGCGCTGTCTGATCTTCGGATCGTGGATGCCGGCACCGTGCGCGAGCCTGATCTGAACGAGCAGGGTGCGATTGATGCGGTGGCGCAGTTGCGGGCTGAGCTCGTTATCGCGTTGGGCGGGGACAATGCGGCTACGGTCCCGACGGCTCTCGGGCGGTGGGGCGCAGACATCACGTCTGCTGGCCTGATCACGCTCGATGCTCACTACGACCTACGAGACGGCACCAGTAATGGTTCACCCGTGCGTCGCCTTCTGGAGGCCGGCCTTGACGGCAGTCGTGTGGTGCAGATCGGCATTGAGCCGCTGGCAAATTCGCACGCCTATGCCGAGCGCGCTAGGGACGCGGGCATCACGGTAATCACGCGTGACGAGTTGCGTTCGCGCTCGATGGACGAGGTGATCGCGCAGGCGCTGGAGATTGCTGGCGCGGCGGGCGGGCCTATCCACGTCGATCTTGATGTCGATGTGTGTGATCGCTCGGTTGCTCCCGGTTGCCCCGCGTCGGTGCCGGGCGGCATCTCGGCGATTGAGTTGCGCGCGGCCGCACGGCTCGCCGCCGCGCATCCGGCGGTCTCCTCGATTGATCTGGTCGAGGTGGATGCCGCCGCTGACGCTCCTGACGAACGAACGGTGCGTCTGGTGGCGCTGTGCGTCCTCGAAGCAATCGCGGGAGTGGCGCTGCGATGACAAGCACGGTGATCGAGAACATTGGCCTATTGCTCACGCATGATGACGAGCGCCCCGAGATGACCGACGCGGCGCTTGTGCTCGACGAGGGTTGCGTGGCCTGGTGGGGCGCGTCGGCCGATGCTCCTGCCGCTGACACGCGAGTGGATGCCGCTGGCCGCTGTGTGCTTCCTGGTTTTGTTGACAGCCATAGCCACATCCTTTTCGCGGGGGACCGCTCGGATGAGTTTGAGGCCCGCATGGCTGGCCGCCGTTACGAGGCGGGCGGCATCCGTCGCACGGTCGAACTTTCGCGCGCAGCGACTGACGCTGAGTTGCTCGCAAACGCGACCGCTCTGCTCGCGGAGATGCGTCGCCAGGGCACGACAACGATCGAGATTAAGAGCGGCTACGGACTGAGCGTTGCAGATGAGGCGCGGATGTTGCGGCTCGCGGCCACGCTCACTGACGAAACTACGTTCTTGGGCGCGCATGTTGTCCCCGAGGAGTTCGCGGACGATCGCGCCGCCTACGTCACGCTCGTCATGGGCGACATGCTGGAGGCGTGCGCTCCCCATTCGCGCTGGATCGATGTGTTCTGCGACAACGGTGCCTTCACCGAGGACGAGACGCGCGCCATCATCACGGCCGGGCAGGCTCGTGGATTGGGCGCTCGTCTGCACGGTGCGCAATTGGCCGAGTCGGGTGCTGTGCAACTCGCGGTCGAGCTTGGTGCAGCGAGTGTCGATCACTGCACTTATCTCAGCGATGACGATGTGCAGGCGCTCGCGGGCAGCAGCACGGTTGCCGGACTGCTTCCCGGTGTCGAGTTCTCCACCAGACATCCGTTCGTGGATGCCCGGCGACTCCTTGACGCTGGCGTGACGGTTGCGCTCGCCAGCGACTGCAATCCCGGTTCGAGTTTCACGTCATCCCTCCCGTTCTGCATTGCCCTCGCGGTGCGCGACATGGGCATGACATCGCTTGAGGCCGTAACGGCAGCGACGCTCGGGGGAGCACGTTCCTTGCGCCGCGATGACGTCGGTCACTTGAGGGTCGGCGCGCGAGCGAATGCCCAGCTACTGGATGCCCCGCACTACCGTCACTTGGCGTACCGGCCGGGGGTTCCCCTGGTCTCCAGCGTCTTTGTGGATGGCGTTCACGAGCTGGTGCGGCCGTTGGCCTGAGCCGCCCCAAAAGTCCCGCTATCAGGCGGCAGCGGATGCTCAAATCGAGGCATCACGTCGCCAGAACGACCTCGGCGAACGGTGCCGTAAAAATCCGACACGCCCGGGTTGCAGTAAATGCGTGGATGTGACAAACTCTTCTAGTTCAACATTTCGCCGCCACGTGCGTGCGGATCACTTCCAGGCAGTGCATAGTTCCACATCGTATGACCCTCGCAGAGCGTGAGTTATACACCGTGTTGTAGCTAGGCCGCGGGGAGCAGAACCAAGCTTAACCAACTCCCCAATTCAATTCGAAAGAATTCGTGCTGCGGGAGACGCTTGTGCCAGTTCGCTGGCATGTGCTCCTCGCGGCTTCGCGAGTTGGTATCACAAGCAGTGACAGCAACAACTTGACAGATAAATAGTGGTGCGAAAGCAAAAGTGCTGAGCGTCTTCGGGTGGCAACATCCGGTGTCGAACAGCCCAGGTGCACGCAGTGCAGCCAAAGTACTAAGGGAAGAGAGCCAGTCATGGCGGGACAAAAGATCCGCATTCGACTTAAGTCGTACGACCACGAGGTCATCGACTCGTCGGCACGCAAAATTGTTGACACGGTTACCCGCGCGGGTGCCACGGTAGTAGGCCCGGTGCCGCTGCCCACCGAGAAGAACGTGATTGCAGTTATCCGTTCTCCCCACAAGTACAAGGACAGCCGCGAGCACTTCGAGAAGCGCACCCACAAGCGGCTCATCGACATCATCGACCCGACGCCCAAGGCTGTGGATTCGCTTATGCGTCTCGACCTGCCGGCCGACGTCAACATCGAGATCAAGCTTTAGCTCGCGCAGTTATTGAGCGACAGAGCCGATAAGGAAAATAATGTCTACAACTAAGACGACAAAGGGTCTGCTGGGCACAAAGCTCGGCATGACGCAGGTTTGGGACGAGAACAACAAGCTCGTTCCCGTGACCGTTGTCGAAATCACCCCGAACGTGGTTACGCAACTGCGTAGCCCCGAGGTTGATGGATACAGCGCAGTCCAGATCGCGTACGGCCAGATTGACCCTCGTAAGGTCAACAAGCCGCTTACCGGTCACTTTGACAAGGCAGGCGTAACGCCTCGCCGTCACATCACTGAAATTCGCACCCCTGACGCCGCGGAATACACCGTTGGCCAGGAGCTCGCGGTCGACATCTTCACCCCAGGCTCGAAGGTCGACGTCGTCGGCACGAGCAAGGGTAAGGGTTTCGCCGGTGTTATGAAGCGTCACAACTTCAAGGGTGTATCTGCAAGCCACGGTTCGCACCGTAACCACCGCAAGCCTGGTTCCATTGGTGCCTCGTCGACCCCCAGCCGTGTCTTCAAGGGCATGCGCATGGCCGGTCGTATGGGTGGTGACCGTGTAACGGTCATGAACCTCGCCGTCCACTCGATCGACCTTGAGAAGGGACTCGTGCTCATCAAGGGCGCTGTTCCCGGTGCTCGTGGCCGTATCGTCTTCGTCCGCAACGCAGTGAAGGGGGCGTAGTACACATGGCTACCTCCATCGACGTCATCGACGCCAAGGGCAAGAAGGTCGACTCTGTTGAACTTCCCGCCGAGATCTTCGACGTGCAGACCAACGTTCCGCTCATCCACCAGGTTGTTGTTGCACAGCGTGCAGCAGCACGTCAGGGTACGCACAACACCCTGCGCCGCGGTGAAGTTTCGGGTGCTGGTCGCAAGCCGTTCAAGCAGAAGGGAACCGGTCGCGCTCGTCAGGGCTCGATCCGTGCTCCTCAGATGAAGGGTGGTGGCATCGTTCACGGGCCGCACCCGCGTGACTACTCACAGCGCACCCCCAAGAAGATGATTGCTGCAGCACTTCGCGGCACGTTGTCTGACCGGGCTCGCGGTGAGCGCATTCACGTCATCGACGCTCTCGCTGTAGACGGCAAGCCTTCGACGAAGTCTGTCTTGGCTCTGCTGAACAACATCGCGCCGAGCAAGAACGTTCTCGTTGTTCTCCAGCGCGAAGATGCAACCAGCCTCAAGAGCATTCGCAACCTCGACACGGTTCACGTCTTGGCTTACGACCAGCTCAACGCCTACGACGTCGTCGTCAGCGACGACATCGTGTTCAGCAAGGGCGCCTTCGACGCGTTCGTTGCGTTCAACACCAAGTCCTCGAACAAGGAAGAGGTCAGCGCATGACCGTCACGTACAAGGACCCGCGCGACATCATCATCGCTCCCGTGGTCTCTGAGAAGAGCTACAACCTGATCGACATGGGCAAGTACACCTTCGAGGTAGACCCCCGTGCGAACAAGACCGAGATCAAGCTCGCTATTGAGAAGATCTTCAGCGTCAAGGTCGACTCGGTCAACACGTTGAACCGCACGGGCAAGACCCGTCGTACCCGTTTCGGTATGGGCAAGCGCAAGGACACCAAGCGCGCCATCGTCACGCTCAAGTCCGGTTCTATCGACATCTTCACCGCTGTCGGCTAAGGACCAAGGAGAAACTAATGGCTATTCGCAAGTACAAGCCCACGACGCCTGGTCGTCGTGGATCCTCGGTTGCAGACTTTGCTGAGATCACCCGTTCAACGCCGGAGAAGTCGCTTCTGCGCCCTCTGCCGAAGACTGGTGGACGCAACAACGCAGGTCGCATCACGACTCGTCACATCGGTGGTGGCCACAAGCGCCAGTACCGCGTAATCGACTTCAAGCGCAACGACAAAGACGGCGTAAACGCCCGCGTTGCCGAGATCGAGTACGACCCCAACCGCACCGCACGTATTGCACTGCTTCACTTTGTTGATGGCACCAAGCGCTACATCGTTGCTCCGAACAAGCTCAATCAGGGGGACATTGTTGAGTCGGGTCCCGGCGCAGACATCAAGCCTGGTAACAACCTCCCGATGAAGAACATCCCCGTCGGTACGGTTATCCACATGATTGAACTTCGCCCCGGTGGCGGCGCCAAGATGGCCCGCTCCGCTGGAGCATCGGTTCGACTCGTTGCAAAAGAAGGCCCCTACGCGCAGCTGCGTTTGCCTTCCGGAGAAATCCGCAACGTTGACGTTCGTTGCCGCGCAACGATCGGCGAGGTCGGCAATGCCGAGCAGTCGAACATCAACTGGGGAAAGGCCGGCCGCATGCGTTGGAAGGGCGTTCGCCCGACCGTCCGTGGTGTTGCCATGAACCCTGTTGACCACCCCCACGGTGGTGGTGAGGGTAAGACGTCCGGTGGACGTCACCCCGTTTCCCCTTGGGGCCAGGCAGAAGGGCGCACACGTAAGCGCAAACTGCCCAGTGACCAGCTCATCGTTCGCCGCCGCAATGTCGGCAAGAAGCGCAAGTAGTAGGAGAGTCAGAAGATGCCACGCAGTCTGAAGAAGGGCCCCTTCGTCGACGACCACCTCCTACAAAAGGTTGTCAAGGCGAACGAAGCCAAGAGCAAGAACGTAATCAAGACCTGGTCGCGCCGCTCCATGATCGTTCCAGCAATGCTGGGTCACACGATCGCGGTGCACGATGGTCGCAAGCACATTCCGGTGTTCATCACCGAAACCATGGTTGGGCACAAGCTCGGCGAGTTTTCGCCCACCCGTACCTTCCGTGGACACGTGAAGGACGACAAGAAGGGTCGCCGCCGCTAACGCGGTGGTGAAGGAGGTAGAGAAATGGTGGAGTCGATCGCACGCGTGCGTCACATCCGCGTGACCCCCATGAAGGCTCGTCGCGTTGTCAACATGATTCGCGGCAAGCAAGCACAGGAAGCACTGGCAATTTTGAAGTTCGCACCTCAGGGCGCGAGCGAGCCGGTCTACAAGTTGGTTGCATCTGCAATCGCGAATGCGCGAGTCAAGGCAGATGCTTCGAACACGTTCCTGGACGAACAGGATCTGATCATCTCGAAGGCTTACGTCGACGACGGTGCAACGCTCAAGCGTTTCCAGCCGCGTGCCCAGGGCCGCGCGTTCCAGATCCTGAAGCGCACAAGCCACATCACGGTCGTGCTGGCCACGCCAGACCACGTCGTTGAAGCCGAGGCCGACAAGGCAGGGAAGAAGTAATGGGACAGAAGGTAAACCCCTACGGTTTCCGTCTGGGAATCACCACCGACCACGTGTCGCGTTGGTTCTCCGACAGCACCAAGCCGGGTCAGCGTTACAGCGACTACGTTGCGGAAGATGTAAAGATCCGCAACCTGCTCAAGTCGAACCTCGACCGCGCAGGTGTTGCTCGCATTGAAATCGAGCGCACCCGTGACCGCGTTCGCGTAGACATTCACACTGCCCGTCCGGGCATCGTGATCGGTCGCCGCGGCGCCGAAGCAGAGCGTATCCGTGGCGAGCTCGAAAAGCTCTCCGGTAAGCAGATCCAGCTCAACATCCTCGAGGTCAAGAACCCCGAGGCTGAGGCTCAGCTCGTTGCACAGGGAATTGCGGAGCAGCTCGCTGCTCGTGTCGCTTTCCGTCGTGCAATGCGCAAGGGTCTTCAGGGCGCCCAGCGCGTTGGTTCGGTCAAGGGTGTTCGCATCCAGGTATCGGGTCGTTTGGGTGGCGCAGAAATGAGCCGCTCAGAGTACTACCGCGAAGGTCGCGTTCCGCTGCACACGCTGCGCGCAAACATCGACTACGGCTTCTACGAGGCTAAGACCACGTTCGGTCGTATCGGTGTCAAGGTGTGGGTCTACAAGGGCGACATCACCAACAAGGAGCTCGCTCGCGAGCAGGCTAACCAGAAGTCGTCGCGTCCAGAGCGTCGCGATGGTGGCGACCGTGGCGGTCGTCGCACCGGTGGCCCTTCGTCCGCACCGAAAGCTGAAGCACCCAAGGCAGAAGCCCCCAAGGCTGACGCACCGGTTGCAGCAGGAGTTGAGGCATAACAATGTTGATTCCGCGTAAGGTCAAGTACCGCAAGCAGCACCACCCCTCCCGTAGCGGCCACGCTACTGGTGGAACCACGGTGTCGTTTGGCGAGTACGGTATTCAGGCTCTGACGCCCGCATACGTTACGAACCGCCAGATTGAGGCAGCTCGTATCGCAATGACGCGTCACATCAAGCGTGGTGGAAAGGTGTGGATCAACATCTACCCCGACCGCCCGCTCACCAAAAAGCCCGCTGAAACCCGCATGGGTTCCGGTAAGGGCTCGCCCGAGTGGTGGGTCGCCAACGTCAAGCCAGGTCGCGTGCTCTTCGAGCTCAGCGGCGTGGACGAGACGACTGCGCGCGAAGCACTCACTCGTGCAATTCACAAGCTGCCCCTCAAGGCACGCATCATCAAGCGCGAGGAGGGCGACGCATAATGGCGATCGGATCCAAGGAGCTAGCCCCTGTCGAGCTAGACACTTTTGAAGACGAACGACTCGTTGACGAGCTGAAGAAGTCGAAGGAAGAACTTTTCAACCTTCGTTTCCAGGCCGCAACTGGTCAACTGGAAAGCCACGGACGTATCCGCGCTGTAAAGCGCGACATCTCCCGCATCTACACGGTTATCCGTGAGCGCGAGCTGGGCATCCGTGCAACCCCCGCTGCTGTCGAGGCTCCCGCCAAGGAGACCAAGAAGCGCAGCACCAAGAAGGCAGACGCCGCGGCTGAGACCGCAGCAGACGCCACTGACGAGACGAAGGAGGCGTAGTCATGGCCAAGGTTGAAGACAAGAAGACCGCGGAGACGACCGCCGAGGTCGCTCGTGGGTACCGTAAGACCCGTCGCGGACTGGTTACGAGCGACAAGATGGATAAGACCATCGTTGTCATCGTCGAAGACCGCGTAAAGCACCCGTTGTACGGCAAGGTTGTTCGCCGTAACTCCAAGGTGAAGGTTCACGACGAGGCCAACACGGCCGGCGTCGGTGACTCCGTACTTATCAGCGAGACCCGTCCGCTCAGCGCCACGAAGCGCTGGCGTCTGGTCGAGATCCTCGAAAAGGCTAAGTAATGCTTCAGCAGGAATCCCGAGTAAAGGTTGCCGATAACACCGGCGCCAAGGAGCTCCTCACGATTCGCGTTCTCGGTGGCTCAGGCCGTCGTTACGCAGGTCTCGGCGATGTCATCGTGGCAACCGTCAAAGACGCTATTCCTGGCGGCAACGTCAAGAAGGGTGAGGTCGTCAAGGCCGTCATCGTTCGCGTCATCAAGCAGACTCGTCGTCCAGACGGCTCATACATCAAGTTCGATGAGAACGCGGCTGTAATCCTCAAGTCCGATGGCGGAGACCCCCGTGGTACCCGCATTTTCGGGCCGGTTGGCCGCGAACTTCGTGACAAGAAGTTCATGAAGATCATCTCGCTCGCACCGGAGGTGCTGTAGATATGGCAAAGATTCGCAAGGGTGACCTCGTACAGGTCATCAGCGGCCCGACCGAAGAGCGTGGCGGAAGCCGCGGCAAGCAGGGTCGCGTTATCAGTGTTATCGCTGGAAAAGACCGCATTGTCGTGGAGGGTGTCAACTTCGTCACCAAGCACGTCAAGGTTGGCCAGACTCAGCGTGGAACCAAGACCGGTGGCATCGAGACGATGGAGGCACCGATTCACGTGTCGAACGTCGCCCTCGTTGACCCCGAGACCAAGCTCCCGGCTCGTGTTGGCTTCACTGTCGGCACCGATGACCGTGGCAAGACCACGCGCGAGCGCTTCTTCAAGAAGTCGCGCCGCGTAGAGACCAAGAAGTCCAAGGCAGCTAAGGCTGAGCCCAAGGCTTCGAAGAAGGATGCCGAGAAGGCAACCGAGAAGGACGCAGACTAATGACGACGACTGCACCTGCTGCTGGCAAAATCCAGCCGCGCCTCAAGCAGAAGTACCGCGATGAACTCGCGGCTCAGCTCAAGAAGGACCTTGGACTTTCCAACGTCCACCAGATTCCGGGGATCGTCAAGGTCGTCGTTAACACTGGTGTCGGTGAAGCTGCTCGCGACGGAAAGATCATCGATGGGGCTGTCAAAGACCTCACCGCGATCACCGGTCAGAAGCCTTACGTAACTAGCGCTCGCAAGTCGATTGCTCAGTTCAAGCTTCGTGAAGGACAGCCCATTGGCGCACACGTTACCCTCCGTGGTGACCGCGCTTGGGAGTTCCTCGACCGCCTGATCACGCTGGCGCTTCCGCGTATCCGTGACTTCCGCGGTCTGTCGGACAAGCAGTTCGATGGCAACGGTAACTACACGTTCGGTCTCACGGAACAGTCAATGTTCCACGAGATCGACCAGGACAAGATTGACCGCGTTCGTGGTTTCGATATCACTATCGTCACCACCGGCAAGAACAACGAAGAAGGTCGCGCACTGCTTAAGGCTTTGGGCTTCCCGTTCCGTTCCGCTGAGAACGCATCTAACTAACCAAGTAACACCGATCGGCCAGGTCGGCATTCGTGTAACGGATGCCGAAACCAGTTGAGACAGGAAACACATAATGACAATGACAGATCCGGTCGCTGACATGCTGACCAGACTGCGCAACGCCAATTCGGCGCACCACGACAGCGTTTCAATGCCTAACAGCAAGCTGAAGTCGCGCCTGGCTGAAATGCTCAAGGCCGAGGGATACATCCTCAGCTGGAGCACCGAGGACGCTCGCGTGGGCCAGACCCTCACGATCGAACTCAAGTACAGCCCCACTCGCGAGCGTTCCATCAAGGGAATCAAGCGCGTCTCGAAGCCTGGTCTTCGTGTCTACGCTCGCTCGACCGAAATCCCCAAGGTTCTTGGCGGACTCGGTGTGGCTATTTTGTCCACCTCCTCAGGTCTTTTGACCGACAAAGAGGCGACTCAGAAGGGCGTAGGTGGGGAAGTCCTCGCCTACGTGTGGTAACCCAAAATGTCACGTATCGGAAGACTTCCTATTGATGTCCCCGCTGGTGTCACACTCACCATCAACGGCCAAGACGTCACTGTAAAGGGCCCGAAGGGTGAGCTCGCGCTCACCGTCAAGGCACCTATCGCTGTAGCACTCGAAGAGGGTCAGGTTCTCGTAACCCGTCCCGACGACGAGCGCGAATCGCGTTCACTGCACGGCTTGACTCGTACGCTCATCGCTAACCAGATCATCGGTGTTACCGACGGTTACACCAAGGGCCTTGAGGTCGTTGGTACTGGTTACCGTGTCACCGCAAAGGGCAACTCAATCGAGTTTGCTCTCGGGTACTCGCACTCGATCACCGTTGACCCGCCCGCAGGCATCAGCTTCGCGGTCGAGGGCAATAACAAACTAGTTGTCAGCGGCATCGACAAGCAGGCGGTTGGCGAAGTAGCAGCCAACATTCGTAAATTGCGCAAGCCAGAGCCCTACAAGGGCAAGGGTGTGCGCTACGCCGGCGAAGTTGTTCGTCGCAAGGCCGGAAAGAGTGGTAAGTAGACATGGCTCTCGGAACCAGAGGTAAGAGCAAGTCGGCCGCTAAGGGCCGTCGTCACGCACGTCTCCGCAAGAAGGTCGTGGGCACTGAAGTACGCCCCCGTCTCGTGGTCACGCGTTCAGCACGTCACGTATTCGTCCAGGTTGTCGATGACTCCAAGGGCGTTACCGTCGCTTCGGCGTCGACCATGGAGTCGAGCATGCGTACGTTCGATGGCGACAAGACCGCCAAGGCACGCAAGATCGGTGAATTGGTTGCCGAGCGCGCCAAGGACGCCGGTGTTGAAGCCGTCGTATTTGATCGTGGTGGAAGCCGCTACGCAGGTCGCGTTGCAGCAATCGCCGACGGAGCGCGAGAGGGTGGATTGAACCTGTGAGCGACAACGTGGACAACAAGACAACAAACAAGGAGCAGGCCGTGGCCGCTGAGGCGACTAGCGCCATCTCCGTACCCGAGGTCGTCGTAGACGCCCCCGCGACCGACGTAACGAGCGAGCCCCGCGAGGCTCGTCGTGGCGGCCGCGAGCGTGGACCCGACCGTGGTGGACGTGGTGGCAACAACAGCCGCGACAACGACAAGAACCAGTTCCTGGAGCGCGTCGTCACCATCAACCGTGTATCGAAGGTCGTCAAGGGTGGTCGTCGCTTTAGCTTCACCGCTCTCGTCGTCGTCGGTGACGGCAACGGAATGGTCGGAGTCGGTTACGGCAAGGCTCGCGAAGTTCCTCTCGCGATCTCCAAGGGTGTCGAAGAGGCGAAGAAGAACTTCTTCCGCGTTCCTCGCGTCGGCGCTACCATCCCTCACTCGGTTCAGGGCGAGGCTGCTGCAGGTGTAGTTCTGCTGCGTCCCGCATCCGCTGGTACCGGTGTTATCGCTGGTGGACCCGTTCGCGCCGTTCTCGAGTGCGCCGGTATCCACGATGTACTGAGCAAGTCGCTCGGTTCGTCGAACACGATCAACATCGTTCACGCAACGGTTGAGGCACTCAAGCAGCTCGAAGAGCCGCGCTCGGTTGCCGCTCGTCGTGGGCTCGATGCAGAACACGTAATCCCGGCACGCTTGCTGCGCGCCGAGGCTGAAGCTAAGGCAGGTGTCTGATGGCTGGTCGCCTGAAGGTAACCCAGATCAAGTCCAAAATTAGTGAGAAGCAAAACCAACGCGACACTTTGCGCAGCCTAGGGCTCAAGCGCATCGGTTCCGTGGTTGTGCGCGAGGACAACTCGCAGAACCGTGGTTACGTCAACACGGTCGCTCACCTTGTCAAGGTCGAGGAGATTGACTAATGGCTGACGAGAAAGAAACACCCACGAAAGCTGCAGCAGCGAAAGCTCCTGCCGCTAAGAAGGCTGCTCCTGCAAAGGCCGCAGCTGACAAGGCTCCTGCTGCGAAGGCATCCGCCACGAAGGCTCCTGCGAAGTCGACCGCTGCTAAGGCATCGACCGCTAAGAAGTCCTCGAGCGATGATGTTGCAAGCCGCCCGCAGGTTCTGAAGATGCACCACCTCCGTCCCGCTACCGGTGCTAAGAAAGACCGCATGCGTGTTGGCCGTGGTGAAGGCTCCAAGGGTAAGACCGCGGGCCGTGGAACCAAGGGAACTAAGGCGCGTTACAACATGCGCGTTGGTTTCGAAGGTGGAAACATCAACTTCGTGATGCGTGCACCTAAGCTGCGCGGATTCAAGAACCCGTTCCGTGTTGAGTACCAGGTTGTAAACCTCGAAAAGCTCGCGGAACTCTACCCCAAGGGAGGCGACGTTACCGTTGCTGACCTCGTGTCGAAGGGCGCGGTTCGCAAGAACGAAAAGGTCAAGGTTCTTGGTCAGGGTGATATTACGGTTAAGCTGAACGTTGTAGTTGACAAGGTCTCCGGCTCTGCCGAGCAGAAGATCGTTGCGGCCGGCGGTTCGGTCCAGTAACTGTCACTACGACAAACGTTAGTGTCGCGTTAGTCACACCGGTGACAAACGCAGACAGGTTGAGTGGGGAACCCCGCATAGGGGTTCCCCACTCGCCCGTAGTACATAGATAAATCGGAGGCCTTGTGTTTAGAGCTGTCGCGCGGATCATACGTACGCCTGACCTTCGCAGGAAGATCGGGTTCACGCTAGGCATCATTGCGCTGTTTAGACTTGGCTCTTTCATCCCCGCGCCGTTCGTCGATTTCGGCAACGTTCAGGCCTGTCTCGCCTTTAACTCCTCGAGTGGCGGACTGTACGACCTCATCAACCTCTTCAGTGGTGGGGCACTCCTTCAACTTTCCGTATTTGCACTCGGAATCATGCCGTACATCACGGCGTCGATCATCGTGCAACTACTTCGTGTGGTCATCCCACACTTCGAAACTCTTCACAAAGAGGGCCAATCTGGCCAGGCAACGCTGACTCAGTACACGCGTTACCTCACCATCGCTCTCGCAATCCTGCAGTCCACGACGCTGATCACTGTTGCTCGAAGTGGAGCACTGTTCCAGTCTGCTGGCGTGGCCGAATGTAGCCAACTCATCACGAATGATGCGTGGTACGCAATTTTGCTGATGGTCATCACGATGACCGCCGGCACCGGCCTCATCATGTGGATGGGTGAGCTCGTCACCGAGCGTGGCATCGGCAACGGTATGTCGCTGTTGATCTTTACTTCTATCGCCGCAACCTTCCCCAGCGCTCTGTGGGGCATCTACGTAGCGAGCGGAATCGAAACATTCGTTCTTGTGCTACTCATGGGTGTTTTGATCATGGGCGCGGTCGTATTCGTCGAGCAGTCGCAGCGACGAATCCCCGTACAGTACGCGAAGCGCATGGTTGGGCGTCGTACGTACGGCGGAAACAACACCTATATTCCGATCAAGGTCAACATGGCTGGCGTGATCCCCGTGATCTTCGCTTCATCGCTGCTGTACCTACCTGCACTGATCGCACAGTTCAACCAGCCACAAGCTGGTGAAACCTCGGCAGCATGGGTTGTCTGGGTTCAGAACAACTTGGTCTCCGGAGATAGCCCGATCTACATGATTGGTTACTTCCTGCTGATCGTGGGCTTCACCTACTTCTACGTCGCAATTACCTTCAACCCTGAAGAAGTTGCTGACAACATGAAGAAGTACGGCGGATTCATTCCTGGTATCCGGGCCGGTCGGCCCACCGCCGAATACCTCGACTACGTTTTGACTCGCGTCACGCTACCTGGCTCGTTGTATCTTGGCCTCGTGGCGATGATCCCGCTGATTGCATTCGTGGCAATCGGCGCCAACCAGAATTTCCCATTCGGCGGAGCTAGCATCCTGATTATCGTCGGCGTCGGTCTTGAGACCGTCAAGCAGATTGATTCGCAGTTGCAGCAGCGCCATTACGAAGGTTTGTTGCGTTGACACGACTTCTTTTGATCGGTCCTCCTGGTGCTGGAAAAGGCACTCAGGCCGCCCGTCTTTCCCAGATCTATGGCGTTCCTGCAATTTCGACAGGTGATATTTTTCGCAGCAATGTGAAGAATGGCACCGAGCTTGGTAACAAAGCCAAAGCGTTTATGGATGCCGGAGACAATGTTCCTGACTCGCTCACGAATGCGCTCATCCGAGATCGCCTTGAGGAAGACGACGCCAAGCAGGGGTTCCTGCTTGATGGTTACCCTCGTACGACCGATCAGGTGCGTGAACTTGACGACTTTTTGGCGAGCCACGGTGCTGCGTTAGACGTTGTCGTTGAGTTGGAAGCAGATCCTGACGTTGTTGTGGGTCGCCTGAGCAAGCGCGCTCTCGAGCAGGGGCGCAGCGACGACACCGAAGAGGTAGTGCGTCACCGACTCGACGTATACAGCGAACAGACTGCTCCTCTCGTAAAGGTCTACGCTGACCGCGACGTGCTCGTCACGATCGATGCGTTGGGTGAAATTGATGCTGTCACGGCACGCATCACCGAAGCTCTTTTCGACCGGGGTATTTCAGCTACTGACGCAGGCTCGCGCTAAAACGCTGCAGGCCCGTGATGTCTGACTGGTACGCACCAGTCATCTTCATTTGTGGAACTATCTCTGCATAGGTTCACCATTGCGCGGTATTTCTGGATCAAACCGGATTTCTAGTTTTCGATTCCGCGAACGAGTTCGTCAATAAACGTGGGAAAATCGACCGCTTTCTTGACGAGTTGCTGCACGTATTCGCGATCGGAAAACACTGTCACGAACTGGTCGAATACGGTCTGGAATGTCGTGCGTCCCGCAGCGCTAAAGGCGATTAGCGCGATGACGTTGACCTTGTTTTCGCCCCACGGCATTGGCGTCTCGTTGATCACGATACTGATCGCGGTGCGGTGAGCGTTCATCGTCATCGCGTGCGGAACAGCCAGAGTGTCGGTAAACGCCGTCGATGACATGCGTTCGCGTTCAATGGCACCGGTGATATAGCCGTGGTCAATGACTCCAGCGTCGATCATCCGATGTCCGAGGGCCGCGATCATCGCTTCTTCACTGGGGGCCGTGAAGTTGCGCAAGAACAGGGCGGGATCAAAGAACCGCAACAGCTCGTCTGTTAGCTCTCGACGACGGCGTATCCGTCGCACGCGACTGATAGTGCGGCGGATCGCATCCACATCGGTTTCGGTTAAAAACGGTTGAATCAGCACGACGTTGTCGGCGAATGAGCGCAGATCGATTGTCGTGAGCACGAGATCGGTCGAGAGTTCGGCGAGATCGACATCGGTGCGGGTAATCACGATTCGTAAGTGCAGCTCGTCGCCCAGCACCGCTTCGATGCGTTCCCTCAAGATGACATGAAGATCGTGGTAGTTGGGGCATACCAGCGCTGCGGTCAGCCGAACTTCCCGTTTCGTTTGGCGCTCAAGATGCGATCCAACGTGGAGCGCAATATAGGAGATTTCGTCGTCGTGGATCGTGATGTTCTCATCACGTTGAACTTCGGCTGCTATGAACACGGCAAGCTCGTAAATCATGGGATAAGTGGTCTTGATAGACCGAGTCATGGGGTTGCGGGAGTACGAGAGGTCCTGGGCTCGAAGGATCAGATTTCGTACGTGCAATGACAACCTCATGATGAAGTCGTCATCGTCGAGGTCGATGAGGTACTCCTCGCCGACGTGCTGCACGGTGCGGCGAACGCGTGTGGTGAGTTCCTC
The DNA here is from genome assembly GCF_015864955.1 of Salinibacterium sp. NK8237. Lineage (NCBI taxonomy): Bacteria > Bacillati > Actinomycetota > Actinomycetes > Micrococcales > Microbacteriaceae > Salinibacterium > Salinibacterium sp. NK8237. Next base: position 1,233,952 of record NZ_JADYWE010000001.1, on the reverse strand, counting down.
AAGATCGACATCCGCAGGGGAGTCAGGACCGCTAGCGCGCGTGATCACTCGTGTCGTGAGCAGCAGCTCAATTTCATTGAGGTCCTCAAGCCGCAGATCCGCGCCAAAATGTGACGTAATGAGTGCTGCGAGGTCCTCCGAGAAAACCGTAGAGTCCGTTTCGGGAGCCGGTGCGGTGCTTGGTGCTGCTGTGGCTTCTTCTTCTGCTTCTGTGGCAGTCGGATCCCGGGGAAGGGTCCGGTCCGCTGCAATCGCTACATGCAGCAGTACATGATTGATCCCATACTCATTAACGAAGTAGCCATGGGAATCAAGAAGCTCGAGCAGTGATGTCTTGAAAGCTCGCAGATCTGACGACTCAAATTCGCGTTGGATGCTCTCGAGCTCAAGAAACCCCTGAGACTCTTCGTGGCGGAACATCTTGCTCAGCAGCCGACGAAGGTTCGGCTCAGTCCCCGTGAGAATGACGAGCGGCCCCCGGCGGGCGAGGCTCAACCCAGACTCTTCGACCGCTGCTTTCACCTTGCGGAGGTCGGCTTCGATGGTCGACTCGCTGACGAAAAAGCTATCGGCGAGCGCGTGGATATCGGTACCTTCGGGGGCATCACCCAGACGACGCACGAGGTGATATTGCCGATCGCGAGGCCGCTCTGCCTCGCGATTAGAGGCGCCCTTGAGAAATTCGGTGTAGTTCTCGCGGTTTAGTCGATACCCCGAGGTCGAAGACTCAATGACTTCGAGGGGGAGTGCGGATGACTTCACTGCGGTGACATAACTCCGCACGCTTCGAGTGGTCACTCCGAGCTTGTCCGCGAGCTCGGCAGCCGTCACCCATGCCTCGGCATGAGCGAGGTAGTCGATAAGTCGTGCGTGATTAGCAAGCATGAGGGTTCCATTCTCGCCTATGAATCTTTCCGCGGGAGCGGAATCTTCTCTATTGGAACTCTAGGCACCTTCCCAGCGATTATAGATAACGAAGCATTTTCGAAGGATTTTCGCAAGGAGGCGATCGAGTGTCTACAGTGCTGGTTCTCTGCGGAGCAGGTGCCTCGAGCACCTTCTTGGCACACGCACTTCGTCGCCAGGCGATTGCCCGCGGTCTTTCGCATAGCTTCACCCCTGCGAGTGTTGCTGCGCTCAGTATGCCGCTGACGTCAGTGGATGTCGTACTGGTGAGTTCCCACGTCGCTGACTTCTTTGACCAAGCCGCGATAGCCGCCGATGCGATCGGTGCGAAAGCAATCCAACTTCCTGCCCTGAACTTTGACGCCGCCGGCGCAGATATTGCCCTCGATCTTCTCGATCCTTCCCCCCAGGTAACGACAGAAAGCAGCAAAAATGGCTGAACAAACTATTCGGGTGGCCTCGGCACACGGGCTTCACGCTCGTCCCGCGTCGCTCTTCACACAGGCGGCAGCTGCCTCAGGCCTTGACGTCACTATCGCTAAGGGCGACAAGTCAGTCAATGCCTCGAGCATCCTCAGTGTCATTTCGCTCGGTGTCACTCATGGTGACGAGGTCACCATTGCCGCCGAGGGTGATGGCGCCGATGCTGTCATCGCCACCTTGACTGAAATTCTCAGTACCGATCACGACGAGAGCTAGTCGTGTTCGGTCGCTTCCCTCGCAGTATCCTCACATCACAGATATCGGAGTAAAAAAATGACAACGTCGTCTACGACCGCCAAGAGTGGCGGTGCGCGCGTAGGGGTCCAGAAATTTGGAACCTTCGTTAGCGGAATGGTGATGCCGAACATTGCGGCATTCATCGCATGGGGCTTTATTACGGCTCTGTTCATCCAGACCGGTTGGTTGCCGTTGCTTGGCATCGACGCGGTGTGGGTGCAGCAGCTTGGTGGTTGGAGCCTTGACCCTGAAGTTACCAACACTGGTCTCGTCGGCCCGATGATTACCTACCTGCTTCCATTGCTGATTGCTAACACTGCAGGCCGCATGGTCTACGGAACTCGTGGTGGTGTTGTTGCAACGATCGCGACTGTTGGTGTCATCATCGGTGCAGGTATTCCCATGTTCCTCGGCGCGATGATCGTTGGCCCGAGTTCGGCATGGGTCATGAAAAAGACCGATGCCCTCTGGGCCGGTAAAATTCGACCTGGCTTCGAGATGTTGGTCGACAACTTCTCGGCTGGAATCCTCGGAATGCTGCTGGCAATCGCATCGTTCTTCCTGATTGCGCCGATCGTTACGGCGATCAGTGACGCACTCGAGTCAGTTATCGCGTTCCTCGTTGACAACAGCCTGCTGCCTTTGGCAAGCGTGTTCGTTGAGCCCGGCAAGATCCTCTTCCTGAACAACGCCATCAACCACGGTGTCTTCACGCCGCTGGGAACGGCGGAGTCGATTGAAAAGGGTCAGTCGATCCTCTTCCTTATCGAAGCAAACCCTGGCCCCGGCCTCGGAATCCTGCTCGCCTTCTTGGTATTCGGTGTTGGCCTGCTGCGCGCAAGCGCTCCCGGTGCCATTCTGATCCACTTCGTCGGCGGTATCCACGAGATCTACTTCCCGTACGTGCTGGCTAAGCCGCTTCTCGTCGTTGCAGCAATCGCTGGTGGAGCAACTGGTGTTCTCACGAACGTCATCTTCCAGTCGGGTCTGCGCGCTCCGGCATCACCGGGTTCGATCATTGCGGTCATCGCTCAGACTCCTCCCGGAAGCATCATCGGCGTTTTGCTCTCAGTTGTGTTCTCGGCAGCGGTGTCGTTCCTCGTCGCCGCGGTCATCATCCGTGCCGGTCGCAAGCGTGACCTTGAGGCAATGGCTAATGGTGACGACGCTCTTGCAGCAGCGATTGCTAAGAACGCTGCCAACAAGGGCAAGGACAGCTCAGTAGGCGACCTCCTCGGAGCCGGCGCTGCCGGTGCCGCTACCGCTGGCGCGACCGCCGGTGCAGCAACTGCCACGAAGATCCAGAACGTTGTGTTTGCGTGTGACGCAGGCATGGGATCGAGTGCCATGGGAGCAACCGTTCTTCGCAACAAGTTTGCAAAGGCCGGCATCGAGGGCATCAACGTGACGAACAAGGCGATTGCGAACCTGGATGGTTCGGAAGACGTCATCATCACGCAGAATCAACTGACTGACCGTGCCACGGAGAAAGTTCCCGGCGCAGTTCATGTTTCAGTTGATAACTTCATGAATAGTCCTAAATACGATGAAGTCGTAAACATGGTTAGCGAATAAAGAGGAGAAATCATGAGCAAGGTACTCGAGCTAGACCAGATCAAAGCGGCTGGCACCGCTCGCACCAAAGAAGAAGCCATCGCTGAGGCGGCGGAGATTCTGATTGCTGCTGGCGCGGTAACGCCCGAGTACCTTGGTTTCATGAAGGCCCGTGAAGAGTTGACATCAACTTTCATGGGTAACTTCCTCGCTATTCCGCACGGCACGAACGAGGGCAAGGACACGATCTTGTCGTCTGCGCTCTCGTTCGTGCGGTACGCGGAGCCCATTGACTGGGATGGCAACGAGGTTCGCTTCGTTGTCGGCATCGCAGGCAAAGATGGTGGACACATGGACACCCTCGCTGCTGTAGCCACAATTTTTAGCGACAATGACGAAGTGCAGAAGCTCATCGACGCATCAAGCGAAGACGAACTGCTTGCTCTTCTCTCTGAATTGAACAACGCATGAAGGCCGTACATTTTGGAGCCGGCAACATCGGTCGCGGCTTCGTCGGTCTGATCCTGCACAAGGCTGGCTACGAGATTGTGTTCGCGGATGTCGCAGCAGAACTCATTGACAGCCTGGCCGCCGCGGACAGCTACCAGGTGCACGAGGTGGGGGCGGAGCCTCGAACCGAGACTGTTGACAACTTCCGCGCACTCAACAGTGCGAGCAACGAAGCTGGCGTGATCGAAGAGATCGCCACCGCCGACATGGTGACTACCGCTGTCGGCCCCAATATTCTCAAGTTCGTCGCACCGTTGATTGCTCAGGCGATCAAGGCTCGCGCCGATGACTTGCCGCCGTTGCAGGTGCTCGCGTGTGAGAACGCGCTCTATGCCACCAACAATTTGCGTGCCGAAGTTGCCGTGGCTGTCGATGCTGAAACGCTCGCGGCGAAAGCTATTTTTGCGAACACTGCAGTCGACCGCATCGTGCCAGCTCAGGATCCTGCTGCCGGACTCGACGTCACAGTAGAAGACTTTTTCGAGTGGGCTATCGAGAGCGCCCCGTTCGGTGACAACGTTCCCGACATCGCTGACGTGCATTTCGTCGACAACCTCGAGCCCTACATTGAGCGCAAGCTCTTCACTGTCAACACCGGCCACGCCACCGTGGCGTACCACGGCTATCTTCGCGGGGCGGAGACACTTTCTGCCGCGATGGCGATCCCCGAGGTTGCGGCGGAGGTCGATGCCGTTCTGGCGGAGACCAGCGCCATGCTTGTTGCCAAGCACGGTTTTGATGCTGCTGACCACGCCGACTATGTCGCGACGTGTACTCGTCGATTCAGTAACCCTCACTTGCCAGACACCCCTGAGCGCGTTGGCCGTAGCCCGCTGCGCAAGCTGTCGCGCAACGAACGCTTTATCAGCCCTGCCAGCGAACTGGCAGCATCCGGAACGACTCCTCACGCGATCCTGCGTGCGGTCGGTGCCGCGATGCAGTTCAACGTGGCCGAAGACCCCGAAAGTGTGCGGATGCTGGAGCTGCGGTCATCGCTCACCGCTCCTGAATTCGTCACTGAAGTGATGGGACTTCGTGAAGGCGACGCTCTTTACGCTGCTGCCGTCGAAACGGTTAGCGCGCAATCCTAGTCCCAACTTGGCGAAACGCCCGGGATTAGCGTAGGCTTTCTCTTTGGTGTTTCAGGCCGATTTTTTCGCGCCTTGGCTTTCTCGAAAGTCACTCACCACAATCTACGCAGACCAGCGAACCCCACTTATAGCGACGAAGAGGCTATGGCCAAAAAAGACGGTGTCATTGAGATCGAAGGAGCAGTAGTCGAGGCTCTGCCCAACGCGATGTTTCGTGTTGAGTTGACGAACGGCCACGTTGTGCTCGCGCACATCTCCGGCAAAATGCGACAGAACTACATTCGAATCCTTCCGGAGGACCGTGTAGTTGTAGAGCTGAGCCCGTATGACCTGACTCGCGGCCGCATCACCTACCGCTACAAGTAGACCGCGCTGGAAAGTAACGTCCACGGTGCCCTTGCGGGCTAGTGGAACGACGACAGCGATTCACAAGGAAAAATAATGAAGGTTAACCCCAGCGTTAAGCCCATCTGCGACAACTGCCGCGTTATTCGCCGCAACGGTCGCGTCATGGTTATCTGCAAGTCGAACCCGCGTCACAAGCAACGCCAGGGCTAAGGTTCCGCGAGCAGATCGCACAGTTGCACGGGGTGGGGCAAGCAATCGCCACACACCGCAGCGCACATAACTAAATACACGAACTAGCAACGCCAGATCTGAATCTTGTGAGAACAAGAAACAGGGACACCATCGGTTGGAGGCCGATGCACAGGTGCTGTTACAGACCTCCACTCATCAACAGGAGAAGCCACTATGGCACGTCTAGCAGGCGTCGACATCCCACGCGACAAGCGTGTAGAGGTTGCACTGACTTACATTTACGGTGTTGGCCGCACGAGGGCACTCAAAACCCTCGCCGACACTCAGATCAGCGGAGAGATCCGCGTACAGGATCTCACCGATGACCAGCTCATCGCGCTGCGCGACTACATCGAAGGAAACTTCCAGGTAGAAGGTGACCTCCGCCGTGAGGTTGCAGCAGACATCCGCCGCAAGGTTGAAATCGGAAGCTACCAGGGTATCCGTCACCGCAAGGGACTGCCCGTTCATGGACAGCGTACGAAGACCAACGCTCGTACCCGTAAGGGCCCGAAGCGCACCGTAGCCGGCAAGAAGAAGGCCCGATAGACCCTGGGTTCAACCCCAGTGTCGTCGCCATCAACGTTTTAGGAGAAAACAATGGCAGCACCAAAATCGGCCGCTCGTAAGCCGCGTCGTAAAGAAAAGAAGAACATTGCTGTGGGCCAGGCTCACATCAAGTCAACGTTCAACAACACCATCGTGACCATCACTGACCCCACCGGCGCAGTTCTTGCCTGGTCGTCGTCAGGTGTCGTTGGCTTCAAGGGTTCGCGTAAGTCGACTCCTTATGCCGCACAGATGTCTGCTGAGTCGGCTGCGCGCCAGGCTCAGGAGCACGGTGTCAAGAAGGTTGACGTTTTCGTCAAGGGACCGGGTTCGGGTCGCGAAACTGCGATTCGCTCGCTGCAGGCCGCTGGCCTCGAAGTGGGTTCGATCAACGACGTAACACCGCAGACGCACAATGGTTGCCGTCCGCCCAAGCGTCGTCGCGTTTAGTTTTACGCCGTACTAACGAGGCAACTCGCTAGTGCTGGCGTCGTGGCGAGGGCCCTTGTGGCCCTCGCTCACAGTTCCAGCGCACAACTCAATACAACGTCGGGCCAGCCACCCGTCGCCCACAAGTGTCATATAGCGGACACTTCGCCGAAAGGAATTACCAGTGCTGATTGCACAGCGTCCCACCCTTGCTGAGGAGAACATTTCCGAATTCCGTTCACGGTTCGTTATCGAGCCGCTCGAACCTGGTTTCGGTTACACCCTCGGAAACTCACTCCGTCGCACCCTTCTTTCGTCGATCCCCGGAGCAGCTGTTACCAGCATCCGTATCGATGGAGTTCTTCACGAATTCAGCACCGTCGCCGGTGTCAAAGAAGACGTCACTGAGGTCATCCTCAACATCAAGAACCTCGTAGTCTCCAGCGAGCACGACGAGCCGATCACCGCTTACCTGCGCAAGCAGGGTGCTGGTGAAGTTACCGCAGCGGACATCTCAGCACCTGCCGGTGTAGAGATTCACAACCCGGAACTCGTCATCGCAACGCTCAACGACAAGGCCAAGTTCGAACTTGAGCTGACGATCGAGCGTGGCCGTGGCTATGTCACCGCAACTCAGAACCGCAGCGAGTTCAGCGAAGCCGGCCAAATTCCGGTCGACTCGATCTACTCGCCCGTACTCAAGGTCACCTACCGCGTCGAGGCAACTCGTGCCGGTGAGCGCACTGACTTTGACCGTCTGGTTGTAGATGTTGAAACCAAGTCGGCTATCACCCCGCGCGATGCAGTGGCTTCGGCCGGTCGCACGCTGACCGAACTGTTTGGACTCGCTCGCGAGCTCAACACGGCAGCAGAGGGTATTGAGATTGGTCCTGCACCGGTTGACGCCGTGCTTTCGACCGAACTCAGCATGCCGATCGAAGATCTTGATCTTTCGGTGCGTAGCTACAACTGCCTCAAGCGCGAAGGCATCAACACTGTAAGTGAACTGGTTGCTCTTTCGGAGACCCAGCTCATGAACATCCGTAACTTCGGTCAGAAGTCGGTTGATGAAGTGCGCGACAAGCTCGTCGAGATGGGACTGTCGTTGAAAGACAGCGTTCCCGGATTCGACGGAGCACACTTCTACGGCGGATACGCCGACGACGAGACCAACGCTTGAGCCACTGGCTCGAAACTTTGACACTGGAGAATTAGAAAATGCCTACACCTACTAAGGGCCCGCGTCTCGGCGGTGGACCGGCGCACGAGCGCCACATGCTCGCCAACTTGGCCGCAGCCCTGTTTACTCACAAGAGCATCAAGACAACGGAAATGCGCGCGAAGCGTCTGCGTCCCGTTGCTGAGCGCCTGATCACGTTCGCGAAGAAGGGTGACTTGCACAACCGTCGCCGCGCGCTCGGAATCATTGGCGACAAGACCGTCATCCACGAACTCTTCACGGTCATCGCACCGCAGGTTGAGAACCGCGATGGTGGTTACACCCGCATCACGAAGCTTGGTTTCCGAAAGGGAGACAACGCTTCGATGGTTCAGATGGAACTCGTTCTTGAGCCCGTAACACCCAAGAAGAAGGCTCCGAAGGCTGCCGCTAAGGCTGAGCCCAAGGCTGCTGCAGAAGAGCCCGCCGCCCAGGAAGCTCCCGTTGAAGAAGTAGCAACCGAAGACGTCGCCGTCGAGGATGCTGCTGCAGAGACTGCAGAAGAGAAGTAACTTTCTTCGTTCAAGAAAACCCCGGCTCCGCTTCGTGCGGGCCGGGGTTTTCTTCGTGAAATAGGATTGAATAATGGACCAGCCGACACCCGAACCCTCGGCAACGGAGCCGATTGTCGCTGCTGAAGCTGACGGCTTCCTTGACCCTTCGATGACTCGCCTACGTCTAAATATTGCCTACGACGGTACAAACTTTTTTGGGTGGGGTAAGCAGCCAGCGCTACGCACGGTTCAGGGCACCATTGAAGATGCTCTGCGCGTGATCTTTCGGCGCTTTGGCGTTATCCCGCAGCTGGTCGTAGCCGGACGCACGGATGCCGGTGTTCACGCGACCGGCCAGGTGGCCCACCTTGATCTCACCGAGACCCAGCTGCGCAGCCTTGATCGCCCTCGTCGTGGCAACATGGGCGGCCGACGGTATGACGGCCCAGCATCTCTGGCGCGACGGATCAACGGCATCACTGGCCTCGAATCCGACATTTTTGTCACGCAATCGGTTATCGCGCCCGATGGGTTCGACGCTCGGTTCTCGCCCCTCTGGCGACGCTACGAGTATCGCATCGCCGACAACGAGTCACCCCGTGACCCGCGTCAGCGCAATCACACACTCTGGTACCCGGCCACTCTCGACGTGGATGCGATGAATGTGGCGGCGAGAGAGCTCCTGGGGCTCCACGATTGGGCTGCCTATTGCAAACCGCGCGAGGGTGCGACAACGGTACGTAGCCTTGAACGATTCAGTTTCACCCGTACCGCTGAGGGCATCATCCTCGCGGAAGTGCGCGCCGATGCGTTTTGCCACAGCATGGTGCGGTCGCTCGTGGGTGCCGGGGTGCATGTAGGCCAAGGAAAGATTGATTCTTCGCGCCCCGCGGACATCCGCGATGAGCGTTCGAAGGGCAGCGAATACAAAGTCATGCCCGCGAAGGGGTTGACGCTCGTTGAGGTCGGCTACCCGCCGGATGGCGAACTGCTGGCACGCGCTGAGCTCACGCGCTCTCGTCGTGAGCTCATCGACTAGTCACCGCTGTTGCCGGCTGCGCTGCGCTGCCGTTGCCTCGTGCCTCGTCAGTGCTGCGCGGGTGCCCGAAGGTCGGTGGAACGTCGCACGACGAGCTCGGGCGGGAGTACCTCTTGACGGTGGGTGTGGGAATCTTCTCGCGCTGAGTGCTCTATGAGCAATCGTGCAGCGCGCGTACCGAGCTTGTCGATGGGCTGGCGCACTGACGTGAGCGGAACGACCCAGTCGCGGGCGAAGTCAATGTCGTCGTACCCGACGAGCGCAACATCGTCTGGCACGCTGAGCCCCGCGTCGATAAGTCCGCGGTAGACGCCGAAGGCGAGCATGTCGTTTCCGCAAAATACGGCGTCGGGGGAGTCGCCCTCGAGAAGTAGTTCTGCTGCTCGGCGGCCGTCTTGGATGCCGATCCCTGACGTGCTGACTTCGATCAACGATACTTCTGGATCCATGCCGGCTGCAATGATCGCTTCGCGTGCGCCTCGGGCGCGATCGGCGAACTGACGTAGCCCGGTTGGGCCTCCGACGACAGCGATGCGGGTGTGGCCTAGCTGCAGCAGGTGTTCGATTGCGAGGCGCCCGCCTGCGACGTTGTCGACCGAGATGGAGCAGTGTTGCGGGCCGCCGTTGTAGTCGAGCAACACGACGGGCAGATCGCCCGGGAGGTCTTTGTAGGGGTCGGAGCCTTCGTCGAGGCTCGCGGGTGCCAGTAGTACGCCGCGGACTCGCTGGGCGGCCAACATTGCGAGAAGTCCAGACTCGCGGGTCGTATCGCCTTCGGAGTTGCAGAGCATCACCACGTGGCCCGATTCGCGAACCGTGCGCTCGATGACGTGCGCGGCTTCCATATAGAACGGGCTTTCGATATCCAGAACGACAAGCCCGATAACGTTGCTCGAGGCTCCCGTGAGTACGCGGGCTTGCTGGTTGGGCACGAAGCCGAGTTCGGCAATCGCTTTCTCAACGGCGGCGCGGGTGCGCGGGTGCACCGTGTCGGGGCGATTGATCGTGTTGGACACGGTGCCGGTAGAGACCTGGGCGAGGGCGGCGACGTCGCGGATCCCGGCGGGCGACTTCGATGTCGCTGTATCGGGGGTACTCATGAATAGCTCACTTCTGGTGCATCAAGCGGGTGGTGCAGGTTTCTCACTCTAGGGGCATCCCTCGCGTGTACTGGGTAGTGGCGCAGTTGTGGTTCTCGTAATCGCATCGTTGTGATCATCTCTGCTGTGACGGTTGCAAATCTGTATTTGTCCAGTGTACGTTTGAACCGCTTTAAAAAATGAACCGGTTCAAAATTCTCGACCGGGCGCAATGACGCGAAAGTGCTGAGGCTCTAGGCGCTGCGTCCGCGCACCACTAGCACTCACACTCAAAGGAGAAACAACATGAAGCAACGTCGCTTTGCAGGCCTCGCGATAGGTCTCGCCGCAGTTGTAGGCCTCGGCCTCGCTGGATGTTCCGCTGACGCCGACACTTCCACCGCATCCGGGGAAGACGCGTACACAATCGTCATTGTTCCCAAGGACTCGACTAACCCCTGGTTCGTTCGCATGGAAGAGGGCGTCAACAAGTTCGCCGTTGACTCCGGCAACGACGTTTACCAGAAGGGCCCCGCTGAGACGGATGCCACTTTGCAGGTGCAGGTCATCCAGGACCTCATTGCTCAGGGCGTAGATGCAATCGGCGTCGTTCCGGTTGACCCGGGCGCACTTGAGACGGTTCTGAAGCAGGCCATGGACGCCGGCATCGTTGTTGTCACCCACGAAGGTGCCAGTCAGGAAAACACGATGTACGACATCGAAGCGTTCAACAACACTCAGTACGGCGCATTCATCATGGACAACCTCGCTGAGGCAATGGGCGAAGAGGGCACCTACGCCACGATGGTTGGCCACGTAACGAACGCATCGCACAACGAATGGGCTGACGGTGCTGTTGCTCGTCAGGCTGAGGCGTACCCCAACATGACGCTGCTTGCTGCTGAGCCGCGCGTTGAGTCGCAGGATGACGGAGAGGTTGCCTACCAGGCAGCCAAGGAACTCCTCAAGAAGTACCCCGAAGTAACCGGCATCGTCGGAACCTCGTCGTTTGACGCTCCTGGTGTCGCTCGTGCGATCGAAGAACTTGGCCTCACCGGCAAGGTCTTCGTGAGCGGAACCGGTATGCCGGCCGCCAACAAGTCGATCCTCGAAAAGGGGCTCGTCAAGACGCTGACTCTCTGGGACCCGGCCGACGCTGGTTACGCTCTCGCGTCGCTCGCTGAGCAGATCCTCGATGGCGAAGACATCGCCGACGGTGTCAACCTCGGTGTCACCGGTTACGAGAACATGACCTTCGCTGAAGGTAGCGACAAGGTTCTCGAAGGTAACGGCTGGGTAGTTATCGACAAGGACAACGTAGACAGCTTCGGCTTCTAAGCAGTCCCGTTTTCGCGATCAGGGCAGAGCGAACATCCGTTCTGCCCTGGTCGCACCCCCACGATTTATTCACGCGCGGAAAGGACCGGACGATGGTAGATAACGTCATCGCGGTACGCGATATCGGTAAGGCGTTCGCTGGCGTTCAAGCGCTTGATGGCATCACCTTAGAGATCGCTCCCGGAGAGATTCACTGTCTCGCCGGAGAGAACGGCAGTGGCAAGTCCACGCTGATCAAGGTCATGTCTGGTGTGCACGCCCCCGATACCGGAACCATCGAACTGAACGGCAAAACGTTCTCGAAGCTGTCGCCCATCGAGGCGATCTCGAACGGTGTTCAGGTCATTTATCAAGACTTCTCCGTTTTTCCGAACCTCACGGTGATGGAAAACCTGGCGCTCAATGCCGAACTCGCCGCCCACCGCACTTTCGTGAGTTGGAAGCGGATGCGGGCTGTCGCTGAAGAGGCGATCGCCAAAATCAACTTCACGATCGACCTTGACGAAAAGGTCGGCCAGCTTTCTGTCGCGCAGAAGCAACTCGTTGCTATCTCCCGCGCTCTCATGAGCGACGCAAAACTCATCATCATGGATGAACCAACCACGGCTTTGACGAAGCGAGAGGTTGACGCGCTCTTTGCCATCATCCTCGATCTCAAGGCCCGTGGAATTGCGACGCTGTTCGTGAGCCACAAGCTGGACGAAGTGTTCGAGATCAGTGAACGCTTCACGATCATCCGCAACGGTAAGTCGGTTATCACGTGCTTGCCAGAGGAACTGGATCACGCGACGTTCTCGCACCACATGACCGGCCGCGAGTTCGACGACGACCACTTCGTTCCTGAGCACGTCTCCGAAGAGCCCATCTTGGAAACGCGGGGACTGGGCGTCGATGGAGCGTTTGCGGATGTCGACCTTACGCTGCGCAAGGGCGAGATCCTGGGCATCACGGGTCTGCTGGGCTCCGGCCGCACGGAACTCGCGCTCTCCCTCTTCGGCTCGAAGCCCGCTAACTCGGGCGAGATTCTGATCAACGGCGAAGTCGTCGAGGTGAGCAGCGTGCGCGCCGCGATCGCTCACGGTATTGGCTATGTTCCCGAAGACCGCCTCACTGAAGGTCTCTTCCTCGAGCGTTCCATTAGCTCGAACATCGTGATCTCCGAGATCGATTCGTTCGTCTCGAAGTTCGGGGCACTGGATCAGCGCAAGGCGGATGCCGAAGGTCAGCGCTGGGTCGACGAGCTCAAGATCGCAACGCCCAACCCTGCTAACCCGGTAAACACGCTCTCCGGAGGAAACCAGCAGCGCATCGTGCTCGCGAAGTGGCTCGCCACTCACCCGAAGATTTTGATTCTCAACGGCCCGACGGTCGGTGTCGATATCGGATCGAAGCACGACATCCATCGCATTCTCCGCTCGCTTGCCAGCGAAGGTCTCGGCGTCATCATCATCTCCGATGACATTCCTGAGGTCATCCAGAACTGCAACCGGGTCATGGCGATGAACGCAGGACGAATCGTGGCGGAAATCGACCCGCGCACGACGACCGAATCCGAGCTCGCTGAGCTCATGTCGAAAGACCCGAGCACTATTGACGGGAAGGGCTGAGATGGCCAAGTTAGTGCGAAAGCTCACTAAATCAAACGAGTTCTACCTGCTGCTCGTCATCATCGTGGTGAGCATTGTCATCCAGTTGCGAAGCGGACAGTTTTTCTCCGCCAACAACCTGGTCGACCTTGCCAACGCGATGGTCGTTCCCGGCATCTTCGCGGTCGGTGCCTTCATGGTGCTGGTCGCCGGCGGAATCGACGTCTCGTTCCCGGCGCTCGCCTCGCTCTCGGTCTACGCGACCACACGAGTGTTGGTGGATGCCGGCTACACCGGGGGAGTGTGGCTACCGTTCCTGATGGTCATTGTGGTCGGCGCCATCCTCGGTGCCTTCAACGGACTCTTCACCTCGAGGTTCGTGGTTCCCGTGCTCATCATTACCCTCGGTACCGCGAGCGTCTTCTCGGGAGTCATGCAGGGGGTTTTCAAGTCGGTGCAGATCCCGAACCTGCCTGCCGGGATGAGCGAGTTTGGGCGGTCGACGCTGTTCGTGGCTAAGAACCCCGAATCCGGTCTTACTTCCAACATGCCGATGGCCTTCCTCATCTTGGTTGCTGTTGTTGCCGTTGCCTTCGTCGTGATGAGGTACACCACCTTCGGCCGCGGCCTCTACGCGATTGGCGGCGACGAAAGTGCTGCTGCTCGCGCAGGCTTCAAAGTACGCAAGATCAAGTTCTGGCTCTTCGTCATTGTGGGAATTATCGCCAGCCTCGCTGGACTGGTGCGCACAAGCATGATGGACCAAATGCATCCGACGAACCTGCTCGGTATGGAGCTCATGGTCATCGCGGCGGTCGTGCTCGGCGGCGCCTCCATTACAGGAGGAACCGGAACACTGACCGGAACGATGCTGGGCACGCTGTTGATTGTGATCGTGCAAAACAGCATGATCCTGGTCGGCATCCCCACCTTCTGGCAGGGCTTCGCGCTCGGCACCCTGATCCTCGTCGGAACAGGTATTTCGGCCGTGCAACTCACCCGATCACGCAAACGCGCACCCGCGCTGGTTCAAGGATAGGGACGGCCATGTCAGCTCTTACGACTCTTACGCCTCTTCGGGATCGTCTCACTCGCGACCCCCACGTCACGCGCCTCGCCGTGATTCTCGTTCTGCTCTTGACGTTCTTCATGCTCGTCAAGACGAAGAACTTCTTTGGAATCGCCACGTGGCAGTCAATGGCTGTGCAGTTCCCCGAGTTTGGCCTCATGGCTCTCGGTGTGATGCTCACCATGATCATTGGAGGGATCGACCTCTCCGTGGTCGGTGTCGCCAACATGACGGCCATCGGCAGTGCGACGCTCATGATGTCGATCGCGCCCACCGGCTCCGACAGCCCCCAGGGCTACCTTGCCGTTGTCGCGGCGATCGCGTTCTCGCTCATAGTGGGAGCGATAGCCGGAGCTTTCAACGGGTTCCTGATAGCCAAAGTGAAGATCCCGGCCATTCTGGTGACGCTCGGAACGTTCGAGCTCTTCACGGGTATCGCGGTCATCATCACGGGAGGAAAGCCCGCCAGTGGCCTTCCCGCCCAGTACGGCGAGATCATGGCGCAGCGTGTCTTCGGAATCATTCCGATGCCGCTCATCATCTTCGTCCTCGCCACTGTCGTGATCGCTCTGATCATGTACAAGACTGCATTCGGTACCAAGCTCTACATGCTCGGCTCGAATGAAACAGCGGCACAGTTCAGCGGGCTCAAAACCGACAACCTCATCATCCGTACCTACATGACCTCGGGCATTTACGCCGCGGCTGCCGGTCTCGTGATGCTGGCCAACTACAACTCGGCGAAGGCTGACTATGGCTCCACGTACACACTGCTCGCAGTGCTCATCGTGGTGCTGGGTGGTGTGAACCCGAATGGTGGATCAGGCCGACTGTCGGGAGTGATCCTCGCGGTCGTTGTGCTGCAGGTTCTCTCGTCGCTGCTCAACACCTTCCCGAACATCAGCAACTTCTACCGCCCGCTGATCTGGGGTGGAGTGCTGCTTCTCGTCATCGTGGTCAACCAATGGACTAAAAAGAACAGGCTCTCTCGCCTCTTCGGTGTGAAAGGAAACAAATCATGAAGCTGACTAAAGACCGCCACGTTGTTGTGGGTGCTGACTTTGCAGGATTCCCCCTCAAAGAGGCCGTCAAGCGCCACCTTGAGGCGCGCGACTGGACTGTCACCGACCTGACCCCCACTCTCGACGACGCTCCGATGTACCAGCGAGCTGGCTTCATGCTCGGAGCCAAGCTTGCCGAGGGCGAGTTCGAGAAGGCTCTCGCATTCTGTGGCACCGGAATGGGCATCCACGTTGCGGCGAGCAAGGTGCCTCACGTGCACGCGGCCGTCTGCGAAAGTGCGCCATCGGCGTTGCGTGCGGCCACGGCGAACAACTGCAACCTTATGGCGATGGGCGCCTTCTACATTGGCCCGCGCCTCGGAATGGCAATGGCGGATGCGTTCCTTGAGAACAGCTTTGGCGACGGCTACGAGAACTGGGAAGGCTTCGGCGAGTACCACATGGTCGGTTATGAAGAGTGCGAAAACTTCGACTACCAAGCCTACAAAGACAACGGTTTTGAGATCGTCGACGAGCGCAACGTTGCCATGGGGCCAGAGCCTCGCGGCCTCGCTTACTAACCGATCGACAGCCAGAGGGAGACACATGGCGAAGGTATTGCTCGCAGGAGAGTCATGGTCGACGACGTCGATCCACACGAAGGGTTTTGACTCCTTTGTCACTTCCGCGTACGCCGAGGGGGCAGATGATTTCATCGCTGCGCTGAAGTCAGCGGGTAACAGCGTTGAGTTCCAGCCCAACCACGTTGCGGCCGAACGATTCCCGACTACCGCTGAGGAGCTCAGCCAGTACGACGTTGTCGTGCTCAGCGACATTGGGGCTAACACGCTCTTGCTGCCCAACGGCGTCTTTGCCAAGGGCGAGCGGATTCCACATCGCCTCGAAGTGTTGGCGCAGTGGGTGCGCGACGGAGGATCGCTCTTGATGGTTGGCGGCTACCTCAGCTTCCAAGGCATTGAAGCGAAAGCGAACTACCGCAATACAGCTCTCGCGAGTGTGCTTCCCGTCGAAATGGAAATCGGCGACGATAGGGAGGAGACGCCGCAGGGCGTCGAAGCGACCTCACTGGACAATCACCCCGCGACCGCAGGGCTACCGACCTCTTGGCCAGCAGTGCTCGGCCATCACCGTTTGGTCGCACGGGGCAGCGCGCAGACCCTCGCGACCGTTGGCGACTTTCCACTTCTTGTCGTGGACGGAGAAGGCTTAGGTCGAGTCGCGGCCTTCGCCAGCGACATGGGACCGCACTGGTTGCCGACCGAATTCTTGGAATGGGATGGCTTTGCCCCCCTGTGGAACCAACTCATCGCATGGCTCGCACGCGAGTCAGACTAAGTACGGGGCACGTAGATTAAATGGTGGGCCATGTTGTTGCTCTCGATTGTGGCGCGACCAGCGGCCGAGTAATTCTGGGCGAAGTCGGCCCCAACCAGCTGCGCACGGCAACCCACGCACGCTTCGCTAACCGTCCGGTCAACGTGCGCGGCCGACTGCACTGGGATGTTCTTTCCCTCTGGCAGGGCGCTCTCGACGGACTCGCTTCGGCTATCCGAGAAGTGCCCACCGTGTCGTCGATCGCGACTGACACCTGGGGAGTGGACTACGGGCTGCTGCGCGATGGGCAGTTGCTCGGCAATCCGCGGCACTACCGCGATGAACGGACCGGTGCCGCGATTGAACACGTGCAGTCGACGCGCTCGCAGGCTGAGCAATACGCGGCGACGGGCATCCAGTTCATGCCGATCAATACGATCTACCAGCTTGCGGCCGATGCAGCGGATATGCGACTCGAGCTTGCCGACACCGTGTTGCTCATGCCCGACCTTCTTACCTACTGGTTAAGCGGGGCACGCATCGCCGAGACCACCATGGCCTCAACGACCGGGCTACTTGATGTGCACACCCGACAGTGGAGCGACGACCTGCTTACTGCCGCCGGAGTACGGCGCGAAATGGTTCCTGACCTCGTGATCCCGGGCACTCGTGTCGGTGAGCTGGACTCGGATGTCGCGAGCCAAGTGCGCGCGGAGTCACCCATCGAGGTGGTTGCGGTTGGTTCGCACGACACGGCGTCGGCGGTGACGGCGATCCCGATGCAGCCGCACACCGCAGCGTTCATTTCGTGCGGCACGTGGGGGCTCGCTGGTGTTGAACTTGAGAACCCGGTGGTTACCGAGGCCGCACGAACCGGTGGCTTTACGAATGAAGTCGGCGTTGACGGTCGCATCCTCCTGATGCGCAACGTGATGGGGTTGTGGATTCTGAGCGAAACCGTGCGCCAGTGGGAAAGCGACGGCGATGCCATCAGCCTGCCCGAACTCATCGGGGCAGCCTCCGCTGTCTTACAACCCATGCCCGTGGTGGATGTCGATGACCCCCGATTCTTGGCGCCGGGCAACATGCCTCAACGAATCACTGAGTGGTGCGGGGAACGCGGCATCCGCCCACCGGGCAATCGTGCCGAAATGGCCAGGTGCATCATCGAATCACTGGCACAGGCGTTTGCGGATGCCGTCCTCAGCGCCGGCTCGCTCGGCGCTGTGCCAGTGGAGACCATCCACATCGTCGGTGGTGGATCTCTCAACCGGTTGCTGTGTCAGCGCACGGCTGACCGTGCGGGCATCCCCGTTCTCGCGGGGCCGGTTGAAGCGACAGCCTTGGGAAGTGTGCTTGTTCAAGCCCGCGCGATGGGACACATCTCGGGCAGTCTCGACTCGCTCCGCGATCTCGTACGACACACGCATCACCCGGTGAGCTACACCCCTCGCTAAAACCGCACCCTTCCCTGAATTCGCCTCACCCCTGAATTCGCCTAACAAAGGACTGAAAGATGACCGCACGAATTGCTCCCGACCTCGTTAGTGCCGACCTGCTTGGGCTCACCACTCGCCTCGGCCTGCCCGAACGTGATCTCGTGATCCTCGCTGAAGGAAACACAAGTGAGTTGGTCTCTGACGGCACGATCATCGTTAAAACCTCCGGTTCATCAATGCAGAACGCAACCGCAGCGAACTTTGTAAGCGTCGAAATTGAACCGCTACTCGAGGTGCTGCGCGATCCGAATGCGAGCCAGGACCGTTTGACAGTCGAACTGGATGCTGGTGAGGTGAACGGCCAGCGGGTGCGGGCATCTATCGAGACTCTCATTCACGTGGCCGTGCGCGCTTATGCGCCGGCGCGGTACGTCGTCCACACCCACCCGACCGCGGTCGTTTCGTTGCTCGCGAGCGTGCACGCTGAAGCCTCGTTCGTCGATGCCGTTTACTCAGACGAGCTGATGGTTCTGGGTCGTAGTCTCTACATTCCTTATGCTCAGCCCGGTATCGAACTTGGCAAGCTGTTCTTGACACGACTCGGCGAGCACGTCGAACAATATGGCGAAGTGCCGTCGCTGATCCTTCTCGGAAACCACGGCATTGTCGCGATTGCTGACACGGCTGAGGGCGCTGAGGCGATTTCCCTGATGGCGGTCAAGAGTGCCCGGGTTCGTCTCGGTGCGTTGCAAGCCGGCGGAATCGCCAGTTTGAGCGCGGAAGTGACTGCCCACTACTTCGACCGCCCCGACTTCCGTGAGCGCCGTGCTGCTCTCACGGGCACCACCAAATAGTCGCTTCGGCGTTTGCCGCCGGGCCGCAGTTCCGCTAGTGTTGACCCTTGGTGTCTGCACTATAGGGTGCGACATCCGATCATGAGCCCTCCAACCGGCATTGTTTCTACTGAAACGACCATCGGAGCGGGATTCACGAACACCTCACTCGATCAATGAAAGCAGCACTATTGTGACGCGTACATATTCGCCCAAGCCCGAAGACGTCAAGCGGGAATGGGTCATCATCGACGCCGCCGACATCGTTCTCGGTCGTCTCGCCAGCCACGCAGCCATCTTGCTTCGTGGAAAGCACAAGGCCACCTTTGCTCCTCACATGGACATGGGTGACTTCGTCATCATCATCAACGCTGAGAAGGTTGCCCTCACCGGTTCCAAGCTCGCGAAGAAGAAGGCTTACCGCCACTCCGGTTACCCGGGTGGGCTCACGGCCACCACGTACTCCGAGATGTTGGAAAAGCACCCCACGCGCGCCGTTGAAAAGGCCGTCCGTGGAATGCTCCCCAAGAACTCACTCGGTCGCGCTCAGCTGTCCAAGCTGAAGGTTTACGCCGGTACTGAGCACCCTCACGCTGCTCAGCAGCCGACTCCGTACACCCTCACCCAGGTCGCTCAGTAGCGCCCGCGCTTTACTAAGCAAAGATAAAAGGACTTATTACAGTGGCTAAGATCGAAGATTCAATCACCGAGGGCGCACCCGAGTCGTACACGACCGAGTCGGCTGCAGTTGAGGCGCCCAGCGCACCTCGCCCCGTTCTCACCGTCCCCGGCGCAGCCGTCGGACGTCGCAAGCAGGCAATCGCCCGCGTGCGTCTCGTTCCCGGTTCGGGCACCATCACGGTCAACGGCCGTGAGCTCGCCGAGTACTTCCCCAACAAGCTTCACCAGCAGCTCATTAACGACCCGTTCAAGGTTCTTGACCTGCTCGGTGGCTACGACGTCATCGCACGCATCACCGGTGGTGGCCCCTCGGGTCAGGCCGGCGCCCTACGTCTCGGTATCGCTCGTTCGCTCAACCAGATTGACGAAGAGAACAACCGCGCGATCCTGAAGAAGCATGGCTTCCTTTCCCGTGACGCTCGCGTCAAGGAGCGTAAGAAGGCTGGACTCAAGAAGGCCCGTAAGGCTCCGCAGTTCTCGAAGCGCTAACCCGCTTTCCCTGCTAGCAGCAACGCATGGCACGTCTTTTTGGTACAGATGGTGTTCGCGGTTTAGCGAACAGTGATCTTACTGTCGAGCTTGCGCTCGGCTTGGCCCAGTCGGCAGCAGTCGTCCTGGGTCAGGGCCGAGTTGCTGATGGTCGGCGCGCTTCAGGCCGACGACCGGTTGCAGTTGTTGCACGCGACCCCCGCGTATCCGGCGAATTTATTTCCGCCGCGGTATCCGCGGGGCTCGCGAGCTCGGGTGTCGATGTATTCGACGCTGGAGTAATTCCCACCCCGGCAGCAGCATTCCTCGTTGCCGATTTCAAAGCCGACCTCGGAGTCATGATCTCCGCGTCGCACAATCCCGCTCCCGACAACGGAATCAAATTCTTTGGTCAGGGCGGCACCAAACTTCCCGATGAGGTCGAAGACCGCATCGAAGCAGCCCTCACCGCACCGAGTCTCGCTCCCACCGGTATTGAGGTTGGTCGCATCCGCCGTTTTGCCGATGCCGAAGACCGCTACGTAGTGCACCTCTTGTCGACACTTCCTAACCAGCTCGCGGGCATCCACGTCGTTCTCGACTGTGCTCACGGCGCGGCCGCTGGTGTTTCGCCACAGGTATTTACGGATGCCGGTGCCAAGGTCACCGTGATCGGTGCAGATCCCGACGGCATCAACATTAATGAGGGTGTTGGATCGACGCATCTCGACAACCTGGCCTCCGCAGTGCTCGCGCACGGCGCCGACGTCGGCATCGCCCACGACGGTGACGCTGACCGGTGCCTCGCCGTGGACAAAGAGGGCAACATCGTCGATGGCGACCAGATCATGGCAATCCTCGCTGTCTCGATGGCCGAACGTGGCGTGCTGCAGGACCGCACGCTCGTCGCGACGGTGATGAGCAACCTCGGGCTTCGCCGCGCCATGGCCGAGAACAACATCAAGATGCTCGAAACCAAGGTCGGTGACCGATACGTTCTCGAAGCACTCGGCGAGCACGGCTTGTCCCTCGGCGGAGAACAATCTGGCCATGTCATCATGACCAAGTTTGCGACCACCGGCGACGGCATCCTTACTGGACTTCACCTCGTGGCTGAAATGGCTCGCACCGGCAAAACACTGGCCCAATTGGCTGCGGTGATGACGGTTTACCCGCAGGTTCTTGTGAACGTGCGCGGGGTTGACCACCACGCACTCGGTTCCAATGCGGCCATCGCCGACGCGGTTGCAGCTGTGGAAGCTGAACTGGGCGACACTGGCCGTGTACTTTTGCGGGCATCCGGCACCGAGCCCATGATTCGTGTCATGGTCGAAGCCGAGCACCATGAGATCGCTCAGCAGATGGCCGAGCGCCTGGCCGCTGTTGTGCGTGCAGAACTCAGCAACTAACGAGTTTTCTCGCCGCATCGGTCGCTCTCGATAGTGCGCTTGTGCGCCCGGCGAGGGAGCAGCGTTCTAGGTCTTGCGCAGCAGAACCTTTGACACCGCGTGGTTTGCATCCTTGCGCAAAATGAGCGACGCCCGTGGTCGGGTGGGCCGAACATTCTGGATGAGGTTGGGTTCGTTGGTGCGCTTCCACACTTCTTGGGCGCGTGCCCGGGCTGCGGTCTCGCTGAGATCGGCAAAGCGGTGAAAATAGGATCGTGGATTGCTGAACGCACCGCGCTGTAGCCGCAGGAAGCGTTCCTCGTACCAGTGCGCAATGTCGCTCGTGCGAGCATCCACATAGATCGTGAAATCGAAGAGATCGCTGACGGCGAGGCTATTGCCGGGGCTTGGTGGTTGTAGCACGTTGAGACCTTCGACGATGAGCACGTCGGGTTTGCGCACGGTTACGGCCGCATCCGGGATGATGTCGTAGGCCAGATGGGAGTAGAACGGGGCGCGCACAACGGGCTCGCCGGCTTTGATTTTGCTGACGAAGCGCAGCAGCGCCCGACGGTCGTAGCTTTCGGGGAATCCCTTGCGTTCAAGGATGCCGCGGCGTTCGAGCTCAGCGTTGGGGTGCAGAAAGCCGTCGGTCGTGAGAAGTTCGACGCGTGGGGTGCCTTCCCAGCGGGAAAGAAGCTCGCGGAGCAGCCGGGCGATGGTGGACTTTCCGACGGCGACGGATCCAGCGACTCCAATAACGAACGGCGTGCGTCCGGTGGATGCTCCCAAGAACTGGGTGGTTGCGGAGTGGAGTTGTCGAGCGTTCTCGGCATAAAGGTTGAGGAGGCGGCTGAGGGGGAGATAGACCTCAGCGACTTCGGTCAGATCGAGTTCGTCGCCAAGTCCGCGCAACTCAATGAGCTCCGCCTGGGTGAGGGGAACTTCCATCTTGGGAGCAAGTTCAGCCCAATCGCTCCGATCGATTTCGAGAAAGGGAGAGATGTGACCGTGTCCGGAGCCATGTTCATGCATTCCGAACATCCTATCGGCGCACGGATACCCAGCTGGGGGAACTAAACTCGTATCCATGTGTGGAATCGTCGGTTACGTAGGTAACGAAAAAAGCCTTGAGGTTCTCCTCGGCGGTCTAAAGCGTCTCGAGTACCGGGGGTACGACTCCGCCGGTGTCGCGATCATCGATGAAGCTGGAGTGCTCGGAACGCGCAAGCGTGCTGGCAAACTGCAGATGCTGTTGGATGATCTTGAAGCCGAGCCTCTGGGCAACGGTGCCACTGGTATTGGCCACACTCGTTGGGCTACCCACGGTGGTCCCACCGATGTGAATGCTCACCCGCACTTGAGCCGCGACTCCAAGCTCGCGCTCATTCACAACGGCATCATCGAGAACTTCTCTGAGCTCAAGAACGAGTTGCTGCTCGACGGTGAAACGTTCATTAGCGAGACCGACACTGAGGTTGCGGCCCTTCTCATCGGGCGAGAGTACGACAAGACGGGTGACCTCACTGCTGCGATGCAGAGCGTCGTTTCGCGTCTCGAGGGTGCTTTCACTCTCCTCGCCGTGCACCAAGACCAGCCACGCGTTGTTGTTGGCGCTCGCCGCAACTCTCCGCTCGTGATCGGTTTGGGCGACGGCGAAAACTTCTTGGGCTCCGACGTTGCGGCTTTCGTGGAGTTCACTCGTCGCGCGGTTGCGATTGGCCAAGACCAGATCGTCACGATCCGTCCCGACTCTGTCGACGTCATCGACTTCGAAGGCAACACGGTTGAGGTCGAAGAGTTCGATATCGCGTGGGACGCCTCAGCATCCGAAAAGGGTGGTTGGTCGAGCTTCATGGCTAAAGAAATCAGCGAAGAGCCGGATGCCGTTGCCAACACCATTCTTGGTCGCGTTCAGGATGGGCTGGTCAAGCTCACCGAATTCGAGCCGCTCGGCGATGAGGTTATCGCGAACATCGACCGCATCGTTGTAGTTGCGTGTGGAACTGCGTCCTATGCCGGCATGCTGGGCAAGTATGCCATTGAGGCGTGGGCGCGCGTTCCTGTCGATGTTGAGCTCGCTCACGAGTTCCGCTACCGCAACCCGATTCTCACAGATCGCACGCTTGTGATCTCGATCAGCCAGTCTGGCGAGACCATGGACACGCTCATGGCGGTCAAGTTCGCTATGGAGTCCGGCGCGAAGGTTGTCTCGGTGTGCAACACGCACGGCGCAACGATTCCGCGTGAATCGCACGCTGTTGTCTATACGCACGCTGGTCCTGAGGTTGCTGTGGCATCCACGAAGGCTTTCGTTGCTCAGGCCACGGCGTTGTACCTGATCGGTCTGCACATTGCGGGCGTGCGCGGCACACTTAGCGATAAGGAGATTCGCGAGAATGTGGCCGAGTTGCAGGCTATTCCTGACAAGATCTCTGAGGTCTTGGTGACCTCGCAGTCGATCAAGCAGCTGGCTCATTGGATGACAGATACCCAGTCGGTGCTCTTCCTCGGTCGCCACGTTGGCTACCCGATCGCCCTTGAGGGCGCGCTCAAGCTCAAGGAGCTCGCGTACATTCACGCGGAGGGCTTCGCTGCTGGCGAGCTCAAGCACGGTCCGATCGCGCTCATTGAGCCCGGTCAGGTCGTCTTCGTGATCGTTCCGAGCCCGCGCGACCCCAACTCTTTGCACAAGAAGGTTGTCTCCAACATTCAGGAGATCCGTGCTCGGGGCGCTCGCGTTATCGCTATCGCCGAGAAGGGTGACGCCGCTGTGCTTCCCTTCGCCGATGAGGTCATCCCGATTCCGTTGGCTGGCTCGTTCTTTGAGCCGCTGCTTGCTGTCATTCCGTTGCACATCTTCGGCATGGAGCTTTCTGCTGCGAAGGGACTCGACGTCGATCAGCCTCGCAACCTCGCGAAGTCTGTCACCGTCGAATAGGTTTCACCGTGATTGTGGGGATCGGTGTGGATGTCGTCGACATCGCCCGCTTCGAGCGTGCTCTGCAGCGCACACCGACCCTCACATCGCGCCTGTTCTCTGAGAGCGAACAGCTCAAGGATGGCAAACCTCGTCCGCTGCGCTCGCTAGCAGGGCGTTTTGCCGCGAAAGAAGCACTCATCAAGGCGCTCGGCGACTCAGCTGGAGTGACCTGGCACGACATGCGGGTGGTTTCTGACCAGCTCGGCAATCCTTCGCTTGAGCTCCACAATTCGACCAAAGCCATTGCCGAACGTCGCGGAATAACCTCGGTGCACCTGTCGATGAGTCACGACGCCGGAATCGCGATCGCCTATGTCATCGCGGAGGCACACCTTGGCTGATCTTCGACTCGCCACCATCAACACGGCGGCCATCATTCACAACATCAAAACCCTGCGGGCGCTCGTCGCACCGGTGCAGGTAATGGCTGTTGTCAAAGCCAACGGCTATGGCCACGGTGCTATCGAAAGCGCGCGGGCAGCACTCGCGGGAGGCGCCGACTGGCTCGGCGTCGCCGACCTGACCGAGGCGTTTGCGCTGCGCGGCGCCGGCATCGATGCTCCGCTGCTGGCGTGGTTGCACCAGCCGGGGGCAGTTTTTGGCGAAGCGGTGCGCGCGGATATCGACCTCGGCGTGAGCAGCACGGAGCAGCTGCATGAGGTTGCCGCGACATCCGATACTGCGTTCGTCCACTTGAAAGTCGATACAGGGCTGCACCGCAACGGCGCTTTCTTGGAAGAGTGGCACCAGTTCTTCGAGGCAGCGGTTGTTCACGAGCTCGCGGGTCGCATTCGCGTGCGGGGTCTGTGGAGCCACCTCGCCAACGCGGGGGCCGAGCACGACGCTGACCAGATCGAGCAATTCTCGGCCGCCGTCGCCATGGCCGAGTCGGTAGGGCTCCGCCCCGAGCTGCGCCACCTTGCGGCGTCAGAGGGCGCGATCAAACATCCTTCTGCCCGTTTCGATCTCGTTCGCGTGGGCATCAGCAGTTATGGGCTGTCGCCCGCCGACGATGTGGATGCTGCGGCACTCGGTCTTGTGCCCGCCATGACCCTCAGCGCTCCTGTCGTGTCGGTGAAGCGCGTTACTGCCGGTTCTGGGGTCTCCTACGGGTACGCCTACCGCTGCGAGCAAGACACCACGCTCGCGCTCGTGCCGCTCGGCTACGGTGATGGGGTTCCCCGTCATGCGTCAAACCGTGGACCGGTTTCTATCAATGGTGTCGTTGGTCGAGTCGCGGGTCGCGTCGCGATGGATCAAATTGTGGTCGATATGGGAAATGCGAACGTTGCCGTCGGCGATCGGGCAGTCCTTTTCGGCGACCCAGCACAGTCGGTGCCGACCGCGGATGACTGGGCGGCCGCCGCTGACACCATCAACTACGAAATTGTGACCCGCATCGGTTCCCGTGTAACCCGCAGGTACGAGTCGTGACCGCGCTAACAGTCGATTCTCCCGACCGCATGGCCGAGTTGGGCGCCGTCATCGCCGCGCAACTTGTGGCGGGCGATCTGGTGATGCTCAATGGCGAACTCGGTGCCGGAAAGACCACGCTGACGCGCGCGATCGGGGAGACTCTCCGCATTCGTGGCACGGTCACGAGCCCCACGTTCGTTCTGGCACGCACGCATCCCAGGCTCGACGACTCTGGCGCAGAACTCTCGCAGGTGGAGGCACCACCGCTCGTTCACGTCGACGCGTATCGTCTCGGTAGCGCCGTAGAGCTCGACGACCTCGACATCGACTTTGAGTCATCCATTGTGGTTGTCGAATGGGGCGCCGGTTTACTCGACGGAGTGAGCGAGAGTTGGCTTACGGTCGATATCGTGCGCCCTGTGGGTGCCGGGGCGGCAGATGAGGATCCCGATTCAGACGGCGACAGTGCCTCCATCGATCACACCGACGATTTCGCCGAAGAAGCAATCGAACCACGCACCGTCACCGTGACCGGAAACGGCCCGAGATGGGCAGACATGGAGTGGCTCAATGCTGTTAGCGATTGATACCTCGGCGGGCACGAGCGTCGCGATCGTCGACGCTCAGGGCGTGGTGAGAGCGGAACACAATTCTTCGGATACTCGCAAGCACGCCGAAGTCGTTGGCGGCTTCATCCGCGGTTGCCTGACTGACGCTGAGTGCGCTGTAACCGACCTGACCGGTGTCGTGGCCGGAATGGGCCCGGGCCCCTTTACTGGACTGCGGGTTGGCATTGTGGCGGCTCGGGCTTTTGCCTTTGGCGCTGGCCTTCCG
This sequence comes from Salinibacterium sp. NK8237, assembly GCF_015864955.1. NCBI lineage: Bacteria > Bacillati > Actinomycetota > Actinomycetes > Micrococcales > Microbacteriaceae > Salinibacterium > Salinibacterium sp. NK8237. The sequence goes on along the minus strand of NZ_JADYWE010000001.1, from coordinate 1,207,412 downwards.
TTGTTGCCTGTCGTGACGCATGATGCACTCGCGCTCGGAGAAACTGAACCGGTCGTCGTGGCGACCGATGCGCGTCGCAAGGAACTGTACTGGTCAACCTACGAGGGATCGGATGCCGCGGGGCTGCCCGTGCGCGTTGCCGGTCCGGCGCTCGCTCCCGCCGCCGAGCTCGCCGCTAGCGTCCCGAATTTCGAGCACTTTCACGTGAGGGACGCGGAGCCCGTGCACGCCTCGAACTTGGCACGCCTCGCATTCCTGCTGCGCGAACACCATCGTCCTTTTGCTGGCGAAGAGGCGCTCTACTTGCGCTCGCCAGACATCACCCTCTCCGCAGGATCGAAACGAGTAACCGCATGAGCTGGCAATTACGCCGCGCGACCGAAAGCGACCTCGACGCCATCATGGCCATTGAGGCCAGCGAGTTCGCAAACGATGCCTGGTCGAGTGACATGATGCGTGCCGAGATTCGCGACAACCACGGGTACTACGTGATCGCGCATCCGGTGGGGGAGCCCTCGGTGGTCACGGCGTACGCAGGATTGCGTTCGCCGTTCCGGTCGCCACAGGCTGACATCCAGACGATTGCTGTTTCTCCGGATGCTCGCCGCCAGGGAATCGGTCGTGCGCTGATGCACGCTCTTATGGTCGAAGCACGCGATCGTGGTGCGAGCGAACTGTTTCTTGAGGTGCGCGACGATAATCCCTCTGCGCAGCACCTGTATGATTCGCTCGGCTTCGAGCGAATTGCGGTGCGCCCGAACTACTACCAACCGGATGGGGTTGATGCGATCGTGATGCGACTCACTATTCCCGAACCCAAGCTTTCTCCCGCGGTGGGTGCCTGATGTCTAATCCAGCTCCGAATCCAGCTTCAGCAGTGGCAAGCTCAGCCCTCTCAGGTCAGCTTCCTGCCAACACCACGAATCCCCTCGTGCTCGGCATCGAGACGAGCTGTGACGAGACCGGAATCGGTATCGTTCGCGGCAACCAATTGTTGGCCAATGTGATCTCGTCGTCGATGGAGGAGCACGCTCGCTACGGGGGAGTGGTTCCCGAGGTTGCGGCGCGTGCCCACCTCGAGGCGATGCAACCGGCGCTCGAACAGGCGCTCGCTGAAGCCGGCGTTGAATTGTCTGAGCTGGATGCCATTGCCGTCACGAGCGGCCCGGGGCTTGCGGGCGCGCTGATGGTCGGAGTCGCAGCGGCCAAGGCGCTCGCTGTGGCCACGGGCAAGCCCTTGTATGCGGTCAATCACTTGGTTGGTCACGTCGGTGCCGATGTCTTGCGCGATGATGGCACTGAGATTGAGCTTCCGACGATCGCGCTGTTGGTGTCTGGCGGCCATACGTCGCTGCTCGAAGTGCGTGACCTGGTCTCTGATGTTGAGCTGCTTGGCGAGACGATCGACGATGCTGCGGGCGAGGCTTTCGACAAGGTCGCGCGCTTGCTCGGCTTGCCGTATCCCGGTGGGCCCCAGATCGACCGGGTCGCGGTGGGCGGCGACCCCAAGGCGATTCGTTTTCCGCGCGGACTCACGCACGCCAAAGACGCCGACCGTCACCGCTACGACTTTTCGTTCTCGGGTCTCAAAACCTCGGTCGCCCGCTGGGTTGAGCGTGAGCAAGACGCGGGTACCGATTTTTCCATTGCGGATGTCGCAGCAAGTTTCCGTGAGGCAGTCGTGGATGTTCTCCTCACCAAGGCGGTCGCAGCCTGCGTCGATCGCGGGGTGCCCCGTCTCCTGCTCGGGGGCGGTGTCGTAGCGAATGCTCGCGTTCGCGAACTCGCCGCGGAGCGTTGTGCGCAGGCGGGGATTGAATTGCGCATCCCGCCGTTGTCACTGTGTACCGACAACGGAGCGATGATTGCGGCACTGGGCGCCCAATTGATTATGGCGAGCAAAGAGCCGTCAACTTTGGGCTTCAGCGCTGATTCCACGCTCCCCGTCACTCAAATTCAGGCGTGACGCAGTCGTAAAATCTGACTGACCTGCGTTGACAGGCATCTTTCAGGCTGAGAATATAGGGGCGCCGGTTTCGGCATCATCATCTAAGGAGCTCGTCGACATGTCAGAACCCACGCCTTACGCCGCATCGCCAGCAGGCGCGCCGGTTGCCAAATGGAACGTCCTTTCGATCATCTCCCTCGTGACGTCGGTCTTCGGCCTCAGCCTCGTGGGAATCATTCTTGGACACATCAGCCTGAGCCAGATCAAGAAGACGGGTGAGCAGGGCAACGTGCTCGCCATCATCGGCCTCATCCTCGGATACATTGGCTTCGTGATCGGTAGCTTGTTCGTAGTCGGCTTCATCATCGCCCTCAGTGCGGGAACCTCCTACTAAGCAACAACGCTCGAAAAGGGTCCGCACGCGAGTGCGGGCCCTTTTCTGTTGCTTCACACTTGCTAAAGTGTGCGCATGGCTACCAACAATTCAGACGACTCAATTCCGTCGATCTCCACGCCCAGCGCGTCCTCAACCTCCGGCGAGCCCCTGGCGAAAGCCACCCCCTCGGCCAAGAAGCCCGCAGCGAAGAAGTCGCCTGCCGCCAAGTCGACCACCGCATCCGAATCGACTTCTGCGGCCAAGGTAACCGCCGGGCCCAAGGTCAGTGCAACAAAAAGCACTACAGCCAAGCCCGCAACCGCTAAGGCCACAACAACGAAGGCTACGGCGACGAAGGCCGCCACCGCTAAGTCGACGACGGCCAAGGCTGCCACTACGAAAGCTGCAGCAACGAAGGCCGCAGCAGCTAAGACGACCGCGGCCACTGCTGCAGCGGCTAAGACTGCCAAGGCGAATGAAACGGCTGCGCCCGCGGCTGTGGCAGCGACCACGAGCAGCACGGCATCAAGTGTCCCGCCGGTGCCGCCAGCACCCAAGGCCACCCAGACGGCCCCCGCAGCGAGCGACGCCGTGAGCGCAGCTTCGCCCGGGGTAACACCACCCGCTGCAGCGGCGCCCACAGCGCCGACTGCCGCCGCCAATGACCCCTACTCTGCCCCGAGCGGCACCCCGATTCCTGGCTATGCAGGCGGCTCCACCCCAGGTCAGGCGCCATACACGCCAGTCGCTGCCGGCCTGCCACAGGGGCTATCGATCGCCTCGATGGTTACCGGAATCGTGGGTGTCCTGTTGACCTTTGTCGGCATGGGATTTCTGCCTGCTGTAGCAGCCGTAGTTCTCGGGCATCTAGCGCAAAAGAAGCAGAAGTATGCCCGGCCGTTCTGGCTAACCGGTCTCATCACGGGTTATGTCGGAGTCGGGTTGAGCATCATCGTTGGGCTCGTTATCGCAGCGGTATTCTTTCTGCCGTTCATGATCATGGGCGGAAACGAATACCGCTACTAGTCGCCACTATCCGCTGAGCCTCTCGCCCACTCGTTGAGGCGAGATGCTCGGCATTAGCGTGCAGCAGGCGTGACGCGCTGCGCAAGCAGCGCGCGGCGCTTGCCAGCAACGCGCGTCAGAATCAGGGTCGCGCTGTTTTCGCCCTTGAGCGAGAGCGACGTTCTAAAAGCCGCGGGGTCGATATCGACCCCGCGCTTTTTGATTTCTAGAGTGCCGATCTTGCGCGCCGCTAATTCCTTCTTCAGTGAACGCTTGTCGAGAGTGAAATCTTCGACGATCTCAAAGCAGGCTGCGAAAGGTGACGCGACGGCGGCATCCGCGCTGAAGTAGGCGATAGACGTGTCGAGCATGCGACCGTTCAGTTGCCGCGCGAGATCACCGATGAGGCGAGCACGGATGACGGCACCGTCGGGCTCGTAAAGAAACTGCCCGAGCTCTCCCGCTGGTTCGTCCACGCTGTCGGCCGCGGCGGTGAGCTCAGCAGTACCGTGGTCCCCGATCACGAGGGCTGCGCGCCGGATGCCCGGGCGGGCAACGGTCCCGAACCACAGTCCGAGCTCGACAACTTCGCGCCCGACTGAAATCCACTGTGCTTCTGCGGTGTCGGGAATGAGGTCTCGGTCGATTCCGGGGCCGAGTTTGATGCCGGTCGGGTAACGCTCGGCAAGACCGAACGCAAAGTCGAGGGATGGTGTCCAGTCGGCCGGATTGGTGAGGCGAACCCGGGCATCGCGGCGGGCGGGATCCAGATAAACCCCGTCAATGCCGGTGAGGTCAGCAGATTCAGCATCGCCGTGCACGACTTGGGCATTGCTCCAGGGTGCGAGGTTGAAGCTTGCGAGCGCGGCGGTGGTTTCGTCTCGTTCGACCGCGGTGACATTGATGTCAAGAGCTGCGATGGCGAGAGCATCCGCTCCGATGCCGCAGCCGAGGTCTGCCACCCATTTCACGCCGGCTTTGGAGAATCGTCCGGCGTGCTGGGCGGCAACAGAAAGGCGAGTTGCTTGTTCGAGGCCGGCCTCGGTGAAGAGCATTCGGTCGGCAAACGGACCGAACTTGCTGGCAGCTTTCGCTCGAAGCTTGGATTGGCTGAGCACTGCGGCGACCAATGCGGGGCTGTGCCCAGCCTTGCGAAGCTCGGCGACAGTACGCACGATCTCGTCGCTCGAGTGCCACGTCGGTAGCGAGTCCAACAGGCGAAGGCCCTCGGCTGAAAGTAGCTCGCGCAATTCGCTCTGATTCATTCTCTAACCGTATCCGCATCCGTATTGGCACTCACGTTGATCGAGTGCCAACCAAGCCGTATAGTTGATCTGGCACTCCCGTACGGAGTGTGCCAGCCCAAGCACTTTAGAAAGAGGTCAAACGTGTCGGTGTCCATTAAGCCGCTCGAGGATCGCATTGTTATCAAGCAGGTCGATGCAGAACAGACCACCGCGTCTGGGCTCGTCATTCCTGACACTGCGAAAGAGAAGCCCCAAGAGGGTGAAGTAGTCGCCGTAGGTCCCGGTCGCATTGACGACAACGGAAACCGCGTGCCGCTTGACATCGCAGTTGGTGACAAGGTCATCTACTCCAAGTACGGCGGAACCGAGGTGAAGTACGGCGGAGAAGACCTTCTCGTACTTTCGGCTCGCGACGTTCTCGCTGTCATCGTTCGCTAAGTAGTCTCTCGCTCACGCGAAACTAACTTTCTCGTCTCCCGTTCGCGGTGAGGCGTTTCGAAAGCCCAGGGCCTCGGCTCTGGGCTTTCGTCGTTCCTGGTGGCTTTCACAGACAGCATCCGACCCTAGGATTTAGTTGTGACCTCCACTTCTTCGGCGACTGATCGCGTTTCGCCCAGCGGCCTCGGCTTCGCTGTTTCTGCTTATGTTTTGTGGGGCGCGATGCCGATCGTGTTCTTCTCGCTCAAAGAGTCGGGAGCGATCGAGATCGTTGCCTGGCGCATCGTGTTGTCTCTCGTGTTCTGTGCCGCCCTTCTGGTGGTTACGCGGGGATACACCCGGGTCATGGCTATTGTTCGCGATCGTCGCACCTTCTGGATGCTGGGCTTGGGCGGTGCCTTCGTCGTCGTCAACTGGCTCATTTACGTTTATGCGAGCCTCAACGGCCACATTGTTGAGGCAGCGCTCGGCTATTTCACGAATCCGATTGTCACGGTGCTGCTCGGAGTCGTTGTGTTGCGTGAGCGACTTCGCCCGCTGCAATGGGTGGCCCTAGCGATTAGTGCGCTCGCCGTTCTCGTCTTGGCGATCGGGTACGGCCGGTTTCCGTGGATCGCGTTGGGCCTTGCGTTCAGTTTCGGTCTCTATGGGCTCGTAAAGAAAAGCGTGGGTCCCAAGGCGGATGCCGTGGGCGGCCTTGCCGTTGAGACCGCGTTTCTGACGCCGCTAGCGATTGTGGTGTTGCTTGTGCTTGCGGCCAATGGGCAGCTCGCTGCGGGTACTGCGGGGCCGGGACATCTCACTTTGACACTCTTCTTGGGTGCTATCACGGCGATCCCGTTGATCTTGTTTGCGGCGGCAGCTCGTCGGCTGCCCCTCACCTATATGGGTTTGGCGCAGTATTTGGCGCCCATTCTTCAACTCATGGTGGGCGTTTTCGTGTTCCACGAGGCGATGCCTCCGGAGCGCTGGCTTGGTTTCGCCATCGTGTGGGTGGCGCTCGCCATCCTTACGTATGATCTGTTCCGCCACTCTTCTCGCACGCGGCTTGGTTCGCCTGCGGAGGCACCGGGCGCACCGTAGTATTCCTGTGAAGGTGCTCGATCGCCCGAGATCGCTCCACCGTGAGAGGTAAGTCCATGACGAGGTTTCGCACGACTCGCGGTGTGATCGCAGCGGCAATGGTTGCTGTGGCTCTCGCAGCATGCAGTTCTCCGGAACCGACTCAAACGCCGGTCATTGCATCGACTCCCACCGCCACGCCTTCGCCTGAGTCAACACCGACCGGTGATGGCGTTCTTCGCGTGGGAACAATTTTTCCCACCAGCGGCACTTTTTCTTTCTTGGCTGCAGCGCAGAAGGCTGGGGTCGCAGCAGCGGTGAAAGAGATCAACGCCGCTGGCGGCGTGAACGGTGAGCCGGTTGAGATCGAAGCGGTCGACTCGGGCGATGCCTCGGGCACGAAATTGGAGTCGAATTTCAAGACTCTGGTGTCGAAGGAAGTCGATGTCGTGATCGGTCCGTCGTCATCCGCCCTGGCGCAGCGCGCAATACCGTTGGCGATGGATGCGAAGATTCCCCTTATTTCACCGGCAGCGACGCTGTCGAGCCTCGATGATGTTTTTGACGACGGCTATTTTTTCCGCACCATCCCTGCGTATGATCAGCAGGGTTTCGCGCTGGCTGAGGCCTTGACCGGTGGTGACACGACTCCGAAAATTGCGTTCATTTATATTGACGATGCGCAGGGTGTTGCATTGCACGACACGTTCGTTGAGGCACTCGCCGAGCACGACATAGAGCTCGTGTCAGACGACATTTTTGAGAGCTCGACAACGAAATTCGACACCATCGTCGCCAACCTTGAGAACGCTGATCCTGACTATGTGGTGATCGGTTCGACGTATGACGCTGAGAAAGCGACCAAAGCGGCAATCGAGGAGATCGTTGATGCGGGCTTCAAGGGTTCGAAACTCTGGCTCACGTCGCTCAACACTGGAGACTATTCGCAAGCATTCGACAAGGGGACTTTGACGGGTGTTCGCGGAGTGATCGAAGGTGCACAGCCATCGAAGACGCTCATTGCGGCGCTCAAGGACACCAACTCGAAGCTGACAACGTATGCCTACGCGGCCGAAGCCTACGATGCCACCATGCTCGCGGCTCTCGCCGCCATTGTCGCTAACGATGACGCGGGGCAAGCGATTGCGGATTCCCTCTACGACGTCTCGAAGAGTGGTGTGAAGTGTCTAAGTTTTGACGAGTGCCTCGAAGTGCTTAAGACGACAAACGACATTGATTACGACGGCGTTTCTGGCACCGTCAATTTCACCCCCGGGGGCAATATAGAGCCCGCTTTTTGGGGCTTCTACACTTACGACAGCGAGAATAGGTTCGCCTATAAGAGTGGTTCAACCGTCGGCTAGGTGATGTGCCGCCCGGATTGGGGGCACATTTTTGACTATAAACGGCTCGCCCTGAGTTCCCGTTTTCAGGATTGGCCAGTACCGTAACAATGCTGCTCTGTGTTCTGGGCGGTAGATAGGAGCGACTGTGATGACATCCATGTCCCGTGGATCACGCGTGTCGCTGCGAACCCGGCACGGGTTCACGGCAGTTGCAGGCGTTCTTGCTGCGGTTCTTGTATTGAGCGGATGCTCGACAGCAGAACCCGTGGAAGAACCCATTTCACCCAAAGATTTGACTCTCACGGTTGGCGCACTTGTGCCCGAGTCGGGATCGCTCGACAAGTTCGGCCCGGCAGTAGCTGCAGCGATCGCGCTAGCCGCTCAAGATGTCAACGACGCTGACGCCAGCCTCACGGTGAACATCGAGTCGCGTGACTCGGGTGACTCGACAGATACGACGGCCGAGGACGCGGTGACGGAGTTGCTTGAGGCCCGCGCGACAGTGATTATCGGTGGGCTATCCAACGGCATTTCGAAGAAGGTTATTGACCAGATCACCGGAGCGGGGGTTGTCGAGATCTCGCCAGCAAACGACTCGCCTGACTTCTCCAATTATGGGGACGATGGACTGTACTGGCGCACTTCGCCATCGTGCGCCCTTGAAGGCGCTGCACTCGGGAAAGAGATGGCCGAACGCGTCGGTGATGGATCGATTGCGATCCTCAATGAGGACACTCTGTGTGAGCCTCTGTTGCCTCGTGCTTTGAGCGAAGCGTTCCTGCGCGGTGGCGGTGAGCTTCTTTCTCAGGAGTTGATCGATGAGGATGCCACCGACCTCGATGAGCAAATTGAGCGGGCAATTGCTGCTGAGCCGGATGCCGTAGCGATCGTGGGCTCCAAGCGGGCCGAGAAGATTGCCAAGGCGTTCATTGCTGCCGGTTACTCCGGCGACCAGCTCTTCTTTTCTGGACTATCTCTCGGTGATCGTGACTCGGGATTTGCTGACGGCAGCCTGACGGGATCCATCGTCACACAGCCAGGGCTCGACATCTCGACAATCTCGGATTTCACTGATCGCCTGCTCGAAATCAATCCCGACCTCAAAGACTTCAGCTACGCGGCTGAGAGCTATGACGCTGTGATTTTGGCGAGCTTGGCCGCGCTGGCGTCGCAGACGATTTCAGGCGAAGGCATTGCGAGCAAGCTCCAGGAGGTGTCCGGCGGCAGCGGCGATGGTGAAGTTGCCACCACATTTGCGGATGCAGCGAAGATTGTGCTCGCCGGAGGCACCGTAGATTACGACGGTGTTTCAGGCCCGATAACCCTCAATGACAATGGTGATCCACAGGGCGCGGTCATTGGGATTTACCAGTACGGTAGCGACAACGTGTACACCCGGATTAACTGAGAAACACCTATGTTTCTCAAAGTCTACGAATGGTAACGATTCCCAAGAGCGTTACAAGGCTGTAGTACAGACGTATTGTGCGGATGTGCCGGGTGGGCATAGCTTGACAGTGTGGCGACACGGTAGTGCCACATTTGATTCCTGAACACATTCGAAACGCAAGGAGCAACATGAGCGTATTCGCGAAGGCTACGGCCTCCCCATCACGGTCCAAGCGGACCCTGTTGAGCGGTCTCGCAATCGTCGGTGCAAGCGCACTGGTATTGGCCGGCTGTGCAACTGACAGTGATGACACCTCCACTGGATCCGACGGTGGCGAACTGTCGCTGAAGCTTGGAACGGCACTGCCCGTAACCGGTAACCTCGCATTCCTCGGCCCGCCCGAGATTGCAGGAACCGAGTACGCAGCGTCAGAGATCAACGCAGCTGATGCTGGCATCACGGTCGACCTTATTCAGGGCGACTCCGGTGACACCGACAACAAGGCATACGAGACTGAAATCCCTCGCCTGCTCGGTGAAGATGTTTCTGCAATTCTTGGTGCAGCATCCTCGGGTGTTTCGCTTCAGTTCATTGACCAGGTTGTTGGCGCTGGCGTAATCCAGTTCTCGCCAGCAAACACCTCGGCTGACTTCACCACGTACGACGACAAGGGCCTGTACTTCCGTACGGCTCCGTCCGACGTACTTCAGGGTGAGGTTCTCGGTAACCTGATCGCTGCCGATGGTCACGAAACTCTCGGCATGATCGTTCTCAATGACTCCTACGGAACCGGTCTCGCCGGCTACACGCAGGAAGCATTCGAAGCAGCCGGTGGCGAAGTTGTGGCACAGCCCACCTACAACACGGGTGACACCACGTTCGACGCTCAGATCTCCGAAGTTCTTGCTGCGGACCCTGACGCCATTGCACTGATCACCTTCGAAGAAGTTTCGACCATGCTTCCGAGCATCGTCAGCAGCTTCCCGGCAGAGAACCTCTACTTTGTAGATGGCAACCTCGCCAACTTCGGTGATGAGTTCGCTGAAGGCACCCTCACCGGTGCTAAGGGAACCCTCCCCGGCCTCAGCGTAGACACGATCGCGGACTTCACGACCGCTCTCAACGAGTTCTACGTCGAGTCGGGTCAGCCTGAACTCGAAGAGTTCAGCTACGCAGCAGAGTCCTTCGACTCTGTAATCCTCCTTGCTCTCGCATCGCTTGCCGCCGGTTCCACGGATTCCGCTGACATTGCTGCGAAGCTTCAGGAAGTATCGGGTGGTTCGGGCGACGGCGAAAAGTGCACGACTTTCGCTGACTGTGCAGAGATCATCAATGGCGGCGGAACTGCTGACTATGACGGCGTCTCTGGTCCGATCACCTTCGATGACCTCGGTGACCCCACCGAAGCGACGATCGGTGTCTACCAGTACGGTGACGACAACACCTACAGCGCTTACTAAATCTCTGCGAGAGTCACTCTCACTGAGAACGTAAGTTAGCTCAGAGAAAGGCCCCAACCCCTCCAAGGGTTGGGGCCTTTTTCGCGCGCCAGGCGGTGCTGAATAGCTCTGAAACGGTTTCAGGGAAACCAACCTGGCGTGAACAATCCTGAAACAGCGTCAGAAGCCGTCGTACGGGAGCGAAGGAGGGCTCGCGGACATCAACCCGCTCCGGCCCGTGAAAGAGGCTTAGGGGCTCGCCTGACGCAAATCAGCCACACGGGGACTCTCCAACGTGCGCCGCGAGGCATCTCGGAGCGCACAAACACTGATGCCCCGTCCGGACGAATCCGGGCGGGGCATCAGGTGAAGCGGAGTGCTGGTGGCTACGTGCCGAGGGTGCCGAGGTAGAGGCCAATAACCTTGGGGTCGTTCAGTAGCTCGCGCCCGGTGCCTTCGTAGGCATCGTGGCCTTGGTCAAGAACGTAGCCGCGGTCACAAATTTGCAGGCAACGACGTGCGTTCTGCTCAACCATGATCGTGGTTACGCCGGCCTTGTTGATCTCCGATACGCGGATGAATGCCTCATCCTGCTTCACCGGCGAGAGTCCAGCGGACGGCTCGTCGAGAAGAAGAACGTGGGGGTCCATCATGAGTGCTCGAGACATGGCGACCATTTGGCGCTCACCACCCGAGAGCGAACCCGCGCGCTGCTTGAGGCGCGACTTCAACTCGGCGAAAATGCCGGTCACAAATTCGAGACGCTCATCGTAGATCTTGGGGTTTTGGTACAGCCCCATCTGAAGGTTCTCTTCGATCGTCAGGCTCGGGAACACGTTGTTGTTTTGCGGAACAAAACCAACACCGCGCGCTACAAGCTTGTTTGCTTTGAGCCCGGTGATGTTGTCACCGTTGAGGGTGATCGATCCGCCGCGCACTTGCACCTGGCCGAAGATTGCCTTGAGTAGGGTCGACTTGCCGGCACCGTTAGGACCAATAATTCCGATCAGTTCACCCGGGTTAGCGACCAAATTGCAGTCGTTGAGGATGTCGACGCCGGGTAGATACCCTGCGGTCAGGTCCTTGACGTGGACGACCGCATTCTCGGTAGGGATTGCGTTCACTTGCCGGTCTCCTTGCGGTTAGCGATGTTCTCGTCGAGGTGTTTGACCTCCGCGGCGAGTTCGATCGCTTCAGTGTTGAGTTCGCCTTCGATGCGGCCCGTGACGATTCCCAGGTCGACATCTTGATGCGAACCGAGGTACGCATCGATGACGGCTTGGTTCTTCATGACCTCGTCAGGGGGACCTTCAGCAACGACCTGACCTTCAGCCATCACGATCACCCAGTCGGCGATGTGACGCACCATGTGCATGTCGTGCTCGACAAACAGCACCGTCATGCCCTCTTCCTTCAGGTCGAGGATGTGGTCGAGCAGCGACTGAGTCAACGCGGGGTTAACACCGGCCATGGGCTCATCCAGCATCACCAGCGTCGGCTGGCTCATGAGGGCGCGAGCCATCTCGAGCAGCTTGCGCTGACCACCGGAAAGGCTGGCGGCGAAGTCAGACGACTTGGTGTCGAGTTTGAATTTCTTGAGCAGAACGATTGCGCGCTCTTCGATCTCGGCTTCTTGCTTGCGCCAGAGGCTGGGGATCATCGCGCGGAAAATGTTCTCCCCGATCTGATCCTTGGCACCGAGTTTCATGTTCTCAAGAACCGTCAAGAGCCCGAGGGCCTTCGTCAGCTGGAACGTGCGCACCTGGCCGAGGCCGGCCACTTTGTGCGCGCCCATTCCGGCGAGCGAGTGCCCATCGAAAGTCCACTTGCCTTCGTCAGGCTTGTCGAAGCCGGTCAGAAGGTTGAACAGCGTCGTCTTACCGGCACCGTTCGGACCAATCAATGCGGTAATCGCATTGCGGGGGATCTCAACGTGGTCGACGTTCACCGCGGTGAGACCACCGAATGTTCGACGAATTCCGTCGGCGATGATGATCGGGTCGACCTTGGCAACACCAGGAACGATGTCGCCTTTGTGGAGCCCGGTTGTCTTTGCTCGCTGCACCGGCGCAGCCGATGCGTCATTACTTGACAAAGGTCAGCTCCTTCTTGTTGCCGAGGATGCCCTGCGGTCGATAGATCACGAGCAACATCAGCGCCACACCCACAAGGATGAAACGCACTGTCTGCGACTGCGTCGTGGTCATGAACGGCAAGAGACCGATGTTGACCATGGCGGGAAGAAGGTTGCTCAGGAGGGTTTGCACACCCCAGAAGATCACCGAACCGATAATCGGTCCGAAGATCGTTGCAGCTCCACCGAGCAGCAACGCGGTATAGACGAAAAACGTGAGCGACGTGACGTACACACCGGGGTTCACCGAGGCCGGGAGGGCATAAATGATTCCACCCATGGCACCGAAGACACCACCGAGCATGAGCGACTGCAACTTGTAGGAGAACACGTTCTTACCGAGGGCGCGCACGGCATCCTCGTCTTCACGGATTCCCTTGATCACTCGGCCCCACGGGCTGCGCATGACAGCCCAGAGGATGAAGGCAGCAAGCGCCAGAATCGTGATTCCGAAGATACGAACCCACCAACCGTTGGCGTTGTACTCCCACGGGCCGAAGCCGTAGGTGCCATCGGGAATCGGGTTGAACGCACGGAAGCTCTCGTGGTATCCGCTCAGTCCATCGGCAGAGCCGGTGTACTTGTCGAACGTCGTGGTCAGGAACAACAGACGCACAACCTCGGCGGCCGCAATGGTCACGATGGCGAGATAGTCACCGCGCAGTCGCAGGGTAGGAATACCGAGGATCAGGGCGAAGACAAGCGAGCCACCGACACCGACGAGCATGCCGCCCCACCACGGAAAACCGAAGGTGAGGATCGAGATTGCGTAGCCATAGGCGCCGATCGCCATGAAGGCGGCCATACCCATGTTGAGCAAGCCGGTGAATCCGAAGTGCATGGCAAGTCCGAGCGCCGCAAGGGCGTACCCGATCGTTGCCGGTGCAATCAGTGATGACCCGGTGTTGGAGAGAATTTGCAGAATATCCATGAGCGGCCCCTAACCTATTCTCTCTTTGCGACCCAAGATGCCTTGTGGTCTGAACAACAAGACGATGATGAGCACGCCGAGCGCGCCCACATACTTCAGGTCGGATGGGATGAAGAGGCTAGACGTCTCAACAAGAACGCCGACGATGATCGAGCCGACAAGTGCACCGAATGCTGTTCCGAGTCCACCCAGGGTGACTGCGGCGAAGACGAGCAGCAGAATCTGCGCACCCATATCCCAACGGATGCCCGGGCGGAAGTAGGCCCAGAGAACACCGGCAAGACCGGCCATGGCTGCAGCGAGGATCCAAACCACACGGACGACCTGGTCGACGTCGATTCCGGATGCCGCTGCCAACGACGGGTTGTCAGAGACGGCGCGAGTTGCCTTACCGATCTTGGTCTTGACGAGCCACCACGCGAAGATCACGATCACGACGATGCTGATGACCATGCTGATCATGTTGGTCTGGCTGAGCGATACCGATCCGAAGAGCGGGATATCGGGGGAGTCTGAGCCGGGCAGCTGCTCGGTTCCGCCTCCGCGGAAGTACTGGAACGTGTAGCGCAGTGCCAGCGACAGACCGATTGAGACGATCATGAGCTGCACGATACCGACGCCCTTCTTGCGCAGCGGTTTCCAAAGCGCGGCATCGAGTGACCACCCGAAGCCGGCACTGAGGAGTACGGCGAGCGGTATCGCAATCCAGACAGGCCAACCGAGGTCGACCGACACTATGAGCGCCATCACCGCACCAAAGGTCACCATTTCTGCGTGCGCAAAGTTCGAGAGCCCGGTAGTTCCGTAGACGAGGGAGATGCCGATGGCAGCGAGGCCGAGCATCAGGCCGAAGTTCACGCCGTTGACGATACGTTCAACGAACTGGTCGAAGAAGCTCGTGACGTTGCGTTCACCGCGGCCGATAAAGAAGTTCATGACGGTCGAGCCACTCGGGCCGATCATCGCCTCTTTAACGTTAGGAGTGTCGTCGTCGCCTACCTCGTCGATTACAGCAATGCCCTCGGGCAGAGTGTCTTCGTTGAGAGTGACAGTGAATTCGTCACCGTCAGGCACTCCGACTTTCCAACGACCGTCAGCATCCGTGGCTACTTCAACCTCGTAGCCGCCGCCAGAGACGGTGAGAAGCACACCCTCTAGTGCCACGCTTTCAAGCTTGACGTTACCGATGATGCTGTTGTCGTATTCGTCGACGTTAACCTCGTCGGCCATAGCAGGCATGGCCATCAGAGAGAAGGCGGCAGAAAGTGCAACGATGAGTGCTACAAGCACTCCTCGTCTATTTTTCCGTCGCGTGCGGCGATAATCCGCTGTGTTCACAGGACCTCCAGGAAGGGACCCAGCCGGAATCAAGAATCCCACCGGGTTCTGACGTGCCGACGGCAATGACGACACCGGCCGATTGCGGTCCGACATACAAATGCTTGTCGGGTACAAAGCGGTGAAGCCATTATGCGGGGGAATGTTCTAGCAGGAAACCCGTTAATATTGATTGGCCGGAGATTTAACACAATTCACCGGTTTCGCGCTCCTGCCGTAAGGAAGATTTAACATGGAACAGCCAGACCCCTTCGGCTTCGTCGGCCTCACCTATGACGACGTAATGCTTTTGCCCGGTCACACCGACGTAATTCCAAGCGATGCTGACACCAGTTCACGTCTTACCCGCAGAATCCGCGTGTCTTCGCCGCTTATCTCGTCGGCCATGGACACGGTCACCGAGGCCCGGATGGCGATTGCCATGGCCCGCAATGGTGGTCTGGGAGTGCTTCACCGCAACCTTTCCATCGACGATCAAGCGGCTTATGTTGACAAGGTCAAGCGCAGCGAATCGGGAATGATTACCAATCCGGTAACAACTACGCAACAGGCCACTGTTGCGGAAGTTGACGCGTTGTGCGGTCAGTTCCGTGTGTCGGGTTTGCCCGTTATTGAAGAAGACGGAACGCTCGTGGGCATCATCACGAACCGCGACATGCGATTCATTGAGCCCGAAGATATGGACTCCGTGCTGGTGCGCGACGTTATGACGACGTCTCCTCTCATTACTGCTCCGGTGGGCATCGACCGCGAGGGCGCAATTGCTCTCTTGAACAAGCACAAGATCGAGAAGCTGCCCCTCGTAGACGACGCAGGCAAGCTCAGCGGACTCATTACGGTCAAAGACTTCGAGAAGACTGACCAGTATCCCAACGCCACGAAAGACGAAGAAGGCCGACTGCGCGTAGGAGCGGCAATCGGATTCTTCGGTGACGCGTGGGAGCGCGCCGAACGTTTGCGTGACGCCGGCGTTGACCTCATCGTCGTCGACACCGCCAACGGTGAATCCGCTGGCGTCATCGACATCGTTCGTCGCCTCAAGGCCGACTCTTCGTTTGACGGAATCGACATCATTGGCGGCAACGTTGCAACACGTGCCGGTGCTCAAGCCCTCATCGATGCCGGAGTGGATGCGGTCAAGGTTGGCGTTGGTCCCGGCTCGATCTGCACGACCCGCGTCGTTGCTGGTGTCGGAGTGCCGCAGGTGACCGCAGTGTACGAAGCGTCACTCGCCGCTCGCGAGGCCGGAATCCCGGTTATCGCCGACGGTGGCTTGCAGTTCTCCGGTGACATCGCCAAGGCACTCGTTGCCGGTGCTGAGACTGTGATGCTTGGTTCGCTGCTCGCCGGAACCGACGAGAGCCCCGGCGACCTCATCTTCCTCAACGGCAAGCAGTTCAAGAGCTACCGCGGAATGGGATCGCTCGGCGCCATGCAGACGCGTGGCAAGAAGACCTCGTACTCCCGAGACCGCTACTTCCAGGCTGACGTGCCGTCGGACGACCAGCTCATCCCCGAGGGCATCGAGGGCCAGGTTCCCTATCGCGGTCCCGTCTCCACGGTCATGTACCAGTTGCTCGGTGGCCTGCGCCAGTCGATGTTTTACACGGGAGCTCGCACCATTGAGGAGCTCCAGCAAAAGGGCAAGTTTGTGCGGATCACCGCCGCAGGCTTGAAGGAATCGCACCCCCACGACATCCAGATGGTCGTTGAGGCACCGAACTACCGCCGCTAGAAACTAAGCGAACCCGGGCGTTGCGCCACGGATTCGCCGGCTAAATACGCAGAAGGCCTGCTGGAGCAATTGCTTCCAGCAGGCCTTTCGCGTGGGGGAGGGCGTCGAGAGTGCTCCGCTAGGCGGACACGTCGCGGCGGTTGAAGACGAACCCACCCAGAACGAGCATGACGGCAGAAATTCCGAAGATGAGCCCGAGGGCACCCCAGTCGGCGCCCTCGCTCAGCGGAGAGTTGCCGAACGCCCAGTAGTACGGCGAGAGGTTGTGGAGCCATTCGACATCGGCGCTTTGGTTGCCAAGCGAGTTGAGAATGTACCCGAGCAGGGAGATTCCGGCTGCTGCCGCAGAGGCAAAACTGCGACGGCCGGTGATGGCGCCGACAGCGAGACCGAAGCTGGCCGCGAGAACTCCCACACCGAACAGTGCCGCGCATCCGCCGATCACATGGGCAGGCTCAAGGTCGATCCCAGAAGAGTCGTTGAGCGCGAGAATCAGCAGCGCCGAAACGATGCTCAACCACAGCAGGCGCAGGATTACTCCAAGGCTTCGCTCGGCCATAATCTGCACACGGGAAACCCCATGGGCGAGAGTGAGCTCGAGCGAACCCGACTCCTCATCGCCCGCGATCGCCGCCGAGCTCCACAGAGTGGCGGCAATCGTGAAGAGCACGAACCCGATGAGGCCAAGGTACGTCGCCTGCACGTAGCCGGCGCCGCTGGCGAGATCTTGGAAGCCAAGAGTGCTCGCGAGTCCATCCGGCAGCGAAGCAATGATGTCCTCGAAGCCAGCGTTGTCTCCCGAGAACGAGGAATACAGCGGCACATAGAGAAAAATCGCTCCCGTGACGCCGGCCGTCCAGCCGAGTAGTCCTCGCCACGAGTCGGCAAGGTTGCGCCGAGTGAGGGGCAGAAAGCTCCCGGTCATGTTCTGACTCATTTGTTTGCCTCATTCGAATAGAGGTCGATAACCGACGATTCGAGGTCTTGCTCTTCAACCCGCAGGTCGACCACGTGGAAGGGGGCGATCGCCTTGACGAGGGCGTCGATGTGTCCCTCGACCGTGCCGTTGACCTGAATCACCTCGCCATCAGCGACGGTGAGGTTGTCGAGTTGCGGCAGGGCAAGCAGGGCGGTGCGGATGTCGTCGGCTGCGGCATCCGTGAAGTCAATGACAACGCGGCGGATGGCGCTCGCGCGCAGGCTGGCAACATCGCCCACTTTCACCACGGCACCGTTGCGGAGCACCGCAACCTGATCGGCAGCGTTCTGGATCTCGCTCAAGACGTGAGAGCTGAGGAACACTGTCTGACCATTGTGTTGGGCTTCGCGCACCATCGAGAGGAACTCTTGCTGCACAAGAGGATCGAGACCGCTCGTCGGTTCGTCGAGCACCAGCAGTTTCGGCTCATGCATGAACGCCTGCACGAGGCCGAGCTTTTGTTTGTTGCCCTTGGAGAGGGTGCGCACGTGGCGGGTGAGGTCGAGCCCTAATCGCTCAGCGAGCGAATCGATGCGGCCGGACGCTACAGTCCCGCTGATTTCGGCGTAGTGCTTGAGCAGCGAACGGCCAGTGACGCGGCCCTCGAGGAGGAGTTCGCCCGGCAGGAATCCGATGTCACGGCGCAGTGCAGCACCGCCGGTGATGGGGGACTGGCCGAGCACGGTGGCACTGCCCGAGGTGGGGCGAATGATGTCGAGCAGCAGCCGCATCGCGGTCGTCTTGCCGGCACCGTTTGGACCGATCATGCCGAACACGCTGCCGGTTTCCACGGCGAGATCCAAGCCGTCGAGGGCAGTGTTTTTGCCGTAACGCTTGGTGAGCGCCTGAGTTTCAATGGCGTAAGTCATGGGTGGGGCCGGAGCCCGGTCCTTCCTGGGAGGGAATCGTCGAAGGGGTGTAGATGCCGTGGGTGTAGAGCTCGAGGGCGGCGTTGCCCATGCGGCTGAGGCTGTCGAGACTGAGTTGGCTGCTGCCGAGACTGCGGGCGATGTGGCTTTGCAGAGTGAGGGTCGACAGGCTGTGGGTAACGAAGAGCACGGCGCGGGCGTGCTCGTCGGCGCTGGGCATGATGGCTCCGCTCGCCACTCCTTCGGCGAGCATGGTGTGGGACATGGCGACGAGGCGGTCGAACAGGTCTGCCCCCGCAACAGAGTCGTCGGTGAAGAGGCGGCCCAGGTAGATAAGCCAGGGCTCGAAGGTGGGCAGGTCGGCATACCACTCGCTCACTGCCGCGCTCACGTCTCCCTCGCCCATCCCGACCTTGCGGTGGGTGACCTCGGTGATGATGAAATCGTCACACGCGGCCTTGAGCTCCCGCATGCTTCCAAAGTGGTGGATGACAAGGCCAGCACTCACTCCGGCTTCAGTGGCGACGGCGCGGGCGCTTGTCGCGGCAAACCCGTTCTGCCCGATGAGCTGAATCGCGGCGTCGCGGATGCGAGCCTTAGTGGTGGAGTCATCCAATCTTGAACGCATGTTTAATAAACTAAACGCTTGTTCAATAGGTGTCAACCGTGCGCTTACCAGCCGCTGTTCCACTAAATGGGCGGCTCCCCGCAGCAACGGTGTCTCACAATCGCTGGCCGGGTAGTCTTGACAGGTGAATGATTTCGAGATTGGCCGCGCCAAGCGCGCTCGCCGCGTCTACTCCTTTGATGACATCGCTATCGTGCCGTCGCGCCGTACGCGTGACCCTCGTGATGTGTCGGTGAGCTGGACGATTGACGCCTACACGTTCGACATCCCCGTGATCGCAGCCCCCATGGACTCCGTGGTGTCGCCGGCGACCGCGATCGCGATGGGAAAGCTCGGCGGCCTCGGTGTTCTCGACCTCGAAGGTCTCTGGACTCGCTACGAAAACCCCGAACCCGTTCTCGAAGAAATCCGTTCGCTGCCCGCCGACCAGGCGACCGCGCGCATGCAACAGCTGTACGCCGAGCCGATCAAGCCCGAACTCGTCACGCAGCGTCTCGCGGAAATCCGGGAAGCCGGAGTGCCCGTTGCCGGCGCCCTGAGCCCGCAGCGCACTCAAGAGCTGTACCAAACGGTGGTTGATGCCGGAGTCGACCTGTTCGTCATCCGTGGCACGACCGTGAGTGCCGAGCACGTCTCCAAGACGACTGAGCCGCTCAACCTCAAGGAGTTCATCTATGAACTCGACGTTCCCGTGATCGTGGGAGGCGCCGCAACCTACACCGCGGCTCTGCACCTCATGCGCACCGGCGCCGCTGGCGTACTCGTGGGATTCGGGGGCGGAGCCTCCAGCACCACGCGCACTGCCCTCGGCATCCACGCTCCCATGGCAACGGCTGTTGCCGATGTTGCCGGCGCTCGCCGCGACTACATGGACGAGTCGGGCGGCCGCTACGTGCACGTGATCGCCGATGGTGGCCTAGGCACCAGTGGCGACATCGTCAAAGCAATCTCTGTTGGTGCGGATGCCGTCATGCTGGGCACCGCTCTCGCTCGCGCCACCGAAGCGCCCGGTGGTGGTTACCACTGGGGTCAAGAAGCGCACCACTCCGAGCTTCCTCGCGGAAACCGCGTTGAGGTCGGCCAACTCGCGCCACTCGCCGAGATTCTCAACGGACCATCGTCACACCCCAACGGCCAGTCGAACCTCATCGGTGCGCTGCGTCGCTCGATGGCCACCACCGGCTACTCCGACCTCAAGGAATTCCAACGGGTCGATGTGGTCGTAGCCCCCTACAACCCGCTGTAACTAAACCGACACTGACGTCATAAGGCGCTGGAGGAAAACAATGGTCAAGCCCCGATCGAGTGAACCGATAGCACCGCTGAGTGCTGAAAATCGTGCGGCTGCGATTGCCGCCTTACGCGACACCGAGCTCGATATCTTGGTGATCGGTGGCGGCATCGTCGGCACCGGAAGCGCCTTGGATGCCGTGACGCGCGGCCTCAACGTCGGCATGCTTGAGGCGCGAGACTGGGCTTCGGGCACATCGAGCCGGTCCTCGAAGCTCGTGCATGGCGGCATCCGCTATCTGGAACAGCTCGATTTCCGACTCGTGCGCGAGGCACTCAAGGAACGCGGCCTGCTCTTGCAGCGGCTTGCTCCTCATCTCGTGAAGCCCGTGCGCTTTCTCTACCCCGTAACCAAGCCGGTCTTTGAGCGCCTATATATCGGTGCGGGAATGTTGCTCTATGACCTTCTTAGTTATACCGGCGGTCGACCGCCAGGAGTGCCTCATCACCGCCACTTGACGCGTGGTCAGATGCTGCGGGCGGCACCGAGTTTGCGAGGCGATGCCTTCCGCGGTGGCCTCACCTACTACGACGCTCAAGTTGACGATGCTCGCTATGTTTCTACTCTTGCGCGCACCGCGAGCTATTACGGTGCTCACGTGGCCAACCGAGTTCGAGTCGAGGACTTCGTCAAGGTTGGCGAGCGAGTCGTCGGCGTGATCGCTCACGATCTTGAAACCGGCGAGAAATTCGAGATTCGTGCCAAGCAGGTTGTCAACGCGACCGGTGTCTGGACCGACGACACTCAGTCGATGGTCGGCACTCGTGGTCAGTTCAAGGTGCGAGCGTCCAAGGGCGTGCACCTTGTGGTGCCGCGTGATCGCTTCCAGTCGAAGCTCGGATTGCTGCTGCGCACCGAGAAGAGCGTGTTGTTTGTGATTCCGTGGGGTCGTCATTGGCTCATTGGAACTACGGATACCGATTGGGATCTCGACAAAGCTCATCCCGCAGCCACCGCAGCCGATATCGACTATCTGCTGGCCCACGTCAACAAAGTGCTGGCTGTTCCCCTGACCCGCGACGACGTCGAGGGTGTCTACGCGGGCCTTCGGCCGCTGCTGGCGGGCGAGTCAGATCTCACGTCGAAGCTCAGCCGTGAGCACATCGTCACGCACAGCGTTCCCGGTCTTGTGGTCGTCGCGGGCGGCAAGTGGACGACCTATCGCATCATGGCGAAGGATGCCGTGGATGCCGCCGTCGCCGCGCTCGATGGCAAGATCTCGCCCAGTATTACCGAAGACGTCGCATTACTCGGAGCAGAGGGCTACCGAGCCGCGTGGAACAAGCGTGCCGCCCTCGCGCGCGTTTACGGGGTGCACAAGTCGCGGGTCGAGCACCTGCTCAACCGTTACGGAGTTCTCGCCACCGAGGTGCTCGAGCTCGTGCGCGAGACGCCGAGCCTGGCCGAAGCACTTCCCGGCGCGGACGACTACATCGTGGCAGAGGTTGTCTACGCCACTAGCGCCGAAGGGGCGCTGCATCTCGACGATGTTTTGGCGCGACGCACTCGCATATCGATTGAGGCATGGGACCGCGGAGTGTCCGCTGCTCCGGTCGCGGCGGGGCTCATGGCCAGTGTGCTTGGCTGGGATGACGCCCGAACGGCCACTGAAGTCGAGCGTTATCTAGAGCGAGTCGAAGCAGAACGCGCCAGCCAGAAGCAGCCTGACGACGAGTCGGCTGACAGGGTTCGCCTCGCGGCACCAGATATCGTTAGCGAGTGAGTACGAGCAATTCCCCTTTAAGTAAGTCGGTCCCCGACACTGAGCCGGCGACTATGTGGGAAATCGCTCGACGCCCGCGCTGGATCGGTGCCCTCGTCTTGGCTCTCGCTATCGCCGCCAGCTTCGCGGCGCTTGGCCAGTGGCAACTCAGCCGCAGCCTCGAGGGTGGCGAAATCACCGAGCAGCAAAGCGAAACAGCAGTCGAACTCGATTCGGTGGCTACTGCTCAAGAGCCGCTGTCATACCTCACGACGGGGCAAACGGTCTCGCTCACGGCAGAGCTGATTGCGGGCGACTACGTCATCCTCTCCGACCGCAGCAACGACAGCGAAGGCATGGGCTACTGGGTCGTCGCTCATGGAGTTGAACCGAGTGGTGCGAGTATCGCCATCGCGTTGGGCTGGGCCGAGTCGGCGGATGCTGCGGCATCCGCTATCGCAGATTTGGACACGATGACGGGCCCGGTGACGCTGACCGGACGGCTGCTGCCGACCGAGTCACCGCAGCAGTCGGACTTCGAAGAGGGCGAGCGCAGCGCTCTGGCGGTTTCCGAACTCGTGAACCTCTGGGCAGAAGTTCCGGCGGGAACCTACGGCGGCTACGTCGTCAGTTTCGAACCCCCGGCTGGCTTGATCGCGATTGACGCTCCGCCCCCGTCGACGGAGATTTCCCTCAACTTGCTCAACGTGTTTTACGCCGTGGAATGGGTTGTGTTTGCCGGGTTCGCAGTTTTCCTCTGGTTCCGCCTCGTGCGGGATGTCTGGGAAGAGGAGCGCGAAGCTCTCACCACTGACACGGCCGTAGACTAGAGCTATGGCTCTTGGTCCTCGGCTTTCAGATATTCCCAGCATTCGTCGCACTCTTTCGTTCTACAAGGTGTCGTCGATCATCACCGGCACCTTCCTGCTTGTGCTGTGCCTCATGATGGTGTTCCGCTACGGACTGGGCGGCGACATCGAGCTGAACGGTCCCTCCGCTTTCTTGACGCTCACACCGAAAGAACTCGTGCAGGGCATCAACGTGTCGACGATCATCCTCATCGTCCACGGTTGGCTCTACGTCTTCTACGTTGCTGCAGACTTCATCCTCTGGCGCCTGACGCGCTACTCCTTCTTGCGCTTCCTTTACATCGCCCTCGGTGGCGTCATCCCTTTTCTGTCGTTCTTCCTCGAACGTCAGGTGCCGCGCCTCGTTGAGGCGAAGATCGCACAACTCGAATCCGCTGCTGCTGCGAAAGCGGCCGGCGCTGACTCCGCAAAGGCAACTGCATGACCGACTCCACGGCCACATCCGCAGACACGAATGCACGCCCCGTTCTTGTCGTCGACTTCGGCGCCCAATACGCGCAACTGATCGCACGGCGCGTGCGTGAGGCGAACGTTTATAGCGAGATTGTTCCCCACACGATCACCGCAGCAGAGATCGCGGCGAAGAACCCGGCTGGCATCGTGCTGAGTGGTGGCCCCTCGAGCGTCTACGAGCCTGGCTCGCCCGACCTCGACCCCGGCATCCTCAAGCTCGGTGTTCCTGTTTTTGGTATTTGCTACGGCTTTCAGGTGATGGCACGTCAGCTCGGCGGCATCGTTGCCAAGACGGGGCTGCGCGAATACGGCGCTACCGACATGACCGTTCAGGGCGGTGGCGGAAATCTTTTGGGTGACCAGCCGTCGGAACAGACGGTGTGGATGAGCCACGGCGATGCTGTGACCGAAGCGCCAGAAGGTTTTGCCGTGTTGGCGAGCAGCGAAGCGACTCCGGTCGCCGCGTTCTCCAGCGTTGAGCGCGGTCTGTATGGAGTGCAGTGGCACCCCGAGGTCAAGCACTCGACGCACGGTCAAGACTTGCTCGAGAACTTCTTGCACGATGCTGCCGGCATCCCCGCCGACTGGAACAGCGGCAACGTTATTGCTGAGCAGGTTGCGCGCATTCGCGAGCAGGTTGGTTCGGCCAAGGTCATTTGTGGTCTCTCGGGTGGAGTCGACTCGGCTGTCGCCGCTGCGATTGTGCACGAAGCTGTCGGCGATCAACTCGTTTGCATCTTTGTTGACCACGGTCTGCTGCGTCAGGATGAGCGCCGCCAGGTTGAAGAAGATTACGTTGCCTCGACCGGTGTGCGTCTCGTCACCGTCGATGCCGTCGATCAGTTCATGGATGCTCTCGCCGGAGTCACTGACCCCGAAACGAAGCGCAAGATCATCGGCCGCGAGTTCATCCGCAGCTTTGAAAATGCGGCCGAAGCTCTCGTGCTTGAAGCGCAGGGCGGCGAAGAAACCGTCAAGTTCCTCGTGCAGGGCACCCTGTACCCAGATGTCGTCGAGAGCGGCGGAGGAACCGGCACCGCCAACATCAAGAGCCACCACAACGTCGGCGGGCTCCCCGAAGACTTGCAGTTCCAGCTTGTCGAGCCGCTGCGCACCCTGTTCAAAGATGAGGTGCGCGCGATTGGTCGCGAGCTGGGCTTGCCAGAGGTCATTGTCGGCCGCCAGCCGTTCCCTGGCCCAGGCCTCGGCATCCGCATCATTGGTGAGGTTACGCACGACCGTCTTGAGCTGCTGCGTAAGGCTGACGCGATCGCTCGCGCCGAGCTGACCGCCGCTGGTCTGGATGACACAATTTGGCAGTGCCCCGTCGTGCTTCTTGCTGACGTGCGCTCGGTCGGTGTGCAGGGCGATGGTCGCACTTACGGTCATCCGATCGTGTTGCGCCCCGTCTCGTCGGAAGACGCGATGACCGCCGACTGGACTCGACTTCCGTACGACGTGCTCGCCAAGATTTCTAACCGCATCACCAACGAGGTGGATGGGGTGAACCGCGTCGTTCTCGACGTCACATCGAAGCCGCCAGGAACCATCGAGTGGGAATAGCGCTTTAACGACAAAGCCCCCGTCACCCGGCTAATGCCGAAGTGACGGGGGCTTTGTCGTTGCGAGACGGTGGCGCTAGTCGCGAAGGATCGCGAAGAAGCGCAGCAGCTCGAGGTACAGCCACACGACGGTGATCATGATGCCGAAGGTGCCCTTCCAACCGAAGGCGCGGGGTGCGCCGTTGGCGGCACCCTTCTGGATGAAGTCGAAGTCGAGCACGAGCGAGTACGCCGCCATGATGACGACGAGCACACCGAGAACGGCACCGAACGGAATACCGAGGATGGGGATTTCCGCGCTGCGGAGGCCGAAGGCGTCGTCGGTCGCTCCGGTGAGCATCATGACCATGTTCACGAGCGCGAAGACCATGTAACCGACCATCGCGATGAGGAAGACCTTGGTGGCTTTCTTGGATGCACGAATCTTGCCGCTCGCGAAGAGTGCGAGCGTGACGCCGACAACGACGATCGTCGCAATGACGGCCTGGGTGACGACTCCGCTATAGGCGTTCTCGTAGAAACGCGAGATGCCACCAACGAACACACCTTCGACCGCCGAGTAGGCAAGGACGAGGGCGCCGGAGGGCTGCTTCTTGAAGATGTTGACGAGGGCGAGTACGAAGCCCACGAGACCAGCGCCCATCCACAACAGTGGCATGTCGGCAATCCAGCCGATGGCGGCGCCGACGAGCAGAAGCGCGAAGGCCCCTACGGTCTTGGCAATGGTGTCTTCAACGGTCATGACGTCACCGGAGGCGGGAGCCGACTCCTGGTTGTACATGTCGTTGAGCTGCTGGTTGGAGACCTGGTTCGCGACGGCGATTCCGCCGCGCGAGCTGAATGCAGCATCGCGGGAGAAAGCGGGGTTATTGAGTGCCATGATTCCTCTGGTTGGTGTGGTGTCACACGTTTGTGACGCACCCCCAAAACTACCGGAGTTCGCTGAGAAATGCCGCGATTTAGCGTCGGGCGGCTGCGCTGACAGCGATCAGCCGAGCAAGCCAGGCTGCCGCCACCAGCACGACGAAAGAAATGGCGAGGGCCTGAGGCATCGCCGAGTACTCCTGATAGAACCGCGGCAGGATGACGCCGTTGGCAATCGGGAGGGCAAGCGCGAGATACGAGATGAGCGGTCGGTGTCGCACGATCAGCCAGCACAGCAGCGGGATCACGAGGGTCCACATCGACATCGGGCCGGTGAGCATGAGCCAGATTTGGGTGACCGCTGGCAGGGCCACGATCATCCGTCGCCACCCTTTCGCAGGAATGATCGAGTACCCGACGACCGTCGATGTGGTGCCGATGAGCAAGATGATGAGCGTGTAGTTGTTGGCTCCCTGCAGGTGCATTGCGCCCGCGATGATGAGCACCAAGCCTGTGTAGTAGCGGTCAGCGTAGTTGCCCCATCGCAGAGGAAGGCGCCGGGCTGGTTCCCGGAAGTGTCTCAGCGTTGGCGGCTTAGCGACCATTGGTGAGCAGCGAGTACAACAGAATTGCCCACACGACTAACCACACATAACCCAGCGCTGTGGCAACGATTGCCATGGCCTTGCCACGCTCGCCGGTCTCTTTGATCTGTCGAAGCGCAAGATGGCCAAAGATGAGTGCGGGAGGC
Organism: Salinibacterium sp. NK8237; assembly: GCF_015864955.1. NCBI lineage: Bacteria > Bacillati > Actinomycetota > Actinomycetes > Micrococcales > Microbacteriaceae > Salinibacterium > Salinibacterium sp. NK8237. Next base: position 1,181,055 of record NZ_JADYWE010000001.1, on the reverse strand, counting down.
CCGCCAATCGCAGCCAAGATGAGCGCGAGAATCGCGAGCGGGTTGGTTCGTTTTGCTGCCAGCGGGGCCGGGCGCGCAGCATCAGCAGACGTGGGTTCTCCGCAATAAATGCAGAATTTCCACTCCGGTTGCACTGCTGCAGCGCATGACGAACATTCGGGCATAACTAAATGTTAGCGGTTGACCGCGTACCGCATATTCTTGACCCAATGAGCACCACCATTCGCCCGCTTGTGATCGGGCACCGCGGGGCAAGCGGATACCGTCCAGAGCACACTCGAGCCGCCTACGAACTCGCGTTCACGCTGGGGGCGGATGCTGTCGAACCCGACATTGTGGCAACCCGCGATGGCGTGCTGGTGTTGCGCCACGAGAACGAGATTTCCGGCACGACGGACGTGGCCGATCATCCCGAGTTTGCTGACCGGCGCACGTCTAGGACGATAGACGGCACCGCGATGACAGGCTGGTTTACCGAAGACTTCACGTGGGCCGAATTGAGCACATTGCACGCTCGTGAGCGGCTGCCCGAGGTGAGGCAGGCCAGCACTGCCCACAACGATGTTTCGCCCATTCTTCGTTTGAGCGACCTGCTCGAGATTGTGGACCAGCATCCGGAGTCTCAGCGTCGCCCGCTGAAGATCGTCGCTGAGATCAAGCATGCGAGCTATTTCGCGTCGATCGGGCTGCCGCTTGATGAGCTCTTTGCTCGCGACGTGAGCGGGTGGGCGACGGCCGACAATCTCATCATCGAATCATTCGAGCAGAGCGTGCTGCACCGCATCCGGGAGCGTGGGGTTCCAGGTCAGTTGGTGTTTTTGCTTGAGGCGAGTGGGGCGCCGTCTGATTTGATTGCGCGCTTCGGTGCGAAAGCGCGGAGCTACGCCGACCATCTCACTGATGACGGTCTTGCGCAGTTGGCCCGCGAAGTCGACGGAATCAGCGTTGATAAGAAGATGCTGATGGTGAAAGATCTGGCGGGCAACCTCACGGGCACCAACGATCTTGTTAAGCGCGCCCATGCCGCCGGGCTCCTCGTTTTCTGCTGGACACTGCGCGCTGAGAACCGCTTCTTGCCGAAGAACTTGCGTTCGAGCAAGCAGCCCGAGCAACACGGAGATTGGCGTGCGGAGTTTCGGATGCTCATCGATTCCGGTCTCGATGGCGTCTTCGCTGACCAACCCGACCTCGCCGTCAGCGCGCGCGGGTAGAGTCGAGGGGCCATGACGACTGCTCTTGACCCTCACGACCCTGGCCGTTCTGACGACGGGGATTCCATTAGCGACCCTCTGCTCGACGGGCTGAATCCGCGTCAACGGGAGGCTGTCGAATACCGGGGGCCTTCGCTGCTGATCGTGGCGGGTGCTGGCTCGGGCAAGACAAGCGTTCTGACGCGGCGCATTGCCGGGCTCTTGCGCTCGGGAGAAGCCTGGCCGAGCCAGATTCTCGCCATCACCTTCACCAACAAGGCTGCCGCTGAAATGCGGGAGCGCGTGGGTGCCATTGTCGGTAACACTGCTGAGGGAATGTGGATCTCCACGTTCCACTCCGCCTGCGTGCGCATTTTGCGCCGCGAAGCTGAAGCCTTTGGGTTCTCCAAGAACTTCACGATTTATGACTCGGCCGACAGCAAAGCTCTGCTCAAGCGGATTCTTAAAGAGCTCGACGCCGACATGTTCGGCCTCACAGTCAGCAAGGCCGCGAACCGTATTTCGCAGCTCAAGAATGAGCTAACCGACGTCGACGGTTTCGCGCGGGATGCCAACATGAGCGACCCGACAGAGAAGAAGTTCCTTGAGGTCTTCCGGCGCTACACTCGCGGCCTCAGCGACGCCAACGCCTTCGATTTCGACGACCTCATCGGGCAGACCGTGTACCTGTTCCGGGCCTTCCCGCAGATCGCGGCCACCTACCAGCGTCGCTTCAAGCACATCCTTGTTGACGAATATCAGGACACCAACCACGCGCAGTATTCGCTCATCCGCGAGCTGACGCGGCCGCCGGCTCCTGAGCGGTTCGAGACCTCGCCTGGCGTGCTCATTGCCGGCTCCAGCAGCGAGGCGGATGCCGCGTCGCTGACCGTGGTCGGCGACAGCGACCAGTCGATTTATGCGTTCCGCGGGGCCGACATCCGCAACATTGTGGAGTTCGAGCGTGACTTTCCGAACTCGACCGTGATTCTGCTTGAGCAAAACTACCGCTCGACCCAGACGATTTTGGATGCCGCCAACGCGGTCATCTCCCACAATTTCGATCGCAAAGACAAGAAGCTCTTCACGACTGTGGGTGCCGGCGACAAGATCGTGGGCTTCACCGGCTACTCGGGCCACGACGAAGCCCAGTTTGTGGCGGATGAAATTCAGAAGCTGCACGATCAGGGCGTTGCCTATAAAGACGTGGCGGTTTTCTATCGCACTAACTCGCAGACCCGTGCGCTGGAAGAGATTTTCATTCGGGCGGCCCTGCCGTACCGCGTGCTCGGTGGCACCAAGTTCTATGAGCGCGCGGAAATCAAGGATTCGTTCGGCTACCTGATTGCGGTTGCTAACCCGGCGGATCCGCTGGCGCTGCGTCGCATCATGAACACGCCGAAGCGGGGCATTGGTCCGGCGACGGAGGCTGCACTGCAAGCGTGGGCGAATGACCGGGGGATGACCCTGCGCGATGCGATGCGCAACGCCTCCGAACTCGGCCTCGGACCTAAGGTTACGAAAGCGATCGTTGGTTTGGCTGAGGTGCTCGACGAAGTGATGGCGAAGGTGGAGACTTCCAAGCCCGCTGATATCTTGACGGAGCTGCTGGAGCGCTCGGGGTATCTGACGGCGCTGCGCGCCTCGCAAGATCCACAAGATGAAGCTCGCGCCGAGAACGTGGACGAGCTTGTGGCGGTGACGAAGGAGTTCGGCAAGAACAACCCGGATGGCACCCTGCTCGACTTCCTCACCGAGGTGTCTCTCGTGGCGGCGGCTGATGATCTGGATGACTCGAGCGGAACCGTCTCGCTCATGACGCTGCACACCGCGAAGGGCCTCGAATACGATTCGGTGTTTCTCACCGGAGTCGAAGAAGACCTGCTGCCGCACCGCATGTCGGCCAACGAGCCGGGCGGCCCAGCCGAGGAACGTCGACTGTTCTATGTCGGCATCACGCGTGCCCGCAAACGACTCTTTCTCTCGCTGGCCATGACCCGCGCCCAGTTCGGCGAAGTCAACGTCGCGATGCCGAGCCGTTACCTGCAAGAGATTCCCACCGAACTTATCGAGTGGAAGCAATCACCCGGAATGGCGAACTCGCGCGGCGGAACCCAATCCCGTGCGCTCAACGCTCGCCGCGATGGAAGCGGTGGCGGCGGCTCGTGGTCGGGTTCGCTCCGGGCAGCGGCATCCGGTGGACTGCCTCCGGCGCCTCCGCGCGCCAAGACCGAATGGGCTAGCCCCATCACGGCGACCGTGCGCGACAACGGTGACCTCACTCTGGCGGCGGGCGACCGCATCCGCCACACTGATTTTGGTGACGGAACCGTGAATCAAGTCACGGGCGCTGGCCCTAAGAGCATCGCTGACGTTCAGTTCGACACCGCGGGGCGCAAGCGCCTGCTGATCAAGATTGCTCCCATTGAGAAACTTTGATTCTGAAGGAACACCGCAGTCGGGCACGCCGCGCCACTGGGAACCTCGGCTCGTGGTGCCGCGCGTTCGGCCACTCGACACCGACGACGAGTTGGCTCAGGCGCTCGCGGCAGTGCGGGTCGAGCTTAAGCTTCCCACCGAGTTCAGCGCTGAAGTCGAGGAAGCAGCCAACGCCGCAGTGGCCGCATTCGAGCCGCCGGAACTCGACCTCACAGCCATTCCTTTCGTGACAATCGACCCCGAGGGCGCGACCGATCTCGACCAGGCGCTCTACCTCGAACGCACCGGCGAAACACTGCGCGTGATGTATGCCATCGCAGAAGTGCCCGCCTTCGTGCTTCCAGGCTCAGCCGTGGATGCTGAGGCCCGCAAGCGTGGCCAAACCTTGTACGGTCCCGACGACCGGGTGCCGCTGCATCCGACGATCATCAGTGAAGACGCCGCCTCGCTTCTCGCCGGTGCGACGCGACCCGCTTTTGTCTGGACCTTTGACTTGGATGCCGCGGGCGAGGTCATCACGACAACTCTCGTGCGCGCCCAAGTGCGTAACCGTCGCCAGTTCAACTATGTCGAAGTGCAAGAGCTGCTCGACAACGACCGCGCGGACGAATCCCTCTCGTTGCTGCCCGAGTTTGGGCGCCTGCGCACCGAGCTGGAACGTCAGCGCGGGGGAGCAAGCCTCAACCGGCCCGACGAAGAAGTGGCTGTCGTTGATGGCCAGTATGTGATCGAGCGTCGAGCGTCGCTACCCGTCGAGGACTACAACGCGCACGTCTCGCTCATGACCGGCATGGAAGCCGCTCGCATCATGCTCGAAGGCAAAGTCGGCATTCTGCGCACAATGCCCGCGCCCGATGATGAAACGCTCGAGCAGTTCCGCCGCCAAGTGGCGAGCCTTGGATGCCCGTGGCCCGAGAACCAGAACTATGGCGAGTACCTGCGCACCCTCGACCACTCCGACCCTCGCGCCCTCGCGGCGACCCACGCCGCCACCTCGTTGTTTCGTGGAGCGGGCTACACGCCCTTCGACGGCGAACTGCCCGAAGACACCATCCAAGCTGCCGTTGCAGCGCCTTACGCTCACGCAACAGCGCCGCTGCGTCGACTCGTCGACCGCTTCGTGCTTGTCGCGTGTGAAGCGATTGTCGCGGGGCGCGAAGTGCCGAAATGGGTGCGCGAAGCTCTTCCGCAACTCCCCAAGATCATGGGCCGCACGAGTCAGCTCGCGTCGCAGTTTGACCGCGCCTCGGTCGACGTGATCGAAGCGGCGCTGTTGCGGCCGCGAGTGGGCGACGAGTTTGAAGCAACAGTGGTTTCGGAGCGCGCCGAGGGTGGCGTCATCCAGATTGCTGAACCGGTGATCACGGCTCGCATCTCCGGCACGGTTTCGGCTGGCGACACGGTGCGCGTGCGACTCGTCTCTGCCGAGATTGCGACAGGAACGATCGAGTTCGAACTCGCTTAACTCGCTCGTTCGTCCGCTTGGAGGCGCAGGCGAGGCTGCGCCTAGCTAGTTGCCGCCAGCGAGCGATCGCCGGAACGACGCCAGATACCGGCGCTGCGCCGCGAAGCGCACCCACCGCGGCAGGTGCGGGTACACCGCGCGCGTGACCCGTATGATCCGATCGAAGCGTCTCTGGTCGTGGGGGAGCGCATAAGCCTCGCGCAGTTCGGCGCTCAACAACCCTGCGGTCAGTACGCGCACGAGCGGCATCGACGCGCGCAGCCACCACGGTCCGCCGGTTGGATGCAGCAGCTGCTGGGCAACTCGGTGGCTCGCGTCCGTGACGCGCAACGAAGCCACGCTCTCGTTCCAGTAGGCGGCGAACGCCGCGCGATCGGCCGGCCACAGCGCGCGCGGAACGCCCAGCGCGGTCGCAATGACGGCGTAGTCGGCGAGTAAGGTTTCGGCATCCACGTCGCGTAGCGGCCCGAAAACCAGCTCGCGCACCCGCATCGCGGTGTCGTAGAGCGTGGTGGCGACCCATAACTGCAGCTGTGGGTCACGGGCGTCATAGCTGTCGGCCCGCACCGGTCGATGAGCCGCACCCACGCGCCGCGCGACCTCGGCAGCCTCGGCCGACGTGCCATAAACCGTGACGTAGAGATACGTGAGGGTGCCGTTGAGGCGATCCAAGGGGCGCCGCGCAAAGTCACTGTGCTCAGCGACCGCCTGACCCACAGCAAGGTGCGCGATTTGCAACAGGATGGCCGCCCCACCGCCGGCCAACAGAGCGACGTCGGCAGAGACATCCGCAATTCTGAGGGGGGCGGATGTGGGCACACGGCCAGTTTACGAGTGCTGAACCACAAGATTTGCTGATCTTTCGCCACATTCAGCCCGCTATCGGAAAACCCACAACGTTAGGCACGGTAAGGTTTTCTATTGGCGTGCGACTCATGGAGCCGACCAATTTGGCACCGATTCGCCGCCTTCCCCACTCACCATTACGCGCGGATTGGAATGAGCAGCGTGGATCTATATGAGTACCAAGCTAGGGACGTATTTGAGTCCTATGGCGTACCAGTACTTGCCGGCCTAATTGCCGACACCCCAGAAGAAGCCAAAGCAGCAGCCGAGAAAATCGGTGGAACTGTCGTTGTCAAGGCTCAAGTCAAGACCGGCGGTCGCGGCAAGGCGGGTGGTGTCAAGGTTGTTCATAACGCCGACGACGCTTTCGCCGCAGCCGAGCAGATCCTTGGTCTCGACATCAACGGCCACACGGTCAAGCGAGTAATGATTGCTGCCGGTGCTCGCATCGCGCAGGAGTTCTACTTCTCCGTGCTGCTCGACCGAGCAAACCGCTCCTACCTCTCGCTGTGCAGCGTTGAAGGTGGAGTGGAAATCGAGGTGCTTGCTGTTGAGCGCCCCGAGGCTCTCGCCAAGATCGAGGTCAACCCGCTCACGGGTATTGACCTCGCCAAGGCCACCGAAATTGCGATCGCTGCCAAGTTCCCGGCAGAGCTCGTCGACAAGGTTGCTCCTGTCTTCGTGAAGCTCTACGACGTCTACAAGGGCGAAGACGCCACTCTCGTTGAGGTCAACCCTCTCGTGATCACCGAAGACGGCGACATTGTTGCCCTCGACGGCAAGGTATCGCTCGACGAGAACGCTGAGTTCCGTCACCCCAAGCATGCAGAGCTCGAAGATGCTGCTGCCGCTGATCCCCTCGAGGCGAAGGCCAAGGCCAACAACCTCAACTACGTCAAGCTCGATGGTGAAGTCGGTGTCATCGGTAACGGTGCAGGCCTCGTCATGTCGACGCTGGATGTTGTTGCCTACGCTGGCGAAAACCACGGCAACGTGAAGCCCGCCAACTTCCTCGACATCGGTGGCGGAGCCTCCGCTGAGGTCATGGCCGCCGGACTCGACGTTATTCTCAATGACCCTCAGGTCAAGAGCGTTTTCGTCAACGTCTTCGGTGGAATCACCGCGTGTGACGCTGTTGCTCACGGAATCGTGGGTGCGCTCGCCGCGCTCGGCGATGCCGCCAACAAGCCTCTCGTTGTCCGTCTCGACGGCAACAAGGTTGAGGAGGGTCGCGCGATTCTTGCTGAAGCGAACCACCCCCTCGTGACGCTAGCCGCCTCTATGGACGAGGGCGCCGACAAGGCCGCCGAACTCGCCAACGCTGCGAAGTAAGGAACCGAGCATGTCAATTTTCCTCAACAAGGATTCCAAGGTCATCGTTCAGGGCATCACCGGCGGTGAGGGCACCAAGCACACCGCTCTCATGCTCGCTGCGGGCACCCAGGTCGTTGGCGGCGTCAACGCACGCAAGGCTGGCACCACCGTGACTCACGGTGACGTTGAGCTTCCCGTGTTCGGCACTGTTGCTGAAGCAATGGAGAAGACGGGGGCGGATGTTTCGATCGCTTTTGTTCCTCCGGCCTTTACCAAGGATGCCGTTATCGAAGCTATCGACGCTGAGATGCCACTGCTCGTCATCATCACCGAGGGTGTTCCCGTCGGTGACTCGGCTGAGTTCTGGGCTTACGCCCAGGAGAAGGGCAACAAGACCCGCATCATTGGTCCGAACTGCCCCGGCATCATCACGCCCGGTGAAGCACTCGTCGGCATCACGCCTGCGAACATCACCGGCAAGGGCCCGATCGGTCTCGTCTCCAAGTCGGGAACGCTTACGTACCAGATGATGTACGAACTCCGTGACCTCGGATTCTCGACCGCAATCGGTATCGGTGGCGACCCCATCATCGGCACGACGCACATCGACGCTCTTGAAGCGTTCGAAGCTGACCCCGAGACCAAGGCAATCGTGATGATCGGTGAGATTGGTGGAGACGCTGAAGAGCGTGCCGCTGACTACATCAAGGCTCACGTCACGAAGCCTGTTGTGGGCTACGTCGCTGGCTTCACGGCTCCCGAGGGTAAGACCATGGGTCACGCCGGTGCGATCGTTTCTGGTTCAGCCGGAACCGCTCAGGCCAAGAAGGAAGCACTTGAAGCTGCCGGTGTGAAGGTCGGCAAGACGCCGTCTGAAGCAGCCAAGCTCATGCGCGAAATTCTCGAAACTCTGTAGCAAACGCTTTTCGCTACTCCAAGCGCCGCTCGCCTTCGTGACGAGCGGCGCTTGTCGTTCAACGGGGAGATTTCTGTGGTCGCAATGTCACAGTGGCGGCTCAGATGGACATGACTAGGTATGAAGGAACACAGAGCCGTGTTACTCGCGAAGCTCGTGCCTCACGGGCTTGAGCCGCTGCGGTGCATCGACGGCTTCGGGAAACTCGCACGTGAAGCGGCCCGAATAACCGAAGAGGAACCCCCAGAAGCGGTTGCGAACCTCGAGGGCAATCACGAACTCGTTGGTCTCATCGTCGAAGGATTCGGTGAGGTGAGCGCGGCCGCTAAAGAGCATGGGAAAGCGGAACGCGAGAGGGCCCTCATAGAAGCGTTGGGCATCCGACCTCAACTGCAATGAACCATCCGTGGTGACCGCAAGATCGAGATCGACGGCCAAGTGTTGATGTGTGCCCAAATAGTCGACGATGCGATCGCCAGCGGTGTTGAGTACCATTGTCGCGTCGAAGCGGGTGGGCTTGCGGCGCACAGTGTATTCACGCACAAACGTCACCGTCTCGCGACCGAAGGGGTCGCGGTAGGGATAGTTCTCGATGCGAAAGGGAACACTGTCGCCGATATCTGGCGTCAGGATGTTGCGAAACCACCCGATCCACAGGAACGGCACCGTCCACCAGGGGCCGCGTCGGATGCTCGACATTACGCCAGTGCCCACTGCGGCGTAGCCGGAATCGAGACCGACTCCGAAACGCTTCTGGAGCATCGGATGCAGCCGAGCGAAATCGTCGCCGAGCACGGTGGCGAACATCGAGGTCACGGTGCCTCCAGGGCGGACAGGGTGGCGGGAGCGTCATCCATCGCCCGCCCGCGACGCGGGGTGCGCCGACAGCGGCCAGCGCGCGGTCGGCCGGATTTCCAGAAGGCCAGCGGTGAGTGCGGTTCGATGTCACTTTCGGCCCACAAGCGCAGGCTGTCGAAGCTCCAGGCGGTGAGCCATCCCACCACGGGGCGGATGAGGATGCGATCGAGAAGGTTGCCCCAGGCTGGTTCGTAGTCATAGCCGGTGATGAAGCGGGTACCGCCAGGGATGGGCACGTAGCGCCAGTAACCGCGGCCGTCGCCCAGAGGCGAGAGCGGATCGCTCGTGGTGAATCTTAGAGCTGAAGTGCGGGTGCCGTCGGGCCGGGCCAACTCGCCTCGAGTGGTGCCCGTTCCCACAATCGTATGGAAGGGCATCCGACGCTCGTATTGAAAACGGTAACCGTCGCCATCGAGTGCTTCTGCGGGAGTGATGCGGCTGAAGCGCAGGTCCCACCGTGTGTGAGAAATGGTGTCTTGCGTGAGGTGCCACACAGTATCGAGATCGGCGCTGATGTCGATCTCGACGTAGATCGGTGAACCCTTCATGCTTCCCAGTATGGGGTGAGCGGAGCGCTTTTCGTTCGAACGAAGTGCGCGTTCTGCGCGCTCGCCGCGGTCGAGCTGTGGCAGAAAATCGGGGCCACCTTCGGCGTTCCTCAAAGAACGGACGATATATCACGTTCGGGTAACAATGACCCTAAGATCACCCCCTGTTAAGGGGTAGACCGTGCATATAGTTACCTTGGCGTGCGCCCGACCGCTAGTTGAAAAGCAATTCAATCCAGCAAGTCCGATTCAGCACAGAATAGGAACATTCGTGAGCATTCGAAGAGTCATATCGGTAGTGGCGGCGACAACTCTTGTCGCCACTTCCCTGGTTACGGGCGCCGTACTCGGCGCCACAGCTGCACCAGCATCCATTGGTGGCGGCGGCCAAACTGAATTCACCCCCGGGCGTTACATCGTCACGATGGTGGACCAGGCTGCAGCAACCTACGACGGTGGTGTGCGCGGTTTTGACGCAACAACCCCACCCGAAGGCGAGCAACTCGACACTCGCCGCCAAGTGGTGCAGGACTACACCGAATATTTGGAAGAGAAGCAAGACGATGTCGCGGCATCCGTCGGTGCTGATATTGACTATTCGTACACTCTCGCGACCAACGGTTTCGCGGCAGATCTGACCGCGGCTCAAGCGGTTGAACTCTCGGCAAACAAACTTGTTGCCTCGATCGTTCCCGACGAGCTGAAGCACATCACGGCAGCGCAGCGGTCAACAGAGTTCCTTGGCCTCGAAGGCGAAGACGGACTCTGGGCATCCATTGGCGGTGCTGAAACCGCGGGTGAAGGAATCGTGGTCGGCGTGCTCGACACCGGCTTTGCCCCCGAAAACCCGGCCTTTGCGGGTGACGCTCTTGGCAGCACCCCGGGAGCCGCGCCCTACGTGGACGGTGACTCCATCGTCTTCGAGAAGTCAGACGGTCAAACCTTCACGGGTGTCTGCACCGAAGGTGACCAGTTCACCGCTGACGACTGCTCGACCAAGGTCATCAGCGCCCGTTACTTTGTCGATGGCTTCGGCGCCGGCAACCTTGGTGACGCGAGCGTCGGCGAGTACGTCTCGCCCCGTGACGGTGACGGCCACGGATCGCACACCGCGAGCACGGCAGCCGGAAACTACGAAATTGACGCCAACGTCGGCGGAAATGCCCTCGGCTACTTCTCCGGTGTGGCCCCCGCAGCCAAGATCGCTGCCTACAAGGTGTGCTGGAGTGGACCAGACCCCGTCGATACGACGGACGATGGTTGTGCATCCACTGACCTTCTCGCCGCGATCGATCAGGCCGTCGCTGACGGTGTCGACGTGATCAACTACTCGATCGGTGGGGGCGCTGCTTCCAGCACCGTTTCGCCGACCGACCAGGCCTTCCTGGGTGCAGCTGCTGCCGGCGTTTTCGTCGCAGCCTCGGCAGGAAACTCCGGCCCGGATGCGTCAACTCTCGACAACGCTGCACCGTGGATCACCACGGTTGCCGCCAGCACCATTCCGAACTACGAAGCCACCGTCACTCTCGGTGACGGCCAAGAGTTCGCCGGCGCATCGATCACTGTTGACCTCGACCCTGCTGCAGAACCGCTGACGGGTGAGCTCGTCTACGCGGCGGATGTCGCACTTGAGGGCGCCGTTGACCCCGACCTGTGCCTCGCTGACACTCTCGACCCGGCTCTCGTTGACGGCAAGATCGTGATCTGTGATCGCGGCGTCATCGCTCGCGTCGACAAGTCGGCCGAGGTAGCTCGCGCTGGCGGTATCGGTGCGGTTCTCGTGAACGTAACGCCAAGCTCGACCGACCTCGACACCCACGTGATTCCGACCATCCACTTGGATGCTCAGTACCGCGATGCTGTCCTTGCGTATGCAGCGACCGAAGGTGCGACCGCGACCTTCACGCCCGGCAACGAAACCGCGTACCAGCCGCCGACACCTCAGGTCGCTGGCTTCTCCTCGCGTGGTCCCGTTGAAGCTGACGGCAGCGACATCATCAAGCCCGACATTTCGGCACCCGGTGTGGGAATCCTCGCCGCTAGCGCCAACGCTGAAGGAGCCGAGCCGACGTTCGCGCTTCTCTCGGGCACCTCGATGTCGTCACCGCACGTTGCCGGTCTCGCCGCGCTCTACCTCGGCGAACGCCCCAACGCGACTCCCGCCGAAATCAAGTCGGCATTCATGACAACCGCCTACGACACCGTGGATGGCGACGGAAACCCCGTCACCGACCCCTTCACGCAGGGTGCAGGCCACATCGATCCGACCAAGTTCTTCGAGCCTGGCCTGCTCTACCTGAACGGCATCGGCGACTGGCTGTCCTACATTGAGGGTGCTGGCTACGACGTGCTCGACCCCGCGGTCGAAGCAATCGATCCCAGCAATCTCAACCTGGCATCCATCGGTATTGGTTCGCTGACGGCAGCCGAGACGATCACTCGCACCGTGACCTCCACTCAGGCGGGCACGTTCGAGGCATCCATCTCGGTTCCTGGAATCGACGCCACGGTGTCGCCCTCAACGCTGACCTTTGGCGCTGCAGGCGAGACACAGAGCTACGAAGTGACGATTAGCCGAACGGATGCTCCGCTCGACCAGTTCACCACCGGTGCTCTCACGTGGACCAGTGGCGACACCGTCGTGCACAGCCCCATCGCCGTGCGCCCCGTCACCATCCTGGCGCCGGATACGGCCAGCGGAACCGGAACCTACGGCGCCGTCGACGTGACTGTCACGCCCGGTGGAAACGGCGACATCCCGCTGACCTCGACCGGCCTCACCGCTGGAGTCTTCTACGAAGACCCCACTGGCACAGAAACCGAGCACTCGGGTTCTGGTGTGAGCGGAGACGAGTTTGAGTACGCAGCAACCGTGCCCGAGGGCACAACGTATGCGCGCTTCGATCTCGACTCGATCGACGACACCGCTGACCTCGATCTGATCGTGTACCTGCTCGATGGCAGTGGCACTCCGATCGCTGGGTGGCAGTCAGCCACGGGAGCCGCTGACGAGCGCGTGAACCTGGCTGATCCCACACCGGGTGACTACCTCGTCATCGCTTCGGTGTACGCCGCGAACCCGTCTACCGCGTTCGATGTGCGCACCTTCGCCGTCGTTCCTGGTGCGGGAGAGCCCCTCGGTTTGAACCCCGAAGTGCTCCCCGGCGTGCAGGGTGAAGCCGTGAGCTACACCGCATCGTGGGAGGGCCTCGCCCCGTTCACGAACTACCTCGGGCTCGTCAGCTATGGCGACACGGGAGCGACAACCGCGATTGAAGTTGTGACGCAGGAAGATGTTGTGCCGGGCACGCCCGTGAACACCGTTCTGCCGACCATTTCGGGCAAGCCGCTCGTGGGCAGCAAGCTCACCGCCAACCCCGGCGAGTGGGATGTTGACGGGCTGAAGTTCAGCTACCAGTGGCAGGCGAACGGCGAGAACATCGCCGGCGCCGACAAGCGCAAGTACACGGTCACGAAGGCTGATGAGGGCAAGGCCATCACGGTCGTCGTCACCACCAGCAAGAAGGACCTGCCGAGTGCAAGCGCCACCTCCGAGGCTGTGACGATCAACTACAGCTCGAGTGTGAGCCTGTCGGTGAGCAAGCACGTCGCTTTCTCGTGGAACACGGTGAGTGCGAGCATCCGAGTCGCTACCGGTGAGGATGCCGCAGCGACGGGAACCGTCAAGGTGACGGTCGACGGCAAGAAGGTCGACACCATCACGCTGGACGAAGCCGACAACGGAAAGGTGACGGTGAAGCTGCCGAAGCTTGACCGTGGCCTGCACCAGGTGAAGGCAGAGTTCACTCCGGCCGGTGACAACGTGACCGGCTCAAGCAGTCGCAACGACTGGGTGTGGATCGTCTTCTAGACGACACCTGCTCAGTAGCTAACACTCAACAACGGCTGGTTGCCTCCCCACGGGCGGCCAGCCGTTGTTGCGTGTTGGCGCGCTCGCAGTGTGAGGCGCGTTGGCGCGCTGGATGTTAGTCGTCGTGTGGGCGGCGCACAACGGGCGGCGGCCACGCGGTGTAGCCGAGCTCGCGCGAGATATTGCGGGCAGTTTCGCGCAACACATTCAGCACATTGTCTTCGGGCGGCCATTCGGTCGAGTGCAGCACGACGGCCACGGCGGCGATGACGTTGCCATTGCGGTCGGCGATAGGGGCCGCAATCGAGGATTCGCCGAGCACCGCTTCATCTTGCTCCGTGGCGATGCCGCGCTCGGCAATCTGCGCAAACTGCAGAATGAGTTTCGAGGGATCGGTGATGGTGTCACCGGTAAGACTGCGCAGGGGTTTCTCGAAAAGCTGGTCGGCGGCATCCGCGTTGTAGGTCAACAGGATTTTGCCCATAGCGGAGGCGTGCACGGGAATGGAGAGGCCTGTCTCGGGCATCTGTTCTGTGCCATCTGGCCGGTTGTTGTGATGGATGACGATGACTTCGTCGAAAAGTTCGGAACCGAGGCGAACGGCGAGCCCGGTGCGTCGGGAAAGTTCTTGCGTCCAACGCATGGCACGAGCGCGAACATCGAGGGTGTCGAGGTAGACGTTGGAGAGTTTCAGCAGGGCCGGGCCGAGCATGTAGCGGTTGCCGTTGGGCTCTTTGGCGACGAGTCCGTGCACTTGAAGGGACTTGACGATTCCGTGCACCGTGGATGGGGGAAGCGAGAGTAAGCCGGCGAGCTCGGTGATGCCGAGATGGCGTGCGCCTTGGAGCGACGAGAGCACTTGTGCTGCTCGATCAATGGATTGGATCAACGCTGTTCCCCGTCATTTAGCCGGTATTCATTATGTCTGCACCACAGGTCTACTTTCGAACCGGTTGGGCTTGACAAGATGTAACTGAACGTAGCATATTCGACATTATCGAATAACGTTCCGATATTGACGAACGTTCGCGACACCCGGTCGCACGCGCACAACCCAGTTCAAAGGAGAACTAATGGATGAGAACAAGCAGTGGCAGAAGCTAGCTGCGGAGTTTCTAGGAACCGCCTTCCTCGTTTTCGTCGGCGTTGGCTCAGTGCCCGCGACGTTCATCTTGAATGGCGATGAGCCATTCACCATGGCGAGTCTCGGAATCATCTCGTTCGCGTTCGGTCTGATCGTTGTCGTCACGGTCTATGTCTTCGGCTACATCTCCGGTAACCACATCAACCCAGCCGTCACGATCGGCCTCGCCGTTGCTGGCAAGTTCGCGTGGCGCGAAGTGCCCGGCTACCTCATCGCTCAGCTCTTGGGTGCAACCGCCGGTGCATTCGCGATCGTCGGTGTTCTTGGTCAGGCTGCTGTCGACGCCGGTCTTGGCGTCGCCGCCTACAACCCCGACACAATTCCTGTCGGCCAGGCATTCTTCGCCGAGTTCGTCGGAACGTTCCTCCTCGTCTTCACCGTCTTCGGAGTCATCCACCGCAAGGCAGCTCCCGGCTTCGCCGGACTCGCCATTGGTTTCGTCGTCTTCGCCGCCATCATTCCCGTTGGCCCGATCACCGGCGCATCCATCAACCCCGCCCGCACCACTGGTCCGATGCTCGTTCAGCAGATCATGGGCGGCGAAGTAGCGTGGGAGCAGCTGTGGGTCTACCTTGTAGCTGAACTGCTCGCTGGTGTGCTCGCAGCACTCGCCTTCGGATTCATCTCCAAGACCAACGCCGACAACAAGACCCTCACTGAAGCACTCACGGAAGAGAAGGCTAAGTAATGAAGAAACTGATTAACACCCCCGAATCGGTACTCGCCGACGCGCTCGCCGGAATCGACGCCGCGCATCCAGAGCTCACGGTCGACCACGTCAACCGCGTGATCTACCGCGGAGAACCCACTCGCGCCGGCAAGGTCGCGCTGATCTCTGGTGGCGGCTCGGGCCACGAACCGCTTCACGGCGGCTTCGTTGGCTTCGGGATGCTCGACGCAGCGTGTGCCGGCGAAGTCTTTACCTCGCCGACCCCCGACCAGATGCAGGAAGCAACCAAGGTCGCTGACTCCGGTGCTGGAGTTCTTCACATCGTCAAGAACTACACCGGCGACGTCATGAACTTCGAGATGGCCGCCGAAATGGCCGAAGCTGAAACCGGAGTGAAGGTTGCCTCGGTCGTCGTCAACGACGACGTGGCTGTTCAAGACTCGCTCTTCACAGCTGGACGCCGCGGCGTTGGCCTCACCGTATTGCTCGAAAAGATCGTCGGCGCAGCAGCTGAAGAGGGACAAGACCTCGCCGCGGTCACCGCACTGGCGCACCGCGTTAACGATTCCGGCCGCTCCATGGGTATGGCACTCACCAGCTGTACCGTTCCCGCCGCTGGCAAGCCGACCTTCGACCTGCCAGACGACATGATGGAAATCGGCGTCGGCATCCACGGAGAACCCGGTCGTCACCGCGAGAAGCTCGCGGATGCGGCATCCATCGCCAAGCAACTCGTCGACCCGATCTTGGCCGACATGGACTTCACAGGATCACCAGCCATTGTGATGATGAACGGTATGGGCGGCACCCCGCAGATCGAGCTGTACATCATGTACAACGAGGTCGCGAAGCTGCTCAAGGCTGCCGGAGTTGAGGTTGTGCGCAACCTCGTCGGTGACTACATCACGAGCCTTGATATGGCCGGATGCTCGGTCACGATCCTCAAGGCTGACGAAGAAATGTTGAAACTATGGGATGCCCCGGTGAACACCGCCGGGCTCCGCTGGGGAGTCTAAGAACTATGTCTACAAGCACCATCTCGCTCGACCAACTGATCGCCTGGCTTTCGCGGTTCCGCGATCTCGTGACCGAGAAACAGAGCTACCTGACCGAACTCGATTCGGCCATTGGCGACGCTGACCACGGCTCCAACATGGTCCGCGGCATGAACGCAGTGGTCGAGAAGATTGGTGCAGAACCCGCGACCGCCGCCGACGCACTGCTGAAGTCTGTAGGTATGACTTTGGTGACTTCCGTCGGCGGCGCGAGTGGCCCCCTCTATGGCACTCTCTTCCTGCGCATGGGCGTGAATGCTGGCCCCGTGACTGAGCTCGACGCTGCCGCCCTCGGCGCTGCACTGCGAGCCGGCCTTGAGGGCGTTGTGGCACGCGGCAAGGCTGAAGCGGGCGACAAAACCATGTTCGACGCGATCGCGCCGGCGCTTGACGCGTGGGATGCTGCCGTCGCTGACGGTGCAGATGTTGCTGCCGCGGCATCCGTGGCTCTCACTGCTGCTGACAAGGGCCGTCTTGCGACCGAACCTCTCGTTGCCCGCAAGGGTCGCGCAAGTTACCTCGGTGAGCGTAGCGCCGGACACATCGACCCGGGTGCCACCTCGAGCACGCTGCTGTTCCAGGCTCTCGTCGACACCGTTACGAGCTGATCGTGATTGGCATTGTGGTCGTAAGCCACAGCCCTGCCCTCGCGCAGGCCGCAGTGGATCTCGCGCTTGAAATGGTGGGGGAGACCCCGCCGCCGATCGCGATCGCTGCGGGCGCTGGCGACGGCATCATCGGTACGGATGCCGTGAAGGTTGCTGCGGCAATCGACGAGGTAGCCAGCGGTGAGGGCGTTCTCGTCTTCATGGATCTCGGCTCAGCGGTGCTCAGCAGCACCATGGCCACCGAGTTCATGACAACAACTGACGAGGTGCGGCTCACCGATGCGCCCTTCGTCGAAGGACTCATCGCGGCAATTGTGCTTGCCAATGCTGGCGCCTCACTCGACGAGGTTGATCGCGAAGCGCGGGCAGCAATGGGCGCAAAGCAGAGTCAGCTCGCTGACCAGGGCGGTGCCCCTGACGCGGCTGACGCTCCTGGCGCGGCTGACGCGGCGGCAGCTCCTGCCGCGGCTGCCGCTGATGCTGAGTCAGTCGACCCCACAGAAGTCACCGTCGAAGTTCCGCTTGTGAACCCTGATGGCTTGCACGCGCGCCCCGCATCGCTCATTGTGCAGGCGCTCGCGGGAGTGGATGCCAAGCTCACGATCACCGACGTGACCGCGGGCAAGGGACCGGTGTCGGGCAACAGCCTGATCGGAATCATGTCGCTTGGCGCGGCCAAAGATCACATCCTCAAGTTCACGGCCACCGGTAGCTCAGCGCAGCAGGCCGTCGACACTCTTGTCACGATGACGGGCGACGGCTTCGGGGAACTCGCGAGCTAGCGACCCCGTGGCGTCACCCGCCTGAGTTTCGCCAGCCTGAGCGTCACAGGTCCGCCTGGCGGCGGCATCCATAACGCTGACAGATCGATCTATTTTCGGTAGGCCGTCACGGCGGCTGACGCGCGGGCGGGTACGCTCACCGAGACATGAATCGCCAGCTCACTCTTCTCTTCGCCGCCCTTGAGGCGCTCCTCGTTGTCGCTATTGGCATCGCGATTCCGTTGGTGCCGCTGACACTGTTGTGGGGCATCCACTACGGATTGGCAATCGACTGGACAGTATTTTGGCGAGCTGCTGTCGATATTTGGCTTGTGGGGCACGGCGTCGACATCACCGTTGTTCTTGATCCAACGGTGGCAACCGCTGTTGGTTTGCCCGACGCGAGCACGCCGGTCACGATCACCATGGCGCTGCTCGGCTTCGCGCTTGTGACTCTTCTGCTTGGTGTTCGGGCTGGTCGTCGGGTAGCCGAGACCCCCCACCTGCTGCTGGGCACTCTTGCTTCGCTCGCCACCTTCGCCGCTGCCTCACTTGTGCTGACATTCTCGGCACTGCATCCGGTTGCCCGCCCTTCGCTGTGGCAGGGCACGCTGTTGCCGACCGTCGTGTTCGCGATTGGCCTGCTGATTGGCAGCCAGATTGTGTCTGCGACCAACCCTGTGTCGGGAGGCATCCGTCGCTGGATTGCCGGATGGCCAGCCCATGTTCGCACGATCGTCGGCACGGCTTTGCGAGGCGGCGCCATCGCGGCTGCCGGCTTGCTCATGGTCGCGTCTCTCGTGACGACGCTCGCGATTGTGACGTCATTCGCCGAGATCATCACGCTCTATGAAGGACTCCACACCGAGGTGCTGGGTGGCGTCGCCGTGACGATCGGCCAACTCGCGCTGCTGCCGAATATCGTGTTGTGGGTGGCCGCGTGGCTCGTAGGTCCTGGCTTTGCGATCGGAACAGGCTCTACTGTCTCGCCGTTGGCCACCACCCTCGGGCCCATTCCTGCTATCCCTGTTTTTGGCGCACTGCCGAGCGGAGACTTCGCTTTCGGATTTGCCGGACTCCTCGCTCCCGTCATCGTCGGCTTCCTCGTCGCCGCTGTGCTGGGGCCGCGTATCGCTGGAGAACTGCGTCGCCGCGAACTCGCGATCGTCGCGCTCGGTATCGGGTTTACCGCAGCGACCATCATCGGGTTGCTGACGTGGGCATCTGCCGGGGCGGCGGGTCCTGGACGGCTGGGTGATGTTGGCCCTGAGCCGTGGATTGTTGCCCTGTGGGCGTTCATCGAGTTTTCGATCGCAGCAGGGCTCGGTCTTCTGGCGTCCGCACGCCCGGAGCGCGCTGACGACGGCTTCACTGAGCGCTAGGCTGGGTGCGTGCTCACACTCGTTGTCTTGATTTCCGGGGGCGGGTCTAACCTCGCCGCCCTGCTCGAAGCGGCCGAGAGTGCCGACTTTCCCGCCCGTGTCGTCGCCGTTGGCGCCGACCGCGTTGCTGACGGGCTCGACCATGCCGAGCATTACGGCATCCCCACCTTCTCTGTCGCGATGTCGAACTTCAAGAACCGCGACGAGTGGGGCGATGAACTGCTCGAGCAGATCCAATTCTGGAACGCCGACCTCGTCGTGCTGAGTGGCTTCATGAAGCTGCTGCCGCCGCGCGTCGTCGAGGCGCTTTCGCCCAACATCATCAACACTCATCCGGCCTACCTGCCGGAGTTCCCGGGAGCCCACGCGGTTCGCGATGCGCTTGCCGCTGGGGCGACCCAGACGGGTGCCAGTGTTATCAAGGTCGACAACGGTGTCGATAGCGGTCCGATCATCGTGCAAGAGCGCGTTGCAATCGAGCCGGGAGACACCGAAGAACACCTGCACGCCCGCATCAAGCCGATTGAACGGCGCTTGCTCGTGCAGACGATCGAAGACATTGCCACCAATCGCATCAACCTAAAGGAACTCTGAATCTCATGAGCGGCCCTAGCCACAACCCAGCCGATTTCCGCGAACGCGATGTCGTTCCCATCCGCCGCGCCCTCATCTCGGTGAGCGACAAGTCGCGTCTCCTTGACCTCGCGGGTGCGCTTGCCGATGCGGGCGTAGAGCTCGTCTCGACCGGTTCCACGGCAAAGACGATCGCCGAAGCCGGTTATGACGTCACCGAGGTATCGACGGTCACGGGTTTCCCCGAGTCGCTCGATGGTCGCGTTAAGACGCTGCACCCGTCCGTGCACGCCGGTATCCTCGCTGACCTGCGCCTTGAGTCGCACGAAGCTCAGCTCGCCGAGCTCGGCATCAAAGCCTTCGACCTCGTTGTCGTGAACCTCTACCCCTTCGTGGAAACGGTTGCCTCGGGCGCTGCTCCCGCAGACATCGTCGAGCAGATCGACATCGGAGGGCCCGCGATGGTGCGCGCCTCCGCCAAGAACCACGCCAACGTCGCCATCGTCACGAGCCCAGACAGCTACGACGAGATCATCGCCGCGGCAGCAGGGGAGGGCACGACCTTCGCTCAGCGTTACGCGCTCGCCTCCAAGGCTTTCGCTCAGACCGCCGCCTATGACACCGCTGTGTCGCAGTGGTTCCTGACCGGTGCGCTTCTCGGTGAGACGGATGCCGCGGCATCCGCCCCCACACTGCCAGTGCACCTCGAGGTTGCCGCCGACCAGCTCGCCGTACTTCGTTATGGCGAGAACGCCCACCAGCAGGCAGCTCTCTACGGTGTGGCCGCTCAGCCCGGAATCGCGCAGGCAACGCAGCTCGGTGGCAAAGAGATGTCGTACAACAACTACGTGGATGCCGACGCAGCTCTGCGCGCCGCCTTCGACCACGACACTCCCGCTGTCGCGGTCATCAAGCACGCTAACCCGTGCGGAATTGCCACTGCGGCCAGCATCTCGGAGGCCCACGTTTTGGCGCACGCCTGCGACCCGATCTCGGCCTACGGCGGAGTGATCGCGGCCAACGGAATCATCACGAAAGCTGCCGCTGAGTCAATCGCACCAATCTTCACCGAGGTTGTTGTAGCTCCCGGCTTTGAGCCTGAAGCACTCGAAATCTTGAAGGCCAAGAAGAACCTGCGTTTGCTGCAGCTGCCTGAGGGCTACGCGCGCGATAGCCGCGAGCTGCGCCAGATCTCGGGCGGCATGCTCGTGCAAGAGCTCGACAAGCACTTCTCACCGGCCTCCGCGTGGACGCTCGCTGCCGGCGACGCCGCCGATGCCGAGACTCTCGCCGACCTTGAGTTTGCGTGGCGAGCTGTGCGCGCCGTCAAGTCGAACGCTATTTTGCTGGCCAACGGCGGAGCATCCGTCGGTGTCGGTATGGGGCAGGTCAACCGTGTTGATTCGTGCCAGTTGGCGATCTCGCGGGCCGGTGACCGTGCCAAGGGTTCGGTTGCGGCCAGTGACGCGTTCTTCCCGTTCGCGGATGGACTGCAGTTGCTGCTCGATGCGGGTGTGCGTGCAGTGGTTCAGCCTGGCGGTTCGATCCGTGACGAAGAAGTGATTGCGGCAGCGGTCGACGCCGGCGTGACCATGTATTTCACGGGTGAGCGCCACTTCTTCCACTAACAAATATTGTCTGGTGTACGCCGGCTCTCTACGGGGAGCCGGCGTAAGGCAAACGCATAGAATCTTCCCGGTAGGTTGGTGCGCATGATCAGTGCACAACGGCGTATGGCCGCAGCTTTTATTTCCGGAATTGCCGTTGCCGGCACCGTCTATCTCGCGATCGGGTTGACGTTCTTTACGTCGAACGGTGCTGCGGCAGAAAACTTGCCGACAATCGCCGAATACTTCTTGCCGATGGCGTTGGTGCTCTTCTTGCTCTACTCGCTTGCTGCGGCACTCGAGATTCACCGCTACTGGTACACGACCGCCGTGTCGGCCCTCGTGATCGGTATCGCTTCCGCGTTCTTCGGTACCGCGCTCGGCATTATTGCTTCGGGATCGGAATGGAACGCCGAAGCCATGGCCTTCATCTTGGCCAGCCTGCTCGGCACGAACCTTGTCTTTGTCGTTGCCACGATCATTACGGCGCTCACGGTCGGTCGTCGCGTCTGGGCAGCCGTGGTTGCTCGTGCCCCGCAGTCGACTTCCACGCTCACCGCTCTCGTGCGCGCCCCTTCCTCGCGCATGGCTGAGGGAGAACTCACGCACTTGGACCGTGTTCCTGTGGATGCCGACCTTGCCGATTCGCAGTGGGAGTCCTACGTTGCGGCCCTCAAAGACAACGGCTTCGAGGTAATCGAAGTTGCTGCCGACGACGATCTTGCCGATTCTGTTTTCATCGAAGACACCGTCGTGATGTTCGGCGAGGTTGCTGTGCTCACGAGCCCCGGCGCTGAAAGCCGCCAGGCTGAAATCGTTGCCGTGCGCACGAGCGTCGACGACCTTGGTCTCGAACTCCACGAAATCACCGAACCCGGCACTCTCGATGGCGGCGACGTTCTCAAGGTTGGTTCGACGGTCTACGTCGGTCGCGGGGGCCGCACGAACGCAGAGGGCATCCGCCAGTTGCGGGCGATCGTCACCCCGCTCGGCTACACCGTGATCGCGGTGCCCGTTGAGAAGGTGCTGCACCTCAAGAGCGGCGTCACAGCCCTGCCTGACGGCACGATCATTGGGTACCCCGACCTCGTCGACAACGTCGACCTGTACGACCGCTTCTTGGCCGTTCCCGAGGCCGAGGGTGCTGCTGTTGTTGTGCTGTCGGATGACGCGGTTCTCATGTCGTCGTCGGCTCCCCAGACTGCGGCGCTCATCGAGAACTTGGGCTACCGCGTGGTTACCGTTGACGTGTCTGAGTTTGAGAAGATGGAGGGCTGCGTCACGTGCCTCTCCGTTCGCATCCGCTGAGTTGAGACTCTGTCAAAAAATTTGTGGATAGTGATTGTGAAAGCGCCGGGGCGGGCATATTCTAAAAGGCTGTCTGCCCCGCGCCAATCACGACGAGGAGCAGCGGTTCACGGTCGCACACGACGCGACCCGCAGTAATCGCGATCCCTGAACGCAGGGATCCCTCTCGTCAAGGATCCATGGTGTCACCACAGTCTGACCAGCCAGAACGCGTGAAAGCGGTTGGCACTTTTACGGCGATCCGCCGGCTTTACCCGTACGCACAATCGGCCATGCCGTTCATCTACCTCGGTATGGCGGCAGCGCTCGCAGCCGGAATTGTTGCGCTGCTCATCCCGCAAGTGTTGCGCTCGCTTGTGGATGGGCCGTTGCAGTCGGGCGACTCGAGCCAGATTTGGCCCGCCTTCTTCATCGTCCTCGGGCTCGGCATTGTCGAGGCGATCATGATCGCGCTTCGTCGCTACTTCGTGCTCACGCCGGGAACCCATGTTGAAGCGCGCATGCGCAACACCCTCTACATGACCTTGCAGCACCTGCCCGTGAGCTTCCACGACCGCTGGCCGAGTGGCCAGCTGCTGTCGCGTGCCGTCAGCGACCTCAACCTCATCCGTCGGTGGTTGTCGTTCGGCCTCGTCTTGCTCGTGGTCAACGTGCTCACAATCATCGTGGGGCTGCTGTTCCTCGTGAACATCTCGTGGGTGCTCGGCGTGATCTTTATCGTCACGTCCATCCCGCTGTGGATCTACGGGTACGTCTTCGAAAAGAAGTACTCGATCGTGGCCCGCCGCAGCCAAGACCAGACCGGTGACCTCGCGACCGCCGTCGAAGAATCAGTTCACGGCATCCGTGTTCTGAAAGCATTCGGGCGAGGAAAGCATGCGCTCGTCGGCTTCTCGGCTCAGGCCGAAAGTTTGCGTGGCACCGAGATTGAGAAGGCCCGCGCTATCGCCGGCATCTGGCTCTGGCTGCTGCTGGTGCCCGACGTCATGTTCGCGCTCGGACTTCTTGGCGGTGTGTGGCTTGTCGTTCAAGGAAACATCTCTGCTGGAGACCTCGTTGCCTTCTTTGCCACGGCCACTGTCTTGCGGTTCCCCGTGGAATCGATCGGCTTCCTGCTCTCGATGACGTTCGACGCGCGCACCGCCGCCGACCGTTTCTTTGAAGTGATGGACTCGGCAAACCCGATCACTGACCCCGAGCACCCCGAAACGATCACGGATAGCCAGGGTCGCCTTCAATTCACGAACGTGCACTACCGCTACCCGGATTCACCCGCGAATGTTCCCGACCTCGTCAACGGCATGGATCTCAGTATTGAGCCGGGGGAGACCATGGCGCTCGTCGGCCTGACTGGTTCGGGAAAGTCGACGATCACGGCCCTCACGACACGTCTCTATGACGTGACGGAAGGATCGATCAGCATCGATGGTGTCGACATTCGCAACCTCACTCTGATTGAGCTGCGGCGTCACCTTGCGATGGCGTTTGAGGATGCCACGCTGTTCTCATCGAGCGTGCGCGAGAACGTGCTCATGGGGCGCCCGGATTCCACCGAAGAACAACTGCGCGAAGCCTTGAGCATCGCACAAGCCGACTTCGTCTACGACCTGCCCAAGGGCCTCGACACCCTGGTCGGTGAAGAGGGCCTGAGCCTGTCGGGCGGTCAACGGCAGCGCCTCGCGCTCGCCCGCGCCGTTGCTGCACAGCCCGCGGTGCTCGTGCTCGATGATCCGCTGTCGGCGCTCGACGTCGACACCGAAGCGCTCGTCGAGGCAGCGCTGCGCAAAGTGCTGAGCTCCACGACCGCGCTTATCGTCGCTCACCGTCCATCGACCGTGATGCTCGCTGACCGCGTTGCTCTTCTCGAAGATGGCAAGATCACCGCGGTCGGAAAGCACTCCGACCTGCTGGCGACCAGTAGTCACTACCGTTACGTCATATCCAGTCTTGAAGAGGAAGAGCAGGAGGTCAGTTCATGAGCGTGATGGGAACCTCCGGCGAAGAACGCAACGACTACACCAAGGACGAGAGTCGTCAAATTCGGCAGCGTTCACTGCGCCTGCTCGGATCGTTGATCGCGCCCGTGCGCCTTCGCGTGATTCTCACGATGGCTGTCGTCGTCGTGAGCACGGCCGCGCAAGTGGCCGGCCCCGCGCTGATCGCCTACGGCATCGACAACGCGTTGCCCGCCCTCATCGACGGCGAAACGTTGCCGCTCGTGCTCGTCGTTAGCGCGTACCTCTTCACGGGCATCGTTGGCGCGTCAATGATCGCCTGGTACACCGTGCTGAGCGCTCGCGTGAGTCAAGCGATCCTGTTCGACCTGCGCAAGCGCGTCTTCTTGCACACGCAACGGCTGAGCCTTGAATTCCACGAGAGCTACACTTCGGGGCGCATCATCGCGCGCCAGACCAGCGACCTCGATGCGATTCGTGAACTACTCGACTCGGGAATCAATCAGCTCGTGCAGGGTGCGCTCTACATGGGGTTCATCGCGATCGCGATGTTCTCACTCGACTGGGTGAGCGGCGTCATTCTGTTCTGCGCGCTTGTGCCCCTGGGGTTCCTCACGCGCTGGTTCCAGGTGCGCTCGCAATTGCACTTCCGCGAAACCCGCACGGCCTCTGCCAAGCTGATCGTTCACTTCGTGGAGACCATGACCGGCATCCGCGCGGTGAAGGCGTTCCGCAAAGAAGAGCGCAACCGCGAACAGTTCGGCGGTCTCGTTGAGAACTATCGGGATGCCAACGCCCGCGTCATCCAATTGTTCGGAATCTTTGACCCGGGTCTGGTTCTCATCGGAAACGTTGCTCTCGCGATGATCCTGCTCGTGGGTGGGTTGCGGGTTTCCACCGGCGACCTTGCGATCGGTGCCCTGCTTGGCGCGCTGCTGTATGCCCGTCAGTTCTTTGCGCCTGCGCAAGAGATGGCGATGTTCTACAACTCGTACCAGTCCGCTGCTGCCGCTTTGGAAAAGATTTCGGGAGTGCTCGAAGAGCGCCCGACCGTTGCTGACCCCACGACTCCGATTGACCTGCGCAAGGCCAAGGGAACGGTGAAGTTCGACGGTGTGGAATTTGCTTACAACGCCGACAAGGTGATCCTGCCGAAGTTCGACCTTGAGCTGCCAGCGGGTCAGACGGTCGCGATGGTGGGAACGACGGGTGCCGGAAAGTCGACGCTCGCGAAACTCATTTCGCGCTTCTATGACCCCAGCCAGGGCACCGTCTCGCTTGACGGTGTCGACCTGCGCAAGCTGCATCCGAAAGATCTTCGCCGTGCAATCGTGATGGTCACGCAAGAGGCCTACCTGTTCTCGGGCAACGTTGCCGACAACATTGCGCTCGGTAAGCCCGACGCGACCCGCGAGGAGATCGTGAAGGCCGCGAAGGCGGTAGGCGCACACGAGTTCATCGAGGCGCTGCCCAACGGCTATGACACCGACGTGAACAAGCGTGGTGGTCGAGTGAGTGCCGGGCAGCGACAACTCCTCTCGTTCGCGCGCGCGTTCATCGCCGACCCTGTCGTGCTGATTCTGGATGAGGCAACCGCGTCGCTCGATATCCCGAGCGAACGCCTCGTGCAGGCCGGCCTTCAGACGCTGCTCTCCGACCGCACTGCCGTCATCATCGCGCACCGGCTCTCAACGGTCGCGATTGCTGACCGCGTGCTCGTGATGGAACACGGTCGCGTCATCGAAGATGGCACCCCGCAGGAACTCATTTCGGGCTCCGGCAAGTTCGCGCAACTGCACGCGGCCTGGCGAGACTCGCTCGTTTAGTCTGACGCTCTCCCGGTGCTCTCCAGAGGTGTCGAACTCACCCCTAAGCCACATGCCAAAAAGGCCGGTGTGATGCGCTCTCGCGCGTCACACCGGCCTTGTGTGGAGTGTGGGAAGACTATTCGACGTCTTCGTCAACCCAATCGAAGGTCTTCGTTACGGCCTTCTTCCAAGTGCGGAGCAAGCGCTCGCGCTCTTCTTCTTCCATGGTCGGCTCCCAGCGGCTGTCTTCTTGCCAGTTCTTACGAAGGTCGTCGAGGCCATCCCAGAAACCGACGGCAAGGCCAGCAGCGTAAGCGGCGCCCAGAGCGGTCGTCTCGGCGACGACGGGACGCACGACGGGGACTCCGAGAATGTCCGCTTGGAACTGCATGAGCAGGTTGTTGGCGATCATTCCGCCATCAACCTTGAGCTCAGTAAGAGGTACGCCAGAGTCAGCGTTCACGGCATCGATGACTTCACGCGTCTGGAATGCGGTGGCCTCGAGCGCGGCGCGGGCGATGTGCCCCTTGTTGACAAAGCGAGTCAGTCCCACGAGGGCTCCGCGGGCATCCGCACGCCAGTATGGCGCGAAGAGTCCGGAGAACGCCGGAACAAAGTATGCTCCACCGTTGTCGTCGACGGTCTTAGCAAGAGCCTCGACCTCGCCTGCATCCTTGATGATTCCCAAGTTGTCGCGCAGCCACTGAATCAGCGAACCGGTTACAGCGATCGAACCTTCAAGGGCGTAGTGAGCAGGAGCATCTCCGAGCTTGTAGCCAAGAGTGGTAAGCAATCCGTTCTTGGAATGGATGATCTCGGTGTCGGTGTTGAAAATGAGGAAGTTACCGGTGCCGTAGGTGTTCTTGGCTTCTCCAGCATCGAAGGCGGCCTGACCAAAGGTGGCAGCTTGCTGGTCTCCGAGGATTCCAGCGATAGGAACTTCGCGAAGCAAGCTGTTGGATTCAGCGGTTCCATACACTTCAGAGGAACTCTTGATGGCGGGAAGCATGGAGGCAGGCACCCCGAAGACATCGAGGATGTCTTGACGCCATTCGAGGGTTTCCAGATCCATGAAGAGCGTGCGGCTAGCGTTGGTGACATCCGTCACGTGCACGCCACCGTTGATTCCTCCGGTGAGGTTCCACAAAACCCACGTGTCGGTCGTGCCGAACATCAGCTCTCCAGCATCGGCCTTTTCACGAGCGCCCTCTACATTCTCGAGGATCCAAGCGATCTTGGTTCCCGAGAAATACGTAGCGAGCGGAAGGCCCACGATGCTCTTAAACCGTTCAACTCCGCCGTCCTTGGCGATTCGGTCAACGATCGATTGAGTGCGAGTGTCTTGCCACACGATGGCGTTGTAGATCGGCTTGCCGGTCGTGCGGTCCCATACAACGGCAGTTTCGCGTTGGTTGGTGATTCCGACCGCGGCGATGTCGTGGCGCGTCAGGTTTGCGGTGGACAGTGCCTTTCCGATGACCTCGCGAGTATTGCGCCAGATCTCCTGGGGATCGTGCTCGACCCAGCCAGCCTTGGGGAAGATCTGCTCATGTTCAAGCTGACCCATCGAGATGACCGAGCCTGCTTTATCGAAAATAATTGCACGGGAACTCGTGGTTCCTTGGTCGATTGCCAAAATGTAGTTAGTCATATGACTGTCTCCTTCTTCAATTTGTTAACGGGGGAGCAGGCGCAGTCGAGGGAGACTGCGGTCTGGTTCTGCTAAACGACGACGGGGAGCAACGGGCCCGAGAGGAGCCCGGCAAGAACACCACCAATGACGGGGCCGACCACGGGAACCCAGGAGTAGCTCCAGTCACTCGACCCTTTGCCTTTGATGGGAAGAAGGGCGTGAGCAATTCTTGGCCCGAGGTCTCGGGCGGGGTTGATGGCGTATCCGGTGGGGCCACCGAGCGAAGCGCCGATACCAATAACGAGAAGAGCTACCGGCAGAGCGCCGAGGGCAGCAAGCCCGCCGCCCGGGTCTTGGCGACCGAATCCGATAACGACGAAGACTAGAACGAACGTGCCGATGATTTCTGTCACGAGGTTCCAGCCGTAGCTGCGAATTGCAGGACCGGTGGAGAAGACAGCGAGCTTCGCGCCGGCATCTGGTTCCTCATCGAAGTGCTGCTTGTAGGCAAGCCAAGTGAAGAGAGCGCCGATGATTGCACCGAGCATTTGTGCGGCGATGTATGTCAGCACCGAACCCACAGTGACGGCCACGCCCAAGCTGAATTCGGTTGCTCCACTGGCGACGAGCCCGAGCGTCACGGCCGGGTTGATGTGCGCTCCAGAGTTGTAAGCGACGATCACACCGGCAAAGACGGCGAGGCCCCAGCCGAAGGTGACCATGAGGAAGCCGCCGTTGAAGCCCTTGTTTTTGGCGAGGGCTACGTTGGCTACGACACCCGTACCCAAAAGGACCAAGAGAGCGGTGCCCACCAGCTCCGAAAGAAATATTGTTCCTAGATTGTCCACACTGACCGTCTCAATCTTCATCGATGTTGTCTACACGCCTCGGTTCTTGGCGGTTTCTCAACTATTGAAAACGTAGTCTGATTTTCTGGCTATTGACAGGGTTTTAGGCTGCACGTTGGTGCACTATTCCAGCATTCGTAACGGTGCTTCCGCGTGGAGGACCAAGAACCCGGCGCTCGGTGGGTCTGAGCAGTAGTGCGCATTCACAGTACCTTCGAAGCGTGTGCACAAACGTGCAGGGCAAAATCACAACCGGGCAACGCCCCAGCGGTGCTGAGTTGGTGCCGCCGGGCTTTAGTGCGCGCGGTGTCGCGCTAACCGTAGGTTGACGCGATAGCTGCCGTCGGGCATCCATTTCAGCGGCGTTGATTCGGCCTCGTAGTGCACGAGCGCCCGATCTTCGTGAGCGAGGGGTGGATGCCCGCCAGAACGGATGACGCGCCACCACGCCACCTCTGAGCCGTAGCGGGCCATCACGGTGCCGACTGCCCGCGCGGCTCTCGAGCCGATCGTGGCAGCCACCTCGCCGTAGGTCATTACGTGTCCCGGCGGGATCGACTCGACGACCTCGAGCACGCGGCTCACGAAATCGTCGCTAGGGGCCGGCACGCTTAGAGCGTGTATTCGCCGAGCTTTTCGCCGTACTGAGTTTCGCCGACGACCTTGAAGCCGACCTTGAGGAAGAACTGCTCAGGGCCGTCGTCGCCCTCTTCCCAGATGGCAGTGATGCGGTCGAAGCCACGGCTGCGTGCTTCTTCGCTGAGAGCCTTGACCGCAAAGCGGCCGATGCCCTGGCCCTGCTCGTCTCCGGCGACACTGACCCGCCAGATGCAGCTGCGGAACTCTTCTTGCGACGCATTGGGGTCGAAATTGCCGCGGACGAATCCGACGACTTTGTCGCCGTCAACGACAACGCGTGGCCACGACGTCAGCGGGTCGATGAAGGCGTCCGCGATCGCGTAGGAGGGCGGCGTAACGAACTGCTCCTGCCCGCGACGCAGCGACAGGTTGTTGGCAGCCACGATGGTGCTTGCCGATAATTCTTCAAGTCTTAGCTCACCCATGAATACAGGCTAACCCGCGGTAGACAGATGCGCCAAGGTATCTCGATGTCGAGATACATAGGAAAAAGAGTAAGCTGGAGGTGGCCACTAACTAAGGAGCAAAGCTTGTCCAAGATCAAGGTAGAAGGCACCGTCGTCGAACTCGACGGCGACGAAATGACGCGCATTATTTGGCACCGGATCAAGGAAACCCTGATCCACCCCTACGTTGACGTCAACCTCGAGTACTACGACCTCGGCATTGAAAGCCGCGACGCAACCGACGACCAGATCACCATTGATGCGGCTCACGCCATCCAAAAGCACGGTGTTGGCGTCAAGTGCGCAACCATTACCCCCGACGAAGCCCGTGTTGAAGAATTCGGCCTCAAGAAGATGTGGCGCAGCCCTAACGGCACCATCCGCAACATCCTTGGTGGCGTTATCTTCCGCGAGCCCATCATCATCTCGAACATCCCGCGTCTCGTGCCGGGCTGGAACAAGCCGATCATCATCGGCCGTCACGCCTTCGGCGACCAGTACCGTGCCACCGACTTCCGCTTCAAGGGCAAGGGAAAGCTGACCGTCGAGTTCGCTCCCGAAGATGGTTCCGAGCCGATGAAGTTTGAGGTTTACGACTCCCCCGGCGATGGAATCGCTCAGGTTCAGTACAACCTCGATGACTCGATCATTGACTTCGCGCGTGCCAGCCTCAACTACGGCCTCACGCGCAACTACCCGGTGTACCTCTCGACGAAGAACACCATCCTCAAGGCTTACGACGGTCGCTTCAAGGACATCTTCGAAGAGATCTTCCAGAACGAGTTCAAGGACAAGTTCGAAGCAGCCGGCCTCACCTACGAGCACCGCCTCATCGACGACATGGTCGCTTCGGCCATGAAGTGGGAGGGCGGCTACGTCTGGGCCTGCAAGAACTACGACGGCGACGTTCAGTCCGACACCGTAGCTCAGGGCTTCGGCTCGCTCGGCCTCATGACCTCCGTTCTGGCCACGCCAGACGGAAAGGTCGTTGAAGCCGAGGCAGCTCACGGCACCGTGACCCGTCACTACCGCCAGCACCAGCAGGGCAAGCCCACCTCCACGAACCCGATCGCGTCGATCTACGCGTGGACCCGTGGGCTGGCTCACCGTGGTGTGCTCGACAACAACCAGGAACTCGTCGACTTCGCGTCGACCCTGGAAGACGTCGTCATCAAGAGCGTTGAGGCCGGTCACATGACCAAGGACCTCGCACTGCTCGTCGGACCGGACCAGAAGTGGGAAACCACCGAAGAGTTCCTCGACACGCTCGACAAGAACCTCGCAACGCGACTTGCGTGATCTGCGTCTCGCGCGGTAAATGACTGGCTCACGCCACGACGTTTCATGAAGGGCCCGAAAGCTTCGGCTTTCGGGCCTTTCGCATGTGCGCCCGCGCAGGAAAACATCCAGCTCGCTCTGGTTATTCTTGAGCGGCGGGTGCTGCTCGGCACTCGCTCGTGCAGAACACGACAGCGTGCCACGCGGTGAATCGTGAGGAGACAACAGTGACCGTCGTCATAGCCGGATGCGGTGACCTGGGTATCGAGGCTGGGCTCCGCTTTGCGGCGCTGGGGCATTCTGTACTGGGCCTACGGCGTTCGATCGAGAAGTTGCCGCCCGAGATCGCTGGGCAATCCGTCGACTTGTCTGCGCATGTGCCCACTCTTCCTGCCGATACCAGCGTCGTAGTGATCGCTGTTAGCCCCGATGAGCGCACGCGCGACGGCTATCTCGCTACCTACGTCGAAAGCGTGCGGAACATCGCCGCCGCTATTGAGCGAGACTGCGCTGCTGCGCCGAGGGTCATTTATGTCTCGTCGACCGCGGTCTATGGCGTCAGCGATGGCTCATGGGTCGACGAATCTACACTGGCGACGCCGGCGACGGAGACGGCGACCGTCTTGCGGGAAGCCGAAGTGTTGCTGCTCGAGAGCGTCGCCAACTCGACGGTCCTTCGCTTGGCGGGCATCTACGGGCCAGGGCGCACCCGACAGATCGACCGCGTACGCGCTGGGGTCGAAACGCTAGCATCCGCCCCTAGCTTCACGAATCTGATCCATCGAGATGACGCTGCAGCGGCTATCGTGCATCTCGCGACGATGGCTTCCTCGCCCGCCAGTATCTATATCGGCGTTGACGATGAGCCGGCCGATCAGCGCGAGGTTATCGAGTTTCTTGCTCGCAGTATCGACAGACCAGTGCCGCCGCCGAGTGAAGACGGTGCCAACGAAGGCAGAGGCCGCGGTAAGCGTTGTCGCAATGCGCTGCTGACAAGTACGGGCTTCTCGTTTACCTATCCGAGCTACCGCGAAGGGTATGCGGCAGTGCTCAGGGGTGTGGGAACCTTTCATCGCTGACGTCTCCTGCTTCCGTCTATCTCGCATTTGTGCCGCCGCTCCGGTGTTGATGGGGCCGCCGATCTCTCCCCACAGCTAACTCATCTAAACTCTCTCGAGCAGAACTAAGGGGATTCGCGTGACAGCAGCCACAAACTCACGATCGTCTTTTCGCTCGGACGATGAGCTCATTGGCACGGTAATCGGCGGCCGCTATCGCATAACGAGTTTGATCGGCCGCGGCGGAATGGCTTCCGTATATCGGGCGATGGACGAGTCGCTTCCGAGAGAAGTTGCGCTCAAACTAATGCTGCCTGGCGTGGCGAACCCTGAGGAGATCCGCAGACAGCGTAACGAAGTGGAAGCTCTCGCTGCGCTCAACCATCACGCGTTGGTCACTCTTTTCGATGCGGTCGCAGAGACGGCTGACGCGGCCGATCGCCTCTTTCTCGTGATGGAATTCGTGGATGGTCCCAATTTGCGTGAGGCGATGACGGCCCCTTTGCTGCCGGCATTGGTGGCGCACCTCGGTGCCGATATCGCAGAAGCGCTTCATTACGTGCATGGTCAGGGCGTCGTGCATCGGGACGTCAAACCAGCCAATATCTTGCTGGCGCGCTCTGAGCTTCCTGACCGCGAGTTCCATTCGAAGCTTGCTGACTTTGGAATTGCCCGTATTGTCGACAGCGCGAAGATGACCTCGACGGGAGCCATCATCGGCAGTGCGAGCTACCTCAGCCCTGAGCAAGCGCGCGGCAGTGAGGCGCTGGGGCCATCGGATGTCTATTCGCTCGGTCTCGTTTTGCTTGAAGCGCTCACGGGGCAGCGCGCGTTTCCCGGGAGCGCCGTCGAGACGATCGGTGCGCGCCTCAACACCCCACCCCGGGTGCCGGACGGTCTTAGCGGGGCGTGGCGAGAGATGCTGGTCACTATGACGGCGCTCGATGCTGAACAGCGGCCGCTTCCGATGGATATCGCTGTCGCTTTGCGGGCGCTCGCCTATTCCTCTGAGGATGTGAACGACGCCGAAGGTGAACCCACCCGTTCGCTCGTTCCCTCGGAGAACGGGACAAATGAGGCAACGGGTCTCGAACCCACGAAGGCGTACGCCCGCGTGGAGACACAAGCAACCGAAGCGTGGCCTGCGCCGGAGGCCTCAGAATCTGCAACGGTATCAGCGGCAGCGGCAGCGGCATCGTCCGCAGCGCCAGCGCCAGTGCCGAAGCGAAACCCAAGACTAAATCGGCACAGCGTCAAGCGCCTCGGGATCGTGCTGGCTACGGCTCTCGTGCTCACCCTGGGTGTGGTCGCGTGGACAACTACTCAGAATCAACAGGCGACTCCGTCTGAACCGACGTCGCCCAGCTACCCGGTGGTTCCTGGCGAGCTTGGCACGCACCTCGAGCAGCTCCAAGAGAGCGTGGAGCCATGAATCTCAGAAATCTAACCCTCCCGCGCCGCATCGTCGCCGTCGGCGCTGCTCTCGCGCTCGCCCTATCGTTGAGCGCCTGTGCGCCAACCTCACCGGATTTCGATTCCGACGCGGCGGCGCTGCTGCAGTCATCGGTTGCTGATGTAACTGATGCTGCCGCGGCGGGTGACCCCGTGGCGGCCCTGGCAGCCCTCGATGTTCTCCAAGAACAGCTCAACGAGAACACCGCGACCGGTGCCATCGGGGCTGAGCAAAGTGCCCGAATCCAAGCGTCTCTCGACCTTGTACGCGCCGACCTTACGGTGGCGTTGCCTGACCCCTCGCCCGTTACTGATCCGGTGGACGAAGAATCGGACGAAACGTCGAACGGCAGCGACAACAGCAACAGCAACAGCAACGGCAACGGCAAGGACGACGATAAAGAGAAAGACGACAAGGGCAACAATAAGGACTAGGCGCAGTCTGTCGTGCGCGATTTTTGGTGCGCCGGCATCGGCTCCTTGCTCTCATCTAACGTTCGGCTAGCACTCGGCCAACGTTGAGGATTGCTCCCTAGCGTCGAAGCGCAGCATAACTGCGAACCGTCGACGAATTGGAGACACCATGTCATTTCAGACTCAGGCAACAACAGACCAGCTCGACACCATCCGTTCGATCATGAAAAAGACCCGGATCGCGATGCTCACAAGCGTCTCCGCAGACGGTGCGCTGCACAGCCACCCCATGACCGTGCAGGAGGCAGACTTCGATGGCGATTGCTGGTTCTTGGCGTCCGTCGAGTCAGACACGGTGCATCAATTGCTAGTGCATCCTCAGGTCAACCTCGCCTATGCGGGTTCGTCTGAGTGGCTCTCGCTGTCGGGGTCTGCCGAGATTGTTCGGGATGTGGCGAAGAAGAAAGAACTCTGGAATACGTTCACTGATGTGTGGTTCGAAGACGGCGCCGAAGATCCCTCGGTCGTGCTGATTCATGTGAAGGCCGACTCGGCACAGTACTGGGAGAGCCCGGGCAAAGTTGCGACTCTCGTTGGCGTTGTCGCCGCGAAGGTAACCGGGGATGAGCCTCACACCGGGTCATCCGAATCAGTC
Source organism: Salinibacterium sp. NK8237 (assembly GCF_015864955.1). Taxonomy (NCBI): domain Bacteria; kingdom Bacillati; phylum Actinomycetota; class Actinomycetes; order Micrococcales; family Microbacteriaceae; genus Salinibacterium; species Salinibacterium sp. NK8237. The sequence goes on along the minus strand of NZ_JADYWE010000001.1, from coordinate 1,146,314 downwards.
ACGATCTAGTTCTCCAACAACACACGCTGAGAGGGATGAGGAACTGATGAAACGACTGCCAGTATTGCGAAACGTCGACCGCTTAGAAGAGGCGGCCGTGCTCGATCCCGCTGTGAAGAAGACGCAGGGCGTCGTGGATGCAGTTCTTCGGCCGCGGTGGTTGCGAGACCTCCTGCACGGCGTTCCGCTGGGTCACCCGGTGCATCCGCTCGGTGTACACGTTCCTCTGGGCGCGTGGATCTCGGCGGGCGTGCTGGACGCCCTGCCCGGTACCGAGAAGGCGTCACGGGCACTTGTCGGAGTCGGTGTGCTGGGGGCGAGCGGAACAGCCGTCGCCGGCTTCGCGGATTGGTCGAAGCTCGACGAAAAGCAGCAACGCGTCGGCATTGTGCACGCCGCGGTCAACATCGTGGCCACGGGGTTCTTCGCGGCATCCTTCGTGCAGCGCTCCCGCGGAAAGCACACGAGCGGCAAAGTGCTGAGCTACGCCGGGCTCGCGATCGCCTCGGGCGGTGGCTACCTCGGTGGGCACATGACCTACCGTCAAGCAGCGGGCGTCAGTCACGCACCGGATGTCGAAGCCAGCTTTCCCAGCGGCTGGCAGCAGCTAGCGCCGCTGGCTGAGCTTGCGGATGGCTCACTCGAGAAGCGTGTTGTCGCTGATACCGAGGTGGTTGTCTTCCGTCGCGGAGACCGGGTCTCGGTGCTGTCGAACACCTGCAGCCACCTCGGGGCCGAACTCCACGACGGGTACGTCGTCGGCGATGACTCCACCCCGGGCGGGGCGTGCATTGAGTGCCCCTGGCACCAGAGTGCGTTTTCGCTCGACACGGGGGAAGTCATCCACGGGCCAGCGACGAGTCCGCAGCCGCGCTTCGAGAGCCGGGTAGTGGATGGCACGGTAGAGGTTCGGCTGCCGCGCTAGTCGAAGCGCAGACCCTCCGGGCGCGAACTGCGCAGAGCGAGTCCCAGCACGATGAAGGCTCCGAGTGGGAACACGGCTAGGAATGCCCATCCGCCCGAGAGGTTTGAGTCGTGCAGGCGGCGTACGGCAATCGTGATCCCGGGGATTGCGGTGAGCAGTACCCAGCCTCCGACGATGAAGGAGAGAGAGACGAGCACCGTGGAGTCCGCGGTCATCTCTCAATTCCAACTCGCAATGCTCACCGTGGGATAGACAAAAGAGCCGAACGGGCCGAATGTGAGTTGATCACCCATCGGGCGACCCGCGACCAGAAGAGGCGCGACCACCTGAAGTGCGGTCACGATGATGATGTTCACGAGCATCCACCACCAGTATTCGCTGCGACTGGCTCGACCGCGCATCCGGAACGATCGATCGAAGAACCGACGCATTGCCACCCGCATCGACGCACCGGGCAGCGGGGCGCTCTCCTGTTCGATCGTGAGCGCTGTCGCGGTTGTGGAGGTCATGCCCACAGCATAGGTGAGCGAACTTCGTTTCGTAAGGCTAGGGCGACGGTTTTTTCCCGGAGGAGCCGGGCAAGGTGGGGGCCGGGTTTCCCGAGGTAGCTGCCATTTGCGTCGCATGCTCGAGGAGCACATGTTTGAGTTCGGCCACCTGCTTCGTGAGGTCCGTGACTTCGCGACGCGTCGCGACATGCGAGAGCTCGTCTTGAGCCGCAACTCGTTCCACGATCCACGAGGCGAGGGTTGCCGTAACAACACCAAGGAGGGCGATTCCGGCCATCATCACGCCAGCGGCAATCACACGACCGAGCGTCGTCGCGGGATAGATGTCGCCGTAGCCCACGGTCGTGATGGTGACGAAGGCCCACCAAATACCATCGCCGAGGTTGGTGATCTGAGTGCTGTCGGCGTTGCGTTCGGTATCCAAAATGGCGAGCCCGGCGACAAAAACGAGCAAGAGCGATGATCCGACCGCGTAGGTGAGCACGCCACCGCGCACGGCGGTTCCCGCCCGTCGTTGCAGCACGTTCAGCAGTGTGACCAAACGCAGGAGGCGCAGCGGGCGCAACATGGGCAGCACGACAACCAACAGATCGAAAAGGTGCTTTCTAAACCAAAACCAGCGGTGCTCAGCCAAAATGAGGTTTACGAGGTAGTCGGCCACGAACACCACCCAGGTGACAGCGATGATGACCTCGGCCACCAGCATGGCGGTGCCCGAGAGATTGGCGATTACTTCCCACGCGTAGGCGATGAGAAAAATGATGGCAGCAACGGTCAGAGGAATGTCCATGATCTGTTTCCAGCGCCGTTGAGTCATGCTGTCGAGCCTACCGACCCCGTTCCGAAGCGCGGCTAAGGGGAGCCTGTGCTGGCTGGCCGGATGCCGCGAACGAGAGTAGAACGAAGGTATGGCTACATTCCTTTCCGTAACGTTGCGCTCGGCTGTGCGTCGCTATCCGCTCGTCGCTCTCACGGTCGTGGTCGGCGTGGTGGGCCTCGCGCTGAATTGGACTCCGGCATCCGCCGTCGTTCCGTGGTTGCTGTCGATCTATTCGCTCGGCGTTGCCGTGCGTGAGGCCGTGTCGATGGTGCGCAAACTGTTGCAGCACCAGTTCGGTCTCGACGTGCTTGCGGTGACGGCGATCGTGGCGACGGTGGTCGTGGGCGAATACTGGGCGAGCATCGTCATCGTGCTGATGCTCACCGGTGGCGAAGCGCTCGAAGACTTTGCGGCTGGCCGCGCCAAGCGTGAATTGAATGCCTTGCTGGATCGGGTTCCTCAAACAGCTCATCAGCTGACGGCCGCCGGTGACATTGTTGATGTGCCGGCCACAGAGGTTGCGGTGGGGGATCGCCTCGTGGTGCGCCCTTCGGAGATTGTGCCGGTGGATGCGGTGCTGGTGTCTGCCACGACCGCCGTCGATGAGTCGTCGCTCACGGGCGAAAGTATGCCGGTCGAGAAAGTCACCGGAGACCTGCTGTTGAGCGGTTCGGTGAATGGGCCAGAAGCTGTCACGGTGCAGGCGAGCGCGCGAGCATCCGACAGCCAATACCAACGGATTGTTGAGCTCGTCACCGAAGCGGCGGAGAGCAAAGCACCCATCGTGCGTCTGGCTGATCGCTACGCGGTGCCGTTCACGCTCGTCTCGATTGGCCTGGCTGCTATCGCCTGGTGGATCTCGGGGGACCCCGTGCGGTTCGCCGAAGTGCTTGTGGTCGCAACACCGTGTCCGCTGTTGATCGCAGCCCCGGTGGCGTTCATGGCCGGGATGTCGAGCGCGTCCACCTATGGCGTCGTGGTGAAAAACGCCGGCACCCTCGAAGTGCTCGCCCGTGCGAAAACGGTCGTGTTCGACAAAACAGGCACGCTCACGAGCGGTCGTCCCGTTGTCGTCGACGTGCGGCCTGAGGGCGCGGTGACCGCCGACGAATTGCTGGCCCTCGTGGCAGCAGCAGAACAATATTCTTCCCACGTGCTTGCGGCATCCCTCGTGGAGGCAGCGAAGCAACGCTCCCTCGCGCTCCCGGAAGTATCGGATGCCCGCGAAGTCGCCACCCACGGTGTGCAGGCTCGCGTAGGGGGCAAGCTCGTCACCGTGGGCAAGCCCGCCTTCGTGGCCGAGCAGGCTCCCACGCTCACTCGAATCGATCTCGCAAGCGGCGAAGCTGCTGTCTACGTGGGCATCGATGATCAGTACGCTGGTGCGATTGTGCTGCGCGATGCGGTGCGGCCCGAAGCGGCACGCACCCTGACAGGACTGCGCGAACTGGGCATCCAGAAAACTTTGATGCTCACGGGGGATGTGGAGCAGACGGCGCGCAAGGTCGCTGACGAACTCCACATCAGTGAGGTTCACGCGGAGTGCCTGCCCGAAGACAAGGTGCGACTCGTGCACGCCACTAGTCCACACCCGGTCGTGATGGTGGGCGACGGCGTGAACGATGCGCCCGTATTGGGAGCTGCCGATGTCGGCATCGCGATGGGTGCCAAGGGCTCGACGGCGGCTAGCGAGTCTGCTGACGTGGTGATTCTCGTCGACGATCTCTACCGCGTCGTGTCGGCGGTGCAAGTCAGTCAGCGCACTGTGCAGATCGCCTTGCAAAGCATTTGGATCGGTATCGCCATCAGCATCGGGCTCATGCTTTTTGCGATGACGGGAGCGCTGCCCGCAGTCGTCGGCGCCGGGCTGCAAGAAGTCGTTGACCTCGTCGCGATTCTCAATGCGTTGCGGGCACTGAGCCTCAAACGTCGCGTGCGTGTCTCGTCGAGCTCGAACGCGGCTGGCGTGCAACTGCCGAGCTAGTACCCCGAGAAGTAGTCGGTGTGGATGCGGCGGGCTCCGTTAGCGCGCAGTGTCGCCTTGAGGTCGTTCACGAGGGCGGGCGGGCCCGAGAGGTACGCACGGCGGTCGGCCAGATCGGGCACGAGCGCGGAGAGGGCGTCGCCGTTCATCCGCCCCTCGCTACCGAGCACCCAGCCTTCGGGAAGTGACTCGACCGGCTGCGGCCCGAACACAATGACGCGCACGCCGGCCTCAACAAAGAGTCCGGTGAACGGCAAAGTTTCGGTGCTGGAGGTCGCGTAGATGAGCACGATGTCGCGTTCGTCATCATGCAGGTGAGAGTGCGCGACTTGGCTGGCGAAAGGCGTGACACCGATACCGCCGGCCACGAGCAACAGCGGTTCGGTGGTCTTTCGGGGGAGTACGAAGTCGCCCCAGATGCCGGTCGCGTTGACGTCGGCTCCGCGCGGCAGCGCAAGGAGGGCGGCTTTGAAACTGCTCGACTTCTCGGGCGCCGTGAACGTGATCGACAGGGTCGCCCCCGCCGAGGGTGCAGACGAGATCGTGAAGTAGCGACGCGCTCCCCGCAGGTCGGGCGAAGGGTGCGGCAACGAGAGCTCAATGTATTGACCCGCCCGGAACGCGAGGGTGCGGTGCGGGGCAAAGGTGAGTTCCCACGTGCCGGGAGCTATCTCTTCGGTTTCGGTGAGCGTCATCCGGATGGTGCGGCGCTGCGTGAAGGCGAAGGCGACCAGGTTGCCTAGGAGCAGCGCCAGCAATGGGTCGCTGTAGAGGGGCCCAATCGAGAACGGGATGGCGAAGAGCAGGGCGACGAGCGCGGCGACGCTGAGGCGTTGCCAGCGTCGCGGCGGCAGCGTAAGCGGTTCGCTGAGCATGAAGCCGACGAAGAAGATCAGCTGCGAGGAGGTGAACGTGACGGCGATCGCTTCGGCAATATCGCCACCATTGGCGAGCGTGAGAGCGATGCGGATGCTGGCCGCGAGCACCACAAAGGTAAGCCCCAAATCGAGGCGTTGGGTGCGATACAGAATGAGGAATGCGGCGATGATGATGAGGGGTTGCAGCCAGGGGGTGCCGATCCACCACGTGGGGAATCCGATCGGAATCCAGTAGAAAACGTAGGCCCCGAGAGCGGCGGGATTGAAAATATGGCGCCCGCGGAATGCGATCAGAAACTTGGATGCCGCAGCAACGGTCGAGGCGAGTGCGATCGACAGCAGCCCATCGAGTTGCAGGCTCGGTGCCATGATAAAGAACACGAGCAAACCGGTGATGAGCGACGATTCGAGGTGCGCGCGCTGCCGCACGATGCGCGCGCCGAGCCAGCTAGCCACGTAGCTGAACACGACGGCGATGGGCAGGCTGGCAAGCAGTGCGAACGGATCAGCAGCGATGAGCCCAACGAACGCGAACGCAATCGATGCCACCGCGATAACGGCGAGCGAGCCGAGCACGAGGGTGTACATCGGCACGGCACCGAGGGTGCGATCAAGCCAGCGCTTCATAAGAACAATTCTCCTGTGAATCCCGGCGAGTGCTCTACTCGACCGGTGGACAGCATCCGTACCCACTGAAAGTCGAACTCTTCGGCAAGCTTCGCGGGGTCGGCAAAAAAGAGTGCGGTGGCAAGGCCGTCGGCTTCGAGCGCGGTGGGGGCGATTGCCCAGGTGGCAATGATGCGGTCGGTGGGGAGGCCCGTGCGGGCATCCAGAATGTGGTGCAGTCCAGCCCAGGCGCGTCGGTTGGGAGCTGACGCACAAATCGCCTCATTGCTCACGGTCACCACCCCGATGGCTTTGCTGGTGTCGAGCGGATGCTCCAGCGCGACCCGCAGTTCACCGTCGCCGCGGTGCAGCATGTCTCCGCTCGCATCCACCGTGGCGGAGCTGACTCCGTGCTCGGCGAGCACCTCGGCCACAAGATCGACGAGGTAGCCCTTGCCTGCAGCACCGACGTCGAGCACGGCGGGGGTGAGGGTGGTGAGTTCGCTGCCGTTCCAGCTGATCGCTTCGAGCCAGTCGGGCACGCGCGTGCGGGCGGCGCTGGGCTGCAACGAGTAGGTGCGGTCGTAGCCGAGCTCTTCCAGAGCACGGCCCACGAGCGGGCTCATGGCGCCGTCGGTGGCAATGTAGAGGCGGCGGTAAAGCTCAAACAGTGGGGGAGCATCCGGCGGAAAAGGATAGCTGCCGGGGGTACGGGCGATGCGGCTGACGAGGGAGTCGTTACGAAACCGCGAGTAGGTGCGGTCGAATTGCTCGATGCGGCGCTGAATCGCGGCGAACACCTCAGGGTCGAGGGGGTCGGCGGTGTCAATCTGCCAGGGCGCACCAATGGCATCGAACGTTTTACTGGGCGAGGGCATCCGCCTTGATGACATCGACGGCGTTGTTGAAGCCGCCGCTTGTGAGCGACGAGCCGGCTACTTTGTCGACGGAAATCTCGTCGATGTTCTTGCCGACGACTTCGGCGGCGATTCCGTCAATGAATTCGCCTTGGAACTGCTTCGAACTGGGGTTGTCTCCGTTGCCGACGACGGTGACGTCGGTGATGACATTACTTTCGAGCGTGAGCGTCACGTCAACTTGTTCTTGGCCGTCGGGGGAGGTGTATTCGCCCGACTCGGTGTAGGTGCCATCGGCGTACGTGGTGCCGGCTTCTGTGGCTTCGGGAACAGTAGTGTCTGCCGCGCCGATGTCGGCAGTTGTCGTCGTGCTTGAGCAAGCGGAGAGTGCACCCACGAGGGTGACACCGGCAAAGAGGGCAACGGCGGTCTTGTTGTCGGTGAGGCTGCGCATGGGGCTCCCAGAGGTAGGCGAGTGTTCAGTATGCCGGAGCAATCCTGACGGGAAGCTGGAACTTCACCACGTTAATCGCCGTGCTCGGAGGCAGTATCTGTTTCGTCGAGTGCGTCGTCGAATTCAGGCGCACCATCAATAGCTTGTTCGAGCTCGTCGACGAGGAGCGAATTGGGGGCGATGATTCCGCCGCGGTAGCCGGCGCGAGCGATCATATGGGCCGATACCGGAGCGGTGATCATTTGGAAAATGAGCAAAAAGAGCAACACGAGAATTGTCGAAAGCTGGCGTTGCTGCAGCGCGATCGCGAGCAGCACGAATGCCAACCCCAAGATTTGCGGCTTCGTCGTGGCGTGGAGGCGTGCAATGGCATCGGGGAAACGCAGAAGTCCTACGCCGGCGGCAACAGAAAGAAACCCGCCGAGCAGGAGGAATACGCCTGTCAGGATGTCGAGAACAAAATCGAGGGTCACGGGGTTGTCCTCCTCGAAACATAGCGCGCTACCACGACGGAGCCGAGGAACGCCGTTGTCGCGAGCACGAGCATCGCAGGAATGCTCCGAATGTGATCGTTGTAGACCATCTCTGCACCGAGCGCACAAATGATGGTCGTGAGCAGCATGTCTGAGGCGATCATGCGGTCAAGGATTGAAGGACCGCGGATGATGCGGTACAGCGCCAATAGAGCTGCGACGAGAAGCATCACCCCGACAGCAATGAATACCCATTCGTTCATCGGGAGGCCTCCGTGTCATGGATGCGAGCGAGGTCTGCTTTCGAGCCGATTGCCCGCACGATGCGAGATTCCACCACAAGTACTTTGGTGCGCATCGATTCGACGTCGGCGGACGTTGTTGTATCGAAAGTGTGGAAGTAGAGGATGGCGCGTTCCCGATCGACCTCGACGACAATGGATCCTGGCACCAACGACATCGCAATCGCATCAAGGGTCATGACGAAATCGGAGCGCGTGCAGAGCTGCACGGCGATGACCGAGGATGTGGGAATCGGTCGCGGGCTCAGCGCTTGGAATGCCACCGTGAAAGAGGCCACGGTCACATCCGCAATGAAGTGGGCCAGAAAAACGAGCGAGTACCAGATGTTGAGTCGACCGGAGATGTCGGCCGGGGGAAGGTACAGCACGCGCGTCACCGCGATCGCCACGAGGAAGCCGGTAAGAATGCTGAGCCAGGTCAGTTGCCCCCACAGCACAGCCCACAGGACCACGAGACCGAGCAGTAGTGGCAACTGCTGCCAGACTCGGCCGCGAACTTCGGTGCGCGAGACTTTACGAGCGCTCGCTGATTCGGAGGCGGTCGGAGCCGTTGACGCCGTTACGGAGCCGGACTGGTCGTCATGAGGACTCATTCGAGGCCTCCTGGAAACACAGTGTTGACGTAGTAGGCGGGGCCGTCGATGTTCTCTCCGGCATTAGCGCTGAGGTCGAAGAGCGGGGTGGCGAAGACGGTGAGGGCGATGCTCACCGCAACCATGGCAACGGTGGCGCCGACCATGATCCTGGGGGTGGTGCGCACGGACTCAACGATCGTGGAGCTTCCCGTTTCTGGCCGCATCGCCAACGGATTTTCGTAGTCGGCCACCTCTTCGGCATCGCGCCAGAAGATCATGCTCCAGGCCCGAGCCAGAGCGTACAGCGTGAGGAGTGAGACCGCGGCACCGCAGCCGATGAGTACCCAGGCGAGCACAGAACCGTTGTCGGCTCCGGCCTCGAACAGTGCCAACTTTCCGAGGAAACCGGAGAACGGTGGGATGCCGCCGAGATTCAGCAGGGGAATGAAGAACAGCACGGCGATCATGGGACTTGTCTTGAGCATCCCGCCCAGTTTGTTGATGCCGGTGGTGCCACCTTGACGCTCGACGAGCCCGGTGGCCAAGAAGAGCGTGGTCTGCACCGTGATGTGGTGAACGATGTAGAACGTGGCCGCGGCAAGGCCTGCCGCCGTGTCGATGCCGATACCGAACAGCATGTAGCCGATGTGGCTAATGAGCGTGAATGACAGAAGTCGCTTGATGTCGGACTGCGCGACGGCTCCCAAGATTCCGATCACCATGGTGAGTGCCGCCACGATCAGCAGCACCGTATTGAGCTGTCCGTCGGGGAAGATGATCATTTCGGTGCGGATGATCGCGTAAACACCGACTTTGGTGAGCAGGCCGGCGAAGACTGCTGTGACGGGTGCTGGCGCCATCGGGTAGGAGTCGGGCAGCCAGAACGACAGCGGGAAGACGGCGGCCTTGATGCCGAACCCAATCAGCAACATGACGTGGAGGATCAACTGGATGTCGGCGGGCAGTTCTGCAAGTCGCACGGCAAGCTGGGCGATATTCACTGTGCCGGTCGCGCCATAAATCATCGCGATGGCGGCGAGGAAAATGGCGGAGGAGACCAGACTCACGACGATGTAGACGGTGCCGGCACGGATGCGGGGCTTCGTGCCTCCCACCGTGATCAGCACGTAGCTTGCGACGAGAAGAATCTCGAAGCTGACGTAGAGGTTAAAGAGATCGCCAGCCACGAACGCGTTGAAGACGCCAGTCGCCAGAATCAGGTAGGTCGGATAGTAGATCGAGACGGGAGTTTCCCGGTCACCATCGGCAAGGCCCTGACCCACCGAGAACACGAGAACAGCCAGCAGTACGGCGGCAGAAACGACGAGCATGAGGGCGGAGAGTCTGTCGACAACGAGCACGATGCCGTAGGGCGCTGGCCAACCACCGACCTCCACGGCAATCGCGCCATTCGTGTCGACCGCTACGAGCAGGGCGACGCCAATGATGAGAACAGCGCTCAGTACGCTGACCGCGATGAGGGTCTGAACGCGCGGGCGCTTGGCTTGAGTCAACGCTGCGGCCGCGCCGAGTAGCGGCAGGAGCACGACGAGCGTGGTCAGGGCGCTCATTCGCTTGCCTCCTTTGCGTCACGTTCTTGCTGTCTGCGTTCCGCCGCGAGGCTCTCTTGCTCCTCGCGCTCCTCTTGCTCTCGGAGATCGATGGCAGTGGAGATCGCAGCCGCGGCACGCGTACCGAACTCGGTATCGTCACCGTCAACGGCGCGATCGGTGGTGACCGAGCTGCGGCGGCGGCCCATCGCGAGGTCTTCTGAGTCGTCGTAGACGACATCGGCGTTAGCTAGTCGCCACGAGCGGTAGATGAGAGCGAGCAGGAACGCGGAGACACCGAAGGTGATCACAATGGCCGTCAGAATGAACGCCTGCGGCAAGGGGTCGGCCGTCGCAGCATCCTCACCATAGAACGCGGCGGCACCCGAGGGGCCAGACACGATGAGGATCAACAGGTTGGTCGCATTGCCCACGAGCAAGAAGCCCAAAAGCACGCGCGTCATGCTGCGCTCAAGGAGGAGGTACACCCCTACCGAGTAGAGGACGACCATGATGATGACAAGAGTCAGCGAGGCGTTCATATTGTGCTTCCGCTCTCGAGGGATTCAGAGGACTCTTCGCGCTGACGGTCGATCTCTGCTCCCAGGCTGCGCAGGACATCCAGCACCATTCCGATGACGACGAGATAGACCCCGATATCGAAGATGGTGGAGGTCGAGAACTCGAGGTGGCCGAGCACGGGAATCGTGATTTCGAAGAAGGTGGAGGTGAGGGCATCCGCGCCGAGGAAGAGTGGCACGGTTGCCGTTCCTGCTGCGAGCACGAGACCGACTCCGAGAATTCGTCCTGCATCGAAGGGCGCTGCTGCCCCGAGCTCGTAGCGTCCACCGGCGAGGTAGCGACCGGCTAGCGCGAGACCCGCCACGAGGCCGGCAGCGAATCCGCCTCCGGGGAGGTTGTGGCCAGCAAAGAGGAGATAGATCGACAACACAATCAACGGGTGGAAGAGCAGCCGAATTACGACTTCGAGGAGAATCGACCGGTTCTCTGGCGCGAGTCGTCGCCCAGCGAGTAGCCATGCGTTGCGAGTCGAGGGATCTTGAACACCCGGCAGATACTCGGAGGATACGACCTCACGCGAGGGCTTGAGCCGAGCGCGAATCGTTCCCCTGGCGCGGGTTTCCGAGACGCGGGGAAGGTTGTCGGTGCGGCTGCGCAAGAACACGAGGCTAGCGACGCCGGTGGCCGCCGCCACAATGACGGAGAGTTCCCCCAGAGTGTCCCAGCCTCGGATGTCGACGAGCACAACATTGACGACGTTCTGGCCATGACCAATCTCATACGCAAGCTGGGGGAGCGACGCGGAGATAGGCTCCGCACTTCGAGCGCCGAGCGCGACAACGGCGACGACACCCATGAGAAGGCCGACGGAGAGGCCAACGGCCCCGCGCAAAACGCGTCGCGAACTGCCGTGTGCTTTGCCCAGTCGAGCAGGGAGCCGCCGAAGCACCAACACGAACGCGATAAGGGTGACGGTTTCAACGAGAACCTGGGTGAGGGCGATATCGGGGGCGCCGTGAAACGCGAACAGCGCGGCCATTCCGTAGCCGACAATTCCGACGAGCACGGCAGCTTGGAAGCGCTTCTGAGCGCCGAGCAAGGCGAGGGCGGCAACGATCATGACCGTGCCGATGGCGAGTTGCCCTGCGCTGTCAAAAAGTCGGATGGAGTCTGGCCAGGTGCGATTCAGCGCTAGCGTGCTGCCTACTGAGCCGACCATCACGAGCAGGATCACGGTGAGGTAGAACGGCAGCGAACCTCGCTGCGTCGTTGCTGTCACTCGCAGCGCAACGCGGTCGAGCACGCGCAGGCTGGAACGGTACAGCTTGTTCGAGTCGACCACCGAGGGCACTCGGGATTGGAGCCTGAAGACCTGGGTGCGTGCCCAGAACAGCGCGAGGCCGCCGACGAGCGTGGCGGCAGAGACAAAGAAGGCGGCGTCGAAACCGTGCCACAGCTTGAGGGAGTAGTCGTATCCCTCGGAGGGGAATAGCTGCGAATAACCTTCAAGGACGGTTCCGATGGTGCCGAAGAGTGGGGCAAGAACGAGACCGCTTGCGGCGAGAATTGCGGGTGACGACAAGAACCAGACGTTCTCGTGAAGCGGTCGTACCGTCTCAACGCCATCTTTGCTGGCGAAGGCACCCCAGAGAAAGCGTGCGCTGTACGCGACGGTGAGAGTCGAGCCGACTGCGACGCCAATGATCGCGATCCAACCCAGCGCCGATCCCGTTGTTGCGCTCTCAACGAAGCTCGCCAAGACGGATTCTTTGGCAACAAAGCCTGCGGTGAAAGGAATTCCGGCCATCGACGCAGTGGCGATGATCGCGACCGTCGTGAGGAACGGAGCTTCGCGGCCGAGCCCGCTCAACTTGGTGAGGTCACGCGTTCCGACGCGATGGTCGATGAGCCCGACGACCATGAACAGCGCCGCCTTGAAAAGAGCGTGAGCAAGGATCAGAGCTACTCCGGCAAGAGCCGCGGTGCGAGTGCCAAAACTTACGACGGTCAGCAAGAACCCGAGCTGGCTGACGGTGCCATAGGCAAGCAAGAGTTTGAGATCGATCTGGGTGAGCGCGCGCCATCCGCCCACCAGCATCGTGAACACTCCAAGTCCGAGCAGGAGTGGTTGCCAGCCGGGGGTTTCAGCGAACGCGGGCGCTAGCCGTGCGATGAGATAAATGCCGGCTTGAACCATTGCCGCAGCGTGCAAGTAGGCGCTGACAGGAGTGGGAGCGGCCATAGCTGAAGGAAGCCAGAACTGGAAGGGAACGATGGCCGATTTGCTGAGCGCTCCCACGAGAATCAGCATGATCGCAATCGTGACCGCGGTGCCGTCGGGAGCGAGTTCAATGATCCGTGACAGGCTCGCGGTGCCGGTGCGTGCGGCCAGCATGACGAGCCCGACCAACATCACGAGCCCACCGGCGGTCGTGACAATGAGAGCCTGCATCGCAGCGATGCGACTCGCCAGTCGACCGGTGTAGTGGCCGATGAGTAGGAACGAGAACACCGTCGTGGCTTCCCACAGAATAAAGAGTAGGTAGACGTTGTCCGCGATTACAAGGCCGTACATCGTGCCCGTGAAGGCGAGGAAGACCGCGGCGAACCGACCGAGACCTTCTTCGGTGGCTGTGAAGTACTTGATGCAGTACAGCATCACGAGAGTACCTACGCCCGTGACAACGAGGGAGAGTAGCCACGAGAGGGTGTCGACCCGAAAGCTGAGATCGAGCTGGAGTTGGGAGATCCACGGAATGGTTTCAGCCGGCGGCGTATTCGCGAAAACTGCGGGAGTCTGTAGCAGGGTGTAAACAAATGCCGCTGCGGGAATGATCGCAGTGATGAAGAAAACCCGAACATGAAGAAGTCGCGTGAGCGCGGGAATGGCTAGCGAGACGAGGGCAAACGCACACAGCAGCGCTATCACGGGTCGCTCCGCTTCGAGCTGGGGCTGGAACCTTGCGGATTCAGTGCAGTTCTCCCTTAAGGGTGCTCGATCTGGTGGTCGAGTGCTGCAGCGAAACCAGAGTGAATAGCGCTGCGGCAGAGTGGCGAGATGGTCGGTGTCTTCGTCGAGAACATTCTACCGGACGGATATCGGGGCAAGTGGTGTGGATGAGCACCCGAAACTTTAGGCGCGCGCAAAGACCACTTCGACATTCCTGCTGGCGATCGTGTTGAGTAGTGCTTGGCGTAGATTGTCGACGGCGATTTCTCGCTATGGCGTGGTTGGCGCGGCGCCCGTGAGCTACGAAGCGAAAGGTCGGTGGCATGGCTGAGGTAGTAATCGTTGAAGACAAGCACGCGGCGGGCGAAGTCGCTGCCGACCTCATCGAGGCGCTCGTGCGTCAGACTCCGGATGCCGTCCTCGGCCTAGCAACCGGGTCGACGCCCTTAACAACCTGGGCTGCGCTCGCGGCTCGAGCCCTCGACCTTTCTGCAGTGCGGGGATTCGCTCTCGATGAATATGTCGGATTGCCTGCGGGGCATCCCGAAAGCTACCGCTCGGTGATCACGCGCGAAGTTGTTGAACCGCTCGGGTTGACGCCCGAGCTCGTGCAGGTGCCGGCCGAGAGCGGGCCCATCGAAACGGCGGGCGATGACTATGAGCGCGCAATCGTCGCGGCCGGTGGCGTTGACCTGCAGATTCTCGGGATCGGCTCGACGGGGCACATCGGCTTCAACGAGCCGGGGTCATCGTTCGCGTCGCTCACCCGAGTGAAGACCCTCACCCAGCAGACCAGGCTCGACAATGCGCGCTTCTTCGATTCACCCGACGACGTACCTAAGCACTGCATCACGCAGGGGCTCGGCACTATTCAACGCGCGGGGCATCTCGTCTTGCTGGCGTTCGGCGAAGCGAAGGCCGCGGCGCTCGCGGGAGCGGTCGAAGGGCCGGTGACGGCGAGCCTGCCGGGATCGGCAATTCAGTTGCACCCGACCGTCACGGTCATTGTGGACGAGGCTGCGGCATCCGAGCTGAAGTTCGCCGATTACTACCGCTACTCCTGGGAGAACCGCCTCGACTGGGAACGGTTGCGCTAAGGCTCCCGGCTTCACCAGTGGGGCACCGCCTCGTGTCGGTACTCCGTGCCATCGTTAGCTCATGACGAACTATGTGGCGCTGCTTCGCGGAATCAACGTTGGCGGCTCAAATGTGATCAGCATGGCGTCGCTGAAAGAGTGCTTTGCCGATGCCGGCTTCGGTGACGTGCGCACCTACATCCAGAGCGGCAACGTCGTGTTCGCCTCCGACGTGACGAGCAGCGCCGAGCTCGAGGTCACGATCGAGCGGATGTTGCGCGAGCGCTTGGGCACCGACATCCTCACCGTCGTGCGTTCCCGCGACGAGTTCACGGCGACCGTAGCAGCCGCTCCGAGCGATCACGGTTCCGCGGAGTTTCTGAGCGATGTGCTCTTTCTCAAGCGGCCTCTCACTGCAGCGGAAGCGATCACCCTTGTGCCCGAACTCAACGAACAGGTTGACTCTGTCTCAGCAGGCCCAGACGCGCTCTACTTTTCGCGCACGGTCATCGATTCAGCGAAATCGCGCATTGACCGCTTGCGCGTTAACCGCCTGTCGAAGCGTATGACGGTGCGCAATTGGCGCACGACCCTCAAGCTTCGTGACCTGCTTGACGGGGCCTAGCGAAAGATGATCGTGCGCGCACCATCGAGCAGCACGCGGTCTTCGGCGAACCACTTCACGGCCTGCGTGAGGGTGCGGCTTTCTTCGTCTTGACCGATCGACCTGAGTTCGCTTGACGTGCTGGCGTGATCGACGCGCACGACGTTTTGCTCGATGATCGGGCCCTCGTCGAGGTCGCTCGTCACAAAGTGGGCGGTTGCACCGATGAGCTTCACGCCGCGAGCGTGCGCTTGCTTGTAAGGGTTCGCACCCTTGAAGCCGGGCAGGAAGGAGTGATGAATGTTGATGATCTTGCCGCTCAGCTGCGCGCACAGTTCGGGGGAGAGAATCTGCATGTAGCGGGCGAGCACGACGAGCTCGATGTCGTGTTGCTCCACGACCTCGAGAATGCGGTCTTCGAAGGCCAACTTCTGGCCGGGTGTCGTGACGGTGTGCGACTCGAACGGCACTTCGTAGAACGCGGCGAGCGAGCCAAGGTCGGGGTGGTTGCTCATGATCAACGGCATCTCGATCGGCAGCTGGCCAGCACGTTGACGGTAGAGAAGGTCGTTGACGCAGTGTCCGGCCTTGGATGCCAACACGAGCGTGCGCAGCGGGCGCCCCACAACGTCGAGTTGCCACTCCATCGCGTACCGCTCGGTCACGGGGGCGAGAGCCTGCTCGAATACTTCGCGCGGAGCATCCGACTGCACTTGAAGGCGCATGAAGAAACGACCGGTGTCTCCACTGGAGAATTGCTGCGATTCGGTGATGTTGCCGCCGGCCTCAACAATGGCGCCACTGATGGCATGAACGATGCCGGGCTTGTCGTCGCAGGTGAGGGTTACGATCCAGTGCATTGAGGTGGTCACTGATTTAGCGTACCGGTGCTGGCGGTAGGCTTAGTCAAACATGAGCACGCCACGCACTTCTTCATCAGCCTCGTCTTCTCAAGCATTTCCTTGGGCGGGGCTCTTCACCCTCTCGGCACTGATCTTCACCTCGGTCACCAGCGAATGGTTGCCCACCGGTTTGTTGCCTGAGATTGCCGCCGAGTTGGCGGTATCGGAGTCGCAGGTCGGGCTGCTCATCACGATCTTTGCGGCGACTGTCGTTATCTCCACGGCACCGCTGGCTGCCCTCACCCGCAACCAGCCGCGCAAGAAGCTCGTCATCATCGTTCTTGTTGTGTTTGTGATCGGCAATTTGCTCGCCGCCGCCGCGCCCAACTATGCGGTGCTCGTCATTGCTCGCATCATTGGTGGCCTTTCCCACGGACTGTTCTGGGCCGTGGTCGGTGCCTACTCTGCTCACCTCGTTCCGCCGCACCAGGTTGGTCGAGCCGTTGCCGTCACAAGCGCGGGTGCTACCGCCGCCTTCGTTCTCGGAGTGCCCGTGGGAACCGCTCTCGGTCACGCCCTCGGCTGGCGCCTCGCTTTCGTCGTGATCGCGATCATCATCGCCGCCCTCACCATCATGGTCGTGCGGATACTGCCGCCTGTCGATCACCAGCAGCCCCTCGCCACTGGCGAAATCTCGATCCCACTGCGAAAAGACCGGTCAGTTCCCGGCGTGATTTACGTGTGCATCCTGGTGGCTCTAGTGATGCTCGGCCACAACCTCTTCTACACCTACATCGTTCCGTACCTGATTGGCCCCGCAGGAATCGACAGCGGCGCTGTCGCCGGCGTTCTCCTCATTTACGGAGCAGCCGGGGCCCTCGGTCTCGCGCTCGCGGGAATGCTCGTTGACCGCTTCCCGCGCAGCATCATTCCCGTCACGGTGGCGCTCGTTGCAATGTGCGCCGTGCTGCTGGCCCTGTTCCCTGCCGAGCCCGCCATCATGTTCGTTGCCATCGTCGTGTGGGGAACCGCCTTCGGCGGTGTTCCCGCCATGATGCAAACACGACTCTTGCAACTGGCCTCACCCCGCATGCGGGACGTCGGCTCTGCATACCTCACGACCTCGTTCAACATCGGTATCGGTGGCGGCGCACTCGTAGGCGGCATCCTTCTCGACAGCTACGGCGTCATCTCATTGCCCTACGTTGACGCCGCGATCCTCGGCGTTGCCGTTGTCTTCGCGATCATCGGTGGCGAGATGCTCAGGCGTCGGGATGCTCGGGCCGCAGCAATTCGCGACCAGCAGCCCACACCGCCCGCACCTTAAAGTCGGCATCGAGTAGCACGGCGTCGGCGGCGAATCCGGGAGCAAGCGAGCCCAGATCGCCCTCGCGTCCTATCGCCCGGGCAGGCACAGCGGTAGCCGCGGAAACAGCCTGGGGCACGCTCAGCCCGACTTCGGTGACAGCACGGCGCACCGCGGCATCCATCGTGAGAGTAGAACCGGCAATCGAGTCGCCGTCGGTGAGTCGGGCAACGCCATCGGTCACAGTCACATCGAGTGAGCCGAGAAGGTAGTGACCGTCACCCGCACACGTCGCAGACATCGCGTCGGTAATCAGTGCGATGCGACCGGGGGCCGAAGCGAACAACATTTTCACGACATCCGGATGCACGTGCACGCCGTCATTGATGACCTCGAGCGTGACACCGGGGGAGTGGAAAGCGGCAGCCACCGGACCGGGAGCGCGGTGGTGGATCTCACGCATGCCGTTGAAGGCGTGCGTCAGAATGCTCGCTCCCGCGTCAAACGCGGCGCGAGTTTCGGCGTAGGTAGCGGCAGTGTGGCCAACAGCTACGCGTACATCGGCAGCCACAAATTGGGCGACAGCGTCGGCGCCGCCGGCAAGTTCTGGGGCCAACGTGATCTGGCGCAGCGTTCCGGCGGCGGCCGCCAACAGCTGCTCGATCTCGGCCCTAGTAGGGCTGCGCAGTGTGGCCGGATTGTGTGCACCGCGAAACTCCTGATTGAGGAACGGGCCCTCAAGGTGGCTGCCCACGATGAGCGGATCGCGACGAACAAGCTCGGCGACCTCGGTCAAGCGTTCGACGAGGTACTCGTGACAATCGCCGATGAGCGAAAGAACCGAGCGGGTCGTGCCATGGCTCCGGTGGGCGGCAAGCGCCGTAGCGATGGCCTCCGGCCCGTCATCGAAAGAGACACCGTTAGCGCCATGAGAGTGGATGTCGATGAAGCCAGGAGTAAGAAAATCGCCTTCGGCGTCGGTGACGATGGTGGCGGCATCCGCGCGCTCGCGCCAGGAATCACCGCTTCCGGTGGAGGCAACGCTGTCGCCGCTGAACTCGACCCAGGCGTTGTCGCGCTGCACACCGTCGCTCACGAGCGTTGCGGAGTGGATAATACGGCGAGACATGGGGTCCATTCGGGGGAGCAGGGGCGCTCCAAAGTCGTTAATCGCGGGTGACGATGTAGTCCAAAGTCTGACAGAAATAGGGGTTTTTTCAAGGGTGCGTTAGACCACTTGGAGTGCAGGCTTGTTTCCTATCGTGCGGAAGAAGGCCACAGACTAACCGCTTGCGTTGAGCGTTCACCCGGTATCTTGGAAGTATCCACCCCGTCGCAAGGAGATCATCTGTGTCAACGTTCCTCTCGCCTCTCTCTGAGGTAGACCCTGAGATCGCTGCGGTGCTCGCTCAAGAGCTCGACCGTCAGCGCAACACTCTCGAGATGATCGCGAGTGAGAACTTCGTTCCGCGCGCTGTTCTTGAGGCGCAGGGTTCGGTTCTCACCAACAAATATGCCGAGGGTTACCCGGGGCGTCGCTACTACGGCGGCTGCGAATTTGTGGATATTGCCGAGAAGCTCGCCATCGATCGCGCCAAGAGCCTCTTCGGTTCCGCGTTCGCTAACGTTCAGCCCCACTCGGGGGCGTCGGCCAACGCCGCCGTTCTGTCGGCTATCGCTAAGCCCGGCGACCGCATCCTCGGTCTCTCGCTCGACCACGGCGGGCACCTCACTCACGGCATGCGCCTCAACTTCTCGGGCAAGCTCTACGAAGCTCACGCTTATGGTGTGAACGAAGAGACCGGCGTTCTTGATATGGCGGATGTTCGTGCCAAGGCCATTGAGGTTCAGCCGCAGGTCATCATCGCTGGGTGGTCGGCTTACTCGCGTCAGCTCGACTTTGCTGAGTTCCGTTCGATCGCCGATGAGGTTGGAGCAGTGCTCTGGGTCGACATGGCGCACTTCGCCGGACTCGTTGCCGCTGGTCTGCACCCGAACCCCGTTCCTTTTGCAGATGTCGTGTCCTCGACTGTTCACAAGACCATTGGTGGACCGCGCTCGGGCTTCATCCTCACGAACAACGTTGATATCGCCAAGAAGATCAACTCCAACGTGTTCCCCGGCCAGCAGGGCGGACCGCTCATGCACGTGATCGCCGCCAAGGCGACCGCATTCATGCTTGCGGCATCCGACGACTTCAAGGACCGCCAGGAGCGCACCCTTCGCGGCGCCAAGCTTCTTGCTGAGCGACTCGTTCACGACGACATGACTGAGCTCGGCATTGACGTACTCACGGGAGGCACCGACGTGCACCTCGTGCTCGTCGACCTGCGCAAGTCAGAACTCAACGGTCAAGAAGCCGAAGACCTGCTGCACTCGGTTGACATCACCGTCAACCGCAACGCTGTTCCTGCCGACCCGCGCCCGCCGATGGTGACCTCGGGTCTCCGCATCGGAACGCCAGCGTTGGCCACCCGCGGATTCGGTGACGCCGAATTCACCGAGGTTGCCGACATCATCGCCGAAACTCTCAAGCCCGGCGCCGACATTACCGCGTTGCAGCTTCGTGCCCGCGCGCTCGCCGATGCCTTCCCGCTCTATGAAGGACTCGAGAGCCCCGGTAGCTGGGCCTAAACAGGCCATAGTCGGGGTCGAAAACGACCACCGTTAGAGAGCCCGCTTCTGTGTGAACACGGAGGCGGGCTCTTTAGCGTTTAATGGACAGGGCAGTTGTAGGTGGCCGATCAGCGCATGGGCCCGATTCGAACGGAAAACGATGACCGCAGTAAAGCTTGATGGTGTCGCTACGGCCACCGCCGTAAAGAACGAACTGCGCGTGCGCGTGGATGCCCTGAAGGCTCGCGGCATCACTCCGGGCCTCGGCACCCTTCTCGTGGGCGACGACCCCGGAAGCCGTTCCTATGTCGCCGGCAAGCACCGCGACTGTGCCGAAGTGGGCATCGAATCTATTCGCGTCGATCTGCCGGCCACGGCATCCGCTGACGAAGTTCGGGATGCCATTGTTGCGTTGAACGAAAACCCTGCCGTCACCGGTTACATCATTCAGCTGCCGCTGCCCGCCGGTCTCGATGAGAACGCGATGCTCGAACTCATGGACCCCGCCAAAGATGCGGATGGGCTGCACCCCACCAACCTCGGTCGTCTCGTGCTTGGCGTGGGCACGAAGCTCGATTCGCCGCTGCCCTGCACCCCGGCCGGAATCGTCGAAATGCTCGAACGCTACGACGTTCCCATCGCGGGCAAGCACGTTGTCGTTGTCGGTCGCGGCCTCACTGTCGGCCGCCCGATTGGCCTGCTCCTCACCCGCAAGGGACTGGATGCCACGGTCACCCTCACCCATTCCCGCACGACCCAGTTGGAGACCCACGTTCGCCAAGCGGACATCGTGGTTGCTGCTGTCGGCTCTGCTGGCCTTATTCGCCCCGAGTGGATCAAGCCGGGAGCAGCTGTTCTCGATGTCGGAATCACTCGCGTCATCGACGAAGAAACCGGCAAGGGCCGCCTCGTCGGAGACGTTGACCCCGGCGTTGCTGACGTCGCCGGCTACCTCTCGCCCATGCCGGGCGGCGTTGGCCCGATGACTCGCGCGATGCTCGTGAAGAACGTCGTCGACGCGGCCGAACGGCTCTAACGGTGGCAGCGAAAGGCTCGGCGCCGCACCAGGGCGGCGCCGCTAAGCGCACCCCGCGCAAGCGTCGCTTTCCGTGGGCTCAGGTCTGGGTCTGGACCGGCACGATTGTGGCGATCGGCTTCGCCGTCGCGCTCGTGCTCAAGATCGTGAGCGAATAGGGCCTAGCGAATAGCCGCTGGCACCGAGCGCGTCGCGAAGAGTAGCTACGCGGTTCCCGCTAGCGGTCGCGTAGTGCTCCGAGCGAGGGCAGCACCTCGGTGACGGTCGGCTGGCCCAGGGCATGCTCGGCGAAGGCGCCATCGAGAGCAACGCGCACGCGCGATGCGGTGTCGGTGTCGACGAGGGCAACGGCCACTCCGCTAAACGGGCGGCCGAGCATCCGTGCTCCTAATGCTCCGGATGCCAGAGCGGTTTCTACGGCGAGGTCAATTTCGGTGGTGGAGATTCCGTAGTCGTCACGCAGGCTCGCCTGCGACGCGTCGAGTAGCGCGCCCAAGAGCCGCGGGGTCTCATCGCGAATGGCGAGAGCCGCGTCGCGGACCCGCTGGTTTTCGGTAATGGTGTGGAGCGTGCGACGCACTTCATCATCCGCTGTTGCGGTGTCAAGTTCGTCGGCGGTTGGCGCATCGGTGTCGATCACCAGCAGTTCAAGGCCTGCGGTTTTCCAGTCGAGAGGGAGTGGCTCGGGGCGGGTTTCGCCTTCGAGCCGCACGAGGGCGTGGTCGTCGAGCGCAAAGACGCTCGCGGCAACGTCGGGGTGCTCGGGCAGGTGGGCGATGTGTTCGCCCAGGCTCCACAGATCGGTGAGCGCAAGCGCAAGCGCGGCCTCCAGCGCCGACGACGACCCCATGCCAGCGCCGACGGGAATGGTCGTGTCGATGAAGACGTCGACACCACTCAGGGCGCTCGGATCAGCGGATGACGCCATCACTTCGTGCACAATGGTCAGCGCACTGCGGCTCCAGCCTTCTACCGCGGTCGTGGCTAGCTCGTCGAGATCCACCGTGACCATTTCGTCGACGAGAGCGCTCGCGATGCGCACGGTGCGGTCAGGGCTGGGGCCGGCGGCGAGCACGGTGCGGCGGTTGATCGCGATGGCGAGTTCGGCATCCGTCTCGGGGCTATCGGGAGTGCCGAGCAGCGTGAGGCGACCGGGGGCCGACCAGACGCCGGCGGCGGGGTGACCGAACACGGCCTCGAAGTCATAAAGAACGTCATCGCGAATATCTGACATGGCTGCTTCCTTCGTTGTTGCGTCTGCGCCGATAAGCTGTTGCGGTGAGCACGCCTACCGGAACCCAGTACATCATTTCTCGCGACACTGAGCAGGGCGAGGCGCGAGCGACGATCACGGAACTTGCTGCGTCATTGCGGGAGTTCAGCATTGGCGGTGTTGATCTCGTGGAATCCTACGCTGAGACTGCGATGCCACCGTTTGCCGACGGCATCGTGTTGGTGCCGTGGCCGAACCGCATCGAAGACGGCACGTGGATGCTCGAAGGCGAACCACAACACCTCGACATCACCGAACGCGATCGCAACAACGCGATCCACGGTTTGTTGCGCAACACGGGCTACTCGCTCGTCGAGCGCACCGAAAGCTCAGTCACACTCGAGGCAACAGTGTTCCCGCAGCATGGCTACCCGTTTCACCTGCACACCACGGTGCGTTACGAACTCGTCGAGGACGGTCTGCGCGTCAGCCACACCGCCACGAACCTGTCGGATGCCGCAGCCCCGTACGCGCTCGGAACGCACCCCTTCTTCAAGATCGGTGACACTCCCATCGCGGAGCTGACTCTCACGATGACCGCCGCCACTCGCTTCGAATCGAACGAGCGCAACATCCCGACTAACGAAGTCGCTGTTTCCGGTACCGGGTTTGATCTCAGCGGTGGTCGCCTCGTCGGAGAGCTCGATCTCGACACGGCGTTCGGCGGTATTGAGGTTGTCAACGGTGTTGCTGCACGCCTCACCGCGCCAGACGGTCGCGAAATTCGCGTCACCGTTGATGACAAGTTCGACTTCGTACAGCTGTTCACGCCCCGCAACTTCCCGACCCTCACCGGCGTCGGCCAGGTTGTCGCCATCGAACCGATGACGGCTGCGCCCAACGCGTTCAACACCGGCCGCGGACTGCTGTGGCTGGAGCCCGGCGTTGAGTTCGCGGCGAGTTGGGGTGTCGAGTACTCAGCATGACCGTGACAGAACCGAGCTCCGCCCCGAGCGCCCGCGAAGTGCGACGGTGGCGACGCTATCTTGCTGCCGAACGAGCCGAAGCTGCCGTCTATCGAGATCTGGCATCCCGGCGCACCGGCGAAGAGCGCGAGATTCTCCTTGCGCTCGCCGCTGCCGAAAAACGCCACGAGAACCACTGGCTGATCCTGCTGGGGGAGCACGCCGGCCGTCCACGCCCGACTGACCCCCGCACGCGGATGCTCGGCTTCTTGGCCCGACGCTTTGGTTCCGTCTTCGTGCTCGCCCTTGCTCAGCGCGCTGAGTCACGTTCGCCGTATTTGGATGACGCCGACGCGACCGACACGATGGCCGCCGACGAAGCCGTGCACGAGGAAGTGGTTCGCGCTCTCGCTACCCGTGGGCGCCAACGCCTCTCGGGAACGTTCCGCGCCGCCGTGTTCGGAGCAAACGATGGGCTCGTCTCCAACCTCGCCCTCGTACTCGGTATGAGTGCTGCTGGCCTTCCGAACGCTGTCGTGCTGCTCTCTGGCGTCGCCGGGCTTCTCGCCGGAGCGCTTTCGATGGCTGCCGGTGAATACGTGTCAGTGCGTTCCCAACTGGAGCTTGAACAAGCGGCAGCGCACGGTCCGGTCGCCACCGACTCCGTCACCCACCTCGACGTCGACGAAAACGAACTCGCCCTCGTCTACCGCGCACGCGGCATGTCCGCCCAGGAGGCCGAGCTGCACGCCGCCGAAGTGCTCGCTGGTCGCCAGACGGATGCCGTGGCAGCGACCGCAGAGCACAATCCGATTGGTTCCGCGTTGGGGGCTGCGGCATCCAGTTTCTGCTTCTTTGCTTCGGGCGCTGTTATCCCGGTGCTGCCTTATCTCTTTGGCGCAGAAGGTCTCACTGCGGTGGTGATCGCCTCGGTGCTGGTGGGAATCGCCCTTCTCGTTACCGGCTCGATCGTCGGGTTGCTCTCCGGCGCCTCACCGCTCAAGCGCGCGCTGCGTCAGCTCGGTATTGGTTTCGGCGCTGCTGCGGCAACGTACCTCCTCGGGCTCCTCTTCGGCGTAAACTTGAGCTAATATTCGAGTATCCCTCCGCTCTTGTGTGGCATTGGAGCGCCGTGCAAGACGGTCTTACGTGATCTCCTGTGCGTGGGGCAGTGATGCGGCCGCAGCAGACGCGAACCGGTGTCGAGCGCTCGGACGATGTGAAAGGTGAAAGTGCCACGATGGCCGATGATCTGCAGATAGATACCGTTGCGGTGTCCGATATTGCCGTGTTACTCAGCCATCTCGCCGATGCGGTGCCGGACAACCTCTCTATCGACGCGAGTGACTCGTGTAGCGCCGCGATTGTCTCTGCAATCGAAGACGTCAACATGTGGGCCCGAGTGGCTGCGCAAGGCGTTGAAGCCAGGATTGGTGCTGCCGGGCTGAGCGCCAGCATGGCGGCTGCCGCTTTCGAGCAGGCGGATGCTGACCTTGCGTCGGCGGCTAAGGGATAGCCGTGCCGCAGTGGGAATGGTCAAATCCGGCGCAGGGCAGCGCTAGCGGGTTAGCGGCTGGCGCCTCCGCTCTGCTTCTCTCAGAAGCCAAGTTCGCGGAGAGTCGCCGGGCAACGATCGGATTCGTCTCCTCGATCAGCGAGGCAGTGTGGAGCGGCGAATCAGGCGAAGCGTGGCGGAGTACCACTCGTATCTCCGCTAACTCATCGCTGGCGATCGAGCAGACCTTGGGCGATATCGCAGCGGCTATTAGCACCTACGTCGATGATTTTGGACGCATCAAAGCGCAGACCAGAGACGCGCAAGAAGTGCTCGTTCAAGCCCAGAACGTGGTGTGGTCGCTGCCGGAAGAATCCTTCCTGAACATTCCAGGCCGAGTCGAGGAGGCTTGGGAGCGAGTGCGCGCAGTCGAAGCCAGCACTGAAGCGGCGTACAACATCATGGTTCTCGCGCGGCAACGACAGGATGCTGAAGACGCCCTCATCTCTGCGTTAGCGAGTGCGGTCCCGGCGTCGTGGCCGCTGATTCGCGCTCAGTTCGAGCGAGTGGGAATCGCTGGCGTTCACGATCTTGAGTCAGAGGAGATCGCGGATGCGATGAAGGGCCTTGCCGAGGAGTACCTCTCGTCAGGTTCTTCGGAGGAGCAGCGAGAAGCTCTTGCTGAGCTGATGGCAGCGTACGGCTCCGATGAGCAGGTCATGTCATCGTTCTTTCAGAAGCTTGGCGGTGCTCAGGCGGTGAGTCTCATCGATCGACTTGGCCAAGATTTTTCGTTGGAGTCACGGGGGAACCCCGAAATGCCGCCTCAGAGTCTGCCGTCGATTCTGCTGGCTCAGGCACTCCGTAACGGTTTATCGCTGGGATCTCAGTCGTGGTCAGCGGATGCCGCCGCTGACTTCGCGAGCACTATTTTGCAAGAGAATGTCGCGAGTGTAGATGGCGGTCCAGCCTGGACAAATGTCAATGGCGCCATCGCCTTCTTGTTCTCTGATTCGGCAGAGGCGCCGATGGGCTCTCAGCTTTCGCTGGCTGTTGCAAACGAAATCGATGTCATGGAACGCGAAAATGGGTTCTTCCTCAGCGATTCAGAATCACCCCTTCAGGCAGGGGTTTTGCAGATGATGATCGCTGAGGACTTGCGCTCTGAAGGTTTCAACGACCTAAGCGCGGATGAAGCTCTTTCCACTTCCATGCTTGACGGTGCGGATCGCGTCTTTGAGACTCTGGGATTGTATCCGGAGCAGGCGTTCGACTTTCTTGCCGACGCCGGTCAGGGCGACGCTCGCATTGGGTACTGGTTCGGCGAACGAGATTGGGCATCCCCGACAGGCTTCGACGGGGTCGCTGCGTTGTGGTTTGGGGCGGCCCAGGTAGAAGGCGGCCCGAATGTGAACTTCGACTACGACGGCACAGAGGGTGGCGTAGGGCAACAGGAAGCTTCGATGACCGCCCAGATCATAAGAGAGTTGGCGGCTAACCCTGTGTTTGGTGTTGAGAAACTCACGGATGAAGCAGCAATAGATCTCGCCGGGGCTCTTTCGCTGCACCTCGATGGTTTCGCTGCAGCAGAAGCCGAGGGGGCAGTTGTGCCTCGTGTTCCTGGTCAGCAATTCATGACGTGGGAGACTTCTGGCGGTGAGTATCGCTCGGGGCCCAATATCGATCTAAATCAGCTGGGCGAGGTCTTGGGACAGGTGGCGGGCAACCCCAGCGGCGCTGTCGTGCTTCGCAGCGCTGCTCTTCAGCTGTCCGAAGGCTACTTCGACGCGTTGAGCCCAAACAGCTCTATGGAAGACATTCAGAGCGCGATGGTTCGATCGAACGTCGTGAGCGGTTTGATCGACGGAGGCGGGGCGGGGGCGCTCATCGGGGCGGCTGAACGCAGCGACCTAGAGCTCCAGACGGAGATCTCCAGTGCGGGGGATGCCGCCAGTCTGGTGCTGGGCCTTCTCCCCATACCTGGCGGCAGTCTGGTTGAAGCCGGAGCTAGTGCGATCACCGACGCGATCGTGGGAGAAGCCCTTGATCGCGTGTTTTCAGATCACTCCACAGCGGCAGCATTAGTTAGAGACGCCGATCTGCTCCGTGGAGAGGCGCTTATCCACGCCGAATTCGCGAACGCAGTCGCGCTTCACGACATTCTCGGCACGGACAGGGTGGGCGGCTATCCGCGCTTCAGCGGCGCGGCAGAAGAAGAACAAAGCTGGCTCGCCGGATTTTACCAATCGGGCGGTGTCGCAGAGGAGTTCAGAACTGACGGCTGGATTGTTCGATATGAGCAGGCGTATGCGGCAGCTCAGGGCGATGCGAACGAAGGAATTTACTAGTGAAGATCTGTGTGCCTGTCGTTGTTGTGTTGGCGTTTGCGGTAACGCTCACCAGTTGCGTCGCCGAGCCGGAGCCGGAGCGGGTGTGGCCAACGGTGTTCGAGACTCCGGACATCGTGTACTCGGTCGAGCCGGTATCGGATTTGGTCGACGACGAGTGGGTTCAGGCTGCTCAAGCTTCGGCCCTCGGCGTTGACCTAGCGGTAAGCCTCGGTGATTTCAGTATCGAACAATTCACCGCGACTCGTACGAGGGAAACTGCCGAAGATCAGTACTTGGGGTGGCGAAGCGAGTACACGAGTACTGATGACGGTCTGGCTCCGCCGCACTACAAGGGACCCCGGGTGCTGTTGCCGCTCTCTGTCGAGATGACGGGCGAGAACACAGCAACCGTGCGATTCTGTGACGCAACGACAGAGAGCGAAATCTATTCCCCTGAAGACATTGCGGATGGCCGGGAGTTTGAGGTTCGTTTGGTGCGAGTAGATTCGCGGATACTGGAGGTCCTTACGGTCCCCTCGGCGATCAAGTGCGATGCGACCGGGGCGGGTGTGGGCGTTTATGATCCGCAGTTCGCGCCGTTGGAGCCGATGGAGGCCGCTGATGTCTCGCCGCCTTATGAGGATCTCTGGTACACCCCTAGGCCTCGGGAGTAGTGCCGTGCCCGCGCGTTGCGCGGCTCTAACTGATGCAAACGAAGGAATTTGCTAGTGAAGATTTGTGTGCCCGTAGTCGTGGTGTTGGCGCTTGCCGCAACGCTCTCCAGTTGTGTTGCGGAGCCTGAGGCAGAGCGGGTCTGGCCGACAGTGTTCGAGACTCCGGACGTTGTGTATTCGGTCGAGCCGGTATCGGATTTGGTCGACGACGAGTGGGTGCAAGCTGCTCAAGCCTCGGCGTTGGGGTATCACCTAGCTTTGAATCTCGGCGATTTCAGTATCGAACAGTTCACCGCTACCCGTGAACCTGCAACTGCCGAAGATCAGTACTTGGGGTGGCGAAGCAAGTACACGAGCACTGATGACGGACTGGCTCCGCCGCAATATAGCGGTCCGCGGGTTCTGTTGCCGCTGTCTGTCGAGATGACGGGCGAGAACACGGCAACGGTGCGATTCTGTAACGCTACGACTGAAGACGAAATTTACACCCCTGAGATTCTCGCGGATGGCCGGGAGATATCCGTTCGCTTGGTGCGAGTAGATTCGCGGATACTTGAGGTGCTCACGGTCCCCTCGGCGATCAAGTGCGATGCAACCGGGGCGGGTGTGGGAGTTTACGATCCGCAGTTCGAGCCGTTGGAGCCTATGGAAGCTGCTGATGCGCCGCCGCCTTATGAGGATCTCTGGTACACGCCATAATGGGTCACATCGACTGTCACTAGGCTCACCTCCGAGCGTCGAACGCTAAACCACGTCAGCGATGGCCATCTCCCATAAACGGCAACCGAGGACTACGATTCGGGGTAAGCGTCGGCTAAACCCCGGAGGTTGTCATGGCTTCAGCACTCATCGTGGTAGATGTGCAGCAAGGTTTCGATGATGCTGCTTACTGGGGGCCACGCAACAACCCTGACTGCGAGTCGAATATCGGTGTTCTGATCGGCCACTGGCGCCGCGAAGGCTGGCCGATCGTCTATGTACGGCACGATTCCAACGACGACACATCGCCGCTGCATCCGAGTTCGCCAGGCAATGCCTTCAAAGAGCTACTTTCGGGCACCCCCGATCTGCTCGTCACCAAGAGCGTGAATTCGAGTTTTCATGGCAGCCCCAACCTCGACGAGTGGCTGAAAGCATCCGTTATTGATTCGATTGTGGTGTGCGGCATCACCACCAATCACTGCTGCGAAACGACCGCGCGGGTGGGCGGCAACCTCGGCTACGACGTCACATTTGTGGTGGATGCCACCCACACGTTCGACCGCGAGGGCCCGTTTGGCGAAGAAGTAACCGCCGCCGAGCTGTCGCGCATCACGGGAGTGAACCTGCACGATGAGTTCGCTCAGGTAGTGCTGACCCGTGACCTCGTGGGCGGAAATGCGGGATTCAGCGGCGTCGTGCTCTAGAGCAGCGCGCTATTGCGACCAATCGCAAACCAGATCAGTGGTCCGAGGAATGGTGCGACCAGAATCACGATGAGCCACAGGAGTTTGGTATTCGTGGGCATAGTGGAGCGGTAAATCTGCAGCAACGCCACGGCGATTAGGGCCACGTAGGCGACGATCGCGAGAATACCGATCACGTTCCACAAGACAACTTCAGACATGAAAGCCTCCCGATAGGCTGTTCGACCGCGTGGAAGCGGATACGTCAACTGTAGCGAGCATCGCTCATTAATCAAGCGAGGGCTGAGCGTAGGGTCGGCAGCATGTAGTTCGGCGTTGCCGGGCGCAATCCGACCGATTCTCAGCGGGTCAGGCTACTCTCAGAGAAGCTAAAGGCACGCCGATTTTCGGTCGCTTGGCAGCTCACTCACGCTATAACGACGGGGCCCCCATGATTGACCATGTTTCTTCTCCTGCGGTAATGAACCGCGACGATGTTGTTCTGCACGATGGACTCCTCGCGCTCAGCAATGACACTCTGACGCCGCGCGAAGCGGTGCGAGATGACCTGCTGTTTATTCGCGGCATTCTTGATGATGCTGAGATTCCGTTTCTGCTCGTACGCGGCGACGGCGAGACCCCGGTTATTGCGGTCGACTGGAAGGATCGCAAGGCGCTGAAGAACGCGTTGGTCACGGCCTGCCAGAACGAGCCCTTTTATGTGAAGCCGGCGCGCATCAAGGAGAACGGCAAGCCCGTCGCTTCGGATGAGCGCGATAGCCCCGTGCTGGTGGCCGATGGTGTGCTGGTCTCGTCGATCAAGGCAAAAGCGATGATGCTGTTTCGGCCTCGAGTCGAGCCCGCGGGCCGTCTGCGTTTCGATGCGCCATTCGGAGTGCGCCTTGAGCTGTGGGAACACGTGCGCAACGAGGTTGTCGCGCCGAACCCGAACGCGCTCATGCGCCGCTGGGTGCCGCGCAGCGAAGCCATCGACGACACCGTTGAGTTCTATGGGCAGTCGTGGCCGACGCTGAAGGGCATGTTCGAGCCACTGGCTAGCGACATCCAGTTCGACATCGACATTGTGTTCTCGTGGGTTGATGGTGCCGCGGTCGAGTGGCAAAAGGCGCGCGCCGCCCGCATGGCGAACTTCATCGTGGGCGAGGGCGACGACTCTGAGGCGCGCTACCGGCAGTTGGATGAGCTCAAGTACGCGCTTCGTTCAGTGCACTTGTTCGCGCCGTGGATTCGCAACATTTATATTGCTACTGATTCTCCGCGACCGGCCTGGTTGGCCGAACATCCGCGGGTCACGTTGATGCGCAGCGAAGACTTCTTCGCGAACCACGACGACCTGCCAACGCACAACTCGCATGCGGTCGAGAGCCAGCTGCACAACATCCCGGGCCTCAGCGAACATTTCTTGTATTCCAACGACGACATGTTCTTCGGTCGCTCGGTAAGCCCCTCGGCGTTCTTCACCCCTGGCGGCATCTCGAAGTTCATCGAGGCACGAACCCGCATCGGTTTGGGCGAGAGCAGCATTGAGCGCTCCGGCTTCGAGAATGCGGCGCGGGTGAACCGTCGACTACTTCAAGAGAAGTTCGGCGCGACGATCACTCGCCACCTGGAGCATGCGGCGACCCCGCTGCGCATCTCGGTGATGAAGGAACTCGAGCAGACTTTTCCAGAAGACTTCAAGCGCACGAGTGCGAGCGCCTTCCGCCAAGCCACAGACGTGTCTGTCACGAACTCGCTGTACCACTACTTCGCATTGCTAAGCGGCAAGGCAATGATTCAGTCGGATGCCAAGGTCAAGTACGTCGACACAACGTCGCTTGAGGGCCTGCGCAAGATGCGCTCGCTGCTGCGCAAGCGCACGAGCGACTTCTTCTGCCTCAATGACGGCAGCTTCCCGGAGATCTCGGTTGAGGACCGTGCGGCCGCAGTCGGCTCATTTCTTGACGAGTACTACCCGGTGGCAGCGCCGTGGGAATTGCCCGAGCCCGAGTAGCGGCTGGCCGCTGGCGGCCAGCGGTTGACGCGTGGTGCCCTATGCCGCGACGGTGATTGCTGAGATTGTGTTTGTGGCCAAGTCACTCTGAGTGTCATCGGCGACGGTACCGGGCGCAGCGTCAGCGGTGCTGTCAGTGGTGACGCTAGCCGTGACGTGCGGGTTTACTGCGGGGGCGATGGTGATGCCCTCCTTGACCAGAATTGCAGCGGTCTCTTCTGGAGTCACATAGGCGAGACTGCCGTAGTCGCCAAGCGGTACCACCGAGTGCAAGACGGTGTCGTCATACACGTGCACCAGGTTGAACGATTGGGCGCCATCGCGGCCACGACTGCCGCCTACGGCCACGTTGAGGTCTTGCGTGTAGCAGGTTGCCGAGGCAACAGACACGGGGATGCCGGCAAAGGTTGCCGCCGTGGAGTAGTGCAGGTGGCCGGCGATGATACTGCGGATGTCGCTGCCACGAATAACAGCCGCCAGCTCTTTCTGGCCGCGCAATTCGACGGTGACCGCAAGGTCAAGCACGGCGGGTACCGGCGGGTGGTGCATGGCGAGAATCGTGCCGTGGGGCGCTGGGGTGGCAAGCACATTCTGTAACCACAGCAGCTGGGCATCCGTGACATGACCGTAGTGGTGGTCGAGAACGGTGGAGTCAAGCGAGATGATGCGAAGCCCATTGATGTCGATGACTCGGTCGATGGGGTCTTCAGAGGCGGCCTCGTCGAGCAGGTGTGCGTTGAACGCGGAGCGGTTGTCGTGGTTGCCCATGACCCACACCACACGAGCGCCGAGGCGTTCTGCTGCAGGTTCGACGATGTCGCGAATAGCGCGGTAGGCCACCGGGTCGCCCTTGTCGGCGATGTCGCCGGTGAAGACAATTGCTTCCGGACGGGAGTTGGATGCCTCGAGTTCGGCAAACAATTGCCGGAGCTTGGCCTCGCTGTCGAGGGAGTCGTAGAGCTTCCCCCCGTTTGCCAAGAAGTGAGTGTCACTCAGATGCAAAACGAAATGGTCGGGCCGTGGATACTGCGACGCGTAGCCGGTCATAGGGGTAGTCCAACACTTCAACATGGATGCGAGGTGAACATACTGCGGCAAGTTGCGGGGCGGTACAAGGGTTTTGGCGGGTCGTACCGCGGTTTGTGGCCCGGTTTGGGGGTCTCAGTGGGCGTTGGGGTACGCCGTTTCGAGGCGGAGACGGCGGATGCTGCTGCTCTCGTAGCCCTAGTTGGGGGAAGCGTCGATCGTGGTAAGCGAGATACTCTCGACTAGTGCGCTCGGGGGAGTGCGCTTTGGGGGAAAGAATGACTGAAGACGTGCACTCTGTGCCGGTAGTTTCACCGCGAGAAGCGGTGGGTGACTTGATTGATCGCCCGGCGGCGTACTCGGTCATTCAAGAACTGTTCCGCGTTCAGGCCACGATGGAGCCGCGCAGCACGCTTCGGCGATTTTTCGGCGCGCGACCCCTTCACGCGGATGCCCAGAGCTGGTTCGCCGGGGCGATTGGCGAGCTTAAGGTCGGCGAACTCCTTTCGCGACTGGGGCCGGAGTGGACTGTGTTGCATGCGGTCCCGGTGGGCACCGGCGAGAGCGATATTGACCACGTGGTCATCGGCCCGGCCGGAGTTTTCACTATCAACACGAAGCGCCACCGAGGCAAGAAAATATGGGTCGGCGACAGAATGCTCATGGTATCCGGCCAGAAGACGGATCACCTTCGCAATTCCCGTCATGAGGCCAAACGGGCAGCCAAGCTATTGACGAAGGCCACCGGTATCTCCGTTGAGGTGCACCCGGTACTGGCAATCGTGGAACCCGCATCGTTCACCTTTAGGCAGCGGCCACAGGACGTCAGCATTATGGATGCCCGCCGGCTGCCCCGCTGGTTGAAACGGCGCAGGGCGGTGTTGGCCCCTGAAGAGCTCGCGTCGATTACCGATGCCGCGACAGAGGTGCGCACGTGGCACCCGACCGCAGACCTCTCGATAGACCCCTCCTACCGTGAACGTTTTTCCGAACTTGAGCGCAAGGATCATCAGGCCTACCTAGTTCGATTGGCGTGGTCGTTTGCTATGGCCATTGCGGCGGGTGCCGTCGCAGTCTCATTCCTCACTTCGTTCACGGCAGGTTTTTGATCGTTCCGCAGGCTCCATCGAAAGCGCGGAAGTGGTCTAAGTTCTCGCCCCGAAGTGTTCGACGTTGTTACGCTGCTGTGAACCCGAAGCCTGCTTTCAGTGCGGTGACGACAGCGAGTGGTTTCCCGCTTTCTGCCGTTGTTGGTGCTGTTTTACCCGAGATGTGCACCGTGATCCCCACCGCTTTGTCCCGTTCGTCGTTCTCTGCTCTGCGATCCGGCTTTGCTGCTGTTGTCGCGTTGGCGCTGTTCGTGCCCGCTCTCGGGGTGGCGCTGCCCGCCAGTGCTGCTCCAGTAACGGTGACGACTGAAGCCGAATTGCAGTCGGCGATTGCAGCCGCGAATACTCAAGTAGGCGCAGACGTTATCAACATCGGCGCTGACATCCTCGACGTTGACGTTCTGCTCGATGTGGACGACGAACTCACGATCAACCTCAACGGGTACTCCGTGGGGAGCGTCCGTGTTCGGGCTGCGGCTGATCTCACCCTCGAGGGCCCAGGATCGTGGACAGCGGGCATTGACTATGGCGGCAACTCGGCCGACGAGCGCGACGGTGACCTTAATGCGGCACCCGGATTAGGTGTGCGCGAGGGCAGTACGCTCACGATTAGCGGCCTCACTGTTCATGCGTATGGAACCTTCTGCGACGCCGCCATTGGCGGCTGGAACACCTCAGCGGTGCTCGTGTGTGCATCGACCACCATTGTGGAACCGGGAAGCATTGTGATCGTTGGCAGCGACGTCTACGCCAGAGGAGGATCCTCTGCGTCGGGAATTGGAGGCGGGGCGTTCTCGCAAAGCTCCACCGTGTCGATCACCGGAAGTGTGGTTGAGGTTTCTGAAGGAATTGGAAGCCAGGATCGATTCGGCGAGACTGGCCCGAACGTGCTGACCGTACAGAACTCAACCCTCATCAATGCGGTCATCGAGCAGACAGCGGTATTTGACAGCGGCACCGTACGTTTTCAGGGGCGGTCAGAAATTCGACAGCCACTGCGCAATGAGGGGACTATCGAAGTTGATCCCGCGGGAACGCTGAGGGTCACCGCCGCCGTGACCAATAATGCGATCATTCGGCCATCGACTCTCGTCACGAACGTCGGCGACATGATCTCTGGCAATTCTTACCGGATCATTGCTGATGTGAACGCTCTGGCCCCCGCGGCGCCTGCAACCACAGTTCTCACCGCGTATGCGCCGACACTGGCCGCTGCCGGGGAAGAGTTTCCTGCTGTGAGCAACGGGCAACTCGTGGTCTCGGGATGGAACACTGCTCCTGATGGATCGGGGGTGACCGTCACGACCTCAACCGCCCTCTCAACGCTCGCTGACGCATCCGGAGATCTCGTTGTGTACGCACAGTGGGTTGACCCTGTTCTCACAATGGCCCCACTGCTCGCCGCGTTGACCGCAGGAGATTCGCGCAGTTTCACTCTGGATGCTTCGGGAACCGAGCAGACGGCAGCGGCGACTTTCGTTTCCTCCAACACGAGCGACGTGATCAGCGGGAACGTGATCACCGCTACCGAGGCGGGAACGCGCACGATCACGGCCCGATATGGCACCTTCGCTGTCTCAACTGAGCTGAGCGTTGAAGCGGCGGAGTTCGGCGCGCTCACCGTTACTCCTTCAGTAGCCGACGTTGATCAAGACGGTTCCGTCACCCTCACGATCGCTGGTTTCGACGCGTACGGAAACCCCGTTATGGTCGACGCTTCTGCAGCAGTGGTGACGAGCAGTGTTGCGACTGATGTTATCGACAGCCTCACTGTGACCTTCCCCCATGCCAGCCCCCACACGCTGACGGTGACGCTCGGGGCGATCTCCGGGTCGACGACGATTAATGTGATCCCTGCCGCGACCACTGCGGCTGCGGGGCTTGCTTACACGGGATCAGATGCGGGCGCAGCCGGACAGCTGATGTGGCTTGCGCTTGCGCTCGTGCTCGCCGGGCTCGCTCTGGTCGCAGCCCGAGTAGTTGCGGGTCGGGCCTAGCCCCGCCAGCTGTGCTGCGGCACCCAGCCGAGCAATCGCTCGGCCTTCGCGATCGACGTCAGCGAGGTGTTGACGCCAAGCTCGCCGCGAACCTCTACGCCAGGGAACACCTCAGCCACGAGCTCTGCATTCGGGCGTGACATGACGGTGTCGGCGGCGAAGATGTTGAAAACGTCATAGCCGGGGCGGGAGGTTTCCAGTGCCAGACGGATGGCGTTGGCGCCGTCGCGAGCATCGATGTAACCCCAGAGGTTCCAGGACCGCTGTCGGGCATCCGCATCGAAGCTCGGGAATTCGGCGTAGTCGGCAGGGTCCATCACGTTGGAGAAACGCAGCGCGGTGATGCTGAGAGACGGGTCCCAACGCACAAACTTTTGCGCCATCTCTTCCTCAAGATGCTTCACCATTGAGTAGGTCGATTCGGGGCGCGTCTCGTACTCTTCATCGAGCGGAATGTAGGGCGGGGGAGTCTCGAACGGCAACCCCAATACGGTCTCGCTCGAGGCGTACGCGATTGTCGTGATGCCGAGTCGCTTGCACGCCTGAAACACATTGAACGTGGCATTCATGTTGTTCTGAAAATACGCGGTTTCGCTTTTCGAATTTTTTGCCCGTATTGGGCGTCTGAAGTAGCTCGGCCGAAGGTTGAGGATTTCGTGAGGTCAGCTCCGTACCGATGATGTAGACCTCATGGGCCTTACCCCCTCTGGTACCGTCTCGATATGGTTCAAATCTCACGCATTGTGAACGAGCGCACTGTCGATGGCTGGCAGCTTGAGATGGCTCGTTTGAAGTTCAACCGCTTCGAGGAAGTGGCGATTCAAAACACCTTAGAAGCTTGCCGTCACCTACTCAAGCGACGCGACGTTCTCGATGCTATTCGAGATGAGATCCCTCCATCCGTAAATCCCAAATGGTCTGCGGGGCCGACGGACAAGCAACAGACTGAGCTATATCGGCAGACCGTGAGTTACTTCGACACGTATTATTCAACTCTCTCGCAGCTATCCGGCTTGGTTGCACGTTTCTCCGGAGTCTTCGGCAAAAACTTCTCAGATAACGGTCCATTTTTGAAATGGGTGACGGACAGATTCGAACTTCCCCAGCCGCTTCAGGAAGAACTTGAAAAGTCTCGGTTATTCAGAGCCATCCTGGCTCACCCTCAACAGTTTCCGCCCTACGACTGGGCGACGACAGCGTTTGATAGCTATCCGAATGTCCACATTGTTCTGTGGGGCCCGCTGGGTCGAGGCGCTAAGCCTGTTCCCGAGGGTGCCAGAACTGATCACCCTTTGGCCGTGAGATTTCCCGACTGGCAGTTTGATGCGCCGGATGAGGTAAGTGCGACTAACGTTCTTTTGACGCTTGGCGCACTCGTTTTTTCCGACATTTTATCGGCCCGAGCGTCGGCATCATCCTTCGCTAGTAATCTCACAGTCGAGCAGGCGAGGACGCGAATCATGTCTGCCGACTCTCCAATGAGCCCAGCAGACAGGCACACCAGAAGTTTGTTCGAAATTGCCGAGGCGGGGCCTGCTTCTGTCACGAAAGAGTGGAAGTAGGCGTTGCTTCTAGAACATCGCCCGCCAGCTGTGCTGCGGCACCCAGCCGAGCAATCGCTCGGCCTTCGCGATCGACGTCAGCGAGGTGTTGACGCCAAGCTCGCCGCGAACCTCTACGCCGGGGAACACCTCAGCCACGAGCTCTGTATTCGGGCGTGACATGACGGTGTCGGCGGCGAAGATGTTGAAAACGTCATAGCCGGGGCGGGAGGTTTCCAATGCTAGGCGGATGGCGTCGGCGCCGTCGCGAGCATCGATGTAACCCCAGAGGTTCCAGGACCGCTGTCGGGCATCCGCATCGAAGCTCGGGAATTCGGCGTAGTCGGCAGGGTCCATCACGTTGGAGAAACGCAGCGCGGTGATGCTGAGAGACGGGTCCCAACGCACAAACTTTTGCGCCATCTCTTCCTCAAGATGCTTCACCATTGAGTAGGTCGATTCGGGGCGCGTCTCGTATTCCTCATCGAGCGGAATGTAGGGCGGGGGAGTCTCGAACGGCAACCCCAATACGGTCTCGCTCGAGGCGTACGCGATTGTCGTGATGCCGAGCCGCTTGCACGCCTGAAACACGTTGAACGTGGCATTCATGTTGTTCTGAAAAGTGGCCACATCAGTCCAGAGCCCTGGCGCAGGGATCGCACCGAGGTGAGCGACAGCATCCACGCCGTCGTGGCGGTCGTTCACGCCGGCGAGAGCATCGACGACCTGGCCATAGTCGGTGAGGTCAACGTAGGTGAATTGGGTGCGGTCAGGGCCAGCCATATCGAGCACCGTCACCGTGTGACCAGCCGCACGCAAGCTTGCCACAGTCGCCCGCCCGAGCTTGCCGTTTCCACCGGTGACGGCGATACGAAGGGGAGTGGATGTCATAGCTAGCTCCTTTGCTTGGCACGATAGTGAATCGCTCTAGATGACCGGGAGCAATGCTAGCTCTGTGCATGCTGACGCGCCTACGCCGCGCCAAAAAACTCGTAGTCGGCCACGAGTTCCGCGAGTAACGCGGGTGGCAGCTCCGAGAATTGTGCTGCGCCACCGCTGCCACGCGGAGTGATTCGGCGAATGGTGAGCGCCCCGAGTTCGATTGGGATATTCGTTTCCGGCAAGCTGCTTCCCGAAAACGACAGCACGCCTTCCAACCCGACGGTATCGAACCGCTTCACGTATTCGAAGAAGCTCACGTCGTCGCCCGTCTCCCCACGGTTCCATTCCCTCGCTTTCGCTCGCGAGCGGAGTCGGAACGATTCACTCTCCGTCCCGTCGAGGTTGTCGCGCCGTGACTCCGTTCCGGTGATCGCAATCGGGGTTGCACCAAATTGGTCAAAGCCGAGCCCCAAGGGGGCTGCATTCGCGCGCCAGGCTTCAATCGCGGAGGTGTCGAGCGTCGTCGGGTGCGCAACGCTCACGCGGGCATCCGGGGTTACTTCGACAGGCGAGCCATCGACGGTTCGTAGGGTGCCGTCGAGATCAGGGCGAACTGTGATGCCATCGACGTGCCAGACCAACGCCGCAACGAGAACGCCCATGATCGGATGCTCGAGCAGCCGCTCGCGCCACTCAGCGCCAGTCCACTCTCGTCGCAGGCACATCGCGTCGTAAAGCCGGCGGCGTTGGGTAGTGACGACCGCCGTGAGCTCCTTCTTGTTGGTGGCCCAGTGGGTTTTCGCCGCCGCAGCAGATTCGTCAGCTTTGTGCGGGGCCGGAAGCGCTTTGATTAGTTCGCCCTCAGCAGTTTCGAGACTGAGTTTGAGAGAGGTGCCGAAGCGCGCCACAAACGAGCGAGGCCCATAGTCGAGTGCGAACGTACGTGAGCTGTCGAGACCGGCAGTCGGGATCATCCGATCAGCAAGCTCGTCTGTCGACCACCCGCGGGCCTCGGCAATCGCGTCGACAAGCTCGCCAGCCCGCTTTTGGATGCCGGCGGTGCGATACCGCCGTGCCGTCGCGACGAGGAGCTGGGTCGGTTCTGGATCGCCCGAGAGCGACAAGACCACGAGGAGTGCGTCGATCTGCGCCCGCTTCAAATGCTTTCGTCTCATGTACTGCCGCACGATTTCGGCAAGTTCGGCGCCCGGAACGTGGCTGCAGAGGGAGAGGATGCCACGGTGCGCGGTAGCGGTCGGCACCTTCTGTGACTCTCGGAGACGCATCCACTCGAAATGATCGAATACTCGGGAGTCGACGAGAGCGGGATCTGCGGGAGGTTCTTCTTCGATGATGTCGAAGAAGCGGAGAGTTTCACGGTCAATTTCGGGATCACGTAGCGCGAGCGCGCTGACGATGCGCGAGTAGCGTTGAGCCGCCGTGAACGCGCGCTCCATCGACTCGGCATCGTCTTTCGTGGCATCACGAGCAAGCCACGCGGTCAACACAAAGCGTCCGACTTCGATGGCGCTCGCCGCAGAGAGAGTGCCCATGTACGTCGGCAGCAGGCCCGCGCCCGCTGGGTCTTTCATTCTGAAGCTCAGAATCACCCACCAGCGCAGCACCTCGGCGGGTACTTCGTCGCCGCTGGCGTAGGTTGCGGCCGGGAGTTCGGCGAAAGGAAACCATTCGAGGCTTGTGGGCAGAGCTTTGGCGAGTCCCTTTGTTGCCTCGGCCTGCAGCATCGCGGGGTGCAGCTTGACGTCGATTTCGCTCCCGAGTCGTTCGAGGGTGGCAATAATCGTTGCTCGCACGGTGGGAGCCTTTTCACGGGACAGCTGTTGCGCGAGTGCATCGACCGCCCACTCGCCCCCGAGCGATTCGACCCAAAGCACTGCTGCTGCGCGAATCTTGGCGTTTCCCACCCGGAGTGATTCCTCGGCGATGCGCTGTGCCAGACCGTGTTTTTCGAGTACTCGTTGCGCGGCGGCACGATTGGACTTGGCCGTACCGATGGCAAGCTCAGTCACGACCGGGAGGTAGCGTGCGGCCAGCTGCGGAGACGCTTCGAGGATGGGGAGCACATCGGCGCGCAGGTCATTCGAGCCCCAGTGTC
The DNA here is from genome assembly GCF_015864955.1 of Salinibacterium sp. NK8237. Taxonomy (NCBI): domain Bacteria; kingdom Bacillati; phylum Actinomycetota; class Actinomycetes; order Micrococcales; family Microbacteriaceae; genus Salinibacterium; species Salinibacterium sp. NK8237. The sequence continues at coordinate 1,106,682 of NZ_JADYWE010000001.1, read as the reverse complement.
TATCAATCTCCCCGAATTCGATTCCGAGAATTACATCAAACTGGTGGGGGTTTTCGGCCATGAAACCGACGAGCTGCGCGGGCAGCAGTGTAGGGCTGGTGTCGAGATTGGTCAGAGCCGCCCTGAAGACCGCGTCGTGGGACTCGGCGGCCGTGAAGCCAACACGCATCATCATGTCGACGATCGACCGCGCGTCGACTTCCTGATCTGTATCGCTAGCTCCTCGCCCCCAATGCTCGACTCCTGATTGGCGCACCCAGTTGAAGGGCGTAAAGCCTGCGAGCTGGTAGCTCACCGCGCTCAGCGGCAACAGTAAACGCCGTTCAGAAAGATCACCACTGCCCGATAAGTAGTTGACGATTTCGGGGAGCGATTTTAGTGCCGCATCTGTCTCGGCGACGAAGTTTTCGAGCATCTTGACAGTGTTCGGATACGGATTGCCGGGGTACTTTTTGAGAAACGTGTCGCGCTTCTTTATCTCCGATTGAATACGGCGACTCTGTTGCGCGCGGTGTTCGATGAGCGCCGTGCGCATCGACTCGACGGCGTCGCCGTCGAGCGGATGCGCGGGCAGGGGCACCATCGGCGGCACCTCGATGTGCTCCGGTGCTCCGTTCAATTCGTAAATCGCGAGGCGTTGAATCGCCCGATCAATCTCTTCAGAGCCCTTCGTATTCCGCGCCAGGGCGCGCTCGAGCACGTCGATAGCCGCAGGAATATCGGGTACGTGTTCAATGGCGGAGATGACTTTCTCGCGGTGAGAAGCCTCCGACGAGTCGAGGAGCGGTTCAAGAGCGGCGAGCTGCTGAGAGACGGGCAGCCCCCGAAGAACGGCGAGTGCGGGCATCCGCACCTTTACGTCACCGTGCGTCGCGACGGTTGCGATCAGTTCTGCACACATTTCCGCGAGTGGGGGATGGGTTGATGCCAGCCGCACCACCTCAAAGATGGCTCCGTACCTAAAGTCCGGCAGCAGCTCGTCGAGAGCGAATGGGTTATCAACTAGATACTCGGCCATTCCGGGAATTGCGCCATGCATCGAGGGTCGATAGTCAATGCTGAAATCGATGGTGCCGATGAAAGTGGCGATGAGGGCTCGAGGGATTTCGCTGTAACTCAGCGATTCGTATCTCATGAGGGCGGCGATTCGCTCGATGGTGATCGTCGTCAACGGAATCGAGAAGCGGCGCACTCCCTGATGGAAACCGAACGCCAAGAGGGCATCATGCAGGAATGCCCACACTGAGCGGGGCATCAGCTCTGGCAAATAAAACGGCTCGCTCGGGGCCACGGCAAGGAGCCGACCCCACCGCACGAGGACTTCATTGTCGGCTCGGTCGATAGCCTCAAGGTTTTCGTAGAAACCACTGCGTTTCAGTGGCGCGGTGCTCGAGAAAGCGGCGCGATCTTTCTTGCGAAGTCGTTGCGGAAAACGCTTATCTGTGCCGTGGAAGACGTAGTCGAGGATGTCGTGACGAAGTACGGCGTCCAGATCTGCGAGACCGTCTGCGAGTAGCGAACGGGGGTCAGCTGATGTCATCTGGTTCCTCACCGGCGCGCGAACATGGGGTGAGTCAACCTCACAATGACAGGTTACGGGGCTGGATGCTGGGCCGCTGTCCCCACATAGGGGTGCGTTGAGCGCGACGTAGACAGCGTCGCGGCAGTATCCGCGGTGAGCGCCCTAGCCGCGCAGGGGGAACTCGGCGAGTTCCGTCTCCCACTCGGTGACAGCGCGCGTGAGGTCACTCGGCGCGATCGTGAGATCCATGAAGAATTCCCTGTCGGTCGTCACGCTTGGCGGTTGTGACTCAAGCCAGAGGAATGCGCGGAGCACGACGGCAGAGGGATCCCAACTCACGAGACCAAATCCGAGGTTCGGTTCGACGTGAGAAATGGTGGGCTGCAGCGCGCCCGCCCCGCTCAGCTCTAGCGGCTCAACAAGTCCGCGGGCGGCACGCAAAAGCCACGTGCCGAGACTGCGCGCTTCTTCCACAAGCAAGCAGGGCTCGAGAAAGTTCCATTCTTCGGTGCCGCAGCGCGCACGCCCGTCGATCAACAGCCAGTTGGCGTCGTAGGGATCGACCCGTACATCCTCAAACTGATAAGCCATGGGCTCGATGCTGAGATAGTTCGTTCCGCCAGCGTCCCATAACTCCATGATGAGGAGCCTAATCGCGGCACTCTCCGGGATGCGGAAAACAACCGCAAGCCGGAGAGGAACCGCAACCAGCTACTTCGAAGGCGAAGAAAAATGTGGGCCCGCCGGGACTCGAACCCGGGACCCGCGGATTAAAAGTCCGATGCTCTACCAACTGAGCTACAAGCCCTACACGTTAAGCGTACCGTGAACTTATGGCAGATAACTTCCATAAGCCCACTCAATACTCTGGAGATAAGTTTGACACATTCGAAGGCGGTCAAGATCCAGCCCAAATAATGCGCGCGGCCCATGACACGGCCCATGCACTCATCGATGGTGCCCGCAATTCGGATGACCCTGCCGTGGTCGACCGCATCGTCGCGTACACCGACAAGCACGGCATCGATGCGCTCGCGGAACTCTGGTCGCGATCGAGCGCCAGCAGCCTTCCGGGCGCACTCTGGCGCATCTATCTGCTGCGTGCTGTCATCCAGCAGGATGCGGTGGGCACAAGCCTTCTCTTCCAGCGGGGTATCGAGATTCTTCCCACTATCGATGCCGCTGTGACCGGTGCCGTGAATCCGACCGGGCCTCACGAGATCAAGGAGCTTGCGGACCAGATTTTGCGCGGGCTCTTCCACGGCGACTTTGGGGTCGCCCTCGATCGGGCGGCATCCTTCAGTCGCATCTTGGCGTCGGGCGCGACGAGCGTTGCGGATGATCAGGAGCTCCTCAATCCCGAGCGTGCGAGTGAGCTCACCACTCGAGCGGCTCGCTACTCGCTCACGGCTCAAGAGTTCACGGCCTGCGCAAAACTATTCCGCGCAGGCTCACTCGACTAACGCATCCGGGCGCATCGAGCCCGAAAGCCAATGGGCGCGGTCCGAAGCGAGCGACTGTGCACTATTCGCTCTGGTGGATCTTCGCCAGCCGCTTCGCTCGAGCCGCGCCTGATACCTGCACGGTGACGACAACGATCAGCGCGAGGATGAACACGGCCGAAGCGAGAACGTTCGCTTCAGCAGGGATTCCTCGCGCTGCCGATACCCAGATGTACTTGGGGAAGGTCGACACCGCGCCCGAGTTGAAGTTGGTGATGATGAAGTCGTCGAATGACAGCGCGAACGACAGCAGGGCTGCGGCGAGAATCCCGGGGAGTAACAGCGGGAACGTGATGCGCAGGAACACCTGAAGCGCTGAGCCGTAGAGGTCGCGGCCGGCTTCTTCGAGCGCCGGATCCAAGCTGGCAACGCGGGCCTTCACGGCGACGACCACAAAGCTGATGCAGAACATCGTGTGGGCCAAAATGATGGTCAGCATGTCCTTCGGAACACCGATCGACAGGAACTGGGCAGCAAGTCCGGCACCCAATACAACTTCCGGGGTGGCCATGGGGAGGAACAGGAACAGGCTCAGCTGCGAGCGGAACTTGAACCGATAGCGCACCATCGCTATGGCGATCATGGTGCCCAGGGTGGTCGCCAGCACTGTTGCTACGACACCGATGAAGATGCTGTTACCGAAGGCCTCGCACACGGCGCCGTTTTGCACGTTGCAGACGTTGAGCCACTTGTCGAAAGTGAATCCGCGCCAGGTGATGTTCGACTTGAGCGAATCGTTGAAGCTATAGACGAAGGTGTAGCCAATCGGAATCATGAGGATCAGCAGCGCGAGGGCGCTGTACGCGGGCAATACCCATTTGCTGATGGAGTGTTTCACAGCAGGTCCTCCGTTCCCGACTTTTTCACGTAGATGCTCACCATCACGAGAATTGCCGACATCAGAATGATGGAGAGAGCTGCTCCCGCCGGAAAGTTTTGCAGCACGAGAAAGTTCGCCTCGATCACATTGCCCATCATTTGGGTTCCGGTGCCACCGAGAAACTCTCGGCTCGCATTGATGTAGTCACCCGCGGCAGGAATGAACGTGAGCAGGGTTCCTGCCACGATGCCCGGCATGGATAGCGGGATGGTTACCTTGCGGAAAACGTGGAACGGGCTGGCATAAAGGTCGCTGCCGGCTTCGAGGTAGCGCACGTCGAGCCGTTCCAGAGTCGTGTACAACGGCAACGTCATGAACGGGATGAAGTTGTAGGTGAGCCCGAAGATTACCGAGAAGGCGGTTCCCGTGACGTGGGCATCCGGGGCAAGCAACGACATTGCTTTGAGCGAGGTCACCAGGAACGATTCATCCGAGAAGATCTGCTTCCACGCCAGCGTGCGCAGCAGAAAGCTGATGAAGAACGGCGCGACGACCATCACTAGGGCGAGGCTCTGCAGCAGTGGCCAACGACGGGCTTTGACTCCGATGAAATACGCCAGCGGGTAACTAATGATCAGAGCAAAGAACGTGGCCGTGATCGCGTAGCCGAATGAGCGAAGGATGTGGGGCCAGTACGCGCTGATGACGTCTGTGTAGTTTTCCCAACGGAACGCGTAACTGAACTCGCCAATGTCTCCGAACTCTGCCGGCACTTTGAACGACGTCAGCAGCAGCGACACCAGGGGAGCGAGAAAGAAGAGAACGAGGTACAGGATGCCGGGCAGGAGTAACAGGAGCGCCACCGGGCTCTTCTTCTTGATGCTGTCAGAAGAAGACGGAGCAGCTGTCGTAGAGAAAGCCGCGAAAGCCATCGCTACGCACCCTCGAGGTGGCGCTGCGCGGCAATCGAGCGAGTGTCGAAGTCAGCCTCGAACCGCGGAGCATCCGCAGGATCGTCGTCAAGGCCGAAACCGTGGCCGACGCCCCAACTGACCCAGACTTCGTCTCCGAACTTGACGTCAGAGCCGAAGGTCATGTTTTGCGCGAACACAATGAGCGTGTCGGCGCCAGGAACCTCAACCAAATACTGGGTGCTCACACCGCTGAACGAGACATCCGTGACGCGGCCGGGGCCCATCACGTTGACATCAGCGTCATGTGCGGGCTTTGTGGAGTGCAAGGTCAGCTTCTCGGGGCGCACGCCGATCGTGATTTCGCCCGTTGTGCGATGGGCTCGGGTGGTGGGGACCACAATCTTGTGACCCGCGACATCCACTGCCACACCCGCGCTTGTCGTGCTGACAACCGGGCCGGTGAACAGATTGGACTGGCCAAGGAAGTTCGCCACAAACGACGTTCTCGGCAATTCGTAGAGCTCTTGGGGGGCGCCCATCTGCTCGATGCGGCCCTTGTTCATTACGGCGATCGTGTCGGCCATAGTCATGGCCTCTTCTTGATCGTGGGTCACGTGCAGGAACGTAAGGCCGACATCCTCTTGGATGGTCTTGAGCTCAAGCTGCATCTGGCGACGCAACTTGAGGTCGAGTGCTCCTAGCGGTTCATCGAGCAGAAGCAGTGCTGGCCGATTGACGATGGCACGTGCCAGAGCAACGCGCTGCTGCTGCCCTCCGGAGAGCTGCTGAGGTCGCCGGCTAGCGAGATGGTCAAGCTCGACCAGACGCAGCACTTCGTGCGCTTTGCCTAAGGGATCGGCCATCTTGCGGCGGCGCAATCCGAAAGCAACGTTTTCAAGCACGGTCATGTGCGGGAATAGCGCGTAGCTCTGAAACACCGTGTTGACGGGGCGCTGGAACGACTTCTGGTTGGTCACGTCAGTTCCGCCGAGCAGGATTCGCCCGGCCGTCGGAGCCTCAAGGCCAGCGACTAGTCGCAACGTTGTGGTCTTGCCGCACCCCGATGGGCCGAGCAATGCAAAAAATGACCCTGCGGGGATCGTGAGATTGAGTTCTTCAATCGCGGTGAAGCCGGGAAAGCGTTTATGGATTCCCACCAACTCGAGGTCGGCACCACTCTCCGCAAAAGTGTCTGTCGTCATTAAGCTGCCCCGAGCACGACGCTCTGGAAAGCAGTGTTGTACTTCTGCTCTTCAGAGCTGTCGAGCTCACGGAACACGAATGCTTTCGACAGCATCTCGTCATCGGGGAAAATCAGTTTGTTGTCGGCGAGTTCAGGATCGATGGCAGCGGCGGCCTCTTGGGCTCCACTGACCGGGGTGATGTAGTTCACGTAGGCGGCTACCTCGGCAGCGACCTCGGGGTCGTAGTAGTAGTTGATCATCTCTTCCACGTTCGACTTCGCTCCACTGCCAATCGGCACCATGAAGTTGTCGTTCCACAGAGTTCCGCCATCGTCGGGAACGATGAACTCCCACTTGTCTCCGTTTTCGGCATTGAGCTGCACGATGTCGCCCGACCACACAATTGCAGCCACGGTATCGCCGTTGACGAGGTCCTCTTTGTACGAGTTGCCTTTGATATTGCGAATCTGGCCATCGGCGACTTGCTTCGAGAACTCGTCGATCGCTGCGTTGAACTCGTCGTCGCCCCAGTCTCCAGCGATATCGACGCCCTGGGCGAGCATGATGAGGCCCATGGTGTCGCGCATTTCCGAGAGCACACCGACGCGTCCCTTGAGCTCGGCTTTCCAGAGATCCTCAACGGATTCGATTCCGCCGGGCAGCAGTTCCTTATTCCAGCAAATGCCTGCGAAGCCGCCCTGCCACGGGATGCTCAACTCGCGACCCGGGTCAAAGTCGACGTTTTGCAGCGACGGCAACAGGTTGTCTACGTTCGGCATCTTGCTGCGATCAAGCTTCTGGGCGTAGCCAAAGCGGATGAGGCGAGTGGCCATCCAGTCGGTAAGGCAGACCACGTCTGCTCCGATGTCTTGACCGAGCGAGAGCTGGTCTTTGACCTTGGCGTAGTAGGTGTTGTTGTCGTCAACCGCTTCGGTGTATTCGACCGTGATGCCGGTCTGAGCTTCGAAGGCGTCGATCGTGGGGTAGTTGCCCGCGTCATCCACGTCGACATAGAGCGCCCAGTTATCCCAACGGATGAGCTTGTCGGTGGCGCTGGTGTCTGGGGCTGCGGTTAATTCATCGGGGCCGGTCGAGCAAGCGGAGAGCGCGAGCCCTGTCGCACCTGCAGCGGCGCCGGTCAGCAACGCACGTCGATTCATAGTGGCGCTCTGGGCCTTGCGGACCAACTCGCGGATGATCGGATCAGCAGGTAAGGGCTTGGACTTCATTGCAAGTACTCCTAGCATTCGTGATGTGCACCGGATGCCCCGCTGCGCTGTAGGGCTGACTGATATTTGCACATATGAGCAGGAAAATCATTAAAAAATGTCGGAAACATCGGCATTGCAATATATTTGTCACGAAATCCGCACAAATTGGAAACAAACGCCCTCTGCTCACAAGCGCGCGTTCGGAGCGTGCACACAGGGAGCCCTTTGCTACACTTTTCTTCGCCGGGCCACAGTAACCCCGGGCTCCAAAATTAGCCGCTTAGAGCGGCCCTGCGTCGTGAGGCGTTCTCTGTGGCTCGGCTTTTCTTCTGTGCGGGCACAATGCGGCACGACCGCACTGCACCGCAAGGCAACACCACGGTTTCTGAATGCCGACCAATCCCTTCACGCGAGGGCACCGAATTACCCACCAGTGAAAGCAACTGACACACTCCAGTGTCGGCCCGCATCCACTGACTGAAGATTCGCTGCTGAACCCGAAAACTGCGATGAAGGAGCACAGGAACCTGTCATGCTTGTCCTTATGTCTCGTGAAGCTGATGTCGGCGTAACGCCCGAAGAACCCGGCGTGCCCGCCACAAGCCCGCAAGACCTACTCGAGCGTGTCGCCACTGGTGATCAAGCCGCATTTAGCGCGCTGTATGACCAGATGGCCCCCCGAGTTTTTGGACTCGTCAAGAGGCTCCTGCGTGACCATTCGCAGTCCGAAGAAGTGACGCAAGAAATCTTCTTAGAGATCTGGCAAACCGCAACCCGTTTCGACTCGAACCGGGGCGCCGCGGTCAGCTGGATTCTCACCATGGCTCACCGCCGAACTGTTGACCGTGTACGTGCATCACAGTCGTCTCGCGACCGTGACGTACGCATCGGCATCCGTGATCACAACCCGGACTACGATCACGTTTCAGAAACCATAGAAGTCCGACTCGAACACGAAAGGGTAGAGAAGGCCATGTCCCGACTGACTGAACTCCAGCGCCAAGCTGTTTCCCTTGCGTATTACGGCGGCTATAGCCACAGTGAGGTGGCGAGCATGCTCAAGGTTCCTGTCGGCACTGTCAAAACCCGACTACGTGATGGAATGATTCGCTTACGCGACGAAATGGGGGTGGCATCATGAACGACCGCAACGACGACTTCGCCGCCCAATCTGGCGCCTACGCCCTCAACGCGCTAAGCCCAGAAGAGCGCGAAGCCTTCGAGAAGCACCTGGCCTCGTCCAGCGAAACTCGCACCGAAACCACTGAACTCCTTGACACGGCAGTAGCACTCGGCCTGGCCGTTGACCCGGTTACGCCGCCGCCAGCGCTTAAGAACAACCTCATGGCGCTGATTGCGCAGACTCCGCAGTTGCCGCGTGAAGCCAACGTTGTTGCAACCAGCAACGACGCCGGCACTGCGGATGTCGCATCCGCCCCGTCTGCCCCGGTCACGTCTCTGGCGCCTCAGGTTTCGCTCGCGGCCGCCGACTCGGCCGAGCAGTCAAGCACCGCGCCTGCTGCCCCGGCAACTCGCGCTCAGACCAAGGCTCAGGCTCGCTGGTTTACGCGTCCGGCAACGGCGCTCGCGGCGGTAGCTGCTGCGGTTGCGCTCATTGTTGCGGGTGGGGTGGTGGCGGATTCGATCGGTCGCTCGAACATTGAGCAGTCCACTTTTGCGTCGCAGCAGGCCGACCAGCTTGCCTCGATCAATGCGGCGAGTGATTCGCAGCGACTGGTTTCTACTGTTGCTGGAGGAGCTACGGCTACTTTCGTGTGGTCGGGTGAGCTTGCAGCATCCGCGGTCATCGTTGATGGTCTTGAAGCGTTGCCGGCTGATCAGGTGTATGAACTGTGGTACATCGATGAGGCTGGTGCGCGACCGGCTGGCCTCATGGACGCCGCCGACGATGGCCCAACTTGGCGTGTCTTGGATGGCGAAATGGGCGTAGGCGATGTCGTCGGTGTCACGATCGAACCCAAGGGTGGCTCGGATGCGCCAACCACTGATCCCATCGTGGTCTTCGAGAGCGCGTAAACTGGTGGCGAGCGGCTAACAGCACGCTCGCCTATACGGCACACTCACGCACGCTGAGGAGCGATCATGATCGGCAGGGGAACCCAAGTTCTCCGGGCGCTGATTGTCGCTGCCTTCTCGGTTTTTGTCGCCGCCGCCGCCCACGTTTTTGGCGGTGGCAGCACGCCAAGCTGGGTTGCTCTCGTGCTTGCCCTCACCTTCGCGGCGCTCATCAGCATTCCGCTCGTCGGAAAGCGGATGTCGCTCCCGCGCGTTGCTGTGGCGGTTACGATCGCTCAAACGTTCTTCCACACCGTCTTTGCGGTTATCGGCAATCCGGGCAATGTCGTGGCGCAGTCCAGCGGACACCACGACCTCGCGTTCACGGTCGTCGCGGGTTCGATTAATCACGGCGCCCACGGTGCGGGGGCGATGACCGCAGGCCACATCGTTGCCGGCATCATCACGATTGTGGCGTTGCGCCAGGGCGTCACCGCGCTCAGTTCGATTGTCGCGAGTGCTGGCCGCCACCTTCGTCGCTTGTTCTCGCCTCAGGTTGTTCCCGTTGTCATCCGTCGCACGGTTGTTGCTAGCGCCGTCTGCCGTGAAGAGCTCACCGCAACGCTTGAGTTGTTGCGTTCTGTTGTGAGCCGCAGAGGGCCACCGACCGTCAGCGCGGTCTTCTCCTAACCCTCTCTGCAGTGTGGTGGCTTTGTGCCGCCCCTGTGCGGTTGCGCGTGCCCGCCCACCTTGGGCACCGCGCGCTTCCGCGATAACAACGGAAAGCTGACAACTCAGATGACGTTTGTGCGTACATGTGCGCGCGTAGTCGGGGGAGTGGCTCTTGCTGCTCTGCTCGTATTCGCGCTGCCTCAGACGGCTTTTGCTCATGACCAAATCATTGGGCAAGCTCCGAATGAGAACGAAGTGCTTGAGGTTGCCCCGAGCGAGATCACTCTCGAATTTACGGGCGAGCTCATGGACATCACGCAACTTGCCATGGTGGTGGATGCCGACGGCACCGACTGGGTCAGTGGACCCATGCAGGTGACAGATCGCACCGCCATCCAGCCTCTGCTGCCTGACCTGCCGGAGGGCAGTTATCAGGTGCGGTGGCGTGTGGTGTCGAGCGATGGCCACCCGATTTCGGGCAGTTTCGAATTCGCGGTTGGTCAGGAGACGCCGGGGGCAACTTTCGGCTTGGAAGAAGAAACCCCTGAGCAGCCCGACACCGCAGCATCACCATCAGACAACTCGACAACGAGCATGAGTCCGCTCGTTGTCACCAGCCTCATCGGTGCCGGTAGCGGCATCGTCCTTTTTGCCGGAGTCATCGCAGCGCGATGGTTCTGGATTAGACGAAAGAAGTAATACAGAAATGATCCGCACCAACAAGACCTTCAGCCTCATCGCCGTTCTCGCGGCAGGGGCACTTGCTCTCTCCGGATGCTCGACCACAGCATCCACCGACAGCGACGACACCATGGAGTCGACCGCCGCTACCCTCACGACGTCTGACACGTGGGTCAAGGCAATCGACAGCGGCATGACCGCCGCGTTCGGCATGGTTGAAAACCCCACCGATCACGACATCACGATCGTGTCGGCGACCACGAGTGCCTCAGACATGACGGAACTCCACGAGACGCTGGAGAACGAATCGGGTGACATGGTCATGCAGCCGATCGAGGGTGGCTTTACAATTCCGGCGGGCGGAATGCTCATGCTTGAGCCCGGCGGAAACCACATCATGATCATGGGCGTTACTGACCCGATTCTTGCGGGAGATGACGTCACTGTCACCCTCACGCTCGATGATGGCAGCACGCTCGAGTTCACGGCTCCGGCCAAGGACTACTCCGGCGCCAACGAGAACTACGAGGGCGACGACGAGATGGACATGGACCACGGCGACATGGACCACGATGACATGGAGATGGACGAATAATTGTCTGAACCAGTAGAGCCTGACACTTCGCGTCGGCTCTCGCGGCGGCACCTCCTCTGGGGCGGTGCCGCTGCGGCGGGTGTCGGCGCGGCAACAGCAGCCGGAGTGAGCATCGTTCGTGGCACTTCGGGTTCGGTCGCGCCGACGAGCTCGGGTGATGCCACGACTGCGGGTTTCACTCCGCAGGAGGCCTTCGAAGGTGCTGTGCCGTTCTACGGCACCCACCAGGCTGGCATCGAGACGCCAGCCCAGTCCAACGCCGTCTTTATCGCGCTCGATCTGCGCGACGATATCGACGCTTCTGGGTTGCGTCGCCTCATGGGCGTCTTGACGGATGACGCAGCTCGCCTCACGGCGGGGCAGCCCGCGTTGGCCGACTCCGAGCCTGAGCTCGCCGTCATCCCGGCGCAGCTCACGGTCACCTTCGGGTTCGGACCTCGCGTCGTCGAGCTGGCAGGCAAAGCAGCGCCCGCGTGGCTCGGCCCACTTCCGGCGTTCGGCATCGACCAGCTCGATCCCGCCTATTGCGATGGCGATCTCCTGATCCAGATCGGCGCTAACGACCCTCTGACGGTCACGCACACCGCGCGCATGCTGCTCAAGGATGCTCGGAGCTTCGCTCTACCGCGGTGGTCGCAGAGCGGCTTCCGTCGCGCTGCAGGAGCCGAGAATCCCGCCGCCACTATGCGCAATCTCTTCGGTCAGCTCGATGGCACTGGCAATCCTTCGCCCGGCACCACCGAGTTCAGCGAGGCGGTCTGGAGCACAGACGTTCCGTCGTGGATGGAGGGTGGCACGAGCTTCGTGTTGCGCCGTATCGCCATGGATCTCGATGGCTGGGACAAGATCGACCGCCTCGGCCGCGAGGAGACCATCGGTCGCACCCTCGACACCGGAGCGCCCCTCACCGGCACCGTTGAGGGCGACGAACCCGACTTGGAGGCGAAAGACAGATTGGGTTTCCCAGTCATCCCCGCCTTCGCCCATGTTCGTCGGGCGAAAGAAAACGAGGCGGCAAACAAGATGTTCCGTCGCGGCTACAACTACGACGACACGGTGCTCACGGGCGCCGAGAGCGTCTCCAACTCTGGGCTGCTCTTCGCGGCATTCCAAGCGGATGTCGATAAGCAGTTTGTTCCCGTGCAGAAGGCCCTCGACACGCTTGACCTGCTCAACACGTGGACCACACCCATCGGGTCAGCGGTCTTTGCTATTCCGCCCGGCTGCCAGGAGGGCGGCTACACCGGAGACACCCTCTTCTAGAGCGTGCGAGCAGACAACAGAACAGCCCCCGGCCAGATGGCGCGGGGGCTGTTCTGTTGTGCTCAGGCGGCTCGTTAGCCGAACTTGCCCGAGACGTAGTCTTCAGTCGACTGGATGCTGGGGTTCGAGAAGATCGTTGTGGTGTCGTCGTATTCGATGAGCTTGCCCGGCTGACCGGTGCCCGCAATATTGAAGAAGGCGGTGCGGTCGGAGACGCGCGATGCCTGCTGCATGTTGTGGGTCACGATCACGATCGTGTACTCCTGCTTGAGCTCCTCGATGAGGTCTTCGATGGCGAGGGTGGAGATGGGGTCGAGGGCCGAGCACGGCTCATCCATCAGCACGACGTCAGGCTTGACGGCAATGGCGCGGGCGATGCAGAGTCGCTGCTGCTGTCCACCGGAGAGGCCCGATCCTGGCTTCTCGAGACGATCCTTGACTTCTTGCCACAGGTTTGCGCCCACGAGGGAGGCCTCAACGAGGTCGTCTGCGTCGTTCTTGGTGATGCGGCTGTTGTTGAGCTTCACGCCGGCGAGCACGTTGTCACGGATCGACATCGTGGGGAACGGGTTCGGTCGCTGGAATACCATTCCCACTTGGCGGCGAACGCTCACGGGGTCAACGCCTGGGGCGTAGAGGTTGTTGCCGTCGATCAGTACTTCACCCTCAACGTAGGCGCCGGGGATGACCTCGTGCATGCGGTTGAGCGTGCGGAGGAACGTCGATTTTCCACAACCGGATGGGCCGATGAAGGCGGTTACGGTGCGGGGCTCAATAGTGAGCGAGACATCCTCTACAGCGCGAAACTTGCTGTAGTAGACGTTGAGGTCATTAACTTCGATGCGCTTAGACACGAATAGGGGTTCCTTCGGTTATCGACCGGTCTTGGGGGCGAAGATCTTGGCGATGATGCGTGCCAGGAGGTTCAGAGCCATCACGATCAGGATGAGGGTGAGTGCTCCAGCCCACGCCCGATCAATGTAGGCCTGGGCGTCGGTGCCCTGAGAAATGTAGGAGCTGTACACGAACACGGGCAAGCTCTGCATACGGTCGCTGAACAGCGAGTAGTTGAAGTTGTTGGTGAAGCCTGCGGCAACAAGCAGCGGGGCGGTTTCACCGATCACGCGGGCGATGGAGAGCATCACACCGGTCGTGATTCCGGCGATGGATGTCGGCAGCACAACTTTCAGAATGGTCAGCCACTTGGGCACACCGAGTGCAAACGCGGCCTCACGCAGTTCGTTGGGAACGAGTCGCAGCATTTCTTCGCTTGAGCGCACGACCACGGGGATCATGAGCACCGACAGCGCGACCGCGCCGGCGATTCCGACGCGCACGCCGGGGCCGAAGATCATCACGATGAGGGAGTAGGCGAAGAGGCCAGCAACGATCGAGGGGATGCCGGTCATGACATCCACGAAGAACGTGATGGCTTGGGCGAGGCGACCGCGACCGTATTCGACGAGGTAGATCGAGGCGAGGAGCCCGATTGGCACGGAGATGATGCTGGCGGCGAGGGTCATCTCGAGGGTTCCGATGATGGCGTGGGCTGCTCCGCCGCCGGCACCGACAACGTTGCGCAGCGAGAGGGTGAAGAAATCGACGTCGAAGCGGGCTGCACCGTTCACGACCACCGTGTAGAGCAGCGAGATGAGGGGCAGGAGCGCGATAACGAACGCGAGGGTGACGAGAGTCGTCACGAGGCGGTCTGTGGCGCGACGGTGGCCTTCAACGAGCCGTGAGACGGTCACGAGAACGATTCCGTAGAGCACGACTCCGAGAAGCACAGCGCCAACGACGTTGAACTCGCCAGCAGGCTGGCCGGCCTGAACGAACATAAAAATGACGACGAAGGTAGCGAGGCTGCTGATCAGGATGAGCAGTGGAGCCCAGCGGGGCAGTTGCCCGGCGGCGTACGCGTTCTCGATGGGGCGCGCTGGTGTAGTGGTAGTCATCAGTTCGCTCCCGAGAATTCCTTGCGGCGGTTGACGATGTAGCGCGCGATCGTATTGACGATCAGCGTGATGGCGAACAGAATCAGGCCTGTTGCGATCAGTACGTTCACATTGAGTCCGTAAGCCTCAGGGAAGCTCAGTGCGATGTTTGCGGCGATCGTCGAGGGGTTGATCGAGCTGATCACGTTGAAAGTAATGACGTTGGAGGCCGATAGCACCATAGCAACAGCCATGGTTTCGCCGAGGGCGCGACCGAGGCCGAGCATGGCTCCTGAGATGATGCCGGCGCGACCGAAGGGGAGCACAGCGACTTTGATCATTTCCCAGCGAGTGGCGCCGAGAGCAAGAGCGGCTTCTTCGTGGAGCACGGGAGTCTGGAGGAAGACTTCGCGGCAGATGGCGGTAATGATCGGCAAGATCATGACGGCGAGAACGATGGAAGCCGTGAGGATGGTGCGGCCGGTGCCGGAGGCGGGGCCGGCGAAGAAGGGGATCCAGCTGAGGTTTTCGGCAAGCCAGGAGTAGGCAGGTTGCACTCCGACTGCGAGAACGTTACCGCCCCAGAGGCCGAAGACTACGGACGGCACCGCGGCGAGCAAGTCGATGATGTAGCCGAGTGTTGCTGCGAGCGGTCGTGGTGCGTAGTGCGAGATGAAGAGGGCGATTCCGATGGCGATCGGCACGGCCATGATGAGCGCCAAGCCAGCCGACCAGAGGGTTCCGAAGACGAGCGGGCCGACGTACGACCAGAAGTTCGTTCCCTCGAGAAGTGACGTGGTTTCGGGGTCCGCGGCGATTCCGGGAACTCCCTGAATAACGAGGAAGGCAGCGACGGCTGCGAGAATCGCGAGGATGAGCGCGCCAGCAGCGAGGGCCGTACCGGAGAAGAGGCGGTCTCCGGGGCGCTGTTTCGCGCGATTACGGGGGGCCGCAGTCGAGGTCATGTGTCGAGTATCCCTTATCGCTGGCGTGGGTTGGTGCGTGATCTGTACTGCATGGTGCTCACGGGGAACTGCGCAGTGCGCCGGGCCCAGTGGAAAGTCTGCCCGACCCCGCTGCGCGAAGCAACGGGGTCGAAGCAGACTTAAGGGTGTTACTTGATGGCGTCTACTGCAGCCTGAGCCTTCTCGAACAGCGAAGCGGAGATCGGAGCTGAACCGGCAGATTCTGCTGCGGTTGCCTGACCTTCGTCGCTGATGATGTAGGACATGTAGGCCTTCACCAGGTCAACGTTGTCGCTCGATGCGTACTCGTTGCAACCGATGAGGTAGCTGATCAAAACGACCGGGTAGACACCCGATGCGTCAGTGGCGCGGTCGATGTCTACAGCGAAGTCGGTCTCGCCGCGGTCTGCTGCGAACGGCGATGCGTCAACGATTGCTGCTGCGGCTTCGGGCGAGTACGGCACGTACTCGTCGCCGACCTTGACGGCAACGATTCCGAGGTCACCGGCGCGCGATGCGTCGGCGTACCCGATGGTTCCGGTGCCGTTCGTTACTGCGTCAACGAGACCAGAGGTCTGAGGAGCACCCTCGCCGCCGAACTCGGTTGGCCAGGTTTCGATCGATCCGACGGTCCAGACCGAGGAAGCTGCAGCCGACAGGTAGTCGGTGAAGTTCGCGGTCGTTCCCGAGTCATCAGCGCGGTGAACTGCGGTGATGCCGAGGTCGGGGAGGTCTACGCCATCGTTCTGGGAGACGATTGCATCGTCGTTCCAGTTGGTGATTTCACCCGTGAAGATGCCGGCGATCGTGTCAGCGTCGAGGTTGAGCGAGTCAATGCCGTCGATGTTGAAGATGATCGCTATGGGGGAGATGTAGGCCGGGATCTCGAGGATGCCAGTGCCGGGTACGCAGGAAGCGAAGTTGTCTTCAGCGATTTCTTCGGCGCTGAATGCGCGGTCGGAACCAGCGAATTGGCTTCCGCCACCGATGAACGTGTCGCGTCCTCCACCAGAACCGATGGGGTCGTACTCAACAGTGACGTTCTCGTTCGCGGTCTGGAATCCAGCAACCCAGGCCTCCTGGGCTGACTGCTGCGAAGATGCGCCGGCGCCAACGAGGGTGCCGGTGAGGTCGGACATGCTCTCGTCGCTGCTGCCGTCTTCGGCTGCTGTGGCGCAGGAGGAGAGGAGGATGGTGCCTGCGATAGCAATGGCACCGATGGTGCCAAGACGCTTGAAGTTCACAGTTTTCCCTTCGGGATGTTGATTACAGGTTTCAGGTCGGTGCGACCCAAATAGAAAACTTAGGCACAGCAGGTAGCCACTTTTGCCCGCTTGGGTAAACGGGAGGTAAACGCCCCATCAACAAGAGGCTGGTATGCCCCGGATTTACGGGCCAGAGGGATAAGAGAGCCCCGAAACTACTTGATGGAGGCGACGGCAGCCGCGGCCTTCTCGTAGAGCGAGTCCGAAATCGGCGCTGAACCGGCAGAGGCGGCAGCAGCCTGCTGGCCTTCGGGGCTGATGACGTAGTCAAGGTAGCCGGTGAGCACATCTAGGCCGTCGGCGGAAACATATTCGTTGCAGGCGATCAGATAGCTAATGAGCACTACGGGGTAGACCCCGCTTGCGGTGGATGCTCGGTCAATGTCGACGGCAAAGTCTGTGTCGCCACGGCCTTCGCCGAATGGCGAGACGTCCACGATGGCGGCGGCGGCTTCTGGCGAGTAGGAGACGTACTCGTCACCGACCTTCACTGCCACTGTGCCGAGGTCACCGGCGCGCGAGGCGTCGGCGTACCCGATCGTTCCAGTTCCGTTGGTTACAGCGTCAACGACACCGGATGTTTGCGGTGCTGCTTCGCCGCCGAACTCGAGCGGCCATTTTTCGATTGAACCGACCGTCCACGCGTCGGGCGCCGCACCAGTGAGGTAATCGGTGAAGTTGGCGGTGGTGCCAGAGTCATCCGCGCGATGCACGGCGGTGATGTTGAGGCTGGGTAGCTCTACGTCGGGGTTCTGCTCGGCAATGGCCGCGTCATCCCACTGGTCAATCTCGCCGGTGAAGATGCCGGCGATTGTCGCTGCGTCGAGGTCGAGTGAGCCAATGCCCTCGAGGTTGAAGATGATCGCGATGGGGGAGATGTAGGCCGGGATTTCGAGGATGCCGGTGTCGGGCACACACGAAATGAAGTCGGCTTCGGCGATTTCGTCGACGGTGAATGCGCGGTCGGATGCCGCAAAAATGGCTCCACCGCCGATGAAGGTATCGCGCCCTCCTCCGGAGCCGATGGGGTCGTATTCGACCGTGGCGGCCACGTTGGCGAGCTGGAAGCCTCGAACCCACGCTTCCTGCGCTGCCTGCTGTGACGAGGCCCCTGCACCGATAATGGTCCCGGAGGGGCCAGACGCGTCGCTAAGGTCGGTGGGTACACACCCGGTGAGCGCAAGTGCGCTGGTCATCGCGATGATGCTGACGGTGCCGAGGCGGGTGAACTTCACTGGGGTCCCTTCGAGAAAATGACGTGCACGTCATTCTCTCGCGAATTCCTAAGGAATTCACCGCCCGGCTACCTCGCTGGCGCCTAGAGCTGTCTCGACCAGGTCTAGGACTCGTGAGTCTCCACTGCGACGAGGCGTGGTTTCTTGGCATCGCGGGCAAAGTGCAGCACCGAGAAGTCGCCGGTGTTAAGCAGGGCCGCTGCGCGCAACTGCGAGTCGGGCTTGGCATGGCCGGCCTCCGCGAGGGCGCTCACAATCTGCGGCAAGACCGGGCCGTGGCTACACAGCACCGCCGTTTTCTGCTTCTTGAGCCGCTTGGCGACCAGCGCGGTGATCGCTTTGCCGTTGCTCGTGTACGAGTCCTGGCTGAGATCATCGGTAGCTTTGATTTCGAGTTCGGTGCGCTCTGCGAGCGGCGCGATCGTCGCGAGACAGCGCGCTGCGGTACTGCTCAGGATGCGGTCGGGCGCGAACGCCGCGATGCTGCCGGCGATGGTGGCGGCTTGGTCTGTTCCGCGGTGCATGAGCGGGCGAGTGGCATCCGGTCCGTCCCAGGTTTCTCCTGGCACGGCCTTGCCGTGACGAACGGCGATCATCGCGAAGGTTCGCGCGTTACCGGCGTCGTAGACGGCAGCAAAGCGGTCGAGAATATCGATGTCGTGCGTGTAACTGACCTTCTTGCGGGCCTTAGCGAGCGGCAACCATTCGAGCGAGGAGATCTCACCGTTGGGGGTGAACTTGGCGACCTCGAGGGTGTGGTCGTTCACTTCGGCTGACCAGTAGTGCACGTACTTATCGCGGCCGTTGGCAAGCGTGTAGTGCACACTGCCGAGCGGTACCCCAAGGTTGACGCTCAACCCGGTCTCTTCGAGAATCTCGCGCACTGCCGTTTCTGGCAACATCTCGCCAGGGTCGAGCTTGCCCTTGGGCAACGAGACGTCCTTGTGAACGGTGCGATGCACGAGCAGCACCCGCGGTTTGCCGTCGACGACGCGCCAGCAGACTATGCCTGCGGCGAGGACCGGAGTGTTCGCGGCGCTCACCGGCGAGACCCGCCTCGTTTGCGCTGCGTTATTCGCTTCATAAGAACATTCTGCATGTCGTTGAGGGGTTCACCGGTCTCCGAACGGCCGTGGCGCACCCAATCGCCCGCCGCATCGAGCCACCAGGACGACGTATTCTCGTCGACGGCAAGGTCGAACATGTACTCAAGTTCCTCGATGTGATCGGGTTCGACGATGCGCACGAGGGCCTCGACGCGTCGGTCGAGGTTGCGGTGCATCATGTCAGAACTGCCGATGTACACCTGAGGGTCTCCGCTGTTGTGGAACGCAAATACTCGCGAGTGCTCTAAGTAGCGACCGAGGACCGAGCGCACGCGAATGTTCTCGCTGAGGCCGGGAACTCCGGCCCGTAGGGAGCAAATTCCCCGCACCACGATGTCGATCGGAACCCCGGCGTTGCTCGCACGGTAGAGCGAGTCGATGATCGCCTCATCCACCATTGAGTTCAGTTTGATCCGGATACCCGAAGGCAGACCCTCGCGGGCATTGGCAGCTTCGTTCTCAATCTGCTTAATAAGGCCCTTGCGCAGATGGCGCGGAGCCACCAAGAGTCGCTTGAATTTTTTCTCGATGGCATAGCCAGAGAGCTCGTTGAAGAGTCTCGTGAGGTCTTTTCCGACTTGATCATCGGCGGTCAGCAGCCCGAGGTCTTCATAGAGGCGGCTGGTCTTTGGGTTGTAGTTTCCCGTGCCGATGTGAGCGTAGTGGCGAAGCTTGCCCTCTTCTTGGCGAACCACGAGCGCGAGCTTGCAGTGGGTCTTGAGCCCGACGAGCCCGTAGACGACGTGCACGCCGGCCTTCTCGAGCTTGCGGGCCCACGAGATGTTCGCGGTCTCATCAAACCGAGCCTTGATTTCGACAAGCGCGAGCACTGCTTTGCCTGCTTCAGCAGCATCGATGAGCGCTTCGACGATGGGGCTATCTCCGCTGGTGCGGTACAAGGTTTGTTTGATAGCCAACACGTGTGGGTCAGCGGCGGCCTGCTCCAGAAATGCCTGAACGCTCGTGGAGAACGATTCGTAGGGGTGGTGCAGCAGGATGTCCTTGCGGGCAATCGCACGGAAAATATCGGCGCGCTCGTTGCCTTCGGTCGGCATGAGGCTGGGACTCGTAATCGGCACGTGCCGCGGGTACTTCAGCCGCGGGCGGTCGATCCCGGCAAGCTGGAACAGCCCACTGAGGTTCAGTGGTGCCGGCAGGCGATATACCTCTTGCTCGGTGATCTTGAGCTCGCGCACGAGAAGACCGAGGGTGACGTCATCCATGTCGTCGGTGATTTCCAGACGGATGGGTGGCCCGAAGCGGCGGTTGAGGATCTGCTTTTCTAACGACTTGATGAGGTTTTCCGACTCATCTTCGTCGACGTTGACGTCTTCGTTGCGGGTAACGCGGAACTCGTGGTGCGCCAGAATCTCCATTCCCGGAAACAGCGCGCCCAAGTGGTTGGAGATCAAATCTTCGAGCGGGATGTAGCGCAGCTGGTCACTGCCGTCATCCGGAAGCTGGATGAAGCGAGGCAGAACGCTCGGCACCTTCAGGCGCGCGAACTCTTCCTTTCGGGTCTTCGGGTTACGCACTCGAATCGACAGATTGAGCGAGAGGCCAGAAATGTAAGGGAACGGATGAGCGGGGTCGACCGCCAGTGGCATCAGCACCGGGAAAATCTGATTAGAGAAGATGTCGTGGACGCGCTCGCGGTCTTCCGGGCCGAGGTCGGCCCAGGTCTCAATGTGGATGCCCTCGGAATCCAGAGCGGGCTTCACACTGTTGCGGAACTCGGCGGCGTGACGTTCTTGCAGCGCGTGGGCAGCAGCGCTGAGTTCTTCGAGCACTTCTGCCGGTGCCCGCCCCGTGTTGGTGGGAACAGCAAGTCCGGTGTCGATGCGGCGCTTGAGGCCAGCAACGCGCACCATGAAGAATTCATCGAGGTTGCTGGCGAAGATCGCTAGGAAGTTGGCGCGTTCCAGCAGCGGCAGAGATTCGTCTTCGGCAAGCTCAAGCACGCGCTGGTTGAAGGCAAGCCAGCTCAATTCCCGATCAAGGTAGCGATCAAAAATCAGCGTTCCATCATCAACACTCGACGACTCGTCATTGTCGTACTCGTCAAGCGAGTCCGTTGCAGAGCTCGGGTCGACGATAGCGGTCTCGTTGTCCATCCCCTCATCCTGCCACTGAGTGATGAACAACTGATTAACTCCGCCCACACTGGGAGGCAGTTGATAGCGGTTTGCTAGACAGCGATACTTTGCTGACCAAGGTCCGCTACGGTGGCGGTGACCGCGGCAGCTGCGGGTTCTTTCTCGGTCTCTTCAGCGATATTGAAGCAGTAGCCGACGTTGCGAACGGTTCCAATAAGCGACTCGAGATCGCCGAGCTTGGCCCGCAAGCGACGCACGTGCACGTCGACCGTGCGGGTGCCACCGAAGTAGTCGTAACCCCACACTTCGCTCAAGAGCTGTTCGCGAGTGAAGACGTGAGAGGGGTGCGAGGCCAAGAAACGCAGCAGCTCGAACTCCTTGAAAGTGAGGTCGAGAGAGCGGTCACGCGCCTTTGCCGAGTAGCTGGCTTCGTCGATGACGATTCCAGATGCTCGAATCTTTGAAGCGGAACTCTCACCTTCGCGGCGCGCTAGTGCCAAACGGATGCGGGCATCCACTTCGGCCGGTCCAGCGCCTGAAACGAGGAAATCGTCGATGTGCCACTGGTGATTGACAGCCGCGAGGCCTCCATCAGTGACAACGACAAACAGGGGAACCGTGATTCCGCTGGAATTGAGCACGCTACACAGCCCTTTGGCTGCGGCAAGATTGGTGGTCGCGTCGACCATGATCAGGTCTGTCGTCGGCGCAGCAACAAGTGTTGCGGGCGCAGCAACGACTACCTCCACCGTATGGCTGAGTAATCCCAGGGCTGGGAGCGGCTCAACGTCGGGCGCAGAGCTAAGCATCAAGATGTGTGCCATATGGCCTCCCCACTGCGTGAAAGGAATTCTACCGTGTGTGCGCGCTCCCGGCTGACGGCGGCCGACTTCAGCGCATTCATCGTTACGATGGGGGCATGACTTGGCAAAAATGGAGCGTCGTGCCCGTATGGGCGTTAAGCCTGATCGGTGCCGTCATTATTGGTGTCTTCGAGCCGTCTGAGCTTCGAATCACCTGGCTGGCAATCGTGTTGGCTGCCTGCGTGATTCTTACTTTCGTTATTCAGTTGATAATTCACCGCAAAGAGGGATTCGTCGCGCGCGCCACTGCGAGCATGGTCGGTGCGCTCTTCATCGTTGCGGCCGCTACCGCGATTTTCGCTCTGATTTAGTGCGGCTCGGTCGCAGAGAGATAGGATTAGTACATGCTTCTCGCACTTGAGCTCTTCTTTGTTGGCCTTCTCGGTCTCGCGACGCTGTCAATCGGCTACGTGTCGGTTGTCGTTGTCTTCAACCTCTTTCGCGGCCAGCGCTAACCGCGCCGAATCGTGATTGAGCTAGACACCTCCGGACCTGCCGAACTCGCGCCACTTTCGTGGCTCGTTGGCCTCTGGGAGGGCACTGGCATTGTCGACTATAAAGTTGGCGACGAATCGCGCAGTGTCGAGTTCGGACAGCGCATCAGCTTCACTCACGACGGCCTTCCTCACCTCAACTACAACTCGTACACGTGGTTGCTTGACGACAACAAGACTCCGCACGTGACCGAAACCGGGTACTGGCGTCTTCGCCGTCCCGCCACTGAGGGAGACCCCGGTCCCGGCCTGCTGCCGGCAATCGGAGAACGTCCCTACGGCACAGCCGACGAGGTCGAAACGCTGCGCACTGCCGACGGAGGCTTTGAGATCGAAGTCTCGATCGTGCATCCGGGTGGCATCAATGAGTTTTATATCGGCGAGGTCAAGGGGCCACGCATCGATCTAGCTACCGACGCTGTCATGCGTACGGAAAGCGCCAAAGCGTACACCGCGGCTACGCGCATGTATGGACTCGTCGAAGGCCACTTGCTGTGGGCATGGGATATTGCCGCTCTCGGCCAAGACCTCCGTACCCACGCATCAGGAAGACTTGCTCGTGTCGAATAATTCTTTCGCAGCCCGGCCCGGTGCCGTCGGTAGCCCTCCCGAGCACTACGGTAATCCTTTCGGTGAACAGCGCACTCTTATTGAGGGCCGCTCCGTGGTCGAGCTTGCTGACCGCGCTGTCATCACGATCACCGGCCCCGACCGGCTCACGTGGCTCGACTCGCTCACAACTCAAGCTCTGACAGGGCTGCAGCCGGGGGAGAGCGCCGAGACACTCCTCTTGAACCCGAATGGCCGCGTCGAGCACGCCATGCGTCTCGTCGACGATGGCGAAACTCTCTGGTTGCTTGTAGACAGTTCGCAACGAGAGGCGCTCGCCGCCTGGCTCGACCGCATGCGCTTCATGCTGCGGGTAGAAATTGCTGACCGCAGCGACGACTTCATCACGGTCGGCAGTTTTGGCGACTCCCTTGAGGTGCCCGCCGCCCTCTCGCGCGACATCCCACTGGTCTGGATCGACCCGTGGGCGAGCGTTGTTCGAGGCGGACACCAGTACTCAAAGACTGATGCGCACCCGGCTGCCACCTGGAACTACCGCGAATCACTCGTCGCCGCTGACGCCGACCTCAGCGCGTTCGATGCTGCAGGGTCACTCGCCTTCGACGCGCTCCGTATCGCTGCATGGCGCCCACGGTTCAGCTCCGAAGTTGACGACCGCACCATCCCGCACGAACTCGACTGGATGCGCTCCGCCGTGCACCTCAACAAGGGCTGCTACCGCGGGCAAGAGACGGTGGCCAAGGTGCACAACCTCGGGCATCCACCCCGTCGCCTCGTCATGCTGCACCTCGATGGCTCGGAGGGTGCACTGCCCGAACCGGGCGCCGAAGTGAAACTGGGCGAAAAAACTGTTGGCAGCGTCACTACGTCTGCTCGCCACTTTGAGTTGGGGCCCATCGCCCTCGCCGTGATCAAGCGGGGAGTGGATGCCGCAGAGACTCTGGCTGTTGCCTCCGACATCGGTGAGATTGCCGCAGCGCAAGAAGTCATCGTTCCCACCGACGCGGGTGCCGAAGCCAACGTGCCGCGCCTGCCCCGGCTCGGAGCCGTCACTCGCGGCTAACGGCATCCGGTCATTCTCGGTACTCTTGAGGTATGACTCACACGCTGATTTTGTTGCGCCACGGCAACTCCGAATGGAATCAAAAGAACCTCTTCACCGGATGGGTGGATGTCGGGCTCACCGACCAAGGCCGCACCGAAGCTAACCGCGCGGGCGAGCTCATCGCCGCGTTTGAGAAGCAGCCTGACATTCAGTACACCTCGCTGCTTAAGCGTGCGATCCACACCGCAAACATCGCTTTGCAGGTTGCCGACCTCGACTGGCTTCCGGTCAAGCGTTCGTGGCGACTCAACGAACGCCACTATGGTGCGCTGCAGGGCAAGGACAAAGCTCAGACTCTCGAAGAGTTTGGCGAAGAGAAGTTCATGACGTGGCGTCGCAGCTTTGACGTGCCGCCGCCCCCGCTCGACGACGACGCCGAGTACAGCCAGGTTCACGACCGCCGCTACGTCGGCATCGACGGCGAAATTCCTCGCACCGAGAGCCTCAAGCTCGTCATCGACCGCATGTTGCCCTATTGGGAATCAGACATCACCAAAGATCTCGCTGCGGGCAAGACCGTGCTCGTGACCGCCCACGGCAATTCGCTGCGCGCGCTCGTGAAGCACCTCGATGGCATCTCCGATGACGACATCGCGAGCCTCAACATCCCCACGGGTATCCCGCTGGTCTACGAACTCGACGACAACTTCATGCCGATCAAGCCGGCCTACTACCTCGACCCTGAAGCAGCTGCAGCCGGTGCCGCTGCCGTTGCATCACAGGGCAAGAAGTAGTCAATACTTGACACGCAAGAAGCCCCGATGAGAGAAATCTCGTCGGGGCTTCTTGCGTAGTAGCAACTCGAATGAGTCACTACCGCTCACAGGATGAGACGGGTTTAGTCGTCTGCCGGAATCCAGTCGCCGGTAGCAAGGTACTGAACCTTCTTGGCGATGGAGACCGCATGGTCTGCGAAGCGCTCGTGGTAGCGAGACGCCAGAGTGGCATCCACGGTATCGACCGCAGCGCCCTTCCAGGTTTCACCGAGCACCTTGTCGAACACGCTCAAGTGCAGCGCGTCGATCTTGTCGTCGTCGTTGCGAATCTCTTCGGCAACGCGCACGTCTTCATGCTTGAGCAGCTCTACCAGCTTGTTGGCGACCGCAACATCGAGTGCACCGAGCTCTGCGAAGGTTCCTCGCAGTGACTTAGGCACAACCTTGTCGGGGAAGCGGTAACGCGCAAGCTGAGCGATGTGCTCAGCCATGTCACCCATGCGCTCGAGTGAAGCGCTGATGCGCAGGGCACTCACTACAATCCTCAAGTCGCGGGCGACTGGTTGTTGGCGAGCGAGGATGTTAATCGCGAGCTCGTCGAGTTCGGCTGCCGCCGCATCAATCTGGTCATCGTCTGCGATCACTGTTTCAGCTAGTGATACATCGGATTCATTGAATGCTTTTGTGGCGTTGTCTATCGACACCGCCACAAGGCTGGCAATTTCCACGAGGCGATCTTGTACCTCGCGTAGTTCTTGTTGAAATACTTCGCGCACGCTATCTACGTCCCTTCGATACGGGCATGACGAAGCCCGCACGGCTTAGGCCACCCTGCCCGCGTCAGGTTAACAGCAGGTGTTGGCGGCCTGAACTTTATCTGAAGTGAGCACCGGTCGCGAACTCGCGGCAAGTGAACGCCTCAGATGTAACTAATCTAGTGGTTATGGACTCTGCGTGGCTCGTGCCGGCCGCCCTCGCTTTCGGGGTATTTCTTGGCGGAGGTATGTCTTTCATTATTTACGCAGCGGCTAAGCGTGGTCAACGGGCCGCCCATGTGGTGTCTTCTGCCGTGCCGGATGGTGTCGATCAGGTCATTGATGCGCTGGAATCCGCGGGTATCGTGCTCGATCCTTCCAACAACATCATGAAGGCCTCCCACGCTGCGCTGACGTACGGTCTGGTGTGGAACCACGCTCTCGTGCATCCGGAACTTGTGGAGTATGTCGACCAAGTTCGTCGCACCGGCGAGCCAATCGCTCAAGAAGTGCACTTGTCTCGCGGTCCTTTCGGTGATGCCAACATTTATCTTTTTGTTCGTGTTGCCCGCTTGGGCACACGATACGTTTTGCTGTTGGCCGAGGATCGCACCGAGTCGTACCGCCTCGATGAGGTACGTCGGGACTTCGTGGCCAACATCAGTCACGAGCTGAAGACTCCGATTGGCGCTGTCGGTTTGCTTGCTGAAGCGCTCGTCAGTGCTTCGGATGAACCAGATCAAGTGAAGCGATTCGCAAAGCGTCTCACCAAGGAATCCCACCGCCTTGCTCGCATCACGCAAGAGATCATCGAACTCTCGCGACTCCAGTCTGCTGATGGCCTTGCCGAGGCGGAACTGGTCGATATCGACACCGTCGTCTCGATTGCGATCGACCAGAACCGTGCGGTGGCCGAGTTCAATAAAGTGACGCTCGCCAGCGGCGGACTCACCGGTTTCGAGACCTTCGGTGATGAAACGCTGCTTGTGCTCGCCCTTGATAACCTCATCTCGAATGCCGTGCAATACTCGCCAGAGAACACTCGAGTGGGCATCGGGGTTCGTCACCGCGACGGTGCCGTAGAGATCTCGGTAACCGATCAGGGCGTGGGAATTCCCGAAGATGAGCTCGACCGCGTCTTCGAACGTTTTTACCGCAGTGACCCTGCACGCAGCAGGCACACGGGCGGCAGTGGACTTGGCCTCAGCATCGCTAAGCACGTCGTGCAAAACCACGGCGGCGACATCCGAGTATGGTCGCAACTCGGCCACGGCTCGACCTTCACCATTCGACTTCCCGAGATTGATCCCGACGTAATCAACGCAACTGGAGATAGAAAATGACCCGCATTCTGATCGTCGAAGACGAGTCGTCATTGAGTGAGCCACTCGCGTTCCTTTTGGAGCGCGAAGGCTACGAGACGACGATCGCCGATGACGGGCTCGCTGGGCTTGCCGAGTTTGACCGCAATGGCGCGGACCTCATCCTGCTCGATCTCATGCTGCCCGGCCTGGCCGGCACGGAAGTGTGTCGTGAGATCCGTACACGCTCGAGCGTTCCCATCATCATGCTCACGGCTAAGGACAGCGAAGTGGACATCGTGGTAGGTCTCGAGCTGGGAGCGGACGACTATGTGACCAAGCCATATTCCACTCGTGAACTCTTGGCCCGCATCCGTGCCGTAATGCGCCGTCGCACAGAGGACATCGACGAGACAGACTCGGTTCTTGAAGCCGGGGGAGTGCGGATGGACGTTGAGCGCCACACTGTCTCGGTGGACGGTGAGGACGTCACTATGCCGCTGAAGGAATTCGAACTACTCGAGCTCTTGCTTCGCAACGGTGGTCGTGTGCTCACGCGTGGCCAGCTGATCGATCGAGTGTGGGGCGCCGATTACTTCGGAGACACCAAGACGCTCGACGTTCATATCAAGCGCATCCGTTCGAAGATCGAGAAGACTCCTTCACAGCCGACGATGCTCGTGACGGTTCGCGGGCTCGGTTACCGCTTCGAAGACTAGATGCCGGGCGAGGTGCATACCGGCTCGCCAAAGCCGGTATGCGCTGCTCTGTGCCTGAGCAACCGAGTGATCAGGGTGCTTCGGCGCCTTTTTGAGTTCGAGCGAACGCTGGTTCGAGGCTATTCGCCGAGTGCGCTCGCGGGAGCAAGGTCGCTGTAGATCGGGTCGCTTCCGGAGATCACCGGAATGAGCAGTTCTTGACCGCTCTCGTCGCCGAACTGCAGGTAGATGGGGAACAACTGGCCAGCCTTGATGCCCGCATCGGTGATGACGATCGTGTCGCCGTCTACCTCGGTGCCATAGGTCTTGACCGTGTTAGAAGTGATCGGCTTCGAGATGTCGATGCGCTCGCCGTCGGCGGATTCGTACTGCAGTCGTAGGCTGCCGCTCGTGGAGGTCGTGTTGACGACCGTAATCATGAGGCTTACGGCAGAGTCATCGTCGTTGCTGATGGCAAGAACGTTGCGCACCTTGACGTCGCCGACGTCGGCACCAATGCCGTCGCTGGGGTCGTACTGGTTCAGCGTCGCCGTGGGCGTGATGAACGAACAACCGGCGGTGCCCACGAGGAGAGCGCCGGCAATAAGGGCGGAGGCTGCAGCGCGTGCTGCGCGAGTGCGTACTGTCACGTATCCATACTATAGATAGCTGAGCCGAGCGGTTTACTTAGGCAAGCCTTACCACGTGTTTACTGTGATAAACTGGGTTTTCTTCGAGAGGACCACTATTCATGTTGTTTGAGGTCGGCGAGACAGTCGTTTATCCCCATCACGGTGCTGCAACCATCACCGAGGTGAAGAAGCGCACCATCAAGGGTGAAGAGAAAGTTTATCTCAAGCTCAATGTAACCCAGGGTGATCTCACCATCGAAGTGCCCGCAGAGAATGTTGATCTCGTGGGTGTTCGCGACGTTATTGGTCGCGAGGGTCTTGACGCTGTATTCGAGGTGCTTCGTGCACCGTTTACTGAAGAGCCCACCAACTGGTCACGCCGGTACAAGGCCAACCTTGAAAAACTCGCTTCTGGCGACGTCATCAAGGTTTCTGAAGTTGTTCGCGACCTCTGGCGTCGCGACCAAGACCGCGGTCTCTCCGCTGGAGAAAAGCGCATGCTTGCCAAGGCGCGTCAGATTCTGATCTCAGAGCTCGCTCTGGCAGAGAAGACTGACGAAGATAAGGCATCTCTTGTTCTTGACGAGGTTCTTGCTTCTTAATCGCTGAGCCGTTTGTCGGCTGAGCTTGTTTGGCGGAGCGTTTTCTCTTCGCCCCTCAATTAGGAGCTACTCGCCGCACATGAGTACCACTTTTGGACCCCGCGTTGCTGTCATCGTTGTGGGGGCTGGCAGCGGAACTCGACTCGGCCGCAGCGAGCCAAAAGCGTTCGTGCCCGTCGCAGGGCGACCGATTTTGAGTCGAGCCCTCGAACCAGTTTTCGCGATGGCGGAATCGGTTCAGGTGATCGTTACCGTGCCAGCGGGTTTTGTCGACGCTGCGGAGCAGCTGGTCGCTCACATGGCGGGCACAGGCACGAGCGACGTCGACATCGACGTCATCGTTGGTGGCGCAACGCGTCAAGAGTCGGTTGCCGCAGCGCTTGCGCTACTCAAACCCTCCGTGGATGTTGTGCTCGTGCACGATGCAGCGCGCCCCTTTACTCCCACCGCCATCTTCGACTCTGTAGTAGCGCAGGTGCGTGTATCCGGAGCGGGAGCCCTGCCAGGACTTGCCGTGACCGACACCATCAAGCGCACCGATCCTGGCGGTCAGATTCTGGAAACGGTCGATCGTTCCGAGCTGACCGCGGTGCAAACGCCCCAAGGTTTTCCCCGGGCACAACTTGTAGCCGCCCACGAGGGCGCTTCTGATGAGTTCACTGACGACGCAGCGGCCGTTGCGGCAGCCGGGCATCCGGTCACCGTCATCGCCGGCGACCCTCTTAGCTTCAAAATTACGACCGAGTGGGACCTGCGCCGAGCGGAGCAATTGATGATGACACCAGCTGATTTCGACATCCGAGTTGGTAGTGGCACTGATGTGCACGCCTACGACGCGACCAAACCACTGTGGCTTGCTGGTTTGCACTGGCCAGATGAAGTCGGACTGCGCGGACACAGCGACGGTGATGTCGTTTCGCATGCGATCTGTGACGCTCTGCTTTCGGCTGCGAATCTCGGCGATCTTGGCAGCGTATTCGGCACAAGTGATCCCACATTCGCGGCCGCCCACGGGGACGTGTTCTTGCGTGAGGCACTTCGACTGGTGCGGGAGGCAGGATTCGAGGTAGGAAACGTCACCGTTCAGATCGTGGGAAATCACCCCATCGTTTCGCGCCGTCGGGCCGAGGCGGAATCATTCCTGAGCGGCATCCTTGGCGCGACTGTGAGCGTCGCAGGAACAACGACCGATGCCCTCGGCTTCACGGGACGCGGCGAGGGAGTAGCGGCGATCGCTACCGCACTCATCCGGGCACGAAACTAGTCGTTAACGAGAAAGGGCCGCACCGGTGAGGTGCGGCCCTTTCTCGTGGCTCGGCTATTTCATCCCGCTCAGGGCGACGCCCTTCACGAGGAAGCGCTGCAAAGTGACAAAGAGGATGATTGTCGGCAGCATCGAGATCATGGTGGCCGCATTGATGAGGTTCCACTGGTTGAATTCCGACCCGGCAAAGTTCACCAAGCCGACAGTGACCGTATACATCGCTTCGTCTTGTGCGACGAGCAATGGCCACAGGAACGTGTTCCACGTGAACATGAACTTGATGATCACAAAAACTACGATCGCGGGAGCGACCATGGGCGTGATGACGCGAGTGAGAATGCGAAGCTCGCTTGCGCCATCCACTCTGGCAGCTTCGACGTAGCTGAAGGGGATCCCCTCCATGAACTGCCGGAGCAAGTAGACGCCGAGAACAGTGAAGAGGTCTGGTAGCGCCATGCCGATGTAGGTGTTGGTGAGTCCCGCTTCAGAGACCATCAGGAACATCGGGATGACGAGGGCCTCTTGGGGCACCATGAACAGTGCGAGCACTAAGAGAAAGATGGGCTCTTTGAACGGGAACTGGTAGTACGCGAAGGCATACGCCGCCAGCAGGGCGATGACCAAGCTCGTGACGATACCGATGCCGGTCACGATAAAAGAGTTCGCGATGTATTGCCCGAAGTTGTACTGAGCAAAGAGCTGCACATAGTTGTCAAAATTGAAGAAGTTGTCTGGCAGCCAGCGCACAGGAACTTCGAGAATTTCTGACGGTTTCTTGAGTGACGACAGCGCTACCCAGACCAGTGGCAGCGTCATGAGGATGCCGCCAAGAGCCAGAGCAGTAAAGATTCCTGCTTGCTTCAGATTATGAAGCGAGCGCCACGACTTCTTGCGAGCGCGAACTGGTGCGGGGCGCACAGCCGGGGATGAGTCGGCAGCGGTCGACGGGCGGTCCTTGATCGATGACGTACTCATTCTGAGATGTCCTTTGTAAAGATTTTGCGGATAACGGCGGTGATCGCTACTAAGAACACGAAGAAGATCACGACGTAGACAGCCGCTTCGCCCCAGCGGTCAAGGCGGAATGCCAGCTCGTAAATTTCCATTACCATCGAGCGGCTTGATCCCACCGGCCCGCCCTTGGTGGCGACGAAGGGGAGCTCGAAGAGCTTGAACGCATTCATGACTTCGACGCTGATGACGAGTACTAGTTGCTTGTTGAGCAGCGGCAGAGTGATCGACCACAGCATGCGAAGCGGCCCGGCACCATCGAGACGGGCCGCTTCGTAGTAGGAACGATCAATTCCATTGAGCCCTGCCACCAGGATGATCACATTGAATCCGAGACGTGCCCAGATGTACATGATCGCGAGCGAGGGAATCACTTGCCCATCGCTCGTGAGCCAGTCCTGCCCAGGGATGCCAAAGAATCCGAGGATGCTATTGGCAAGCCCATAGGCCGGATTGAAGATCCACAGCCATACAAATGCCACCGCGGTGAGCGAGGCGACGACGGGCGCAAAATACAGCGCCCGTATCAGTCCAGATCCACGTTTCCACAGCAGGGCATTGAATCCGAGCGCGACGATCAACGAGAGGACCACACCGATTGGCACTCCGAGGAGTGTGAAGTACAGGGTGTTGCCTGCGGCGTTGATGAAACGTTCGCTCGTTACTACAGACACGTAGTTGTCAATACCGATGAACTCGCGTCGTCCGATAACGGACCAGTCAAAGAAACTGATGACGATGTTGTAACCCAGGGGAATGAGGAACAACAGAACGACGAAGAACAGCGCGGGGGCAAGGAAGAGGAACGCTCGAATGGTGGTGCGCCGAGAGAACGTCTTCTGGGGCCCGAGAGTGGGGACTGTCATGGTGTGAAGCCTTTCGAACTAGCTGCGGTGGTTACTTGCCTCGTTCGAGCAATTCGTTGACTTCGGTTACCGCGCCGTCGAGTGACTCGCGGACGTCGGCGCCTTGGAGCGCGCTTTCGATTGCGGCACCAACGGCAGTTGCGATCTGATTGGTGTACGGCGCGTTGTAAACCGGGCCTGCACCTTCATTGAGTTGCTTCTCAACAGCGACGTAGTCGGTGCGGTCGAGAACATAGGGATCTTCGAAGTTCTCGCTCCATACCGGCATGTAGCCCTCGAGTTGGGCGAGTTCGAGATCGAGTTCGGGGTCAGAAATCGCCCGCATCCAATCCCAGGCGAGGTCACTGTTTTCGCTGTTGGCATTGACCATCCAAGCCCAGTTGAATAGCAGGCTCACTTTGGGGTAGCCGGCGTCACCGGTCGGATAAGGAACGACTCCGAAGTTGACGTCGGGGGCGTTCTGCTTGAGCCAGCCCTCGTACCAGCCCTCACGGAAGGTCATCGAGGAGAGTCCCTGCGCAAAGGTGTCATCGGGGGTGCCAAGCTGCAAGCTTGAAACGCCGTCGGTCACCATGTCTTGCATGTACTGAATCCCCGCGACCGTTTCGTCGCTGTTGAGGTAGCCATCGGCGGTTGAGTTGTCTTCTGCATAGAGGCGGCCGCCGAAAGCGTGGATGTAGGGAAGCGCCTTGTCGACGATGCCAGTGGGGTTGCCCGAGTAGCGAAGGGCCATTCCGTTGCGGGTGACGGTGCCCGATGAATCCTGTGTCGCGAGAAGGTCGGCGTATTCGCGAAGTTCTTCGAAGGTCTCGGGCGGGCTGTCGGGGTCAAGGCCAACCTCGACGAACTGGTCGATGTTGTAGAAGAGTTCCATGCCCAGGTCAGAGCTGACCGGGTAGCCGCTCCATTCGCCATCGACCTTGAAGTTGCCGGCAGTGAGAGGAGTCAGGTTCTCTGCCCACAATTCCTGCAGGTCATCCGGAGCCTGGTCGGCGACGCCAAGCGCGCCGCCGTAGTAGGAGACTTGACCCATGAAGATATCGGGAGCGTCGCTCTTGCTCGCGAACCCTGCGGTGTAGCGGGCTTCGTACTGGCCGTAAGGAATGTCGACGTACTTGACGGTGACGTTGGGGTGTTCTTTTTCGAAGTCTGCGATCTTGTCTTTGTAAAAGTCTGTTGTTTGGCGCCAGTTGTCCTGGGGATTCCAAATCGTCAACGTCGCCTCCCTGTCGGGATCGGTCGATGCCGTCGAACATGACGACAAACTGACCGCGGCCACTACTGCGAGTGCCAGCGTTCGTCTAATGCTGTGTTTCATTCGGTCCTCCTTGACTGATGAGCATTTCCGCGCCGTTTGCTTGTGCAACATACGCACGCATTGTGCATCTTATGGGCGTCCCTCGAAGGCTGTCAAGCAAAAAACAAGTTCTCTGATATACCAATATCTGTGCGTAGAATGCACAGTGTGTGCGCTGTGTGTGACATTCATCTCCGGGTGATGCCGTGCTGCGCAGCACTCTAATGAGAAGGAAGAGGGCACGAAATGGGAAACACTTTGCAGGGTGCATCCGCGCTGGTCACGGGAGGCGGCGTAGGAATCGGGCGAGCAATTGCTGCCGGATTGGTGGCAGAGGGCGCGCGCGTTGCCCTGACCTATCGTTCGCACGCGCCGGAGGACAGCTTCTTGGATGAGCTCGAGAGAGTGTCAGGGCACAGGCCGCTGGCTATTCAGCTCGACGCCACGAACGAGGCTGAGGTCGAATCCGCGACCGCGCAGGTCGCTGCAGAGTTCGGTGCGATCAATATTCTTGTCAACAACGTTGGTGGGCTCGTTGAGCGGTCACCGATCGCAGGGATGAGTGCCAGCCTCTGGGACCACGTTGTCGCGGTGAATCTCGACAGCCTGTTTTTGGCCACCAGATACGCACTGCCACTCCTAGCGGCGGATGGCGGCAGAATCATTAACATCGCGTCACTGGCCGGTCGCAATGGTGGCCATGCGGGCGCGACCGCCTACGCCACGACAAAAGCTGGCATCTTTGGGTTCACACGCGGGCTGGCGAAAGAGCTGGGGCCGACCGGAACGACGGTGAATGCAATTGCCCCAGGATTCATCGAAGCAACACCATTTCACGACCGCTTTACCTCGGCCGCTTCCAAAGCAGCAACCATCGAGACCATTCCGGTTGGTCGCGCCGGCACCCCAGAAGACGTCGCCTCGGCGGCGACGTGGTTGGCCAGCCCCTCAGCCAGCTTCGTCAGCGGCATTGTTCTCGATGTCAACGGCGCGCAGTACTTCGGCTAGCGCGTGATTACCGCACCGATCATTCATCCACCTATTCTGGGCGCGCTCGCTGCTGCGGGGCATAAGTCCACCATCATGATTGCGGATGCGCACTTCGCTGCAGCGACGACGTCGGGCAGTCGGGCAACGGTGGCTTATTTGAACTTCACGGCGGGCGCCCCGCTCACCACTGATGTGCTCGCCACTCTGGCACAAATGGTTCCGTTCGAGCGCTACACGAGCATGCTGACGCCAGAGGCGATCGAGAGCCCGGTCTGCGACGAGGTCAAACAGATTCTGGATGCCGACGTGCCCCATGACGTGTTGGAGCGAGAAGCTTTCTACGATCTCATTCGCAGCGACAATCTCATCTTGTGCATCGTGACCGGTGATACTCGGCGATTCGCCAACATCCTCGTCACCGTTGGGGTGAATACTCAAACGACGGTATCGTGACAGAACTAGTCAAACCACTGCACAGGGTGTGCGGATGATGCAACGGAGTGAACCATGTCACAGACTGTGAGCAGGGCGATCGACATCCTCGAGTACTGCAGCGAGCACCCTCGTGAACTTCGGGAGATCGCCGCAGAGCTTGGCGTGCATCGAACGACAGCGCTCAGGATTCTGCAAACGATGTCGGCGGCAGGGTTCGTTCGCAAAGATGACTTTGGCCGCTACGGAGTGGGATTTCGCCTCGCTGGGCTTGCTCAGTCCGCCATCAATCAGTTCGATTTGCGCACCGTGGTTCATCCCTACATTGTTCGACTCTCTGAAGCAACGAATCACACGATCCAGTTCGCAGTTCCCCAAGAGGGACATATTGTTTACGTCGACAAGATCGAGCCGGTTCAAAGCATCAGTCTTAACACCACAATCGGGGGATTCGTGGTGCTGCACACCGCCGGCGTCAGCAAGGCGATTCTTGCAAACCTTGATATCCCGGCCCGCGATCACATCTTGGCTAATGCAACCTTCACGAGCTACACGCCGAACACCATCACGACTAAGCGCGAGTTTCTCGAACGACTAACCACCGTCAAAGAGCGCGGTTGGGCGACCGATGAGGGAGAATTCGATGTCGTTTCGAATTGCATCGCGGCGCCGGTGTGGGATCACAACGAGCGCGTCACTGGTGCTATCTCGATCACATCGTTCCGAGAGAAGGCCGACATCACTGAACTCGTCAAGAACATTGACGACCTCTTGGACACGACCACCGCGATCTCGCGTGAACTCGGGTGGCGCCCACGAAACGAAGACGCCACCGCTGAGGCCTAGTGCGCGCTCAGCTCTGGCCGAGCAGTGCAAGAGCCAATTCGGAGTCGACCACCAGCACATCGAAGAGCCCGCCCGTGAGCGCCGCTTGAGTGCCCTCGAGCTTCTGCGCTCCGGCAGCAACGCCGACGACGGTGGGAATGTTGCCGAGCTCCTCAAGGTCAATCGCGATTACACGATCGTTCACGACTGAGTCCACAAGCTTTCCGTCGCGGTCGAAGAAGCGCGTGCAGCAGTCACCAACGGCTCCGGATGCCGCGAACTGACTGCGCTCTGTTTTGCTCAAGTTCATCGACTCGATGATGGCCCCAGAAGCGCCGATGCCCACGTTGCCGACACCGACGATGGCGATCTTGGCGCGGCGTGATGCGTTGAGGACGCCTGTAATGGACGGCTCACGAAGGAATGCTTCGCGCGATTCGCGGGACTCGACGACAGCAGGGGCGTAAAGGCGGCGGTGTTGCGCTCCTAGTTTGGTGGCGAGCAAGCGCACGAGAACGTTGCCGTCGCGAGCGGAATCCACGATAGAAAGCCCGCCGACGAGGGGAAGTACTTCGATGTTCTCGTGGGAGGCGTCATCCGGAATCTCATTGACGACAGCTTGCACGCTTGAACCCCAGGAGAGGGCAACGCCGCCGTTGCGAGGCAGGTTGTCGATGAGCCATTGCGCCCCGAGTGCTCCGACGCGAGAGAGTTGGTTATCGGCGCCAGTGCTCGGCGCTACGCGACATTCGCGCAACCCATAACGGGCCACGAGTTGGGCTTCGAGGTTCTGGGCGCGCCCAAAGGGGTCGTTGATGCGGATGTCAACAATGCCGTTCTTGCGGGCGTCGGCAAGAACGCGCGAGACGTTCGATCGCGAGACGCCAATCTCTTGGGCGACCTCGGCTTGTGATTTGCCGTCGAGATAGTAGAGAGTGGCGGCCCTCACAAGCATGGCTTGGTTGCGTGGACTGGGTATTGGTCCATTCCTCTCTCATGCTTCGTTGCAGATCTGCACTGATTCTATTTCCGTCTTCACACTCGTGCGCGTGATTTGCAGGGTTCTTCTAGCTGGGAGTGCTGATCAGCACCTCGGCGGGCCCGAAAAATCCTCGGTAAATGTACCGTTATCACACTGCTCAAGCACAATCAGCACACGCCTGAGACACAGCCAAGGCTCAGCCAATTGGGAGTAAATTTAAGGTATCGGATCAGGTTACAAACCGAAGAGAAGAGAACACAATGACAAACATTCAGCGTGTAACGGTTCTGGGCACTGGAGTGCTTGGATCCCAGATTGCATACCAAACAGCATTCAGTGGCTTCGAGGTCGTGGCGTACGACATCAACGATGAAGTTCTGGAGAAGGCTCGCACCCGGTTCGATGGACTGGCGAGCACCTACGTTGCCGACAGCGTTGCTGGTGCGGCAGACGGCAAGGCACAAGAAGCCCTTGGGCGCGTGCGGTTCTCCTCCGATCTTGCGGATGCCGTGAAGGACGCCGACCTCGTTATCGAGGCCATTCCCGAAATTCTCGACCTCAAGAAGACCACCTACGCGGAGCTCGGAAAGCTCGCTCCCGCGCACACGATTTTTGCGACTAACTCGTCCACTCTGTTGCCCAGCGACATGAAGGACTCCACTGGTCGTGCTGACAAGTTCTTGGCACTTCACTTCGCTAACCAGATTTGGAAGTTCAACACTGCGGAGATCATGGCCACGGCTGACACCGATCCTGCCGTGTTCGATGTGGTTGTCGACTTCGCGTCTGAAATCGGCATGGTCCCGATTCCGATTCACAAGGAGAAGGCCGGCTACGTACTCAACTCGCTGCTCGTTCCGTTCCTTAATGCTGCGGCAGAGCTCGCGGCCGATGGTTATGCAGCACCCGCCGACGTTGACAACACGTGGCGGATCGCCACCGGTGCGCCGATGGGACCGTTCCAGATCCTTGACGTTATTGGGCTCACGACGCCGTACAACATCATGTCCAACGGTGACGAAAATACCAAGCGGTTCGCTGAGTGGATGAAGACCGAATACATCGACAAGGGCTACCTGGGCATCGCGACGGGTCGCGGCTTCTACACCTACACGAAGTAGTGGCGAGAGGCACGGGGCGGTCACCTTCCCCCGTGCCTCAGCCTGACCGCGTAACACCCAGCGGGGGTCGCTAAACTTGCTTAGTGACTATTCGCCTCTATGACACTCGCAGTGCCAGCCTCCTCGACCTCGATCCCCGTGAGCCGGGCAAGGTGGGCATCTACGTCTGCGGTCCTACCGTGCAGTCGTCTCCGCACATCGGCCACTTGCGTTCGGCCCTCGTCTACGACATCTGGCGCCGCTGGCTCACCTACCGTGGGCTCGATGTCACGCTCGTGCGCAACGTCACCGACATCGACGACAAGATTTTGACCCGAGCAGCGGATGCCGCAGCTGAAGGCTCGACCGAACAGTGGTGGGCCTTGGCCTACCGTGTCGAACTCGAGTTCACCGCGGGCTACAACGAGCTCGGCATTTTGCCGCCTACCTATGAACCCCGCGCCACGGGCAACATCGGTGAGATGCGCGAGTTGATCGCGAAACTCATCGAGCGCGGCCATGCGTATGCCGCGAGCGACGACTCCGGCGATGTCTACTTCGACACGCAGTCGTGGCCCTCCTACGGTGAACTCACCCGGCAGAAGCTCGACGACATGGTTGCCGCGGTAGACGCTGACCCGCGCTCCAAGCGCGACCCCCGCGACTTCGCGCTCTGGAAGGGCAGCAAGCCAACCGAACCTGAGTCAGCATCGTGGTCGTCGCCGTGGGGCAACGGGCGTCCGGGCTGGCACATCGAGTGCTCTGCCATGTCTCGCCGGTATTTGGGTGGTGCGTTCGACATCCATGGTGGTGGCCTTGATTTGCGCTTCCCGCACCACGAGAACGAACTTGCCCAGTCGACCGCTGCTGGCGATGAGTTCGCTCGTCACTGGGTGCATAACGGTATGGTCAACGTCAACGGCCAAAAGATGTCGAAATCACTCGGCAATTCGGTGTTTGCTCGTGACCTTTTGGATGCCGCTCGGCCCATTGTGGTGCGCTATTTGTTGGGAGCGGCCCATTACCGCTCCACAATCGACTACACTGACACGTCACTTGCTGAAGCGGAAGCAGCCTTTGAACGCCTTGAGGTGTTCATTGAGCGTGCCTCGCGTCGACTGCGAGATACTCGCTTCGACGTCGCGAACACCATAGAGGTGCCCGAGGCATTCGGCGAGGCCATGGATGACGACCTTGCAGTGCCCCAGGCGCTCGCGGTCGTGCACGAGACGATTCGTTCGGGCAACGCTGCCCTCGACGACGGGGATCTTGCGGCGGTTGCCACCGCGCGGTCTCACGTAATCGCTATGGCACAGGTTTTGGGTATCAACCCACTTGATCCACGATGGGGTTCTGAGCGTTCAGAGCCAGCCGTTGCTGCTTTGTCAGTACTGGTTGAACAGCTCATTGAGGATCGCAATACGG
Organism: Salinibacterium sp. NK8237; assembly: GCF_015864955.1. Taxonomy (NCBI): domain Bacteria; kingdom Bacillati; phylum Actinomycetota; class Actinomycetes; order Micrococcales; family Microbacteriaceae; genus Salinibacterium; species Salinibacterium sp. NK8237. The sequence goes on along the minus strand of NZ_JADYWE010000001.1, from coordinate 1,067,773 downwards.
CCCGCGCAGCAAAGGATTTTGCTGCTGCAGACCGAATCCGTGATGAACTATCAGCGGCGGGCATCGCACTAGAAGATGACTCGACCGGATCGCATTGGAGCTTGCCGTGACTGATCGGCGCTTCCGACAGGAGCAACACTCGTGAAAAACCCAGGTAACACACCCCGCGCAGGAGCGGTACGCAAGGGCCGCAAGGGCCCCCAGGTCGGCTCGGGAGGCCAGGGACGTCAGGCTCTCGAAGGTCGCAAGCCCACCCCGAAGGCAGAAGACCGCCCGTATCACCCCGCAGGCAAGCGCAAGGCTGCGGCCGAACGCTATGAAGCAGCCGGTGGAACTCGCCGCAACGGTGGCAAGCCTTCAGAGGGTGGCCAGCGTCCGAGCCAGCCCAGCCGGTCACGAGTAGCTAAGTCTGCCGATGAGTCCGAGATGGTCACGGGCCGCAACTCGGTGCTCGAGGCGCTTCGCGCCAAGATCCCCGCCCACACTCTCTACATGGCCGCGCGCATTGAATACGATGACCGCGTCAAGGAGATCCTCAAGCTCGCAACCGCGCGTGGCATTGCCGTGCTCGAAGTGATGCGCCCAGAACTCGACCGCCTTGCCGGTTTCGACTCCGTGCACCAGGGCTTCGCGCTCAAGGTGCCGCCGTACGAGTACGCGCACCCCATGGAGTTGCTCGACAAGGTAGAGGCGCGTGGCCAGGTTCCGCTGCTCGTGGCTCTTGACGGCATCACTGACCCGCGCAACCTCGGCGCCATCGTGCGCTCCGTTGCCGCGTTTGGTGGCCAGGGAGTAATCGTGCCGCAGCGTCGTTCAGTCGGGATGACGGCATCCGCGTGGAAGACCTCGGCCGGTGCTGCCGCCCGCACGCCCGTTGCCATGGCTAACAACCTCACGCAGATGATCAAGGAATACAAGAAGCGCGGCGTCTTCGTGCTCGGTCTTGATGGGGATGGCGACGTGTCGCTTCCCTCCTTGCCGTTGGCGAAAGAGCCCGTGCTGATCGTTGTCGGCAGCGAAGGCAAGGGTCTCTCTCGACTCGTCACCGAAAACTGTGACGCCATCGTCTCGATCCCGATCAGTGCCTCGACCGAGTCGCTCAACGCTGGTATCGCCGCGAGCGTCACGCTCTACGAAATCTCGAAGCTGCGTTCCGCAGCCCGCAAAAAGAAGTAGTGCGCCGCAGGATCGTTCCTGCACCGCACACGAAAGAGCCGCTGTCCCCTCGGGGCCAGCGGCTCTTTTCGTGCGCTGCTCGAGCAGCTAGCTAGCGCTCACTGCATCGAGCGCAGCCGTGATGTCATTCATGAGGTCATCGACATGCTCGAGTCCGATCGACACGCGCACAATGCCGGCGCCCGGCTTCGCTTCTGACGCCACCGGGCGGTGGGTGAGCGATGCTGGATGCTGCACGAGAGTGTCGATACCGCCGAGCGACACAGCGTGAGTGATGAGCTTCACCGACTCGGTGAACTTTGCTGCAGCGTCATAGCCGCCAGCGAGGTCGAGTGCGATGAGCGAGCCGGCGCCGGCTGACTGGGTTCCGATGAGTCCAGCCGGGTCCTGGCCGGGAAGGCCGGGGTAGAGCACGCGAGCGAGTGCGGGGTGGCCGTCGAGTCGGCGGGCAAGCTCTCCAGCGGTCTCCTGCTGGGCGCGTACGCGCAGCGGAAGGGTGCGAAGTCCACGGTGAAGCAGGTAGGCCGCAAACGGGTGCAGAACGCCACCGGTGAGAGCGCGGACGTTGCGCAGCGCCTTGGCATGTTCTTCGCTCGTTGCGATAACACCGCCCATGACATCCCCGTGGCCGCCCAAGTACTTGGTGGCACTGTGAAGCACCATTGCGGCGCCGAGTTCAATGGGGCGCTGCAGAACGGGAGTCGCGAAGGTGTTGTCCACGAGAACGGGAACCGTGCCAGCGGCTTCAACGACCTTTTTGATGTCGACAAGTTCGAGGGTGGGGTTCGCGGGGGACTCAATGATGATGAGGCCGGTGTTTGGCTGAATAGCGTTGACGATCGAGTCCGCATCCGCCCACGTCACTGTTGTGCCGAGGAGCCCGTTATCGAGCACGTGGTCTGTTCCGCCGTAGAGCGGACGAACGCCGACGACGTGCGGACGGCCCGCAGAGGCGATGGCAATCAGCACGGCGGAGAGCGCTGCCATGCCGCTGGCGTAGGCTACCGCTGCTTCTGCACCTTCGAGGGCGGCGAGGCTGTCTTCGAAGCGAGCGACACCCGGCTGCCAGAGTCGTTGGTAGACCGCGGAGTGGCCGTCAATGATGGGGTTTCCGGTGGCGAGGTTCTCGTAGGAGTCGCCTCCCACTTCGACGCTGGGCAGCGGATTGGTGGTAGACAGGTCAATGGAAGGGACGTGTTGACCAGATTCCTGCACGCCCTCCATTCCCGCGTGAACAGCAAGAGTTTCGAGATGGATGTCGTGAGGCAGCATTACTAGATAACAGCAGAAACTTCGACGCTAATCAACTCTCCTGCAGAATCTTCACAAAATGTGACGTTTTCCGCATAAGCTGCGACACAGGAGGCCCCCGTGAGCGAAAAGTACAGTCTGCCGATTGACGCAGTAGATCAAAAGATTTTAGCCAGTTTGGCCGCCAACGCCCGCATGTCAGGATCTGCACTTGCCGGCGCGGCCGGTGTCTCCGAATCCACTGTTTCCCAGCGACTTCGCCGACTCCACGATGACGGCTATTTGCGTGGCTTCCATGCCGACATCGATGTCGCTCAACTGGGCATTAGCGTGCAAGCTCTGATCTCGATCAAGCTCGTCAAACACGTGCGCGAAGACGTGGATGCCTTCCGCAGTGCCGCACCCAACTGGCCAGGCGTATTGGCTTTCTTCCACACCGGCGGCGGAGATGACTACCTGCTGCATGTCGCGGCGCACAGTGCGGCAGAACTCAGAGACTTTGTACTCACCTACTTGGCAAGTCATCCGGCCGTTGCGCACTCCGAAACCAACCTGGTCTTCGAGCATGTAACCGGGCGGGGACTCGAGCAACTGCTGTCGTAGCGAAGCGCACAGGGTAGCTAGACCTTGAGGCGCCAGTCCTCTTCGTCTTCTCCATCGTGATCGGCAGCGGCGAGTTCGCCCTGAATAGTGACGGGCATCGTGAAAGCCCCCGTTGGCGGGTTGATCATCGTCGCCTCGTCGCGGCGGAACTGCAGAACGTTCTCGACATAGCTGCTCACGGCCTCAGCGAGGGGGATGTCGTGGCCAGAATCTTGAGCGAGCTGGCGACGGTGATCGAGCAGCTGGTGGAACGCTTCCGCCGGCTCGAGCTTGCCGCGCATCTCTTTGGGAATCGCTCGGATGACGGGTTCGAAGACGCGAGCAGCCCACTCGTGGGCGAGCATTTCTTCATCCATGTCTTGTTTGTCGAACGCTGCGCGGTACGAGTCCATGTCGTTGAGCAGGCGGCGAGCTTGATTCTCTTGGGCGTCGAGGCCGGTCAAACGCAGCAGGCGTCGTGAGTGGTGACCGGCATCCACCACTTTGGGCTGGATGCGCACGCGGGTGCCCGAATCTTCAGTTTTGATGGCGAGTTCTTCGATGTCGAAACCGAGCGCGTTGAGGCGCTCAACGCGCTGGTTGATGCGCCACCGTTCGGAATGGTCAAAGCGCTCCGAGCCCGTGAGCTCTTGCCACAGCGTGCGGTACTGGGCCACGATGCCGTTGCTGATCTCAACAGGGTCGATGTCTTCTTCGAGGCGTCCACCAGCTTGCAGGTCGAGCAGTTCGCCCGCAATATTGACGCGACCGATCTCGAGATCGTTCTCGCGTTGACCGTTGGAGAGCTTGTCGTAGAGCTGGCCGGTTTCGGCATCCACAAGGTAGGCAGCGAAAGCGCCGGCATCGCGACGGAACAGTGTGTTGGAGAGTGACACATCTCCCCAGAAGAAGCCAACGATGTGCAAACGCACGAGCAATACGGCAAGAGCGTCGACGAGGCGACGAGCAGTCTCGGGGCGCAGGCTCTGCGAGTACACGGCACGATAGGGGAGCGAGAAGCGCAAGTGCCGAGTGACCAGCACTGACTTCAGCTCTTCGCCATCGGCGGCCGTGCGGTTCGTGATGATCGCGAGCGGGTCAACACACGGCACGTCGAGCTTTTGCAGGGTGCGCAGCATTTCGTACTCACGCTTGGCGAGCTCGCTTGAGGTCTCCTTGATCGCCACGATGTAGCCGCTGAGATTGGCAAAGCGCACAAGGTGTCGCGAAATGCCCTTGGGCAGGATTGCGATGGAATCATCGGGCCACAGCTCGAGCGGCAGCTCCCACGGCAGATCCAGCAAAGCAGGATCAACGATGGCGGCGGTGATGTTGACAGAACCAGTCATTCACGTGTCCTTGAAAATAGAACGAGCCCGCCAAACATCCGAACTGGGTTCGACGTCGACGGGCTCGATCGTAAAGCGGAAGTTAGCTTGCGACTACAGGCTTCTTGGTGAGGCGCAGGCCCGACTCGGTGTCGAACACGTGCACGTGGTGAGGCTCAGGGGTCAAGAAGACCTTCTCGCCAGCGTTCGGGTGCGAGCGGCCATCAACGCGAGCAACGATGTCAACACGCTCGCCCTTGATTTCTGCGTGACCGTAGAGGTAACCGTCAGCACCGAGCTCTTCGACCAGGTCGACATCAACAGGAAGACCGCTGCCGGTCGTCGAAACAATGACGTCTTCTGGACGGATGCCAATGGTGACGGTCTTCGCAGTAGTTTCGCCAAGCGTTTCGCTGTCAACGTGCACAACAGCATCGCCGAACTGCAAGCCACCATCGACAATGTCGACGCTGAAGAGGTTCATGGCGGGGCTGCCGATGAAGCCAGCAACGAAGATGTTCTGCGGTGCTTCGTACAGGTCGCGAGGAGTACCAACCTGCTGGAGGATGCCATCCTTGAGCACAGCGATGCGGTCACCCATGGTGAGCGCTTCTGTCTGGTCGTGAGTCACGTAAACCGTGGTGACTCCGAGGCGACGCTGCAGGCTAGCGATCTGCGTACGAGTCTGCACGCGAAGCTTGGCGTCCAAGTTCGAGAGCGGCTCATCCATGAGGAAGACCTGAGGCTGGCGAACGATAGCGCGACCCATGGCAACACGCTGACGTTGACCACCCGAGAGTGCCTTGGGCTTGCGGCTCAAGTAAGGCTCAAGGTCAAGAAGCTTCGCTGCTTCGAGTACGCGAGCTGCACGCTCCTCTTTGTTGACGCCGGCGATCTTGAGCGCGAAGCCCATGTTTTCGGCAACCGTCATGTGCGGGTAGAGAGCGTAGTTCTGGAAGACCATGGCGATGTCGCGGTCTTTCGGGGGAACATCGGTGACGTCGCGGTCGCCGATGAGGATGCTGCCATCGTTGACCTCTTCAAGGCCGGCGAGCATGCGAAGGCTGGTGGACTTACCGCAACCCGAAGGGCCGACCAGTACGAGGAATTCGCCGTCTTCTACGTGAAGATTCAGCTTGTCTACTGCGGGGATCGTTGATCCCGGGTAGAGACGTGTTGCATTGTCAAAGGTTACAGACGCCATTGTTCTAGTTTTCTCCTTCACCGGCAGGTACGTGCCGGACGATCCGTTGTGATGGACGGCGGTCGAAACCGCGTTGGGTCATTATTGCACTCTTTTGGGGGTCAGGTTACCGCGTGGCCGATCGCAAAATAGGCGCAGTCTTAGGGTTCAGTTGGGCAATTCCCAGAGATTTCTCCTAGAATTCGACCGGTGCGCCGTAATTTTTGGGTGCCCTCCACAGCGAAACACATGGCAGATGAGGTTCGATTGAGCAACGGCAATTCCGGCGACAGCCGACTCACGAAGAATGAGCGTCGCGAAGCGGCACGGGAAAAGTCCCGAATCCAGCGTGAAGAACAGAAGAAGAAAGATCGCCGCACCAAGCTATTTCTTCAGGGTGGCGTTGGCCTCGCCCTCGTCGCGATCGTTGCGGTAATTGCGCTCGTTCTCGTGAACTCGAACCAGCCAGCAGGCCCAGGCCCGCAGAACTTTGCTAGCGACGGCATCCAGCTCAATCAGGGCTTTATCGCGACGACATCCGACGCTCAAGCAGCAGACGCTGACCCCATCGCGAATGATCGTGACGAGGAATCCGGCGTTCTCGACATCCAGATGTACGTCGACTACCTGTGCCCTTATTGCAGCCTTTTCGAAGAAACCAATGGTGCGTACATCGAGAGTCTGGTCGACAACGGAGCATCGACGCTCGAAATCCACCCCATCACAATTCTTGACCGTCTGTCGCTTGGGTCACGCTATTCGTCGCGTGCAGCAAACGCCGTTGCGTGCGTTGCCGACACTTCGCCGAACGACTTCTACAGCTACCACTCGCTCTTGCTCTCTGACGGAGTGCAACCTGCTGAAAGTTCATCGGGTCTCACCGATGACGACCTCATCGATTTGCTTGACGTTGCGGGAGTCGAAAACACGGACGTTATCGCGGAGTGCATCAACGACGAGAGCTTCAAGTCGTGGGTAAGCAACTCGAGCGCTCGCGCTCTTTCTGACCCCATCCCCAACACAGATGACGTAACGGTCACCGGAACTCCGACCGTGCTTGTCAACGGAGTCAAGTACGAGGGCGCTGTAGATGACCTCGCTGCCTTCCAAGCTTTCGTTGTTCAGCTCACGGGAGAAACCTTCAACGAGAGCTCGACCTCAACGCCAACGCCCACTGCGACTCCCGAGTCGTAACTAGCCTCAGCGCACGAAATAGGCCCCCGATCCAGATGGATCGGGGGCCTATTTCGTTATGCAGAGGAGGAGCGGTTAGCCGAAGGTATACGAGTACGCTTCGACGCCTTCACTCACCGTGACCTCCAGTGTGCCGGTCTCGATCGAGTCTCCCTTGGGGATGATCGAATACGAGTTCGGTGTTCCGGAGACGTCAATCACTTGAGTCTTGCCATCGAGAGTGACCGTGATCGTGCCTTCGCCACCCAGCACCATGCGAACTTCACTCGCGGTGTAGTTCAGCTTGATGCTGCCCTCTCCGTTGCGTGGTGTCGCGTTCTGGAAGGTCAGCTCCCAGTCGCCCTCAAGGGCGAAGCTGTTGTCGGCGAGCTCTGACGGGAAGCTGTAGGTGTTGGTGCCCGACGAGTACTTCTCGTCGCCGCCGTAGTTCACGACCTTGCCGAGGCTGAGGTACGTCTCAGGCGTCGTGGTTCCCGCCTCGGGAGTGTCATCGCTGACCTCGGTTGCCGGCGGCAACTGAACGTCAGGGTTGGCATCCACGAGTAGTTCACGAATGAGCTTCTCGGTGGTCTGGTAGCTACCTTCACCGAACTTGATGTGACGAACAACGCCCTCCGCGTCGATCAGGTAGTGCGCCGGCCAGAAACGGTTGCGGTAGTTGGTCCACGTGCTGAGGTTGTTGTCGAGAGCAACCGGGTATTCGATTGCGTAGTTCTCGGCGCCAGCCTTGACGTTGGCCGGAACCTTCTCAAAGGCGTACTCGGGGGAGTGGACGCCGATGACGTTCAAACCGAGATCCTTGTAGGCGTCGTACCAGCTGTTGATGTGCGGAACCGCACGCTGGCAGTTGATGCAGGAGTACGCCCAGAAGTCGATCAAAACGACCTCGCCGCGCAGCTCATCCAGAGTGATTTCCTCGTTGTTCTCGGTGTTGAACCACTCTTGGATTCCCTGGATGTCGGGAGCGATGCCGCAGCTCTCGAGCTCGGTGCCTCCGTTGCTGCACTGGTCGAGATCCTTGTTCTGTTCGTTGACGAGGCCACCCAGGTTGAGCTGTTCTGCGATCTGTTCAGAGTTGCTGAACTGGTCCTGCAGGGCGCTCGTGTAGTCGGGAACGAGGCGCTGAAGTGCCTGAGGAAGGTTGAAAACGAGGCCGATCGCGAGAGCGATCATCAGTACGCCACCCGTGACGCGAATCTTCTGCTGGTGCTTACGGAACGTCTTGACGCGCTCGGCGACACGGCGGCCAGCAAGAGCGAAGATGAGCAGCGGAAGAGCCGCTCCGAGAGCGAAAGTGATGGTGAGCACGATGGTCTCGGGCCCAATGCGTCCAGTCGAGCCGGCAACCGTGATGGCCGCAAGAACTGGTCCAGCGCAGGGCACGTAGACGGCACCGAGAGCCAGGCCGAGCACGAAACCGCCACGGTCAGTTCCGACGTTCTTCTGCGGAATCCACGAGAAGGGCTTCTCCAAAATGTGCTGGAAAGCGGGGATGATCAAGCCAAGGCCGATCAGGATGAGAACGACGATTCCGGCCCAACGCAGGAAGTCCTGCGGCAAGTTCAGTAGCGCCAAGATGAGCGAGCCAATCAGCGTGAAGACACTGAACGCGACGACGAGGCCGGCAATCACGAAGTAGGGGCGCCACTTCGACACTGTGGGGGCGGCATCCTTCTCGGCGGTCGCGGTAGCGCTGATGGCCGCAGCGTCGGATGCCAGGGGCATCGTTCGGCGGGCAAAGCGACGCTTCTTGGTTTCCCCTTCGCCGCGGGCACTCATGGCGCCACCGGATAAGAAGATGACCGGCAGAACCGGCAAGATACACGGGGATATGCCCGTGATGATGCCTCCTAGGAAGCCGATAAGGGCGAGACTGAGCATGAGGTTCCTCCACAGAACTGTGTGACGCCCGGGAGCCCGGACGGCTGCACTCAGTTCGGAACCGTTGCCCGAATTGGTTGGTCTGAGGTTGCGTCGCCTCTAGGGGCGCTGCTCGGGATCAGCAAGCGGATGCCGGTGGAAGCGGCGAGAGAAGCGCCACGTAGCAATGCTCCCGCCGATCGCAATAGCGAGCGCGAGCACAGCAACGCCGAGGTAGCGCCACTCGGAGGCGGGGGAGTAGGGGAAGGTATCTGACCAGTCGAGCCCGAGCCGCACGGCAACCGCCCCCAGCATCCAACTTACGATCACGCCGCCGAGAGTTGCCAGAACGGATGCGGGCGTTGCTCGATGCCGACTCTTCTCGGCGGAACGTCGGGTCATATCGCACTGCTTTCGGATTGCTGGAGTCGTTCTGAGCTTACGTGCGAAGAATCAGTACCTTCCTATGCGCGAAAGCGGTTCAAAAAACTTTTGAGAATCTTCCAAACCGTTTTCGGGGGTGATCCGAATAGTCCTGTGTAAGCCGGCAGAGAGTCGGCAAGCCGGGTCCATTCGGGGGCCACCAACTTTCACCAAGGAGATTCACATGCGATCCATTAAGCGCAACACCTTCGCCGCCCTCACCTTCGCTGCAGTAGCAATGGTCGGCCTCGCCGGTTGTTCCAGTGCCGCAACGGAAGACACAGCAGCACCCGCTCCCGAGGAGAGCTCGTCGGCAATGGAGATGGACTACACCACAGACCTCGTCGGCGCCGGCTGTGCCGCCTACGCCGAGACCGTTCCAGACGGAAGCGGCTCGATCGTCGGAATGGCTCAGGACCCGGTAGCAGTAGCCGCGTCGAACAACCCGCTGCTCACCACGCTCACCGCAGCCGTATCGGGTGGCCTCAACGCTGACGTCAACTTGGTTGACACGCTCAACGGTTCAGAATTCACCGTCTTCGCTCCCGTCGACGACGCTTTCGCAGCACTTCCTGCTGAGACCGTAGAAGCTCTCATGCAGACCGAGAACGCTGACCTGCTCACGAGCATCCTCACGTACCACGTTGTCCCCGGCCAGATCCTTCCGGATGACATTGCTGGCGAGCTCACCACTGTCAACGGCGAGACCATCACCGTTGCTGGTAGCGGCGACAACATCACCGTCAACGGTGCCAACGTCATCTGCGGTGGCGTTCACACGGCCAACGCAACCGTTTACCTCATCGATGGTGTCCTCACCCCCGGTGCATAATTTGTAGTAAAACTCACGGGGATCCGCGCATAGCGCGGGTCCCCGTTTTTGCGTTCCCCAGACTCTTCAAAAGTTTTTTCAGGGCACGTGTCGATTCGGCACGTGCCCTGCGTCATGTCAGTGAAGGGCAGGAAATTCCGGCCCCGAAAGGACAAGATGATGCTGAATGTGCTGGCGATCGCAATCGCCACCGTTGCGGGGATGCTCGTCGGGTGGGCCTGGTTTTCACCAGCGCTTCTCGGCAAGCCGTGGGCGGCGCGAGCCGGGATAGATCTGAGCGCGAAGACTCCCGGGTGGGCGTATCTGCTGGCGCTCGTGGCCACGGCCATGACGGCAACAGTGCTGGCGCTTGCGGCAGCGATCGCGCACGACCAGTTTGGTGGCTCGTTTCTGACCGTGACGCTGGCTGTGGCATCCATTGGCTGGCTCGGTTTTACCGCGTCGCGGAACGCTGTCGAGTATCTTTTTGAGAAGAAGTCCCCGACGCTGTTTGCGATCGATATGGGTCATCAACTTGCAGTTCTCATCGTCATGTCCGTTGTTATCGGCCTTTTCGGCCACACGTCACAGATCGCTTAGGGAGAAAAACATGCAGTACATGATCCTGATCAACTCAGAACCTTTCGACGGTCCAGAACCCGGTAGCGACGGATTCGAGGAATACATGGCCCCATGGATGGCGTACAACGAAATGCTGGCCACGGGCGGACACCTCGTCACCGCAGCCCAACTTCAGGGCGTCGAGACGGCGACCACGATTCGTCGGGCCTACGGTGCCGGCGACACGATCACCGATGGTCCCTTTGCCGAGACGAAGGAGCAGTTCGGTGGTTTTTATCTCGTAGAAGCAAAGGACTTGGATGAGGCGCTCGCGCTCGCGGCTGCCATTCCGATTCCGGCCGGCTCGATCGAGGTTCGTCCGGCGGTTCCGCAGTAGCGTGACCGCTATTTCAGCGGCGGTCACCCGCCTGGCGCGTGAGGAGAGTGGGCACGTGCTCGCTCTTCTTACGCACCGTTTTGGCCTCGATGTGGCCGATAATGCGGTGCAGGATGCGCTTGTCGAAGCGCTGAACTGGGGCAGCGTTCCTGACAACCCTGCTGCGTGGCTCTATACGGTCGCGCGCAATCGTGCCATCGACCACGTACGCCGAGACGCTGCAGAAGCTCGCCGGTTAGCACGAGCGGCACCGGATCTCGTGGCGGCCGCCGAGCGCAACAACGGTGATCGTGGTCCCAGTAGCAACGACGAGGAGGTGCCCGACATGATTGACGATGGCCACTATTCGGGCGATGAACACGTTCGGTTGCTTCTGCTCTGTTGTCACCCCGCGCTGGGGCGAGACACCCAAGTGGCCTTGACTCTTCGGCTCGTCGGCGGCCTCACCACAGCCGAGATCGCCGCGGCTTTCTTACTACCCGAACAGACCCTCGCCCAAAGAATCGTGCGGGCGAAGCGCAAGATTCGTGACGCGGGTATCCCGCTCAGCATTCCGGAGGACCTCACACTGCGAGTGGATGCCCTGCTTACGGTTCTCTACCTCATTTTCAACGAAGGCTATCTCTCACGGGGGAGCGCCACCGGTGGTCGCGTCGACCTCGTGGAAGAAGCGATTCGCCTCACGATCACCACCCGCGATCTGCTGCCGGGCAACCCCGAAGTCGAAGGCCTTCTGGCGCTCGAACTCTACGCTCGGGCCCGCCACGACACCCGTTTTCGCGGCGACGAACTGATTCTTCTTGAGCAGCAGGATCGCACCCGCTGGGATGGCGAACTCATCGAGCAAGCCAACGGGCTCTTGCACAGTGCCCTCGCACGACGGCAGCCGGGGCCGTTCCAAACGCAAGCGGTCATTGCGCGCCACCATGCCACCGCGCGCACTGCCGCTGACACTGACTGGCCGGCTATCGCATCCGCCTACGCCGTACTGCTGGCCATGACAAGTGGATCGCCCGTCGTCGCTCTCAATCGCGCCGTCGCCGTGTCGATGGCGGATGGGCCTGATGCTGGGTTGCGCTTACTGAGCGAGATCAGCGGCCTAGAGAACTACTACCTGTATTGGGCAACTAAAGCCGAGCTGCTGTTGCGTGCGGGCGATTCGGATGCCGCGGCTCCGGCCTTCGCCCGGGCGCGCGAACTGGCCACGAATGCCGCCGAGCAGCAGCATCTCGATCGGCGTATCGCGCAGCTGCCCGGGTAATGCCGGCGGAGTCCCGCGCATCTCGCAGCTACGGCCGTTTCGCCGGAGGCGTCGGCTGCGCGTAGTGGTGCTCGCCGATCGCGCCCTTCTCCACGACATCCCGGATGCGGGCTGCGCGCACCGCCGGAGTCTTGATGCCGGTGAGGCGCGCATAGATCTGAAAGCGCACGCTCTTGGCGAGGCCGGCGTGAAACTCCGCAGAGGCAGGGTTGGCGTCGAGAGCGGCCAGCAAATCTGGGGGAGTGGTCATGTTTTTCTGGCTGTACGCAGCATCCCAGCGGCCGTCGGCTTTGGCGCGCTCAACTTCGGCGAGACCGCCTGGCCGCATCTGGCCCTCCTCGATGAGCCGGGCAACATGGTCGCGGTTTACTTGTGACCAGGGGCTGTTCTTGCGGCGCGGAGTGAAGGCCTGCAGCGTGTAGTCGTCGTCGAGGCGTGCCATCTGGCCGTCGATCCATCCGAAGCACAGGGCAACGTCGAGCGCTTCGCTCCAGGTGATGCCCGGTGCCTTCGACAGCTTTTTTCGGAGCTTGAGGCGCACGCCGTCGGGCGAGGGCTCGTTCTCGAGGAAGGCCGTCCACTCGGCGATGGTGACGTCGAGGATGGGTTTGTCGGCAAAGCTGGCCATGACCTGATGTTAGTCAAGGCCACCGACGGTCGGCCGGTAGCCCCCGCCGCCTGAGCAAACGCTGATTCGTTGCTGGGCACGAATCGGGCGTTGAATAGACCCATGCGAGCTACTTACATTTACGGCGCCGGCGATGTCCGCGTCATCACTGCCCCTGACCCTCAGCTCATCGAGAGCACTGACGCGGTCGTTCGCATCACCCGCGCGTGCGTCTGCGGCAGCGACCTGCACCCCTTCCATTCGATGCCGGCGGATGCGGATGCTCGCCCCATCGGCCACGAGTTCATCGGCGTTGTTGAGGAGCTCGGCAAAGACGTTGCGACGCTCAAGGTCGGCGACTTCGTGATCGCGCCGTTCGCCTACTCTGACGGAACCTGCGAGTTCTGCCTCGAAGGACTTCAGACCTCGTGCATCCATGGTGGCTACTGGGGCAACGGTGGAATCACCGGCGGCCAGGCCGAAGCTGTGCGCGTGCCCTTCGCCGACGGCACCCTCGTGAAGGTTCCCGGCACCGTCGACGAGTCACAGTACGCAGGCCTCCTCACGCTTTCTGATGTCTACGCCACCGGTTGGCACGCGGCTTACAAGGCTCGCATTGCTCCCGGCCAGACCGTTACCGTCATCGGTGATGGCGCTGTCGGTCTCCTCGCTGTGCTCTCCGCCAAGCAGATGGGTGCCGAGCGCATCATCCTCATGGGCCGCCACAAGGCGCGTACTGACCTCGGCATCCACTTCGGAGCCACGGATGTCGTCGCCGACCGAGGCGAAGAGGGCATCGCCCGGGTGCGCGAACTCACCGGCGGCACGGGAAGCCACGCGGTTCTCGAAGCTGTCGGCTTCATGCCCGCCTACGAGCAGGCCCTTGGCGTTGTCCGTGCCGGCGGAGTGATCAGTCGTGTGGGCGTTCCGCAGTACGAGGATGCCCCGGTCGGCCGCGGCAGCCTCTTTGGTAAGAACGTCGGCCTTGTCGGTGGAGTGGCCCCCGCTCGCGCGTACATCGAGCAGCTGTTGCCCGCCGTGCTCGACGGAACAGTCAACCCCGGCCTCGTTTTCGACCAGACCGTGAAGCTCGAGCAGACCCCCGATGGCTACACCGCGATGGATGAGCGCACCGCTCTTAAGGTGATGGTCGACCCGACGTAATCGCCCTGCCTCGAAGGCTAAATCGTGCCGTGTAGGGTTGTTTCGTCATCTGGTCGCGCGTTCACGGATCCACGTGGAGAACGACTTCAGCCGCAGACTTATATTGCGAGGAAAACCTATGAAGGCAACATTTCTTTACGGCGCGGGCGATGTCCGAGTGGAGACAGTAGCGGACCCGGTGATCCAGCTTCCGACAGACGCCGTTGTTCGGGTGGTTCGTGCCTGTGTCTGCGGCTCAGACTTGCACCCATATCACACGCGCAAGCCGGGCCCGATTGGTGCTCCGATGGGCCACGAGATGGTCGGAGTAGTCGAGGAAATCGGCTCTGAGGTCTCCTCGGTGAAGCGTGGCGACCTTGTCGTCGCTACGTTCACCTACCAGGACAACACATGCGTCTTTTGCCAAGAAGGATTCCACACCTCCTGCCGCCACGGTGGCTTCTACAACAAGCCCGAGGTTGGTGGCTTCCAAGCGGAGTACGCACGAGTGCCGCAGGCAGACGGCAGTCTGGTGGCGGTACCGGGCGTCGATGAAAACAGCGAACTGATCCCGTCACTTCTCGCCCTGTCCGATGTTTACCTCACCGGATACCACGCCGCTCACATGGGGCGCGTTGGTGCGGGGCAGACAGTGACAGTGATTGGCGACGGAGCGGTCGGGCTGTCGGCCGTATTGGCGTCAAAGAAGCTCGGGGCCGAGCGGGTCATCCTCATGGGGCGGCATCAGGCGCGCACCGACCTCGGTGTCGAGTTCGGGGCGGACGAGATCGTGGCCGAGCGCGGAGAAGAAGGAGTCGCCCGCGTGCGCGAATTCACCAGCGGCGAGGGTAGTCACGTCGTCATCGAGGCGGTTGGCCACTTCCCGGCGTACCAGCAAGCTCTGGGCTCTGTCCGTGTGGGCGGCACCATCTCGCGGGTCGGCGTTCCCCAGTATTCCGAGGCTCCGATTGGCTGGGGCTCACTCTTCAGCCGCAACATTACGCTCACGGGTGGACCTGCCCCAGTGCGCGCCTACATCGAATCCGCGCTCCAGGACGTGCTCGACGGCTCGATCGTTCCTGGTCGTGTCTTCGATCGCGTCGTGGGTATCGACGACGTAGCGCTGGGATACGCCGCCATGGACTCCCGCGAGAGCCTCAAGGTAATGGTCGCCTTTTAGACCCTGAGCTGGTTTCCCGTTAGCGGGACCACGGGTTGTGGTTTCGCTAACGGGCCCAGGAGTTGTGGTCTCGTCAGCGGGACCATGACTCGAGCGCGCTGATTGCCCGGTCGAGGTACTCATCGCGAACCGTCACGGCAAAGCGCACGAATTGCGTGCCGCTCGGACCGTAGAACTCGCCGGGCGAGACAAGCACACCGATGTCGGCGAGCGCCATTGCGGTATCAATTCCGCTTTCGCCTCGCGTGGCCCAAAGGTACAGGCCGCTTTCCGAGCCGTGAATCTCGAGCCCGGCTGCCTCGACGGCAGTGCGGAGACGCTCAAGGCGGGAGGTGTAGAGGTCGCGCTGCTCGACAACGTGTTCGTCATCGGAGAGAACTGCGCTGAGCACCTGCTGCACCGGCGCAGGAACCATGAGCCCCAAGCTGCGGCGCTTCGAAGCGATTTTTCCGATGAGCTGTTCGTCTCCGGCCACCATGCCACCGCGGTATCCAGCCATGTTCGACTGCTTGCTGACCGAATAGCAGGCGAGAACCTGGCTCATGTCGTCGCCGACCACTCTCGGGTCGAGGATCGAAGGGATTCGCTCCCCGTTGCGTTCGTTCAGAACGGCGTAGCACTCGTCGCCGACGATTACAGCACCGAGTTCACGAGCTCGGGCGACAGCACGACGCAACTCCTCAACGGTCAGGGTCTGGCCGTCGGGGTTGCGAGGGGAGTTCAGCCAAATGAGCTTGGTCGCTTCAGGCCACTTGGCCGGATCGTCCTCAGCGACGACGCTGGCGCCCACGGCGAGCGCCCCCGCTTCATAGGCTGGATAGGCCAGCGCCGGGCGTACCACGACGTCATCCGCGCCGAGGCCGAGCAAGAATGGCAGTAAACCCAACAGCTCTTTAGAGCCGATCGTGGGCAGCACACCCTCTCGATTGAGAGTGACACCGCGGATGCGATCGAACCAGTTCACCATCGCGTCACGCAGCTCGACGACACCAATGGTCAAGGGATAGCCAGGTGCGCCGCCCGCTGAAGCCAGCGCATCAACAAAAACTTGCGGCGTCGGGTCAACAGGGGAAGCGGTCGCGAGGTCGGCAAACCCGCCCGGGTGGGCAACTGCACGACGACGAAGCTCAGCCGATACCTCCATCGGTGACGGAGTCACAGGAGCCGAAGACCCCACAGCGGCGGTCACGCGACAACTCCGGAGCGGCGAATCGAAAGTGTCGATACTGCCCGGGAAAGGGGCGAGCGGGCTCCGGCGAAACTGAAGAAGGCATCCATGTCACCTATCCAACCAGAGCTTCCTATGAAACACATAGGCGTAGACGCGCTATCGGCGTTATTCGTACCGGCGGAGCGATCAGCCGTGTGGGTCCTCCTCAGCATGAGGAAGATCGATCCGACGTAGCCGACGCGCGGCATCCCGCCGACGGTCGCTGGTTAAACAGCGATGTCGAGGACAGCTAGGGTTAAAACAACCCCGACTGCCCTCGACATCTTTGCTGGGCCTCCTGTCGGATTCGAACCGACGACCCCCGCTTTACAAGAGCGGTGCTCTAGCCAGCTGAGCTAAGGAGGCTTGGGCCAACGCCCTATTTTAGACATGACTTCACCTATGCTCCCAACCAACCCACGCAGTCGCCGCCGCGCGCTCGCCGGAATTGTCGCCGCAATCGTCGCTGGAGCCCTTGTTGCAGGCCAAAGTCGCATCAATGGAGAGCTCGCGGTAGAACTTCACGATTCGACTCTCGCGGCGCTCATTTCGTTCGGATCAGGGCTCGTCATCCTTACTCTGATCGTTCCTTTTGTGCCGAGCGCACGTGCTGGATTCCGCACTCTGGGCACCGAAGTCAGAAGCAAGCGCTTGCCCTGGTGGTATCTCACCGGCGGAACCTTTGGCGCATTCTTCGTGCTCACTCAGGGGCTCGCAGCAACAGCCCTCGGCGTAGCGCTGTTCACGGTCGCCGTGGTGGCGAGTCAAACGATCAGTTCCGCGGTCATCGACCGGGTGGGAATAGGCAGTCTGCAGAAGCGCCCCGTTACTCCGCTGCGGGTGGCGGCATCCGCCCTCGCTGTGGGCGCGGTCATTTTCTCGGGGTTGTCAGACCTGCGCCTCGATGGACCATTCCTGCTGGTCTTCTTGC
The DNA here is from genome assembly GCF_015864955.1 of Salinibacterium sp. NK8237. Classification (NCBI taxonomy): domain Bacteria; kingdom Bacillati; phylum Actinomycetota; class Actinomycetes; order Micrococcales; family Microbacteriaceae; genus Salinibacterium; species Salinibacterium sp. NK8237. The sequence continues at coordinate 1,050,675 of NZ_JADYWE010000001.1, read as the reverse complement.
CGCTCATTGCCGGCTTCGGGATCGGATGGCAGCAAGCCATCAACGGTCACGTGCGGCATGTGACGCGTTCGCCGCTCACCGCGACCTACGTCAACTTCATTGCGGGCACCTCGGTGCTGGCCATCGCGGCAATCGTGTTTGGCTTCATCGGCGGCTGGCAGCACGAGTTCCCTACCGACCTGACGCTGTATCTCGGGGGAGCGATCGGCGTGATCTTCATCATCGTTGCCGCTGTGCTCGTGCCCATCACCGGGGTGCTGTTCTTCGCACTCGGTTCGATCGCGGGGCAGCTGCTCGGAGCGCTCGCTCTTGAACTTCTTTTGCCTACAGACAGCGATGGGGTGGCACCAACCACCATAATCGGCGTGGTACTCACCCTCATCGCGGTGGCGATCGCTTCCCTCGCGGGCAAGCGACCACCGAAAACGCTGCTGTCGAACTAGTCCTGCTCGTCAAACTCCAGCGAGCTCGAGTTCAAGCAGAAACGGTCACCGGTCGGCGTCTGGTGGGCGTCGTCAAACAGGTGTCCGAGGTGTGAGCCACAGGTTGCACAGACAACCTCGGTGCGCACCATTCCCAGCGAGCGGTCTTCACGCAGCTCAACGGCATCCGGGTTGATTGCTTCGTAGAAGCTCGGCCACCCCGAACCGGAGTCGAACTTGGTGTCGCTCTTGAATAGCTCGGCGCTGCAGGCGCCACAGCGGTAGGTTCCCGCACGCTTCTCATCGAGAAGGGCGCCAGACCACGGACGGTCGGTGCCGGCTTCACGCAGCACTGAGAACTTGATTCCGAGCTCTTCGCGCCATTGCTCGTCAGTCTTAGTCACCTTGTACGTCATGTGGTCTCCTCTGTTCGTGAGCTTTCTCTGCTCAGTACATTAAACTCGGGGATGTGCCTATTGATTCCGTGATCGCCAAGTCTTGGGGCGAATTAACAACATCCGAGCTCTACTCGATCATGAAACTGCGCACTGACGTATTTTTTGTTGAGCAAAAAGTCGACGAGACCGAACTTGATGACCGTGATCAAGAGGATGCCACCCGTCACTATTGGCTCGCAGACGGTGATGACGTCGTCGCGTACATCCGCGTGTTGTTAAACGAAACCGCCGAACACCTCGATGGCCACCGCGTCATTGGCCGAGTTGTCGTGCGCGACGACCACCGCGGAGAAGGGCTCGCCCAAATCATCATGAAGCGCATCGTCGCCGACTTTGGTGGCGAAGGGATGCTGCTGCACGCGCAGGAATACATCGTGCCGCTCTACACAAAATTCGGCTTCGAAGCCTTCGGCGAGCTCTACGACGAAGCCACCATCATGCACCAGTCGATGTACCGCGCAGGTCGCTAGTGCGCGGCCTCGACGTTTGCGTACTCGGCCCCGCCGCGCTCATTGTCACCGCGGTTCTCATAGCGCTCACGCCGATGACGAGTGGAGCCGCGGAGCCAGGACAGACGCTGACTGTCGGTGGCGACCAGACGGCAGCTGCGACCGATTCGCCGGCCGCGACCGACACTTCGGAGACGACAATCGCCGCCGACGGAACTGTGTGCGACGTAACGGATGCTGCCATCATGTGGGGCCTCAAAGAGTCGCTGCGGTCGTACATCAGCGGCACCATCGCCAACGGCGAGTGGACGGTGAGCGACGGCGCCACCTACGAAACGCCCGCCTTCGGCTGGACGGCAGGATCCGGCCAGCTCGACGCGGGCAGTGGCACTCTCTCATTCGACGGAAGCCTTCGGCTTACCGGCCACGATGGCATCCTCGACACCACCCTCACCGGCCTAGAAATTGTGTTCGACGGCAGCACCACAGCGAATCTCGTCTTCGACGTCTTCGGCACAACGCAAGAGGGTCTCCCGGTAGACGAGAGCGACGTCGATTTCGCCACAATCGACGTGTCGGGCATCACAGTCGTCAACGGCACAGCAACCCTCGAGAGTGCGCCCGTCGTTCTCACCGAAGCGGGTTCCGACGCCTTCGGCACCTATCCCGCCGGCGAAGAGTTCGACCCCATCACCGTGACCTTTAGCGCGACCCCTGACTGCATGCCGCAACCGCAGGATGTCAATCAAGCACTTCTGAGCGCTCTGATCATCATCGGAGCCATCATCGCCATTCTCGTAGCGATTGCCATCGTGTTGGTTCTCGGACGCCGCCGCCGGCGCAACCGCGTCGAAGCAATGTAGCTGCCCGCTCTACGAACCTGACGTAGGCGCGTAAATCGCCCGAGCGAGTGCATCAAGCACCGTGACCGTACGCGGGCCGAAACTCAAAATCTCGCCGTCATCCATCTCGACAAAACGCTGGTTCTTGCCAGCCTCCGTGAGGGCAACCGCGGGGCGAGCTTCGAGCAATCCACTCACGCCGCCAACACTGTCGAGACCCCCAGTCATCACCAGGATGAGATCAGGATTCGCCGCGACCATGGCCTCATCGGTCATCGGGCGCATACCTTCGAGGCCGATCTCGGCTGCGACATCCACTCCGCCGAGCGCATCGATCAGCACATCAGAGCCCGACTCTTGGCCGAACAAATAATAAATGCCCGAGGTGCCCCGCAGGTAGAGAAACATCATGCGCAGTCGGTCACCCGAGGGCACGATCTCAGCGATCTCAGCGATCTTCGCCTCAATTGTGGCGCTCAGCTCTGCAGCCAAGGCATCACCGGCGGCGGCAACACCCAGCGCGGCCGCCGTCTGACGCGCCAACTCGGCAATGCCCTCGATAGAAGGATCCGTGTCCACAAACACCACCGGAATGCCCGCATCGCGCAACTGCAACACCACATCGATCGGACCAATCGAGCCATCCGTCAACACCAGGTCAGGGCGCAACGCCAAAATGGCCTCACTGTTCACGGTGTGCGCATTCGACGTGATCACCGGCAAATCGGATGCCTCATCAAACGTCGTCGAAATGTCGCGCGCAACCAACGAATCCAACATTCCCAACCCTGCAATCGTCGCCGCAATCGACCCCGAAATATCCATCGAAATCACACGATCAGTCGACAACATCGTGACCGGCACGTCTCCGGCCAAATCATGCGAAAGCACCGTCACTGGCAACGACTGAACCGGTGCCTCATCGGTAGCCAGAATTCCGGATGACGGAAGAGCCGCCCGCACCAGCCCGCTGTAATCCTTCGCATCGTCCAACACCGTCAGCGCCGACAGCGGAGAAGCCACATCAGCTGTGACCGTCACAGCCGGCGTTTCGGCAATGGTGGCGGCCGAACATCCGCTCGCTGCAAGCACAACGCCAGACAACACCGCCGCAGCAGTGAACAGTCGAGTGCGCATGACAACCAATCAGAATATCGGGTACTAAGGCAATCCTAACCTCGACTGTCTCCAATTGGTCCACGAAGCCGAGTCGTTCGGGGGAGCCACAGCCCTCACACCCTAGGCTTACCACCACAGTGGAGGGAATAGCCGTGTCAGAAAACGAAGCCGCAACGCGCCCCGCTACCGGCCTGTCCGAACGCGACAGCGCCATCCTCGACTTCGAGCGCGAATGGACACGCCACGTCGGCGCCAAAGAAGAGGCCATCAGCTCCCAGTTTCAGGTCTCAAGTGCGCGCTATTATCAAATGCTCAATGCGGTAATCGACTCTCCGGCAGCCGTGCGCTATGACCCCATGTTGGTCTCGCGACTGCGCCGCAGCAGAGACAACCGGATGCACACCCGATCAGTGCGCAGCCCCCACCACGACGAAGAATCGACAGACTAAGCAATGGCGAGTTACCCGAAAGACCGATTCGACGAACTACCCGACGACATCGACCGCGTAGGAGCCCACCGCGGCCCTCGACGACGCGGACGCGGCTGGATCAGTCTCGCTTGGGCACTCCTCGCCACCGGCATACTCGTGCTCGTCGGACTCTTCGCGCTCAGCCAATACCTCGAAGACGACCTCGGCATCCCCTTCTTCGCTTCCCCAGAAGAATCGATCGCCACCCCCGAACCCACCGAAACTGTCGCACCACTAACAGACCCCTCCACAATCGACCCCGAACGAGAACTCACCATCGACGTTCTCAACGGCACCCCCGAAAGCGGACTCCAAACCACCGTTTTCGACGCACTCACCGAAGAAGGCTGGCCAACCGGAAGCGCAGCCCCCGCCTCCGCCCGCGACATCGAAGAAACTTACATCTACTACAGCAACCCCGACGACGAAGACGTAGCCTCCGGCCTCGTCGCCGCCATCGAACACGGTGAAATCCGCCTCGTCGAAGCCGACGTCTTCCCCGCAGCAGAACTCACCATCGTTCTCGGAACCGACTACCTCGCCCCCGCAGCGGAAGCCACAGAAGAGTCCACAGAATAAACGGAAGCCCGCACGCTGGGCCGACTTGCACTCGCCCCTGTCGAGTGCGCTGGGCCATCTTGCACTCGCCCCTGTCGAGTGCGCTGGGCCATCTTGCACTCGCCCCTGTCGAGTGCTAATTTTGACCTTGGCACTCGCGTAGTTCGAGTGCCAACTTATTCGCTTGTACGACGTCCGGGAGGGACGAGAAACACACATGGCAAAGATCATTGCTTTCAACGAAGAGGCCCGTCGCGGCCTTGAGCGCGGCCTGAACATTCTCGCTGACGCCGTAAAGGTCACGCTCGGCCCACGTGGCCGCAACGTAGTTCTTGAGAAGAAGTGGGGCGCTCCCACCATCACGAACGACGGTGTATCCATCGCCAAAGAAATCGAGCTCGACGATCCTTTCGAAAAGATCGGTGCTGAACTCGTCAAAGAGGTAGCAAAGAAGACGGATGACGTTGCCGGAGACGGTACGACCACTTCCGTTGTTCTTGCTCAGGCACTCGTTCGCGAAGGCCTCCGTAACGTTGCTGCGGGTGCAGACCCCATCAGCCTCAAGCGCGGAATCGAAAAGGCAACCAACTCGGTCATCGAGGCACTCATTGCGAGCGCCAAGGAGATCGAAACCAAGGAAGAGATCGCGGCTACCGCATCCATTTCTGCTGGAGACCCTGAGATCGGTGCACTTATCGCTGAGGCGATCGACAAGGTCGGCAAGGAAGGTGTTGTCACCGTTGAGGAGTCGAACACGTTCGGCACCGAGCTTGAGCTCACCGAAGGTATGCGCTTCGACAAGGGATTCCTGTCGGCATACTTCGTCACTGACCAAGAGCGCCAGGAAGCGGTCTTCGAAGACCCTTACGTTCTTATCGTCAACGGCAAGATCTCAAACATCAAGGATCTGCTCCCCATCGTCGACAAGGTAATCCAGAGTGGCAAGCAGCTTCTCATCATTGCTGAAGACGTTGACGGAGAAGCGCTCGCAACTCTCGTTGTGAACAAGATCCGTGGCATCTTCAAGTCGGTTGCCGTCAAGGCTCCTGGCTTCGGAGACCGTCGCAAGGCTCAGCTCGCTGACATCGCCATCCTCACCGGTGGTCAGGTCATCTCCGAAGAAGTTGGACTCAAGCTCGAGAACGCAACTCTCGAACTCCTCGGTCGCGCCCGCAAGGTCGTTATCACCAAGGACGAGACCACGATCATCGAAGGTGCTGGTGAAGAAGAGGCGATCGCAGGTCGCGTCAAGCAGATCCGCGCCGAGATCGACAACACTGACAGCGACTACGACCGTGAGAAGCTCCAAGAGCGTCTCGCCAAGCTCGCCGGTGGTGTTGCAGTTATCAAGGCTGGTGCCGCAACTGAGGTTGAACTCAAGGAGCGCAAGCACCGCATTGAGGACGCAGTCCGCAACGCCAAGGCAGCTGTTGAAGAGGGAATCGTCGCCGGTGGTGGCGTAGCCCTGATTCAGGCTGGCAAGATCGCTTTCGACAGCCAGGCAATGGCTGACTTGGTCGGCGACGAAGCAACCGGAGCGAACATCGTTCGTGTTGCTATCGACGCACCGCTCAAGCAGATCGCACTCAACGCAGGCATGGAGCCTGGTGTTGTTGCTGACAAGGTTCGTCACCTCCCCATCGGTCACGGCCTCAACGCAGCTACCGGCGAATACGTCGACATGCTCGCTGCAGGCATCAATGACCCGGTAAAGGTGACTCGCTCGGCTCTGCTCAACGCATCGTCGATCGCAGGACTCTTCCTGACGACCGAAGCCGTCGTTGCTGACAAGCCTGAGAAGAACCCGGCACCCATGGGTGACCCGTCGGGCGGCATGGACTTCTAAGTCCCACCGCTCTACACAGCTTCACCGCACTAGACAGAATGGGCGTCTCCTTCGGGAGGCGCCCATTCTGTCGTTAATGAGAGTTTCTGTGGGTGGGGGAGTCTCTAACGCCCGCAGCGTGCCGAGGGGTGCCGCAGTGAGCCGAGGTGTGCCGAGGTGTGCCCGGAACGAGCCGGAGCTTGCTGTCAGCGTGCGGAGGCGTGCTGCTAGCGGGAGAAGAGACGAGCGTTCGCGGCTTCAATCTCCGCATACTGTTGTCCGGCTTGGCTGAGCGCTGAATTGATGGCAGCGAGGTTCTCTTCTACCCGCTGCTGCGTGGCCTTCCAGTCGGTGACGACAGTTGAAAAGGCCGTCGCCGCCTGCCCTGTCCACGAGCCCTGCAGGTTCGTGAGCTGACCGTGGAGGCCAGCAACTTCGGCTTGGATGCGGCTGATGGAATTCTGGACCGCTCCGGTGGCGCTGAGAACGGCTTCGCTATCTACTTGGTATCGAGTCATACTTCGACGGTAGATTCTGGCATCCGGTCGCTGCCGCGGCTAGTCCTCTTCGGTGCCCTCTGCGGGGCTGGGAGTGCTGGGGAGGAGAGGAAGCTCAACGCGGAAGGTTGCGCCGCCGCCGGGTGTCTCAAGCGCCTGTACGGTGCCGTGGTGGGCTGCGACGATGGCCGCAACGATAGCGAGTCCCAGACCGCTGCCACCGGTGTCGCGGTTGCGTGAGCTGTCGGCGCGCCAGAAGCGTTCGAAGACCTTCGCGCGAATCTGTTCGGGGATGCCCTCGCCATGGTCGATAACCGAGAGCACTGCAAGTTGACGCTCGTGGTCTACGCCAACGCCAATCTCGACGGGAGTATCGGTCGTGAAGCGCAGCGCGTTCGTGACGAGGTTGGTGAGCACCTGGCGAATCTTGTTCTCTTCGGCCATGACGACGGCGTTGAGATCCTTCGGCACGGGAGCAATGGCTTGGGTGAGGCGAGCGGTTGCCTTGGCGACAGCAGCAGACTTCTTGCGAGAGGCAAGGCGTGAGAGGCGGGCCCCTGCGGCCGCTATGGGGCCCGTCGCGAGCGCAGCTACACCGCGAGAGGGCGTGCTGGTATCGGAGGGGGAACTATCGGGAAGGGGGATTGCCTTTGTGTCCGTGTCGGCATTCGCTGTGAGATCAGGCTTGACGATCGCGTCGGAGTCGATGCGAGGGTTGGTGTTGATCACAGTGACGACGCGGCCGGTGGAGGCACGGGCATCCATCGCCGCATCATTAGCCAGTGGCAAGAGATCGACTTCGGTGAACTGAACCGGCTTGCTGCCGTCGATACGCGCCAACTCGAGTAGGTCTTCCACGAGACCACCCATGCGGATAGCTTCTTTTTCGATGCGCTCCATGGCTTGAGCGACATCATCCGGTTTGGTGATGGCGCCCATGCGATATAGCTCGGCGTAGCCGCGCACGGTGACGAGCGGGGTGCGAAGTTCGTGGCTGGCGTCGCCCACGAAGCGGCGCATTTGGTCGATGGTGCGAGCACGGTCGGCGAAGGCGCGGTCGATTCGACCCAGCATGGAGTTGAGGGAACGATTGAGGCGCCCCACTTCCGTGTTGGGAGTGGCAACAGACAGCCGTTGGTCGAAGTCTCCGTCGGCAAAGCGGGCTGCGGTGGCTTCCACTTCGCGCAGCGGCGCAAACGTCGAGGTGACCAAAAGGCGGGTGAGCGCTCCACCGACAATGACGACAGTGAGACCAAAGAACAAGAAGATGGCGGCGTAACGAGCAACGATGGCATTGGAATCGCTCAGGTCGCGAGCGATAACGATCGTCACAAAGTCGGGGCCGATGGTGCTGATCGCAGGGTAGGAGATGACCCTCCATTGCCCTCCGATGGCGGTGCTCGGGAGGGTAAATGGCTCCGTCTGGGAGTTAGCTACGGCGATGGTGAGGCCGTCGAGAACAGGCCGCGAGGCATCCTCTTCCCGGCTATTGCAGCGCATGCTGCCGTCGTAGTTGAGAACCGCGAAATAGAGGTCATTGGGCAGGCGAGAAACGCTGCACTGAGGGTCGCTGGTTGTGCCCGTGTATTGGATGCGGCCATCGAGCCCGTCAGCGGCGGCTGTGATCTTGTCGTCAGTTTGCTCGATCAGGTAATCGCGCAGCACTGCGGCGGTGCCGACACCAGCGACGAGGAGGCCCATGGTGAGCAGAAGCACCGTGACTCCGGTGACCTTGGTGCGCAAAGAAATGCGGCTCCAAGCGTCTGGGATGTTCTCCTGCATGATAGTGAACGGTACCTTGCGTGGCTGGGAATCGGGAACGAGTATGGCCAGCCGAACATGAGAAATTACATGTCGGGCTGGCCATCACGGGTGGTTACGGCTTTGCTGCCTTCAGCATGTAGCCGAATCCACGCTTGGTCTGAATGATCGGCTCTTCGGTGTGCTGATCGAGCTTGCGGCGCAGGTAGGAAATGTAGCTTTCCACGATGCCGGCGTCGCCGTTGAAGTCGTATTCCCAGACGTGATCGAGGATTTGAGCCTTCGATAGCACGCGGTTGGGGTTGAGCATCAGATAACGCAGCAGCTTGAACTCGGTCGGGCTGAGCTCGATCTGCTCGCTGCCGATCGATACCTCGTGGGTGTCTTGGTCCATGGTGAGGTCGCCAGCGCGGATGATCGTTTCTTCGTCATCCTGCATCGTGCGGCGAAGAATCGCCTTGATGCGGGCGACGATCTCGTCGAGGCTAAACGGCTTAGTGACGTAGTCGTCTCCACCGACGGTGAGGCCGGTGATCTTGTCTTCGGTGTCATCTTTCGCCGTAAGGAAAAGGATGGGGGAGGTGTAGCCGGATGCGCGCAAACGCTTGGTTACTCCGAAGCCGTTCATGTCGGGGAGCATCACGTCAAGGATGATCAAGTCGGGCTCTTCTTCAAGAACAGCCGAGATCGTTTGGGCGCCGCTCCCTACCGCGCGCACCGCAAATCCCGCGAAGCGCAAGCTCGTCGTGAGCAGATCGCGAATGTTCGGTTCGTCGTCAACAATGAGAATTTTCGGTCCGTCAGCCATGTGCCTAGTATCTGCGTGTTTCCTGAACGTGACCTGATAGGTCAGGGCGTGTCGGCAAGTTGTTCACCAATTGGTTCATTGAGTATTTGTTAATTTTAAGCATAGGGTGGCCGTATCGGGATCAGGCGAAGGGGAATCAACTGATGAAGAGATTGATCGTAGGAACACTCATCGCGTTTGGCGTTGGAGCCCTCGTGCTCGCCGCCATCACGATTCTCTCGAGCCTCGCACGGTCGCACGATATTGCGTGGTGGAGCGTCAATGGGGTCACCCCAATGTGGCCACTGAGCGTCGGATTCGGCGCTCTCTGGCTGATGGCCTTGAGCTTCGCCTTTCTCGTTCTCCTTTCGATGGTCGGCCTGGTGAAAGACTTCATGATCAAACGTCGTGCTCGCCTCGAGGGCGAACCGGTCTGAGAAAACGCGCCTACACCGTGAGCTGAAAGAGGTACGCGAACGCGGGCTTGGTGTACGCGATGCTTCGGCCGCTGGCACGAATGAGCTCGGCGCCGGCCTGCTCTGGTTTCTTGGGAATCAGATAGCGATCGAGATCGCTACTGTCGATTCTGTAGCGCCCCTCGCGGTGGTGGACGGCACCCACCAGAGTCAGCCGGGGATCGAGCGCAGCAAGGCTCGCATCCCCATGGCTGCTGTTAGCAAGGAAGAGCCCGTTCGGCGCCAGATACCGCGCGCAGGAATCCCACGCGGGGCCGGTGAACAGGGCGATGATCAGGTCGAAGGATGCGTCGGCCAGCGCAAGCGGCTTCAGGAAATTGGCGGTGAGGAAAGTGATCTCAGCCGCGGCTCCCGGCAGAGTGGCGCCGTCTAACTCGGCCCGAACTCTCTCGGTGTCGGCGAAGAACGCGGCGGCTCGGCGGTCGGTGTCGACATAGGTGACGGCGGGGATGCTCGTCGACGGGGAGAGATCGAGATAGCTGCCCACATTGAGGGCGGAGGTCGGTGTCCAGTGCTCGAGCAGCGCACGGTACATGCCTGACCGGTCGCCGATCGATTCGCAGTAGCTCCGCCAGGATGGGCTCGACTTTGGTGACGGCGACGATGGCGACTGTGGCATCGAAAGAACTCCTTGCCCGGTTCCGTGGCGGAGTTCCAGCGTAGTCAGTGCGATCGGCGCTGTTGTAGCACTCAATGGTCTGTACGACGCGGCATCCTGGCGCCTCGACTTCAGGGTTGCCCGGGAGCACACTGGAGAGATGGATGACACAGCCGACACCGTCGCGGGGGATGCCGCGTGTTGGTTGCCCCGCGTGTGCGAGGAATGCGGTGCTCTCGTCGAGGGCGAGCTCCCGGCGCTGTGCTGGCGTTGCGGTGCGCAGGTGGGCGGCGAGCAACCCGAACTGTCCTAAGCGGTGAGGTCTGCTGCATCCAAAATCGTGTAGCTGTAGCCCTGCTCAGCCAAGAAGCGCTGACGGTTTTGGGCGAAGTCTTGGTCGACAGTGTCGCGTGCCACGAGCGTGTAGAAGTTGGCGGGCAGCCCGCTCTCCTTGGGGCGCAATAGGCGACCAAGACGCTGAGCTTCCTCTTGGCGTGAGCCGAACGAGCCACTGACTTGGATGGCAACGGTTGCTTCGGGCAGGTCGACTGAGAAGTTCGCAACCTTCGACACGATCAGCACCTTCGTGACGCCGTCGCGGAACTCTTGATACAAACGCTCGCGTTCCGGCACGGAGGTGGCACCCGTCAGCTTGGGAGCATCCAGCTGTTCCGAGAGATCATCGATCTGGTCGAGGTATTGCCCGATGACGAGAATGCGCTCGCCGGCGTGCTTGTTGGCTAGTGCGCGCACCACTTCAGTTTTGGCTGGCGCCGTTGCTGCGAGTCGGTAGCGTTCGTCGTCAGCGGATGCCGCGTACTCAAGTCGCTCGCTCTCGGGCAGGTCAACGCGCACCTCGAAGCAACTGGCGGGGGAGATGAAGCCCTGAGCTTCAATCTCCTTCCAAGGTGCGTCGAAACGTTTGGGGCCGATGAGGGAGAACACGTCGCCCTCGCGCCCATCTTCGCGCACGAGAGTCGCGGTGAGGCCGAGGCGACGGCGTGCCTGAAGATCAGCGGTGAGCTTGAACACGGGCGCAGGCAACAAGTGCACCTCGTCATAAATGACAAGACCCCAGTCGAGCGCATCCAGCAACGCAAGATGGGCATACTCACCCTTCCGCTTCGCCGTCAGGATTTGGTAGGTGGCGATTGTGACCGGCAAAATCTCTTTCACCTGGCCCGAATACTCACCCACTTCTTCTTCAGTGAGGGTGGTTCGCTTCAAGATTTCGGCTCGCCACTGACGGGCAGAAACCGTGTTGGTAACCAAAATCAAGGTTGTGGTCTTGCTTTGCGCCATCGCGCCGAGACCCACGAGGGTCTTGCCGGCGCCACAAGGCAGCACGACGACGCCTGAACCGTGGTCGAAGAAATTGTCGATGGCGTGCTGCTGGTACTCGCGCAAACCCCAGCCCGCGGCATCCAGAGCGATCTCGTGAGGCGTGCCTGGCGTGTAGCCAGCATTATCTTCAGCTGGCCAGCCAAGCTTCAACAACTCTTGCTTGAGCTGCCCTCGCGCCCACGGCTGAACCACAAAAGTGTGATCGCCGCGACGCTCGAACAAGAGACTCGCTACCTTCTTAGCGCGGGTAATCTCGCGCAACACTGCCGGGTCGGTGGCAGTGAGGGTCAGCGCGCCGTCATCGTCACGGTTGATCACTAGACGGCCATAGCGGCCAACCGTCTCCGCAATATCAACGCTGACGCTCTGCGGGATGGGAAACTTCGAATACTTCTCGAGCGTCTCCAGCATTGCCGGCGCATCATGACCAGCGGCCCGCGCATTCCACAGCCCCAATCGCGTAATGCGGTAGGTATGAATGTGCTCGGGGGCGCGTTCCAACTCGGCAAAGACGGCCAGATCATGGCGCGCGTCTTCTGCCAAAGGGTGCGCGACCTCAAGTAGAACCGTGCGGTCAGACTGCACGATAAGAGGTCCGTCGGGTGCTGTGTTCATCCGACCTAGACTACGCCCGGATGCTTAGCGTTCGTTGGTGGCTTCCACCCCAACGATGCTCTTCAGCGGCAGCGTTCGCTCAATATCTGCCGCACGGTCGAGGCCGCGCATACGACCAGCGGCCACGCTGGAAGGTTCGAGTGTGTACTGCACGAGATGGCCATCCGGCATTTTTACCGTGACGAACAGCAGCAGTTTGTTGCGAATCGCGACCTCAATCTGTCGCGATAACCACGCCTGATCTTCGTCGCCGGTAGCGCCGCCCTGACCACTGCGAAGTTTCGCCAGCAGTTTCTCTGGGCCATCGTCGTGGGGTTCTTCGACGTGTGAAGCACTGATTTGGTCGCGCCGCAGCGACAAGATTGTGCCAGCGGCATCTTCGGCGGCAACCGGGTAACGGGCATCGCTGAGCGCCCAAAAGAGCTGTTCGACTCCGAAGCGAGAGACCAACCGGTCGCCCTCGAGGCGCAAGCCGAAGGCACCAAAATTGGGATCAACAGCGATCGACTGCAACAAAACGGAGTCGGGAGAAATCACGTAGCTACCGGCGGCGCCAGCGTGGCCAACCCGCACGAGCCCGTGACGAGCCGCAGCTTCGGTCAACAGATACTGAACGGGCTGGGGCACACCGGTCAGCGAAATTTCGGTCAGGAAGCTGCGAATACCATCGAGTGTCTCACCGAGGGTCATGGCATGGTGCAGGCTCGACCGCGAGATCCGATAGGTCGATGCCAAGGCGCGGGTTTCTACATCGGCGATTATGCGCAGTCGGGCATCCAATTGCGGTGCCAGCGGTCCGGGCGAAATGACGCTGAGGTCGGGCTGCACGTAAACCTGATGTACTTCATTCGGAAACACCGCGGCCATGGCTGCTGTCGCTTCAGCCGTAGTGCGAGTGAGTAGCGCAACGCCTGCGCTGCTCGGCAGACGATTGGCGGTGACACCCAATAGGCCGGCATCGCGAGCGTACCGGCGCACTTTTTCGAGCATCGAATCGATCCCGGCGGGAAACAACCAGCGCACATAATCTTCGACGCCGTTGCCCCAAAAGCTCTGAGTTCTGTCGGCCAAGATGGTGCGGATGTCATCGGGAACTCCCTGATGCCACGCCTCGGCTAAGTGCACCCAGCGTTCAGCCGCGCCGCGCGCCATCCATTCGGTGGCATCGGCGGTTGACATCCATTGGGCATTGGTCGTTGCGATGAGCCCAGCGCGTTCGGCGATGTCGACGAGTCCAGCAATTTTGTCGAGCGGCACCGACATCGCTGCCGCCAACCGCTTCGAGTCGGGGAGCGAGACTCCACCGCGCGCCAAATCGCGCACGGGGCTCGAGCGCAGCTGATTGATGAGCTCGGTGACTTCGTTGGTTGTAGCGAACGCGTTTTCGGCGGCGATGCTGTCGATACTGTCGCGCTCGGAAGGTTCAACCGACGTGAGAGTGGATGGTGCTGGAGTGTCGAGCAGTTCGCCCGTAGATGGCAGACCATCGAACGGCCAGCCTGCCAACTGGTCTGTCACGCCGTCTGGGGCGCTGTAGCGACCGCCGCGGTGAATGAGCAGCGCTAGGCTCACGAGTCGATCGAGCCGGCGCTGAACGGCAACCTCGTCGTCACCGAAGGGCCCGACGGCAGAGGCGACTTCCTGCGCGGTGAGAGAAGCAGTGTCGGCGACCACAGCGAGAGTGGCGAGCGTTGGGCGGTCGAGATCGCGCAGCACGCGTTCCACCGACGTGGACTGCTGAAGGGCATCCGCAAGGTCAAAGAAGTCGCTGACGGAGTTGCCGCGCACGGTGCGTGATCGCAGCAACTCAAGAAGTTGATCGTCGTCTAGTGCCCGCAGTTGAGCGGCGAGCAGAAGAGCCGCATCGCTAATTGTGGCCATTCCGATATTCACGTTGCCGACGACGGCCATTCAACACAAGAAGAATGATGATGAAAACCACGCCCAAAGGCAAAGCAAAGTAGGGCATAGTGATCACTACGGGCCACGCACCGTTATCGAAGACGGTTTGGCCCACTGCGGTCGCAACGACTACGGCGACAAAGCTAAGCACAGCGAGTGCGATCGAGATGGCGACCAGGTAGGCGAGCACACGCTCGATGCGAAGGTCACGTTCAGTTGAATGATTTGTCACGCTGACAAGGATACGCGCCCGTTTACGTTCTAAGCTTGAGTCACGATTACAAAGGAGCATGCCCATGCCTACCGGCAAGGTTAAGTTTTACGACGACGAGAAGGGTTTTGGCTTCATCATGAGTGATGAAGGCCAAGAGGTCTTCTTGCACGCCTCAGCGCTGCCTGCGGGCACGACTGGAATAAAGGCAGGTACACGCCTCGAGTTCGGCATTGCAGATGGCAAGAAGGGTGCTCAGGCGCTCTCCGTGCGCGTCATGGATGCTCCTGCAAGCATGGCCAAGATAAACCGCAAGCCTGCCGACGATATGGCCGTGATCATTGAAGATCTCGTCAAGCTTATGGACGGCATCGGTTCTGGTCTCAAGCGCGGTCGTTACCCTGATAAAGCCCACGGCGCCAAGATCGCCTCCATGCTACGTAAAGTTGCGGACGAACTAGATGCCTAATAGCCAGTACGAGAAGCTTGCTCGAGGTGCACTCCTCGAGATCACCACTGATGCGTCGATTGGTGCGCTCGTCGGTGAGCAGATCGAAAGCGATGGAACCGTTTCGGTTCTCTTCGCTTCGGCTCTGCCTGGCTACCCTGGCTGGAACTGGACCGTCAGCGTGGCACACGTTGACGGCCAAGAACCTACGGTGCTTGAAGCAGAACTAATGCCGGCCGAGGGTGCACTGCTCTCGCCTGACTGGGTGCCGTGGTCGGAACGTCTCGCTGAGTACAAGGCTGCGCAAGCCGCTACTGAAGCTGCGGATGCCGAAAAGGCTGCAGCAGAAGAAGCCTCCGACGACGATGACCTCGACGACGACGACGACGATGAGGGCGACGATGAGTTCGGCTCTTCCGTATTGCATGGGGGAGACCTCGACGGTGTCGACATCGACGCATCGGATGACGATGAAGATGACGACGATGTCGATGATGACTTCGACACTGGCGCGTTTCGTGGCGGCGACCACGAGGGTGTAAGTGTTGATGACCTCGACGATTCGGACGATGACGAGGACGAAGACGACGACGATTCAGACGACGCTGAACTCGATGACGACGATGATCTCGACGAGTCAGACGACGATGATGACGACGATTCGGACGAAGAAGACTAGCGAGTTCGCTTTGCGCGCCTCATGTGCGTGTAGATAAGGCCAATAAGGCCAAGCACGAGCCCGGCAACGGCAGTCCAAAGCCACCACAGGTTGCCGGACGCGTTGAGCGGCTCGATAAAAAGCAGCAGCAGTGCAAGACCGATGATCCACAACACCATGCCCACGAGCATCGCTTTGCGGTCGTCGGTCTGCACCGGCTCAGGATCTGGCCGGCGTTCCGAGTCTTTCAACCAGATACGCACGGTCTCAGATTAGCGGCTGTTGGCGATCACATACTCGATCGATGAAACCAATTTGCGGATGTCATCCGGCTCGATTGCAACGAAGGTAGCAACGCGCAGTTGGTTGCGGCCCAGTTTGCGGTACGGATCGGTGTCGACGATTCCGTTGGCGCGGAGCGTCTTCGAGATCGCGGCGGCATCAATCGCATCGTCGAAGTCGATGGTGGCGATGACTTGCGAGCGGTGCTCCGGGTTGGTGACGAACGGGGTGGCGACATCGCTGGCGGCAGCCCAGTCGTAGAGCACTGACGAAGATTCGCGGGTGCGAGCATCCGCCCACGCAAGCCCGCCGTTGCCATTGATCCAGTCGATCTGGTTCTCGAGCAGCAGCAGGGTGCTGAGTGCGGGAGTGTTGAGCGTCTGGTTGAGACGCGAGTTGTCGATCGCGTTCTTGAGCGACAAGAACTCGGGGATGTAGCGACCCGACGCGGCGATGCGCTCGACGCGCTCGATTGCCGCGGGGGAGAAGAGGGCGATCCACAGGCCGCCATCTGATGCAAAGTTCTTCTGCGGTGCAAAGTAGTAGACGTCAGCCTGGTTGGTATCGAACTGCACGCCACCCGCAGCGCTGGTGGCATCGACAACAGTGAGCACGTTTGCGTCATCGAATCGACGCACGGGCGCCATCACACCGGTGGATGTTTCGTTTTGCGGGTACGCGAAGACGTCAGCGCCATCGATATCGTCGAGTTCAGCAAGCGACCCGCCCGGGGCGGTGACGACATGAGGCGATTCGATGTGGGGTGCTGCGGCCGCTTTGGCGAACTTGGAACCGAACTCGCCAAAGGAGAGGTGGGCGCTGCGGCGCTCAATGAGAGCGAAAGCTGCGGCATCCCAGAACGCGGTGGATCCTCCGTTGCCGAGTACTACTTCATAGCCCTCTGGAATCTGAAAAAGCTCTCCGAGGCCCGCACGTACGCGGCCAACGAGGTCGCGAACCGGCGCTTGGCGGTGAGACGTGCCGAGAATGTTTCGCGCGCCAGAAACGAGATGTTCGATCTGTTCGGAGCGCACTTTGGAAGGGCCAGCTCCGAATCGTCCGTCGGAGGGAAGGAGGTCAGTGGGAATCGTCAGGCTCGGCATGCGTCCAATTCTATTGGCCAGTTCGGGCTAGTCTGGTTTCATGACCGATCTCGTTGACACCACCGAGATGTACCTGCGCACGATTCTTGATCTCGAAGAAGAGAACATTGTCCCGTTGCGGGCCCGCATCTCTGAGCGGCTCGGCCACTCTGGCCCGACCGTCTCACAAACCATCGGCCGCATGGAACGTGACGGCCTCGTCGTCGTCGAAGGCGACCGCCACCTCGAATTCACAGTGGAGGGTCGGCGCCGCGCTACGCATGTGATGCGTAAGCACCGCCTCGCTGAGCGACTGCTCGCCGATGTCATTGGTCTCGATTGGGCGCTCGTCCACGACGAAGCATGCCGGTGGGAGCACGTGATGAGCGAACAAGTTGAGCGCAAGCTCATCGAAATTCTTGATCACCCCACCGAGTCGCCCTATGGCAACCCGATTCCTGGCTTGGAAGAGCTCGGCGGAGTTGCTTCGGCATCCTTCAGTGACGGAATGGTGAACATTGTTGACCTCGTCGCGGAGACAACGGCCCCCGTGACCGGGCTTATCCGTCGACTGGGCGAACCTGTGCAGTTCGAACCTGAACTTCTACAGCAGCTGTTTACTGCTGGTGTTATGCCAGGCAAGACAGCCACGTTCGCGGCCGCAGATTCGTATGTTGCGGTAACAGTGGAAGGCTTCGGAGAAGGTCTCGAGCTGCCGAACGAGGTTGCCGTGCACATCTTTGTGGAGAAGCCAAGCGCATAGCATCCTGGTTCATTTTTCGAATCCGGCGTTAACCGAGACGTAACCATCTCGTCATTCAATTCGGCGCGCCCGCGTGCGAGGAGCCCGAAAAACTGGGTTAGCCTATAGCCCTTGGAGTTCACGAATGAACCGGAGAATCGCATGTTGAGTAGGTGCAGCATCCAAACCGTGGATGCGCGTGCCCACTTTTACATACGACACAGCAGTATTGCGCGCAGTAGTTTTTGCGCGCTAAATCACTAGGCATCGTCTTTCGACGGTGCCTTTTTGTGTTTCTGCCTCCTTTTCGCTGAATTTCAGGGAAGTCGATTGCCTGCAAGCCGTGCAGGCTCTTTCGAGAGGATGACAATGCGCACTTTGGTACTGAACGCCGGCTATGAGCCGCTCGCGGTCGTGTCCTTCAAACGAGCCGTTGTGCTCGTGATGAATCAGAAAGCGACGGTTATCGCTGCCGACCCGGATCATCCGGTGTGGAGCGCGAGTGAATCGTGGGAGCGACCGTCGGTCATCATCCTGCGAAATTATGTGCGCATTCCTTCCACGCGAAGATTGCCTGTCTCTCGCCGCGGAGTGTTGCGACGTGACGGCCACCGTTGTGGCTATTGCGGGGCTTCAGCGAACACCATCGACCACATCATGCCCCGCTCTCGCGGTGGCGAAGATTCGTGGGAGAACTTGGTGGCGTGCTGCTTGCGGTGCAACAACAAGAAGAGCGATCGCACTCCCGCGGAGATGAACTGGCGACTGCTCATCAAGCCACGCCCGCCCCACACCAGCGCATGGCTTGTGCGGGGGATTGAAAGGGCACTCCCAGATTGGGAAGAATATTTGGCTCCAGCGGCATAACTGTTATGCTGTTGTGATTATTCCTGCGTTCAAGGATTTCCCTAGTCCTTCTTGAATGCGCTCCACTTAAAGGTTCCCGATTGTCCCGTATCTCAACTGATGGCCCGGACGTTTCCGGCGTGAATCCGGCGGATTCCGCGAGCGATGCTCCGGTCTTCATGTCTCGGCGCGAGGCACGCGCCGCACGTGAGGCGGCACAAGGAAAACCTGTTGTCGCAGCGGCTGTGCACGAGACGATTTCGCCTGAAGTTGTTGTCACCTCGGAGATTGCGGTTCCGCAGATTCCTGTGGCGCCGGCGGCGGTCGCACACGAAGCAGCCCCAGTGCGTTACACGCCTGTTGCCCCGCCGAGTAGTCACACCGTCAAGGCGAAACTCAAGCGCGTGCGCAAAAGCCCGTTTCACGCCGTCGCCTCAATGGCAGTCATCGGTGGCCTTTTCGTTGTCACAGGTCTGCCGGCATATGGCCAGAGCGACTTGGTGTCTGATGAAGGCACCCTCGCTTCCGTTGCAGCAGTAGCTGATGCTTTGCCCGCGAGCGTGCAGTCGATTACCGTCAGCGCGGAGCTCGATTTCCCTGAGCTTGAACGCGATCAGTTCGAAGCGACATCGCCCGAAGATTTGGTAGTGATTCAGCAGCAAGACGCGATCGCATCCGCGAATGCGCTCTACGCCGCATCAGGCGCTCAGGCGCTGGGCGATGACTATCCTTGGCCGACAGCGGGAACAAGCCTTTCGCCGTTGAACTATTACTACCGCCAGTGCACAGACTTCGTTGCGTGGCGGCTCAACCGCGACGTCGGATCATTCGCTGCGCCATTCCGCTGGGCTTGGGCTGATCTCACTCCAAGCGGTGGCGATGCCTACCAGTGGCAGTCTGCATGGCAGGCCCACGGTTGGACCGTGAGTGCGACTCCCGTTGCCGGTTCTGTTGCGTGGTTCGGCTGGGAGAACCACGTTGCCTACGTGAAGCAGGTCAATGCCGATGGCTCAGTTTTGCTTGAGGAATACAACTATGTGGCCCTTTCTTATGGCCAGCGCACGATCCCGGCCAGCGAGGTCGAGTCGTTCCTTTACCCGCCAGGCCAGTAGCTGTTTGGCTTGACTGCGCGCTGGTGAGCCTGAAACCAGCAAGAACGACTCCGTGGAGCAATCGATCATGACTGACGACGAACTCATGACAACGTTCGAAAACAACACCATCGCGCCTGCTGCGTTTTCGCACGAACGTCACGTTCGCGTGGCGTGGTTGCTGGCGCGTACGTATGGCGCTGTCGACGGCTTCGAACGTCTCGTGGTCGGCATCACGAGCATGGCCGGGCGGGCGGGCAAGCCGGATGCTTTTCATGTCACGCTCACTCGTGCCTGGTTCGACCTCATTGCGCTGGTAGATGACGTGGATGACGCACCGGAGTTGCTCGACAAGTCCATCATCAAACGTTTCTACTCGTCCGAACGCATCGCCGAGGGGCGCACGCGGCGGTTAGAGCCGGACCTTCAGCCGCTGAAGTATCCGCTGCCCGCCGCGGTCGATGGTGCGGCAGCGCCCACCTAGTAACGCTGGCCCTCTGGCTGAGGGTTCTTCGTGCTGCTCTCCGCTACACTCGAAACGCCAGCCTCTGTAGCTCAACGGAAGAGCAACTCCGTCCTAAGGAGCAGGTTGGGGGTTCGAATCCCTCCAGGGGCACCTTCACATCTCTCTAAAATCCCGAGCGCAGGGTCACCATGGCCTTGTCGGACGCCCGCGCGTGGCGTTCGAGTTGGGGCGTCGTGCCGTGACGTTCCCACAGGGGCGGATAGAACGCGGATGACGTAAAATGTTGCGAGCGTGCAGCGTGACCCGAATCGGAAGGAAGGCTCATGGTGGCCTTTGTGGCGAGTGTTCGGCGCGGCGGAATGGCAGTCGTTGCTCTTGGCATCGCGTTCGTCGTGTTGCTAGCGATTGCGTCGTCGGCGGCAGCAGCGACGCCCGGAGCCACCTACGTCGTCGATTCCGCTATCGCGGAAGGTACCCCCTTCGGCACCGACGGGTGGAGCAATCAAAACTTTTCGGCGGGGGCTCTGGTGAGCACAACCGCAGGCCTCGAAATACCCTCGGGAGGTCAGCCTAGCTACGGTTTTGCGCCGACTCTGCCCCTGAACACGGGCAGTTCCCTGGTAGCGCTGGCTGCGACAACGTCGTTCACGACGACTGCCCCCACACAGTTTTACGCGAGCATTTTCATCCAGAATGGCGCGGGAACACCGATCATCCTCTACTCGCAGTCGCCAAGCGAAGACTTCAGCGACCCGTCAGTGAAGTGGATCGCAACGAGCGCCATCGGCAGCATCACCCCGTGGGTGCTGGGTGATCCCCAGCGCTCTCTCGCAGACTTCGACGCGCAACTGGCGCTGGATCCCACTTTCGTGGGCGGGTTCATCGACGCGGTCAGTGCCTACAACGCGGCACCTGGCGCCGAACAGCTCAGCAGTTTCACGGCCAATGGAGTGCAGTTCGTTTTTACGCCGGAGCCGGTATTCGTCGCCCAGACAACGATCACTCGCAGCGTTTTCATTAGCTCGGGCATCACGATCACCTCAAGCGGGTTTCTGCCCGATGAGGCAGGCATCGTGGTGACACTTACTTCTGAGGGGGCGCCATCGGTTGTGGGTACGGTGGATGCCGATGCCGCCGGCCAGATCTCGTTCACCTACCAACATCCTGATGCGACAGCCGCAGCGGGCACGTACTCGCTGAGTTTCGCAGGCTCCGTGCCCAACACTCAGGTGTTCGAATTTGAATTGACTGTCGAACCCGAGTCGCCGTCTACCCCTTCGACAACTCCTCCGGTGTCGCAACCGGGCGAAACGGACGTTAACGCCGCATCCGCGATTACCCCTCCGGCGGCACAATTAGCAGCAACAGGCGCTGACGTCAGCGGTGCTGCGCTTGTCTCCGGCATTCTGGTGCTCGTCGGTAGTGTGTTACTTCTGAGCCGAGCGCGAGCACGGCGCGCGACACCCCACCGGTCACGGAGCGTGTGACGCGCTCTCAATTCAGCATCGCCGACGGTGGCCCGGGGAACTGAGCTGCGTGCTGATCCACCTGACAATGGGACTGCCGCGTGAGCAGCAGTCCCATCCCTCTATCTAGCGACGAGCTGAGTGGCTATTCGTACCGCAGCGACTCCACGGGATCAGCCTTGGCAGCGCGAGCGGCGGGCAGGGTGCCCGCGAGGAACGCGATCGCCATGACGACCAGGATGATGACGGTGACCGAGAGCGGGTCGAAGGCGATGAGCGTGAGACCCGGGAGGTCGGCGAGGAGTGCCCCGGCAAGCACCGAACTGATGCCTGTGCCGACGAGCATCCCGATGCCGACACCGATCGCGCTCCCGAGGAAGCCGATGATGACAGCTTCGAGGCTGAAGAGCCCGAAGATCTTGCCGCCGCCCATTCCCATGGCTTTCATGAGACCGATTTCGCGGGTGCGTTCCTGCACCGACATGAAGAGGGTGTTCACGATGCCGAAGCTCGCTGCCAACAAGGCGATGATGGCGAAGGCGTTCAATACGAGCACGATCGCGTCGATGACGGTCTTGATGGTACCGAGTTGGTCAGCGACGGTCGTTCCCGTGAAGCCCGCATCGGTAAGGCGGTCCTTGAGCGCCGTGACATCGGCATCCGTTGCGGCAGCATCGAAGCGGATGCTCGCCTGGGCGTAACGCTCCTGCTCGTCGAGCGAGATCCCGATGTTCTGCGTCGAGTACAGCTCGTCAGTCAGCGCATCGTTCACGACCAGTCCACCGGCACCAGTGGCGGCGATGCTCTCTTCGGCTACGCCCACGATGGTGGCGTCGACGAGGTGCTGAGTGCGCTCCGCATCCGTAATTGCAATCGTGAGGGTCTCGCCCACAGCGGCGTCAGCGTCAGCGAAGCCGAGCGATTCCACATAGGAGATGGGCACGTTCAGTTCGAAGGCATCCGAATCGGCAGACGGGGCCGCACCAGCAGCGAGCTGCACTGTCTGGCCATCAACGAGTCCGCCCACGGAGGTCAGGTATTGGGGGCCGTCGTCCGACTGGATCCAGTCAGGAGAAATCGACTTGGTCGCCTCAACATCGAGGACGCCGTCAATGCTAGCGAGCGTCTCTAGATCGTCGGGGGTGAGAGCCACCACGGTGGAGCCAGGACGGTTAAAGCCATCGCTGGCAATCGCATCGGGGTCGTATTCGGCGGGCCCAGTGCTATCGGCGAAGCCGGCGTTGGCGTCTTGGCTTACTGACACGGTCATAACGTCTTCTGCGCCGATTGCGGTCACCGTGTCATCGATATAGCGGTTGATGCCTGTGCCGAGCCCGTTGGTGATGGTGAGAGTGAAAGCACCCACGAAGATCGCGAGGATCGTCAGAACGGTGCGAGTCTTCGAGCGGAAGGTATTGGATGCGGCGGTGCCGATCAGGTCGAGAACGTTCATGCGGCCACCTCCGTGGTGTCGTTGACGAGGAGTCCGTCGCGAATATAAATGCGGCGGTCACAGCGGGCAGCCAACTCGTCATCATGGGTGACGACAATCAGGGTGATGCCCTTGTCGCGGTTGAGTGCGAAGAGAATGTCTTCGACATTGCCTCCCGTCGCGGTGTCCAAGTTTCCGGTGGGTTCATCCGCGAAAATGATGCGCGGGTTGTTGACGAGCGCGCGGGCGATCACCGAACGCTGCTTCTGACCGCCCGACAGGTTGACGGCCTTGTTCGACGCTTTGTCATCCATTTCCAATTGCTCAAGAGCGGCGTGCGCGCGTGCCTTCCGCTCGCTGCGGCGCACCCCGGCAATCTTCATCGGGAGCATAACGTTCTCCAGAACGGAGATGTTGGCAGTGAGAAAGAACTGTTGGAACACAAACCCGAACGTCTTGTTGCGCGCACGATTGAGCTTTTTGCCTTTCAACGTGCTGGTGTCGATCCCTTCGAGCTCAACCGTTCCGGAGGTCGGGGCATCGAGGAGCGCGAGCACGTGCATGAGGGTCGACTTTCCCGATCCACTCTTGCCGATGATCGCGACGCTCTCACCTTCGTTGATGTCGAAGGTGACACCTTTGAGGGCGTCAAAGCGGTTGGGGCCTTTGCCGTAGGACTTGTGGACATCCTTGACTCGGATGATGGGGGTAGTCATAGGCCTAGTCTCGCTGACTTCAGCGCTCAGCGAGTCAGCCGAGGGGAGTCACTGGCCTACGGCGAGAGAAGTATCTTTTGTTGTCTACTTCTTAAGGTCGGCTTGGCGTTTCTGCTCAGTAGCACGCTCGAGTCGTTCGATGCGCAGCACGTCGACGAGCAGCAGAGCAATCGGCACCACGGATGCGACGCCCCACCATTCTTGATCTCCGCCGGTGTTCACGTAGATGACGTTAAACACCACGGCCCAGATGAGCCCGCCGATGAGCCATACCAACCGCCACCACGGAGTGGTGAGTTGGCGGATGCGTGCCTTCACGAGGGAGGGCTTGGCTGGGGGAGTGGCGTTGTCTGGCATGTCTGCTGGCGCGGAGTCGTGCATCCGCCAACTCTACGTTCTCTCTGTGCTCGCTGGGAAAAGCGTCATGGTTCCATGGGATCTGAGGGATGCTGAGATTTTCTTTTCTAAAGTTGACGACGCGCCACCGCGCTATTCACTATTGAGAAAAGGGAGACCATGGCACACGACCAGTACACCTTCGTTGATCCCACCACTCGCTTCGAGAAGGTTTCACCGCCGAAACAGCATCAGCCGGAACCCGGTCTTGACTCAGAGTTGAAGCCGCTCGCTGACCTTGGCGAAGACAGTTATCGCGGCAGCGGCCGCCTCTCGGGCCGCCGCGCACTCATTACGGGTGCCGACTCAGGGATCGGGGGCGCTGTCGCAATTGCGTTCGCGCGAGAAGGCGCCGATGTCGCCCTCTCCTATCTCCCGAGCGAACAGAGCGATGCCGAGCGCATCGCAGCGCTGATTCGGGATGCCGGGCAGCAAGCCCACCTCTTCCCTGGCGATATCTCTAGTGCGGAAGCCTGCCGCACCCTCGTCGCAGACGCCGCTGAAAAATTGGGCGGCCTCGATACCCTCGTGAACAACGCGGGGAAGCAGGTCTTTTGCACCAAGCTCGAAGATCTCACCGACGAGGCATTCGACCAGACGTTCAAGACGAATGTCTATGCAATGTTCTGGATCACTAAGGCCGCGCTCGAACACTTGCCGGCCGGCTCCACCATTATCAACACCACTTCCGTTCAGGCCTACAAGCCGTCACCGGTGCTCGTCGACTACGCCTCGACGAAGGCGGCGATCAATTCGTTCACGAAGGCGACAGCGGCTCAGCTGGCTGAACGCGGTATTCGAGTCAATGCGGTGGCTCCCGGTCCGGTGTGGACACCTTTGCAAGTGTCAGATGGACAACCTCAAGAGAAGATCGCCAGCTTCGGGCACGATACGCCTCTGGGGCGAGTCGGTCAGCCGGCTGAAATGGCGCCGGCGTACGTGTTCCTGGCATCGGCAGAATCGAGCTATGTCATCGGTGAAACGCTCAACGCCAATGGTGGGATTCCGACGCCCTAGCCATATCTGAGACCCGATTCACCGAATACCTTTGGCTTCTTGAAACCTTTCCGTAACACCCAGCGATGACGTTTAACGTCTACGAAACATAACTGAGGGTCTTACGAAACGCTGAGACGGGATGCTTTGTCGTGCGGGTCAGTGGGAGTGGAATAACCCGACACTCACTGACAATCCGCAAAAGCATCCGTGTGCACAGGGCGCACAAAGCGAAAGAGGTTGAGATGGATACAGTCGTATGGGTACTCATAAGCACTGCATTAGTGCTGCTCATGACCCCCGGTTTGGCATTCTTTTACGGTGGACTCGTAAAAGAGAAGTCAGTAGTCAGCATGATGATGATGAGCTTCGGATCGCTCGGCCTCGTTGCCGTTCTCTGGATTCTCATCGGTGCAAACATGAGCTCGATCGACGGTTCGATTTGGTCGTTCGCCGGTAACCCGTTCAGCAACTTCGGTCAAGAAGGCGTCGCCGGCTCTGACCTCCTCGTTGTTGCATTCGGTGGAACCTTCGCCATCATCACCACCGCACTTATCTCCGGTGCCATCGCAGACCGTGCTCGCTTCGGACCCTGGATGATCTACACCGGTGTGTGGGCAACGCTCGTTTACTTCCCCGTCGCTGCGTGGGTATGGGGCGGTGGCTGGATCCAGAACCTCGGAGATAGCCTCGGTGGCCTTCCTGCCGTTATCGACTACGCCGGTGGTACCGCCGTTCACATCAACGCTGGTGCAGCCGCTCTCGGACTCGCCCTGGTACTCGGCAAGCGTGTTGGCTTCAACAAGAACATCACCCAGCCTCACAACGTTCCTCTCGTCCTGATCGGTGCAGCACTGCTCTGGTTCGGTTGGTTCGGATTCAACGCTGGTGCATCTAGCGACCCCGACGAGGCCGGCCTGATCGTGTTCAACACGCTCGCCGCTCCCGCCGCAGCAATCCTCGGTTGGATCGTTGTTGAGAAGCTCCGCACTGGTAAGGCCACAGCAGTTGGTGCCGTTTCAGGTGTCGTTGCTGGTCTCGTTGCCATCACCCCCGCTTGTGCAAACCTGACGCCCGGTTGGGCTTTGATTCTCGGTGTCGTCGCCGGTGCCGTTTGTGCTCTCGCAATTGAGCTCAAGTACAACCTCGGCTTCGATGACTCGCTTGACGTAGTGGGACTCCACCTCGTCGCCGGCATCATCGGAACCATCTACCTTGGCTTCTTCGCCACCGACACCGGACTCTTCACTGGTGGAGATGCAGGACAGCTCGCCGTTCAGACGATCAGCGTGCTCGCCGTAGCAATCTTCTCCTTCGTAATGTCCTGGTTGATCGGAACCGCGATTCAGAAGACCATCGGATTCCGCGTTACTTCGGAAGAAGAAATTGCTGGTATCGACCTCGCCGTCCACGGCGAGTCGGGTTATGCACTGTCGACGCAGGAAACTGTATCGGCTAAGTAGAGCCCACAACCTCGGGAGGGGCACAGTTGTTATCGCAACTGTGTCCCTCTTTTGGTGTTAACGAACGATGCGGCGCTAGCAAACGATGCGGCGCTAACAAACCGTGTGGCTCTAACGAATAAACCCCGCGCCCTCTGGTTTTGCTAGAGGAGCGGGGTTGTGTGCGTGCGTGTGCGTATGGCTACGCGTCGTCGAGCGCAGCTTAGGGTTGCAACCGCATCCGCTCCCAGTCGCCAGAGGCGGCACGCGTGAAGCGCACGCGGTCGTGGAGGCGTGAGCTGCGTCCCTGCCAGAATTCGATCGTGGTGGGCTCCACCATGAAACCGCCCCAGTCAGCCGGGCGGGGCACATCGCGGCCCTCGAACTCAGCCTCGAGCTCGATCACACGTTCTTCGAGCAGTGCACGGGATGCGATGGGTTGCGATTGTTCGCTGGCGTGCGCCGCGATCTGGCTGCCTCGCGGTCGCGTGGCGAAGTAAGCGTCAGAGAGGGCATCAGCGACGGGCTGAGCTGTTCCTTGCACCAGCACTTGCCGGTGGATCGAATACCAGGGGAAAACGAGCGCTGCTGCCGGGTTCGCGAGCAGTGCGCGGCCCTTGATGGAGCTGTAGTTCGTAAAGAACTCGAATCCCGTGTCGTCGATGGCGCGCAGCAGCACGGTGCGGCTACTGGGGGAGCCGTCGGCATCCACGGTCGATAGCACCATGGCGTTGGGCTCGTAGACGTTCGCATCGCTGGCGTTTGCTAGCCAGAGCCGGAATTGCTCTATGGGGTCGGCGAGCACATCCGAATCATTGAGCGGCAGCTGGCCGTAGTCGGTGTGGGTGCTCAATGGGTCGGACACGGTGATCCTTTCGACAGCGTGCGTGAGGCGCGCTGCTTAGTCTTCGTCTTCGATGAGAGCCTTGTTGCGGTCGGGAATGCCGTCGTCGTTCATGTCGCGTCTGCGGGCGAGACGGGAGTCCCAGCGAAGACTGATCGCGGCGAAGATCGCGGCCAGGCCTGTTCCGATGAGGATCGCAAGCTTTGCCCCGGTGGTGTGTTCGCTGTCGGGGAAAGAGAGCTCTGCGATGAGCAGAGAGACTGTGAAGCCAATTCCCGTGAGGAATCCGATGGGCAAGAGGTCTCGCAACCCGATCGAGTCGGCGAGACGGAACTTTGTCACCTTGGTGATGAGCGCCGTAGTACCGAGCACACCAATAATCTTTCCGACCACTAGTCCAACGATGATGGCAGCAACAACGGGCTGAACAATCACCTCGCTGGCGCTTTCGCCGTCTCCACCGAGGGAGACTCCAGCGGCAAAGAAGGCGAAGATCGGCAACGCGATGCCGGATGAGGTGGGGCGCACCGCATCGTCGAACGCGTGCGTTCGGGTGTCTTTCTCTCCGTGCACGAGTTTGGCGGGAACGGTGAATCCGAGAACAACGCCGGCGATAGTCGCGTGGACTCCGGAGTCGTGCATGAACGCCCACGCCACAAGCGCCAAGGGGAGCAGCAGCCACCAGCGAGGTTTGCGCGAGCGAACGACAACAGCAAAGAGCACAATCGCGATGAGTGAGAACAGCAGCGAGAGCAGGTCGATGCTCTCGGTGTAGAAGAGGGCAATGATGATGATCGCGAGCAGATCGTCGACGACAGCCATCGTGAGCAGGAAGGTGCGTAGCGCTCGCGGGAGGCCGCGGCCGAAGATAGCGAGTACGGCGAGAGCGAACGCAATGTCGGTGGCGGTGGGAATTGCCCAGCCGCCGAGTGCGGTGGAGTCGCCTGAAACGAGAATGATCAGCGTAAAGAGGAGCGCGGGAAAGAGCATCCCGCCGATTGCGGCAAAGACGGGAACAGCGGCTTCGCGAGGTTTGCGCAGGCTGCCAGCTACAAGCTCTTGCTTGAGCTCGACACCCACCACAAAGAAGAAAATCGCGAGCAGGCCGTCAGCAGCCCAGGTGGCGAGGGTGAGGTTGAGGTGCAGCGACTCGGGGCCGACCGTGGTCTCGGCAAGGGCTGCGTAGCCTTCACGCCACGGCGAGTTCGCCCAGATGAGCGCGATCGCAGCGGCAACCATCAGCAGGATTCCGCTGGTGGTTTCCATGGTGACCCACCGGCGTACTCGCTTGCGGGGGCTCAGTTTCTTCACGGATGTGGTCACAAAATTCCAGACGTTGAGGTTCGTCAGCGGGGTCGCCGACACAATCGCCGACCAGACTTCCCGGCACTCCGTTGTCAATTCTACCGGTTGTGAGGCTGAGGGCGTGCACGGGAACGGCCTCGACCTGACCGTGCGCTCCACTGACTATGAGAGTTGCCTCACAATCGGGCCTCAGGCTTGCTGACGCGCGCCCACTAAGGAAGCGTGGGGGTTTCATCTCGCTGAACCTGGAAGGACGAACATATGCTCACCCTCACCGAAACAGCCACCACGGTCGTCAAGACGATCGTCGAGCAGGACCCCAATACGGAAGCCTCGGGCCTCCGCATCAACGGGGAACCTGGTGCCCCCAACCTCACCGTTGCCGTCGTTGCGGCTCCTGAGGCTGGCGACTCTGTCGTTGAAGCCGACGGCGCCCGCGTTTTTCTTGAAGAGAACGCCTCGGTCGCGTTGAGTGACAAGACGCTTCACGCCGAAGTCGGCGAAAACGGCGCAGTGAACTTCGCCATTCTCGACAACGCGTAATCACGCGCACGTTCGATAGCTAGACCAGAATTCGACGGCGCGCGGTCGATCGAATTCTTTTTGACTAGTAGCGGGCGAGAGCGTCAGCATCTCGAGCATGAGTAACTGACCGGCGGATGGCATCTAATGCTTCTACCGGATCTGTCTCAGCTTCAGCGATCATTAGCTGGCGCTCCGCCTCCGCTAGTCGGGTGCGGGCCCGTGCACTTGCGCCACTGCGCCCCACGAGTTCTCGCACGACTGAGATCTGACTCCGTGCCGCCACCAGAGTCCCTTGGTAGGCAGCACGTGCGTGTTCAAACCGCTGTTGCTGGTTGCGCGCGGTTGCTAGGGCTGTATCCAGTTCTGCTGCGGCATCACTGAGTAGCGCGAGTTGCAGGACCGGGTCATACACAGTTCCGGATGCCGGAGCCGTCTGCTCGAGAGCCCTCTCGTTGGCCGCGATGGCCGTCACAATGCGCGCTCCGCTCTCCGGATCGGGAGCCGTTTCTCGTGCCACCCGCGCTTCGAGTAGGTCACTTGCGGCATCCGCGCGCATTCGAGCCACCGCAGCGTCGGCGTCGGCTAGCTCGTTGAGAGCACTGTCGGCAGCCGAGACGGCGCGATCGGCGCGGTGCAGAGCGGCGGCTGCGGTGTGGAGGGTGTCGGTGACCGCGTTGACTCCGGTGGGGCTGATGCCGGGGGCCGCGGCATCCAATGCTGCTTCGCTTTCGTCGAGAGCGATGCTCGCTGCATCGAGTTGGCGACGTGCCGCCGTCAACGCCGATTCCACGTAGCTCATGGCGCTCTCGGCTATGGCACCGCGCACCGCCGTTTGCCGCGCCCGCACGGTCGAAAGTCGAGCACGCAGTTCGTGTTCTGTTTCCGCTGCCACTACCTCGTTCTGACGTCGCTCAGTGAAGGCGGCATCGAACCGGTCGAGACTGGCGAGCGCCTTTTCGCAGAGCGCTGTCATCTGCAGGGTGAGTTGGCGGCGCGCGTGATCGGCGGTGGCCGAGACGTCGTCACGCTGTTGTCCGAGCCGAAACGCTTCAGTAAGTTGGCCGCGCGCTTCGGCGAGAGCGCTCCCGAAATCGCGGGCGGCAGCGGCCCCAAACTGGGCCACCGCAAAACCGAGTTCGTTGTCGGCCTCGCGCACTCGATCATCCAGGATCACCAAGAGACTGGCAGTCCGCGATTCGAGCGCTGACTGCGACGACGTTCCGCGGATGCCGCGGTCGCCTCCACGACGGAACAAGACGACAAACGCTACGACCCCGATCGCCACCACGAGCACGACGACGGTGATGACGGCGATCGTGGTGCCGCGCACGAGTTCGGCTGTGTCGGTGATGAGGAGAAAGGGCAGGGCGTGAGGCACCATGCACCGTATTCTAGGGCCGTTTGTCGCGAGAACTGGGGGTGAGGTTAGCGGGTGAGTCTGGCGAAACTCGTGGGTGTTGCACGTTTTATGGAGGTAACAAGCTTAAGGTGGCGGTGTGTGGCGTGCAGATAGAGTTTCCGATGATTTCACGGTCGACCCAGATTCGGTGGACCATGACGTTGACGACGGCGAAAACGAGCACGCTCATGCCCACGTCCAAGTAACAGCGCCTCACACGCTGAGTTTTGGTGAGCCGAACATTATGGCCGGAAACGTTGCAGAGCCCGTGTGGACGCTGTGGCGTTCGCAATTGTCAGAGCTGGGCGGGCGTTCCCCGCTCATCCACTTCGTTGATTCGCCTCGCACGAGAGTCGATTTATCGACGACCCATCCCGGCGGTCTTGCGCAGTTCATCACCGGCAAGCGCACTCTGCTGTCGAGCCTCATTCGCGATGATGTCGCGCTTCGCTCCGCTAAGACTGCTGCAGGAGCTGTCGCGGCAAAGGGCCTTGAGCTGGCTACCGCCCGCGGCATCGATTCGGTGCATCTGGGAATCGGAATTGCCCGCTGGACTCATGAGGATGTCGAATTCTGTGGTCCTGTTCTACTGCGCCCACTGGCTATTCGTCGTCATGGTCGCGATTTTGAACTCAAGCTTCGGGGCAGCGCTTATCTCAACCCGGCGCTTGCTCGGGCTCTTGACGAGCAGTTCCATTTGCGTCTTGATGCCGAATCGTTTGTCGCGCTCGCCGATGCTGATGGAACGTTCAAGCCGAACCCGGTCATCGACCGGCTGCGCGGTCTGACTTCGCACCTCGATAACTTTGCGGTTAGTCCGCGCCTCGTGGTGTCATCCTTTTCGGATGTCGCCCATGGTCTGGTCGACGACGCCGCAGATTTGAAGCACCCCATCCTTGATGCGCTCGCCGGCAACACTGCCGCAGCCTGGACGATCAAGGAAGGCTACGCGCCTGTTCCGGCTCTCTCGGCGGATGAGCGCTCGCCGCAGACCGACAATCTCCTGCTTGATGCCGATGCCGAACAAGAGAACGTGATCGCCCAAATCGAGGCAGGCAACTCCCTCGTCGTGCGCACTCTGCCCGGCACCGGTGGAACTCAAACGATTGTGAACGCGGTTGGTGCGCTTGTCGCACAAAACAAGCGAGTGCTCGTGGTGAGCCCGCGTCGCGCCTCGCTGCAGTCAATTGCTGATCGCTTCTCGGACATCGGACTTCCTGGCCTCTCGGTCGCACCCCGCACGCTTCGCCGCGACATCATCCGCTCCATTTCTCGCAGTGAGAAAGCTGGCCGTCCGCAGATCGAAGACGTGGATGACGCGCTGCTGCGTTTGCGCAAGATCATGCTCGACTACCGCGAGTCAATGTCGGTGCCCGACGGTGTTCTCGGCGTTTCGGTTCTCGACTGCGTTTCGGAACTCAGCCGTTTGGCGCTGTTGCCGACACCGCCATCCACAACGGCACGCTTGTCGCGGGAGGCCGTGGAGAAGCTGGCCAAGGATCGCAGCACGGCCACTGGCGTGATTATCGCTGCAGCGAAACTCGGCGAATTCAAGTACGGCCCCGGAGATTCGCCCTGGTACGGCGCACAGTTCGCCAATAGTGGGGAAGCGCTTAAAGCGCACGGCATCGCTCAGCGGGCGAATGAGCAACTGTCGTCGCTGCTCGATGTTGCTAATCGTCTTGTCTCGAACACGCGCATGCGTCCCTTCCAGAGCATCGATGAGCTCGGCGTGTACTTGCGACTGCTCGTTGATCTTCGCGAAACCCTCGACCGTTTTGTGCCGACGGTGTTCGACCGCGCGATCACGGAATTGATTGCGGCTACCGCTCCGCGTCGCGACTTCCCTGACATGACGAGCGCGAACCGTCGCCGTCTCAAGAAGCTTGCTCTCGAGTACGTTCGCCCTGGCGTGCGTGTAACCGACATGCATGGTGCGCTCAAGCGCATCCAGAAGCAGCGTGTGTTGTGGCACCGTTTTGTGGCTGAGGGTGCGAGCCCGGCGGTTCCCGTGGGAATTGGTGAAGTTCAGCGGTCATACCAGCAGGTCTCTGACGACCTCGCTGCCCTCGACGTGCCGCTCGGTCTGGCTGACTCGCACATGAATCTCTCGAGCCTCCCGATTCCGTTTTTGATCGAGAAGGTGGAATCTCTCGCGGCTGAATCTGATGTGCTCAATAACCTGCAGGAGCGCACCGCGCTGATGGGTAGCTTGCGTGATCTCAAGCTGGACCCGCTGATTGAAGACCTCGCTGAGCGCCATGTTCCTGAAGATCAAGTCGCGGCTGAGCTTGAGCTGTCGTGGTGGAAGTCGGCACTCGATTCGATGCTCGAAGTTGACCGGGCGCTGCTGAACGCCAACACGACCGTTGTCGATCGTCTCGAAGCTGATTTCCGTCTCGTGGATGAAGCTCACGCTTCTGCCAACGCCAAGCAGCTCTCGTGGCAGATCGCCGAGAACTGGAAGATCGGCCTCGTCGACTGGCCAGATGAGGCCCGCGCCCTTAAGCGCGCTCTCGCCAAAGAGCGCCTCACGTCCTTCGACGTGCAAACCTCGGCACCACACTTGTCGCGCACCATCGCGCCAGTGTGGCTCGCTTCGCCCTACGAGATTGACTCTGTTGTCGACACGATGCCGTTCGACACTGTCGTGCTCGTTGACGCTGGCGCTGTCACGGTGGCTGAAGCGGCCGGAGCGATCCGCCGTTCAAAGCAGGTCGTCGTTATTGGCGACCCTGTCATCCAATCGCCGACACCGTTCGAAACGGCGGTGCGCGATGCGACCGGCGATGCTGCTCCGCTCGTCGACGATGACGCGCGCGAAGCACTCGTTGACGACTCCGCTTTTGCGAAGCTCAGCGGCGTGCTGCCTACCCTCACCCTCACGCGCAGCTACCGCCCCGGTGGTGAAGAGCTTGCTGAGCTCGTGAATCGTCGCTTCTATGACGGTCAGATCGAGTCGCTGCCCTGGGCGGGAAGTTTCCTCGGTCACGGCAGTCTGGCTGTCAGCTACGTCGCTGACGGAATCGGAATGCCCGACCCTGACTCAGGCGCTGTCGAAAGCCCTGACGCCGAAGTCTCTCGCGTTGTCGAACTCGTGCTCGACCACGCCACCAAGCGTCCGCAAGAGTCACTCATGGTCATCACGGCAAGCCCCGTGCATTCCGTTCGTGTTATGCAGGCGGTGTTGGATGCCGTTAGCCGTCGTCGCCCCGAATTGCTCGATGTCATCATCGGCGATCGTGCCGAACCGTTTACGGTCACGACGATTGATCAGGCTGTGGCCCAAAGTCGCGACCGGGTTATTTTCTCCATCGGATATGGCCGCACGCCCCACGGTCGCGTCCTCTCCGATTTCGGGTCACTTGGTGAACCCGGGGGAGAGCGCCTGCTCGCTGTCGCGATGACGCGAGCGCGTCGTTCGCTCGAAATCGTCACGTCGTTCCGGTCAGAAGACCTCGACGACGGTCGCATGAAGCATGGTGCTGTTGCTCTGGCTGAAGTGCTCGATGAAGTGGATGCCCGCTTTGCCGAAGTTCCTGTGCCCGACGACAGCGACCCCATGCTCGTTGATCTCGCTCGTCGCCTCGAAGCGCGCGGACTTCGCGTCTCGCTCGGGCACCGCGGCAAGCTCGGACTCGTTGCTTCCCGCGGCGGCCGCTGCGGCACCATCGAGACTGACGCCATGGTTCACGAATCAAGCCTGCGCGAGTCATTGCGCTTGCGTCCTGAGCTACTGCGTCGTCTGGGCTGGCACTACTTGCGGGTGCACGCGTTCGAGCTGTTCAGCGACCCCGATCAGGTTGCCGACAAGGTCGCCCGGATGCTCGGAGCAGAACCTGCTCCCACCACCGAGCCCATCGCGATCATTCCCGCCACCCGTCCGCAGCAGTAATGGCAGACGGCATCCATCCCGAGCAGTCGGGCGCACCGTCGAGCGATCGCGCGCGCGAGGGCGAGCAGCGCAGCACGGCGGGAGCAGAGCAGTCCGTCGAGCCGCGCGCGAAGCCGAAGAAGCGTCGCCGCGTGACGACGGCTCCGCCAGCGGGGTCAGATCCGCATCCGCCCGCTGAACCGGAACGCCATCCGGTTAACGAAAACGACGAGCGGCTCAAGGGCGACAAACCTCCGCATTGGGGGTAAGTGCCTTGGCCACTCGTTGTTTTCGTGAGCTACCGGGGGCAGCTGCGAGTTGCGGGTTGCTGGCTGCTAGCCGTTTTGCTTGGCGAGAAGGTCGCGAATTTGCAGTAGCAGTTCTGCTTCGGTCGGGCCAGCTTCAGGTTCGATAACGACCGGTTTGCGCGCGTTCGCGAGCTTGTTGGCGTAGTTCATAGGTGCAACGATGGCGAAGTACACGACGGCGGCGACGAGCACGAACTGAATGATCGCCGCGAGGACCGCGCCGAAGTAGATCGTTGCCCCGCTGGTGCCAATTGCGACCGGGAGTGCTGTCGCCAGCGACTCTGCACTGAACAGGGCGCCGATGAGCGGGTTGAAAACCGCTTCCACAATCGTGTTGACGACTGCCGTGAAGGCAGCGCCAATGACGACGGCTACGGCCAAGTCGATGACATTGCCACGCAAAATGAATTCTTTGAATCCGCTTAACATGATTACTCCTCTGTGTGGGGGAAGTAATAACTATGACGCTTTTGCGGCCGATGGTGAAGAGGCTGGCGGAGATGAGGGGTTCGTCGACGGCTTCGAATCTGACTTCGCGGAGTCAGATTTCTTCGAGTCAGGGGACGAGCTCGACGAACTTGAGGAGCTTGACGAGCTCGAGCTGGAGTCAGTCGAACTCGTGGTCGCACGTGAGTCGTTGCGGTAGAAACCCGAACCGTTGAACGTGACTCCGACGGCGGAGAAGATCTTGCGAAGTTTGCCTTGGCAGGCGGGGCAGACCGTGAGCGAGTCATCGGTGAACGATTGCTGAATATCGAACGCGTTGTCACATTCGGTGCAGCGGTAGGAATAGGTAGGCACGAGATCCTTAGTTGTGCTCGGTGATGGTCACAATTCCCGTGGGGGTAACTATGCCGTTTACTGGTTGGTCATGAATTTCTGTGGGCACTTTATCCACGAATTCGCTGTCGAAGATCACCGCGTAGACGGGTGGCTTGGTCTCCATAGAGCCGAGGGTCTTGTCGAAGTAGCCGCGACCCCACCCCATGCGCATTCCCGTGCGATCCACGGATGCCGCGGGCACAATAATCAGGTCGACATCGTTGATGGCGATCGGGCCAAGCACGTCGCTCGTAGGCGCTGGCATGCCGATGAGGTCTTGGTCTTCATCTTCGCCGTCGTAGGGGGCCCAGTCGAGTAGGCCATCGGCGCGCGAGATGGGAAGCAGCACGGTGATGTCGTGGTCGCAGGCCCAGTGCAAAAATCCGCGGGTTTCGGGTTCGTCGGTGGTGGAGAGGTAGGCGGCGATCGAAGTAGATCCGAGTCTCTGAGTGAGCTCGATGAGGTGCTCTGTTACACCAGTGTTAAATTCTTCCCGCTCTTTGGCGGTGCAGATGCGTCGGCGTTCGCGTAATTCGGCTCGGAGTGCACGTTTATCGTGACTGACATCGTCGGTCATACTAAGCATTCTACGAGACTGGCCGACTACGCTGTACCTATGGCTACGAAGATTACTAAAGCGGTTATCCCTGCTGCAGGTCTGGGCACACGATTTCTCCCGGCAACGAAAGCTATGCCGAAGGAGATGTTGCCGGTTGTAGATAAACCGGCTATCCAATATGTCGTAGAGGAGGCTGTTGCCGCTGGCCTCACCGACGTGTTGATGATCACCGGGCGTAATAAAAACGCCCTTGAAAACCATTTCGATCGAATGACAGAGTTGGAGTCGACGCTCCAGCAAAAGGGCGATACAGATCGCCTCTCTAAGGTCGAGTTCTCCAATGACCTCGCCGACATGCATTACGTCCGTCAGGGCGATCCGCGTGGCCTCGGTCACGCCGTCCTTCGTGCCAAAATGCACGTCGGTCACGAACCGTTTGCCGTACTGCTCGGTGACGACCTCATCGACGAACGCGATGTTCTGCTCTCCCGCATGCTCGAAGAGCAAGAGGGTCGCAACGCCACGATCATCGCCCTCATGGAGGTCGACCCGGCCCAGAGCCACATGTACGGCATCGCGACGGTGGAACCCACCGACGACCCCGATGTTGTGCACATCACGGGTCTCGTAGAGAAGCCGGCTCAGGGCACAGCGCTCTCCAACCTCGCGATCATTGGTCGCTACGTGCTGACTCCAGAAATCTTCGAGATTCTTGAGCGCACTGACCCAGGCAAGGGCGGCGAAATCCAACTGACAGATGCCTTGCAAGAGATGGCAGAGAACGACATCGCGGGCGGCGTTTACGGCGTCGTGTTCCGCGGCCGCCGTTACGACACTGGTGACCGTCTCGACTACATCAAGGCCATCGTGCAGCTTGCTGTTGAGCGCGACGACTTGGGCCCTGAACTGCGCCCATGGCTTAAGCAGTTCAGCACAACACTGGATTAACGGGTGGCGTTTGGCATTCCGACGCTTGGCGACGGAAACATCAGTATTCGGCCCATTCGGGTGCGAGACGCTCGTGCGTTAGAGAAAGAACTTCGCGACAACCGGGGGTGGCTTCGCCGGTGGGAAGCCACCAGCCCGGTTGGTCCGTCGTCGTTCGACGTGAAGTCGAGCATCCGGGGGCTGTTGCAACAGTCTCGCGTGGGCACCGGCTTGCCGTTCGTCATCGAGTTCAATGGTGAGGTCGCGGGTCAGCTCAACGTTTCCTCAGTCACCTATGGTTCACTCGCGTCAGCGTCCCTCGGATACTGGGTGTCAGAACGATTCGCGGGCAAGGGGCTCACACCGACGGCCGTAGCGCTCGCCACGGACTACTGCTTTTTTCAACTCGGTCTTCACCGCATGGAGATCTGCATTCGGCCCGAAAACGAGCCGAGCCTTCGGGTGGTCGAGAAGCTTGGGTTCCGCTACGAGCAACTGCGGCGCCGCTTCATCCACATCGATGGTGACTGGCGCGACCACTTCTGCTTCGCTCTCACGGTAGAAGAAGTCCCGCAAGGAATCTTTCGCCGCTGGAAATTGGGCACCGCGCCACAGCAGGATGCCCATATTCCCGCCGAGGACCGCCTGCGCGCCGCGCACCCGCTGACGCTTCCGCCACGCTGATCCACTCGCTGGGACTCTCAGCAACTTCTGATGTCTCTGCCGCGTGCCGAGAGCCTGACTCGCCCGGAAGCTCGTAGCGTATACCCATGGAACTCACCAGCATCGGCGGCGGCGTCATGATCGCGCTCGCTGCGGCGCTGTGGCTCGTCTATCTGATTCCGAATTGGTTCAAGAATCGCGAGTACTTGGCCACCGAACGCAATGCCGTTCGACTCCAGCAGACCATTCGCATTCTCGCGCAAACCTCAGAAATTCCTGATGCCGTGCGTGCGGAAGCCGTGGCGCGACAAGCCGCTGAACTGGCGAAAGCCAACCTGAATCAAGGGCCGGTCGCTGTCGGCCGCGCTGTTACGCCACCGACGCGCGAAGAAGTGCTTGCGCTGTCTGCCCGTCGTCTTCGCCGCACTCGCGCATTCACCGCACTAGTTTTGCTCGCCAGTGTCGCCGTCGTCGGCGTCAACGTGGTCCTCATCTTCACGGCAGGTGCCGCACTCTCATCGGGAACCTGGCTTATTCTCGCTGCTGCGACGATGGCGGGAATCAGCGCGAGTGCAATGTTGTCGCGCCTCGCCACACGTTCACGAGCACGCCGGAGCGAGCAAGCCCCGAGAACTCGTGCCGCGGCACCCCGTCGTCGTGTGGTGCTCTCCTCGGAGGCCCCGATCGAAGACGTCACCTCGAAAGTCAGCTGGACTCCCGTTCCCGTGCCGAAGCCCATGTACCTCAGTCGCAGCAACGCGCCAGAAACAGTAGTTGCGGCAGCGCGCCACGCCGGACAGATCGACAGCGAGCTGCGGGCCGCGGCGGAATCCGCCGAACAAGCCCTACGCGCGAACACCGCCGCGATGGCTGCGGCTACTCGCGAAGCGGAGCTTGCGCGGGATGCTCGGCGTGCGCCGGCTGCTCCCGCCGAAGCTCCAGCCGCGGCATCCGCTCCCAGCAGGTTTGCTGGCATGGGGATCGTCGAAGAATCGGGCAACTCGCTCGATCTCGACGCCGCGCTTGCTCGTCGTCGCGCTAGCTAACCACTTGCTGTCCCGCTACCGGGCAGAACAATGGGGCGTGCAGTGCGAAGAATCTCCGCACCGCACGCCCCATCCTCGTTCTAGTGAGTTGTCGCCGCTTCAGCGCCGTGGCCACTGAGCGAACGCACGTCCATCTCGGCAGCAAGCGCCGGGTCTTCTGTGCGAGACGAGGTCACTGTTCCCAACCAGCCGAGAGCGAACCCGAGCGGGATCGAGACGATACCCGGATTTTGCAGCGGGAAGATCGCGAAGTTCACGCCTTCACCCAGCATCGAAGTGGGGGTTCCGCTCATGACGGGCGAGAACACGATCAGCAGAACCGCCGCTGACAAGCCGCCAACCATGCTCCAGACGGCGCCGCGAGTGTTGAACCGCTTCCAGTAGAGGGAGTACAGGATCGTCGGAAGGTTCGCGCTTGCGGCAACCGCAAAGGCGAGCGCCACGAGGAAGGCGATGTTCTGACCTTGAACGCCAATACCACCTGCGACGGCGAGTACCCCGATCACGATGACGGTGCGACGCGCGATCTTAACCTCGGCATCTGGGTCTCCCTTGCCCTTCTTGATCACGTTGGAGTAGATGTCGTGAGCGAAGGATGCCGCTGCCGTGATCGTGAGTCCCGCCACGACCGCAAGGATCGTAGCGAACGCGATCGCGGAGACGAACCCCAGCAACAGTGGCCCGCCGAGTTCGAGTGCGAGCAACGGAGCAGCGGAGTTCACTCCGCCAGGAGCATCCAGAATCGTCGCAGAACCTACCAGGGCCGCTGCACCGTAACCCAACACGAGGGTAAGGATGTAGAAGCCACCGATGAGCCAAATTGCCCACACGACTGAGCGCCGTGCTTCCTTGGCGGTTGGCACCGTGTAGAAGCGCATGAGCACGTGAGGCAGGCCTGCCGTGCCCAGCACGAGGGCGAGTGACAGGGAGATGAAGTCGAGCGGGTTCGTGCCGTACTTGAGTCCCGGCGCCAAAATTGCCTCAGCGGGCGTAGCCACGGAGTTGTCGACCGCGCTCTGCAGCACGCGCGACAGGTCGAAGCCGTTGAGCACGAGTACCCAGATCGCCATCGCGATTGCGGCGCCCACGAGGAGGAAGGCTTTCACAATTTGCACCCACGTGGTGCCCTTCATGCCACCGATCAGTACATACAGGATCATCAGACCGCCGACG
The DNA here is from genome assembly GCF_015864955.1 of Salinibacterium sp. NK8237. Lineage (NCBI taxonomy): Bacteria > Bacillati > Actinomycetota > Actinomycetes > Micrococcales > Microbacteriaceae > Salinibacterium > Salinibacterium sp. NK8237. Next base: position 1,010,833 of record NZ_JADYWE010000001.1, on the reverse strand, counting down.
ATGGCGACCACAATCGACTGACCGACCTTGTCGTCAATGCCAAGGAGTAGCGAGACGAGTCCACCAGCTCCGGCCATTTGGGCGAGCAAGTAGAAGAAGCAGACGGCGAGCGTTGTGAGCGCTGCTGCCATTCTTACTGGTCGCTGCTTCAGGCGGAAGGAAAGAACATCCGCCATCGTGAATTTTCCGGTATTGCGCATGAGTTCAGCCACCAACAGCAAGGCGACCAGCCAGGCCACCAAGAAGCCGATGGAGTACAAGAATCCGTCATAGCCATTGATCGCAATGGCACCAACAATGCCGAGGAACGATGCTGCAGAGAGATAGTCTCCGGTGATCGCGAACCCGTTCTGTGGACCGGTGAACGAACGCCCGCCCGCGTAATAGTCTGCCGCCGTCGCGTTGTTGCGACTGGCGCGAATCACAATAAAGAGGGTGATTCCGACGAAGCCGATGAAGATCGAGATATTGAGAACCGGATTGCTCTGAGACTCAGCGTCGACCGCCGCAGCGGCGAGCATGGCCAGGGTGTTGGCGGTCATAGTGCTGACTCCTTTGCGGCGAGATCTGCTCTGATTTGGGCGGCGAGCGGATCCAGCCGCCGGTTAGCGAATGACACGTACATCATGGTGATCACGAACGTGCTGATGAATTGGCCGAAACCGAGCAGTAGCCCGACATTGATGACGCCGAAGACGGGCGTGGCCATGAAGTCATGGGCGTAGGCCGCCAAAATCACGTAGGCGAAATACCAGACCAAGAAGAACACCGTGAGCGGAAACACAAACGAGCGGTGTCGCCGTTTGAGTTCGATAAACGCCGGCTCCTTCTCTTCATCTTGATAGATGAGCCCGGCACGCACGCTCGGCGCATCGCTGGGCTCGCCGGGTGGGGACATCGCATTTTTAATGGGGGAACTTTCGTCAGACATTTGGGGCCTCCTTGCCACAAACAATTGAGAGGGGAACGGATGGTGGGGAATCGTGAAGCGGGAACTACTGCGAGCGAGTGCGTCCGGCAGCGGTGTAGAGCGCATCGAGCACCGTGACGTCTTCGATTGTGGGAGGGATGCGAACCTCTTCGCCATCGAAGATCTGACGAATCGTTTTGCGGAGGATCTTGCCCGAGCGCGTCTTGGGCAGACGCTCAACGACCATGACGTCTCGGAAGGCAGCGACCGGGCCGATCACCTCGCGCACGAGCGCGACAAGTTCGATGGCGAGATCATGCTCAAGGCGATTGCGGCCGTGCTTCATCGTGATGAACCCTGCAGCGCGCTGGCCTTTGAGCTCATCGTGCAGTCCGAGAACAGCGCATTCGGCCACATCGGGATGCTGAGAAATCACTTCTTCGAGCGACCCTGTCGAGAGGCGGTGCCCCGCGACGTTGATCACGTCATCGGTGCGCCCCATCACGAAAAGGTAGCCGTCGTCATCGAAGTAACCGGCATCACCGGTGGCGTAGTACCCCGGAAACTCCTCAAGGTACGAAGTGGCGAACCGTTCCGGGCTTCCCCAGAGTCCGATGAGGGCACCAGGAGGAAGCGGCAACTGGATGGCGATGTTTCCCTCGGTGCCCGGCTTCGTCACATCGTTGCCATCCGCATCGAGGATGCGGGGGAGGAAGCCCGGCATCGGCACTCCCGTTGAACCAGCCTTCGAGGGCAGTTGCTGCACACCGCGCGGATTGGCACAGATTGGCCACCCTGTTTCGGTCTGCCACCAGTGGTCGATGATGGGAACGCGGATGCCGTCATTGGCCCAGTGCCAGGTCTCGGTATCAAGGCGCTCGCCGGCGAGATACACCGCTTGCAGGCTGGAGGTGTCGTATCTGCTCAGCTCGTCGAGCGCGGGGTCCTCTCGGCGGATCGCGCGCAGCGCGGTCGGTGCCGTGTACAGCACATCAACCGCGTAGTCCTGGATGATGCGCCAGAACGTTCCGGCGTCGGGGGTGCCAATGGGCTTTCCTTCGTACAGCACGGTGGCCGCACCGGCCAGCAGCGGACCATAGACGATAAAGGAATGACCAACGACCCAGCCGACATCCGATGCGGTGAAGATGGTGCTGTCGTTTCCCACACCGTAGATATGAGTCATGGCCCACTCCAGAGCGACGGCATAACCGCCGGTGTCCCGCACGACACCCTTGGGGCTTCCGGTTGTGCCTGAGGTGTAGAGAATGTAGAGCGGGTCGTTGGCGTGCATCTCCACGGCGTCGGCAGGGAGAGCGGCAGCTTCGAGGTCATCCCAATCGAGCCAAGCGACGTCGAGCGAGCCGCCGCTCGTGGCGCCGGTGGCGTACTCGGCGATATCGCCATTGATCTGCGGACGGTCTTTGACCACGACATAGCGCACGCTGCCGGTGCTCAAGGCAATGGCCTGATGCACGATCGGCAGGTATTCCACCTGGCGTGACGGCTCGAGGCCACCGGTCGCCGTCACGATCACGGATGGCGTGGCGTCGTTGATCCGCACGGCCAGTTCATTGGCGGCGAACCCTCCAAACACGACGGAGTGTATGGCGCCGATGCGGGCACACGCGAGCATCGCCACTACGGCCTCAGAAATCATCGGGAGGTAGATCAAGACGCGATCGCCAGCACCGACTCCGAGTTCGTGAAGTGCGCCGGCAAATTTGCGAACGCGTTCGAGCAGCTCGGCATAGGTGAGAGTTTTTTGCTCACCCGTCATCGCGGAGTCAGTGATGAGGGCGGGGTTGTTTCCTCGGCCGGCGGCGACGTGCCGGTCGAGGGCGTTGACGCTTATGTTGAGTGTTCCGTCGGCGAACCAGCAGCCTTGCGCTGTTCCGAGCTCGTGGGCCGGTGAGGGGGAGGACAGCGTCGGTGGGGTGATCCACTCAATGCGCGCTGCTTGCTCAAGCCAGAACCCATGGGGATCGTGGGTGGCCTGGTTCTGAATTTCGGCGAAGGTACCGCTCTGCTTACGCAAGCGTGCGGCCGTGTTGTGAGCGGAGACTCGCTCTAGCGAAGGGGCATCTGACATCAATTTCTCCTTTGAAATGCTTGATGTGGATTCTCAGTGGGGGCGGAAGAATCCCGTGCTAGCCTCAGATTACGGAGGGGCGTACCGCACGTAATACCCCCGAAAGTTGGGAATCCGCAATGACGCAGATGTCTGAACCAAGTGACTTTGAATTGATCCAACAGGCCACTCGCGAGATCGCCGCGAGCACGGGTTTCAGCCTGTCGTTTGGCGGTCTCACCTCGGGCATAGAGCTCACCGTTAGTGCCTTTAGCGGCGCCCGCACGGGCAACCTCGATGGGCTCAAGGTGCGGCGAGAGCGTGGGCTTGGCGGGTTGGCTATGGCGCAACGCAGTCCGCGATTTACGCGCGACTACGAGCACTCTGCTGACATCACTCACGACTATGACGGCGCTGTGTTGGGCGAAGGAGTTGTCTCGCTTTTGGCGATTCCGATCATTGCCGGAGGAACACTGCGCGGGTTGATTTATGCCGGATCACACTCTCTCGTCGAGCCGGATACGGCAGCGGCTCGACCGGCGGTGGCGATCGCTGCCGCACTAGGAAACGAGCTCGCCATTCGGGATGAGGTGACCCGTCGAATGGTGGCGCTGCGGTCGAATCAGCGTGGGGGATTGTCGCCCGTCGCCCAGGAGCACTTGAGGGAACAATTTGCGCAACTTCGCCAGCTTGCGGCCACGGTGTCGGACCGTGATGTGAGGCAGAAGCTCCGCGATATCGGGCGAGAGCTTTCGCAAGCGGTGTGCCGCGGTGGCGACGATGCGTTGGCCCGAGCAACGGTGCAACTTTCGCCACGAGAGACGGATGTTCTCTCGTGCGTTGCGCTTGGTTACAGCAACGCTCGAACGGCTGCGCTCCTCTCGCTCACCGAGCAAACGGTGAAGGGATACCTCGGTAGCGCCATGAAGAAGCTCGATGCATCGTCACGTTTTACGGCAGTCTCGACCGCGCGAAAGCTCGGATTGATGCCGTAACCCTCGCGGCGTACCGCAGCGCGTGAAGTCAAATGTCGAATGCTGTTTCCTGAGTGATATCGTTAGTGCTGCAGTACGGGCCCTTGGCGCAGTTGGTAGCGCGCCTCGTTCGCATCGAGGAGGTCAGGAGTTCAAATCTCCTAGGGTCCACCAACTGTAAAGGCCGCACAGCCTGTCGTCATGACGGGCGGTGCGGCCTTCTTTGCGTTGTAAGGTCCGCCGTGGTCTAGTCGGCGATATTCAGAAGCAAATGACCTGACGACACCGTAAGGCCGACGGACGCGTTCATCGTGGTAACAACGCCGTCCTTGTGGGCAACCAGCGGCTGCTCCATCTTCATTGCCTCAAGCACGAGAATGAGGTCGCCCTTGACGACCTTGTCGCCCTCGGCGACCGCAACCTTAACGATCGTTGCCTGCATCGGTGCTTTCACCGAGTCACCGGTGATGGTGTTGACGCTGGATGCTGCCCGACGCTTCGGAGCGGCAGAGAGGGTTGCTCCGGTCGACGTGCTTGGCACGAGCTTCGAGGGCAGATTCACTTCGACGCGCTTGCCGTTGACCTCAACGACCACGTTGTGGCGGGCTACCACGGGCGTCTCGTCGGCCAGTGATCCGGTCCACGGCTCAATGTCGTTGTCGAAGTCGGTTTCGATCCAGCGTGTGTAAATGCTGAACGGTTCGCTCGTGAAGGCAGGATCGCGAACGATCTTGCGGTGGAACGGAAGAACGGTGGGAAGACCAGCAACCTCGAACTCGTCGAGGGCGCGACGCGAACGCTCAAGAGCATCCTCGCGGCTGGAACCGGTAACGATGAGCTTGGCGAGCAGCGAGTCAAAGGCGCCGCTGATCTCGTCGCCGGTCGTGACACCGCTATCAACGCGGATGCCGGGGCCGCCAGGCATGCGCAGAACGTGCACAGGGCCGGGGGAGGGCATGAAGTTGAGCCCGGCATCTTCACCGTTGATGCGGAACTCGAACGAGTGGCCGCGCGGGATGGGGTCGTCGTAGTCAAGCACGCCGCCCTCGGCGATGCGGAACTGCTCACGAACGAGGTCGATGCCGGTGACTTCTTCAGAAACGGGGTGTTCAACCTGCAGGCGAGTGTTCACTTCGAGGAACGAAATCGTGCCGTCCTTGGCAACCAAGAATTCACACGTGCCGGCACCGAGGTAGCCGACCTCGCGCAAGATGGCTTTCGACGACTCGTAGAGCTCTTTGTTCTGCTCGTCGCTGAGGAACGGGGCCGGTGCTTCTTCCACAAGCTTCTGGTGGCGACGCTGCAGCGAGCAGTCGCGGGTGGAGATCACGACGACGTTGCCGTGAGCATCCGCAAGACACTGAGTTTCAACGTGGCGGGGCTGGTCGAGGTACTTCTCGACGAAGCATTCGCCGCGACCGAACGCGGCAACAGCCTCACGAGTGGCGGAATCGAACAGCTCGGGGATCTCTTCGCGAGTGCGTGCAACCTTGAGGCCACGGCCACCACCACCGAATGCTGCCTTGATGGCAACGGGAAGACCGTGAAGATCAACGAAGTCGAGAACCTCAGCTGCGCCCGATACCGGGTTGAGCGTTCCGGGAGCGAGCGGCGCGCCGACCTTCTCCGCGATGTGGCGGGCTGACACCTTGTCACCGAGCTTTTCGATTGCTTCAGGCGATGGGCCAATCCAGATGATGCCGGCATCGATGACGGCGCGCGCAAACTCGGCGTTCTCGGCCAAGAATCCATAGCCGGGGTGAATGGCGTCAGCACCAGAGCGGCGAGCGATCGACAGGATCTTGTCGATCACGAGATATGTCTCAGCACTCGTCGAGCCGTCGAGGGCATACGCCTCGTCAGCGAGCTTCACGTGCCGGGCATCCCGATCCTGGTCGGCGTAGACCGCCACAGAACCGATGCCACTGTCTTTAGCCGCGCGGATAACGCGAACGGCGATCTCTCCGCGGTTGGCGATGAGTACCTTCGTAATACGAGCCATAGTGACCTAGCTTATGGGGATGACGGCCGAAGCCTTGGGCTGAAGCGCACAAAAAAATAGGGCAAGCACTGTGAATGCCTACAGAGTGGGCCGATCAATGTTCCAGAGATCAGTCCACTCCGCGTTGAACTCGCGCATGAGCTGGCGCACCAGCGACACCGAAAGCCCCACTACAGCGTGCGGATCGCCTTCGATGCTCTCGATAAAAGCCGCCCCGAGACTGTCGATGGTGAACGAGCCCGCAACTTTCAAGGGTTCGCCCGTGGCGACGTACGCATCAATTTCAGAATCTGTGATGTTGGAGGCGAAACGTACGCTGGCGCTCGACACGGCACCCGTAGCTCCTCGCACTTCGCCGCCGCGGTGGTCAATGAGCCAGTGACCAGAGTGCAATACCCCGGTGCGACCCCGTTGGGCGAGCCAGCGCTGCCGCGCGATCTCAGGTTCGTGTGGTTTTCCGAATAATTCGCCATCCAATTCGAACGCGGAATCTCCGCCAAGAATGAAGCCGTCGATGGGGCCACCGTTGACGAGCGCGCCGACAACGGCTTCAGCCTTTGCGCGCGCCAACAACTCAACAAGTGCGGGGCCGTCAAGGGGACCAGGAGCGGCGGCAGCTACCGCGTCTTCGTCAACGCCAGAGGCTAAAAGTACGGGGTCGACGCCAGCCGCGCGCAGCGTTGCCAGACGCGCGGGAGAGGTCGAAGCAAGATAAAGGCGCACAAAGGCTCCTATGCTCAAGGGATGGGTGAATTGCTTGGCCGAATGATCGAAGTAGACGTTACCAACATTGCGCACGGGGGTGTCAGTGTGGCGCGGCACGATGGTCGTGTCGTTTTCGTCTCCGACGCGATCCCGGGTGAACGCGTGCAAGCGCGCATTACCGACGACAACAAGAAGTCGTTCTGGCGCGCCGAAACGGTGAAGGTCATCACACCGAGTGAGCACCGCCAAGAGCATGTGTGGTCAGCCGCGAGTGTTGACCGCGACCCCGACAATCGCGCCGGCGGCGCCGAGTTTGGCCACATCGAGCTCGGTCATCAGCGTGTGCTTAAGGCACAGATCCTCAACGAATCACTCGAGCGCATGGCAAAAGTCTCGCTCGCTCCTGTCGTCGAAGCAGTCCCGGGTGACGATGAACGCAAGGGACTCGGATGGCGCACCCGCGTCAGCCTGCACGTTGACGAACACGGCAATGTCGGTCCGTTCGCGGCTCGTTCCCACCGCGTTATCTCTGTCGCTGACCTGCCATTGGCAACGCCCGAACTTTCTGCCGGAGCACCGCTCGGCGAAAACTTCGATGGGTTCGAGCGGGTGGACATCCTCAACCCCAGCTCGGGCGGCGTTCGCCTGATTATGGGCAAGCAGAAGCCGCAAGTCATTACCGAAACTGTGGGGGAGCGCGATTTCACGTTGCTCGATTCCGGATTCTGGCAAGTGCACCACGGCGCCGCCGCGATGCTGACTTCTGCTGTGCAAGATGCCATCGATCCCGCGCTGTTCGACCCAGCGGCATCCAACTTGGATCTTTATGGTGGCGTAGGACTCTTCGCTGCCGCGGTGGGGGACAAGTTTGGCCCATCAACCAAGATCACCACGGTGGAAGCGGAATCGTCGGCCACCGACCACGCCGCCAATAACCTCTCGGACTGGTTAGGCGCCCATGCCGAAACTGGCCGCGTCGACCGTTGGTTGCGCCAGCACTTGAAGGAAGCGACAGCTGTTGAGCGCGACCGGCTAGAGCGTTCAACGATCATTCTTGACCCTCCGCGTTCGGGCGCAGGGCGAGAAGTTGTTGACCTTGTTGCCAAGGCGCGCCCCGCGCAGATCGTCTACGTGGCGTGCGACCCCGTTGCCTTTGCGCGGGATGTCGCCTTCTTCGCCGAGCGCGGCTACGAGCTCTCTACCGTGCGGGCGTTCGATCTCTTCCCCCACACTCACCATGTGGAGGCTGTGGGAGCGTTCACACGTAAATAGCGCAGTGTGTTTGGGGTCATAAAGGCGCGTGGTCGCGCTCTCTCCCACTACTATGGGGGACAGAAACTCAGGAGGACGCCACATGGCCCAGACAGAACCATCCGGGACAGAAACGCCCAGTGAGAGCGCCCAGCGCAAAATTGCTGTTGCTGTTGTCGATGACCACGAATCAGTGCGATTGGGCCTAAAGGCTGCCTTTATCGACGAAGGCTACGACTTCGTTCTCGCCGCAGCCACAGTGAAAGAGCTGGTGGAAGGCCTCAACGGTCGCGAAGTTGATGTCGTCGTGCTTGATCTCTCGCTTGGCGACGGTTCTACCGTCACCGACAACGTCAAAAACGTTCAGGCTACCGGCTCTGCTGTGCTGGTGCACAGCATCGCTGACCGTGTCGCCAGCGTGCGAGAGGCTCTGGCCGCCGGTGCTGCCGGAGTGATCCCCAAGTCATCGGCCACGAAGACGGTGCTCGCTGCAGCGGCAACCGTCGCCCGCGGCGAGGTGCTCAACAACCTTGAGTGGGCTACCGCTATTGATGCCGACCGAGACTTCTCCAAAGCACAGCTTGGTCGTCGCGAGCGCGAGATCTTGCACCTCTACGCCTCGGGTCTCCCGCTCAAGCTCGCAGCACAGCAGCTCGGAATCGGCTACTCAACCGCGCGCGAGTACTTGGACCGCATCCGTGTGAAGTACGTCGAAGTCGGACGCCCCGCGCCGACCAAGGTAGACCTCTTGCGCCGCGCAGTCGAAGACGGCATCCTGCCAGGACTCGACTCTGAAGGCGGCGATGGCCACTAGCCTGGCTGTGGCGCGACCGGCGCCGACGGCCAAACAGCCGCGAAACCCGATCAGCCGCAAACAGGTTGAGCGGGTAATCTCACGCTCCGTTGCCGTCATCGGTCTGGTTTTTGGCGCCCAAACGCTCCCGTGGCTCTTGGGCCAGGCGGGTGAAGCACAGCCGTGGTGGCTACTTATCTTCGTTCCGGCACTGTTCGGAATGCTTATCGTGGTTGTTGTCGCGTCGTTCGCCAATCGCTGTGTGCGCGCCGTTCACGGCACGTTCGCCGTTGTTTATTTCCTCGCCCTGCTGAGCTGGCCATTCACCGTCATCCCCGGCGCCGAAGTTTTTAGCGGAATCCACTGGCTGAACTACCTCATCACGGTAGCGACGGCGATGGCAGCGATTGCCTTCAACAGGGTGCTCGCGACGATTTACCTCTTCGCGGCCCCGCTCGTGTATCTCATCGTGCGTACGCTTCCCGTCGGTGGTGGGGCGCCGCTCCAGCTCGCGGTGCTCGAAACGTTCTACGCCCTCATCCTCGGTAGCGCGATCATGATCATCGTTACGATGCTTCGTCAGGCAGCGACCAACGTCGATAACGCGCAAGCCACTGCGCTGCAGCGTTACGGGAATGCTGTTCGGCAGCACGCGACAGAAGTTGAACGCGTGCAGGTTGATTCGATCGTGCACGATAGCGTTCTGACGACCCTCATTTCAGCCGCTCGCGCCTACACGCCTCAGGCCGAGCGACTCTCCGCTGTCATGGCAGGCAACGCCATTGGGCACTTGCGCGAAGCAGCAGCAACATCGCCAGACGATATCTCGACCGTTCAGGCTACGGATCTCGCTCAACGTGTTGTGACCTCCGCTGAATTGCTGGCCTCCAACTTCACGTGTGCCGTTCGCAGCGTCGGAGCGCGCTCGCTTCCCGTGGTTGCTGCAGAAGCAGTGCACTCTGCGGCGGTGCAGGCCATGATGAACAGCATCCAACACGCTGGTGGTTTCGACACTCAACGCAGCGTCGAAGTGCGAGGCCTCGAGGGTAACGGCATCGAGATACTGATTACCGATACTGGTGCGGGCTTTGATCTCGACTCTGTGCCTCAAGAACGTTTGGGAGTGCGCGTGTCGATCGTGGAACGTGTCGCTAACGCGGGGGGTCGCACCGCGATCGCATCGATACCCGGTGCGGGAACGCAAATCTGCATCCAGTGGCCGCACGGCAATCGCAGCGACGAATTAAATACAGAAAGCTTGCGCCCGACCGTTTATGACGTGCAGGGGGACGACCTGTGAATATCGGTGTTCCTCGGTACCTGATCGTCGGCTTGGCTGCGCTCTTCTCGGCGTATCACATCGTCTTGGCGAACTACACGATCGATATTCCTGCTCACGCTGGTCCGGTTTACGTCGCGATGGTTCTTTACGGCGTAGCAACCATCGTCAGTTTGTTGCCCTGGGGTCCTTTGCGAATGCCGATCTGGATGGCAACGTTCAATTTCGCTACGGTCGTGGCGATCTCGCTGCTCGTGGCCAACGAACTCGACTTCACCCGCGAAGGTGGCACAGGCTACGCAACGTGGTACGTCGCCGCTAGCGGCACCCTGCTCACGATCACCTCGACACGAGGCCGCCACACATTCGCGTGGCTGGGCATAGGTTTCTTGGTTGCGCACACCTTCAGCCTCGGCCCGGTTGGCCCGGCTGGGCTCTTCAGCCTTGGCATTATCGGAAGCGCATCGTGGGTTGCTGTCTCCCACGTTCTCAGCAGCGGGTTGGCAAAGGCATCCAAGGATGCGCAGCGCTTTGTGCTCGCAGAGCAGGAAGCCACTGACTGGCAAGCGGCGCAAGACGCCCACGTGCATGAGCGTCAATTCCGTCTGGAACAAACGGGAATGATGGCGTTCCAAATGCTCGAACGCATTCAAGAAACCAACGGTGACTTGTCTGAGGCCGAACGCCGCGAATGTTTGAATCTTGAGGGGGCTATCCGTGACGAAATTCGCGGCCGCAAGCTCTTGAACGACGCGGTACGTGACCAGGTCATGATCGCGCGCCGTCGCGGCGCCACCGTCACACTGCTCGACGAGGGCGGAATCGACGACCTGTCAGATGACGATCTCGATCGGGTGCTGAATCGTCTCGCGCAGGCCATTCAGTCAACCAGTGCCGACAAAGTGATTGCACGCACTGTGCCTGAGGGGTCGGATGTCGCGATCACTGTCGTGGGACTACACAGCGCCGGAGACGGCGAATCGAGCGCTCTCGGGCAAGACTCGCTCGAAGAAGATGTCGTTGACATCTGGCTGGAGATCCCGCGCGTGGATAGCGTCGCCGTCTAACCCCGCTGCACGAGCGCTGAGCGCCCTGCGTGACTATTCCGTTCGCGGAGTGCGCAGACGCCCGTCCGCGGCGTGAGAGCGCCGCTGGCGATTCTCAGGGGTGCGCCCTAGCCCCGGTCAATGAACTCGCTGGTCGTAATGATGAGCGATGGCCATGGGCTTATGCCAATCGGCCCACTCGTTAAAGAACGAAGGACCGGAGTGGCTATAAGAAGCACTTCTCCGGTCCTTCGCTAGAACCCGGATCAGGACGATAACCCGAATACCGTCCTGATCCGCCCCCAAAGAATTGGCCCGCTTACCCTAGTCGGCCAATCTTTGGCGGTGTAACTCCTATGGAGATCCACCTAGCAGTTAATATTCTGCATCATGCAAACAACTAACAAAGTCGGTTTTTAGGGGGACTCTCGGGGGACAATCTGTCTATTTGGGTGAAAAAGTGGCCCGAAAACCCGGTTTTCAACGGATTCCGTACTCCCCGAACGGGGTACGACTATGAATGCACATGTTTTAGCCGAAAGACGGTCCAAAAGAGCTGCGGCTAGCGTCGAGCGCTTGCATTCCAAGCCCCGGGCCCGGGAGCCAAGGGTTCCCGAATCGGTCGCTGGTTGCGCGCCCACGCCGAAATCGGGGCGGTTTCTTCCGCCCCGGCATTCTCGGCGGACTCGAGCAGAGCAGCACGAACGACGGCCGTAACCGCAGCGATCTCGTCAGCAGAGACATTGGCGGAAACGATGCGGATGTCTGCAGGTTCATCCTGCGCGTGTTTGCCGGTCACAGCGGAATGTTTCCGTGCTTCTTGGGCGGCATGCTCGCGCGCTTGGTGCGCAGAGCGCGCAGCGCCTTCACGACCTGCACACGAGTAGCGGCCGGCTCGATCACTCCATCGAGTTCGCCGCGCTCGGCCGCGAGGAACGGGCTTGCAACGTTGTAGGTGTACTCGTTGGCGAGGCGGGTGCGCACGGCTGCGACATCCTCACCTGCGGCTTCTGCGGCCTTGATCTCACCGCGGTACAGGATGTTGACGGCGCCCTGGCCGCCCATGACGGCGATCTCAGCCGTCGGCCACGCATAGTTGAGGTCTGCGCCAAGCTGCTTGGATCCCATGACGATGTAGGCCCCGCCGTATGCCTTGCGCGTGATAACGGTGACGAGTGGAACGGTTGCTTCCGCGTAGGCGTAGAGCAACTTGGCGCCGCGGCGGATAACACCGGTCCACTCCTGGTCGGTGCCTGGCAGGTAGCCAGGCACGTCGACGAGCGTGAGGATCGGGATGCTAAACGCGTCGCAGAAGCGTACGAAGCGTGACGCTTTCTCGCCGGCTTCAATGTTGAGGGTTCCGGCCATCGCCTGTGGCTGGTTGGCGACGATACCCACTGAGCGACCTTCAACGCGACCGAAACCAACCACGATGTTAGGGGCGAATAGCGGCTGCGTCTCCAGGAAGTCGCCATTGTCGACAATGTGCTCGATGATCGTCTTCACGTCATAGGGCTGGTTAGGGCTGTCGGGGATGATCGCGTTGAGCTTGCGATCCTCATCCGTGATCTCCAACTCAACTTCACTCTCATAGACGGGAGCATCCGAGAGGTTGTTGTCTGGCAGGAAGCCGACGAGGGTGCGAGCGTAGTCGAGGGCATCCTCTTCATCGCTGGCGAGGTAGTGCGCAACACCAGACACCTTGTTGTGGGTGAGAGCGCCACCGAGCTCCTCCATGCCGACGTCTTCACCGGTAACGGTCTTGATGACGTCGGGACCGGTGACGAACATTTGGCTGGTCTTGTCGACCATGATCACGAAGTCGGTGAGGGCGGGGGAATACACAGCGCCACCGGCAGCCGGGCCCATGATGATCGAGATCTGCGGAATGACACCCGAAGCTTGGGTATTGCGGCGGAAGATCTCGCCGTACTTGCCCAGAGCAACAACGCCCTCCTGAATGCGGGCTCCACCGGAGTCGAGCATTCCGATGATGGGAACACCGACCTTCATCGCGTGGTCCATGACCTTGATGATCTTCTCGCCGGCAACCTCACCGAGCGATCCACCAAAGATGGTGAAGTCTTGTGCATACACGGCAACCTGGCGACCGTGGATGGTGCCAACGCCCGTCACAACAGCGTCACCGTACGGGCGCTTCTTTTCCATGCCGAAAGCATGGGTGCGGTGGCGAACAAACTCATCGAGCTCAACGAAGGAACCGTGATCGAGCAACTGCTCGATGCGCTCGCGGGCAGTCATCTTGCCCTTGGCGTGCTGCTTTTCGATGGCCGCGTCGCCGCTGGCGGTCACAGCTTCGTGATAGCGGTTCTTGAGATCGGCGATCCGGCCGGCGGTCGTGAACATGTCTGGAGTCGTATTGTCTTCGGTCACTGTGTCACTTTACCTACCCATCCACCGCTTGTGTGGTTGGTGGAACCCACAAGTTTGAAGGCGGTTTCATTGAGGAAACCATAGAGGGGGCATCCATGGCACGCTGCAGCGCTCTACGCTGAAGCGATGCACTTGCCATTGAGTACCGCTGTACTGCCGCTGCTTGAGCACCTCGACGAAGTGGGTTCGACCAACCGCGAACTCGTGGCGCGGGCCGCCCGAGGCGAAACCGAACATCTTTCGGCGCTCGTGACCACCAACCAGACCGCTGGTCGTGGGCGTCTAGGGCGTGAATGGATTGCGCCGGCAGGCAAAACGTTCGCCGTTTCCGTATTGGTAGCGCCCAACGACGCTCCGATCGAAGCATTGTCATGGATGCCGCTCATCGGCGGACTCGCCATGGCGAGGGCCGTTCGTAGCCTTGTAACCGATCGCGAGGTCACCCTCAAGTGGCCAAACGACGTTCAGATCGAGGGCCTCAAAGTGTCGGGATTGCTCTCCGAACTCGTGGCGGGCGGCACAGGAGTGATCGTGGGAGCGGGATTGAATCTCACGATCCAGCGCGACGAGCTGCCGACATCCGTCTCCACTTCCCTCCTGTTGGAAGGGGCTGAGCCCGGCATCGATAAGGCGTTGAGCCGCTACCTGACCGAATTCACCGGGCTTGTCGAGCAGTTCACGGCAGCGGGTCTTGACCCGGTGCGAAGTGGGATCGCGGATGTCGTCCGTGCAGAGTGCGGAACGATCGGTCGCCGAGTGCGGGTCGAGTTGCCAGACGGCGCCCGCATATTTGGCAGTGCTGAGACCATCGATGATGAAGGACGACTCGTCGTGAGGGACGACGCGAACGGGCTCCTGCAGCACGTCGCGGCAGGTGACGTCACTCACCTGCGGTATGAATGATCTATGCCGAATGAGATGAGCGTTCAGCGCGAGGCGATCGTTGCCCGCGTTCGCTCTCACGCGCGCGCACTAGTTTTTCCGAGCATCATTTTTGTGGCAACGGCGGGGGCTCTCGGGTACTTCTTTGGTACTTTCGCGGAAGATTGGCAGAATCTCGCGCTACTGACGGCCGGATTGCTGCTGATCGTCGTCGCGTGGCTCTTGCCCTTCTTCGCGTGGCTTGCCCGCAATTACACGATCACAACGCGACGCGTGGTTCTTTCTAGCGGTATTTTCGTGCGCATCCGTCAAGAGCTGCTGCACAGCCGCGGCTACGACGTCACGGTGCGACAGTCATGGGTGCAACGGATGTTCGGCAGCGGCGATCTGCTGATCAACGCGGGCCACGATCACCCCGTTGTTCTCCGCGACATTCCCTCCGTTACGCTCACCCAAGCTGCGCTTCACGACCTCATGGAGAACAACCAAAACGTGGTCTCATTGCGTCGTCAGCGCGAGGAATCGCAGGCATCTGACGAGACGGCTGTGTGGGGAACACGCTAGACCGCGCAGTTTCGCGCGAGGCTATCGCGGCATCCGCGTTGCTGGGTCACTTGGCGTCAACTCTCATCAGATAGGGTGCGCACTGTGAAGATCTCAGTTATCGGATGCGGGTACCTCGGTGCCGTGCACGCGTCCTCCCTCGCAAAGCTCGGCCACGACGTTGTCGGCATCGACATCGATCCCGCGAAAATCGCGCTACTGGCGTCGGCGCAGGCCCCGTTCTATGAGCCAGGGTTACCAGAATTGCTGGCCGAAACGCTCGCCAAGGGCACTCTCAGTTTTTCTACAGACATGGACCGTGCTGAGGGAGCAACGGTGCATTTCATTGCCGTCGGCACGCCGCAGCAAGCTGACTCGAACGCAGCAGACTTGCGCTTTGTTGAGGCGGCATTCGACGCGCTTGTTCCGCACCTCGCTGTGGGGGATGTCGTTGTCGGCAAGTCCACGGTGCCGGTGGGCACAGCAGAGCGCCTCGCCGGTCAGATTGAGGCTGTCGGAGCGCACCTCGCCTGGAACCCCGAGTTCTTGCGCGAAGGTTACGCGGTCAAAGACACCATTAGTCCTGATCGTTTGGTCTATGGAGTCCGCCCGGGCGACGACCATGCTGTCGCAGCACTCGATGATGTCTACGCCACCGTGTTAGCCCAAAATATTCCGCGGGTCGTGACCGATTACGCGACCTCTGAACTCGTAAAAGTCGCCGCGAACGCGTTTCTCGCGACCAAAATTTCGTTCATCAACGCCATGGCCGAGGTGGCTGAGGTTACTGGTGCCGACGTTACCCAGCTCGCGGACGCCATCGGGTACGATCAGCGCATCGGTCGCCGTTTCTTGAACGCCGGCCTTGGTTTCGGTGGTGGCTGCCTTCCCAAAGATATCCGTGCTTTTATGGCACGCGCGTCGGAGCTTGGCGCTGGAGACGCGCTCAGCTTTCTCGGTGAGGTGGATGCGATTAATCTTCGCCGCCGCGAACGCATGGTCGATCTCTGTCGCGAGGTGCTCGGCGGAACCCTTGAGGGTGCGCGGGTAGCTGTTCTGGGTCTCGCCTTCAAGCCTGACTCTGATGACGTTCGCGATTCGCCTGCGCTCGACGTAGCGGCGCGACTTGCCGAACTTGGCGCACACGTGCGTGCGACCGACCCGCAGGCAATCGAGACGTCACGGCGGCTACGTCCCGGACTCGATTACGTCACCACGTTCGAAGAAGCGGCGCAGGATGCGGATGTCGTGCTTGTGCTCACGGAATGGCGTGAATACCGCGCTATTGATCCGAGCGAACTGAATTCAGTCGTTGCGGTGCGCGCGATTCTCGACGGGCGAAATTGCTTGGACCCGGTGCAGTGGCGAGAGGCCGGCTGGACCTATCGCGCGCTCGGGCGTCCCTAGCGCGGCACCGGTAGCGGGTGCCGTGGCCGGTGCTGCGGCAGTGGGTGCAGCCACGAGCGGTTCGTCGTTGAGGGGCTCTTGAACAAAGACCCACGTGCGATATCCCCAAAAACGGAAGACGGTGCCGAGAACAAGCCCGATCACGTTGCTGGAGATGTTGTCTGCCAGCAGTGAAGTGAAGCCGAGCACGTAGTGCGACACGACGAGGCAACTCAGGCCAATCAGAATGCCGCCAAGGCTCACGAGTCCGAATTTGAGGCCTTCGCGAACAGGATGCTGAAGCTTGGTGCGTCGAAAAGTCCAGTAGCGATTGCCAAGCCAATTGGCGACGATGGCGACAGCGGTGGAAGCGACCTTGGCGAGTACTGGTCCCTCATGCAGAACCTCGGGCGCGAGGATTGTGGTGCGCAAAATGTTGAAGATGACGACGTCGATTACGAGGCCAACGCTGCCAACGAGCCCGAAGCGGCTCAACTGGGTAATGAGTAAACGCACGAATCCGCCCGGTCGATAAGCAAAGATAGAAGAAGCGGTGAAATTGTAGCTGCGAAATCTTGCGCAATCCTGATAATCAGTCAGCGCTAACTCTGGAGAGATCATGTCAGTAAAAGTCGGTGTAATCGGTGGAGGCCAATTGGCCCGCATGATGATTCCTCCTGCTCTCAATTTGGGCATTGATATTCGCGTGCTTGCTGAAGCCGAAGGATCCCCCGCCGATCTGGCAGCGACGGTTGTCGGCGACTACCGTTCAATTGAGCAGGTGCTCGCTTTTGCGCGCCAAGTTGATGTCGTGACGTTCGACCATGAGCATGTTCCTCAAGACGTATTGCAGGCAATGGTTGCCGACGGCATCGCCGTGCACCCTGGCCCACATGCGTTGCTTTTTGCCCAGGACAAACTGCAGATGCGTGAACGCCTCGCAGAATTGGGTTTGCCTATGCCGGCGTGGGCGCGGGTCGCCAATGTTGGCGATGTTGACGACTTTCTTGCGACGCACAACGGAGTGGGTGTTCTCAAGACCCCTCGCGGCGGCTATGACGGCAAGGGCGTTCTGATCGTGCGTGCTGGGGCGGAGGCCGCGCAGTGGCTGACCGACGGTGAGCTATTGATCGAGGAGCTCGTCGACTTTCGCCGCGAATTGGCGCAGTCCGTAGCCCGCAACTCTTCGGGTGATGTTGCCCTGTGGCCCGTGGTGGAGAGCATTCAGCGCAATAGCGTGTGTGCCGAGGTCGTGGCGCCTGCTCCGCAACTGAGCACCGAGCTTGCGGAACAGGCTGCGTCGATCGCTCGCACTATCGCTGACGGTCTCGACGTCACCGGCGTACTTGCCGTCGAACTGTTCGAAACCAGCGATGGTCGAATCATCATCAATGAGCTCGCTATGCGGCCGCACAACACGGGCCACTGGAGCATCGATGGATGCCAGACAAGCCAGTTCGAACAGCACCTTCGTGCTGTGCTCAACCTTCCGCTCGGAGCCACTGCAGCACGCGACGAGTGGTCGGTGATGGTGAATATTTTGGGCGGTCCGGTCGGGCAAGAAATGCATGAGCGGATTGCCGCGGCAACCGTGGCTTCTCCGGCGATCAAAATTCACGACTATTCGAAGCAGTCGCGACCTGGCCGCAAGGTGGGGCATGTCACGGCGTCGGGCGCAGACCTTGACTTTGTGCGCAGCGCTGCTCGGGCTGCCGCTGCTGAGTTCGAGTAATTTCTCTCATGCACCGTTAGTGCGCCGTGTGTTGAAGGCAGCTCCTCAGGAGCGGGAAGATAGTATCCTCCTATGTCTTCACCGCTCGTTTCGATTGTCATGGGATCAGATTCCGATTGGTCAGTGATGAAGGGCGCAGCCGAGATCGTGGCTGAGTTCGACGTCTCTTACGAGGTCGAAGTCGTTTCTGCCCACCGCACCCCTGAACGTATGATCGAATTCGGCAGGCAGGCGGCGTCGCGTGGCGTGCAGGTGATCATTGCGGGAGCAGGTGGCGCTGCCCATCTTCCTGGCATGGTGGCCTCGGTCACGACATTGCCTGTTGTGGGTGTTCCGGTTCCGTTGGCAAAGCTCGACGGTCTCGACTCGCTGCTCTCCATCGTGCAGATGCCTGCGGGCATCCCCGTCGCGACGGTCTCGATCGGCGGTGCTACGAACGCTGGCCTTCTGGCGCTGCGCATTATTGGCGCAACTGATGCTGCTGTAGCGACGAAGCTCGCGGATTATGCACGCGGTCTCGAGGCGATGGTCGCCGATAAGAACGCTGCTTTACAACAGCTGCTGTGAGCACAACATCCTCGTTGCGGGCGCCAGACTTAGGCTCGGCGCCAACGATGACCCGTCGTGCATGGTGGCTGGTCGCGCTGAACGTTTTCGTGCCCGGTTCGGCCCAAATTCTGGCGGGTAGTCGCAAGCTCGGACGTTTTGCTGTTGTTGTTACAACGTTGTTTTGGGCGCTGGCAATTCTTGCATTCGTTTCGTTTTTTTGGTTTCGTGAACTTTTCCTCGCCGCAGTCACCAACGCTATTGTTCTCGCGGTCATCGAAGTGGTGCTGATTGCCTACGTGGTTCTGTGGATCGTGCTCGCGGTGGATTCCCTGCGTCTCGCCCAGGTAAAGAGAGCGAGCGTCGGTGCGCGCCCGTTCGTGGTGGCGTTCTCACTCATCGCTTTAGTTGCCTATTCCGGTGTCGCAGTGGCCGCGGTCAACATTGTTGACTCCGCGCGGTCAACTATCACCGAGGTTTTCACGAGCGCGGATTACGCACCACCGACTGATGGCCGCTACAACATCCTTCTTCTTGGCGGGGATGCTGGGCCCGACCGGGTTGGCCTTCGTCCAGACAGCATTTCGATTGCCAGCGTGGATGCAGAGACGGGGGAAACCACCCTCATCGGCATCCCCCGCAATCTCGAGCTCATTCCATTCGTCGAAGGTTCTCCGTTGTATCAGGATTTCCCTTCTGGCTACGACTGTGGCGATGAATGCCTGATCAGTTACCTCTACACCTACGGTGAAGAGCATCCTGAGTTGTATCCGGATGCCGAAGCGAACGATAGTTCGGCTGGCGTTGAGGCCATGCGCGACGCTGTCGAGGGAGTCACAGGGCTCGACCTGCAGTACTACGTGTTGATCGACATGCAGGGCTTCGACGATCTCATTGATGCGCTCGGCGGAGTGGTCATTAATGTGACAGAACGCCAACCTATCGGTGGCGATGAAGACGAATTCGGTCAGCCCATTAACGTTGATGGCTGGGTTGAGGTCGGCGAACAGCGTCTGGGAGGCTGGGAAGCTCTCTGGTACGCCCGCGCACGACACGGTTCAAATGACTATGACCGAATGCTCCGCCAACGTGAGGTGCAGGAAGCCATCCTTCGGCAGTTCGAACCGGCAAACATTTTGACGAAGTTCCGCACGGTCGCGGATGCGGGCAAACAGGTGGTGACAACGGACATCCCGTCAGTGATGCTCGGTCTGTTTACTGAACTCGCCAGTAGCGCGCAGGATTTCCCGATCGCGACGCTGGAACTGTCGCCACCGACTATTGACGTGGGAAACCCCGACTACGATCACATCCGTGAACTCGTCGCGGAATCAGTTGTTGGCACGCCGGATGCTGAAAGCGAGTCCGAGTAGCCGAGTAGCCGCTCACCCAGTGCAGGGCTGAGTGCGCCGAGTTACAGGTCGGCGTGCAGTTGCCACACCTTATCGGCGGCGGCTCGCCACGTGAATACGTGTGAACGGTCGAGACCGCGAAAACCGAGCTGGCGTTCGAGTTCGCTGTCGTTAGCGACCGAGGCAAGTGTCTGCGCGAGTCGTTCCGGGTAGGTTTCTGCGCTTTCGCGGGCGACCGCAATTCCCGCGTCTGCACTGAGTTCGACGACAGCGGCGGCGTCTGAATGCACAACGGGGGTGCCGAGCGCGAATGCTTCGAGAACAGGAAGGCTGAAACCTTCTGAGCTGTCGGGGTGGGCGAAAATGGTGGCGTTGTTGAGGGCAACAGCGAGATCATTGTCGTCGAGTGCCCCGAGGTGGCGAACGCGTTCTGAACTGAGGCCAGCGGCGGCGATCGTGCTCGCGATGTCTCTCTCGCCCCAGGCGGGCGGGCCCGAGATGAGCAATGGGATGTCTGGCGCGTCAGGATGTGCCATGGCTTGGATCAGCGCATCCAATTGGGTGTGAGGTGCAAGCGTTCCCGTAGCCAAAATGTAGCGCTCGGGTAGTTCCAAGGCGAGTGCGCGGGCGTGCGCGTTGAATGGTTGTTTCACCCGTTCGGTTGCTGCGCCAGGGATTACGCGCACTCGTTCGCCGAAGTCCATGATGTCGTTGAGCTCATCAGCGACAGAGTGGCTCGTGACCACAATCGCATCCGCATATTTGAATGCGCGTTTCGCCATCGCTTTGTTCCAAGCGACCTGTCTGCTGCTCATGGACTCGGGGCTGGTCCAGGCCAACACATCGTGGACAGTGACTACGGTTTGCGTGCCAAGATCATTGACCCGATCATGGCGGGAGAGGGGGGCGAACAAGCTCGGAGAGTGGATGAGGCCCTTGCCCGACATGCGGGTTGCGGGAATGCTTGTCACGCCATGCTGCCACGCACGCGTGAGAGCGTCGTGTCCCAATCGCAGGGTGGTGAGTTCGGCAAGGCCAGGGAAGGTCTCTTCGATGTGGGCCGAGCTAGTGCTGTTGTTTGAGACGATACCGGCGACTTCGCAGTTGGGGGGTGCGCTGACAATAAGCTGCGCGATCAACTCTTCGGAGTAACGACGCAAAGTACGTGTTGCAGGCGCGGCTATGTCGTCGAGGACTACGCGCAGGGTCGTCATCGCCATATTGTTCCTTTGTCTGTTAGTCGCACGCGGTGATCTTATAGAGTCCGACGTCGCCGCTCGTGTAGAGCGGCTCTACCGCGTCGGAGCTCGCGAGTCGAGTAAGCCCGCCAAAGTTGTGAACTTCACCGTGAATCTCTCGGGTACCGAAATCTAATACATACCCCACTTCGAGGGTCATAAGAGCATCGCACACGTTAGTGTATCGATCGGCGTCACGAAGGTGTTCTCCGATGAGGCGAGATTCTGCGGTGTCGAACCCTCCGACGTGCGGAAGCATCGCCTCACGGTCAGCGATGGCGTAGACAAGTCCGGCTCCTGTCCAGGGGTTTCCGGCGACAACGGCACCTTCAGGCACAAAGTCATCAACATGATTCAGCACGTCTAGTTCGTCCGCCGTCAGCAGCGGAGCTTCTTCGAATGCTTCGTCGAACGGTTCGTCGAGCGGTTCTTCGGGGATGACGTAATTGCTTCGCGCTTCGATGGTCGCAATGTGTAGTGAATAGCCTTGGGTCGCGACAAGAAGGATCACGACGGTCACAATGGCGAACGTGCGTTGGCGCGTTGTGTTGATCGGTCTCGTCAGAGCTTTCGGTGTTCGTGTGCGCACTCTGTCGTAGACAGCAACTAGGCCGAGGGTAGCGAGGGGGAGAGCAACGATCGGCATGAGCGATCCGAGGCGGTGACTATCGCCGTACCACGTGCCGACAAGAAGCGACTGGAGAAGCGAATGAGGCATTGCTGCTGCTGCGATGTAGAGCACTGCCACGAGTGCGAAATTGAAGAGAAGCCAGTAGCGCTGAGGAGTTTCGCGCAGTCGAAGGGCGCCGATGATGACCAGTACTGTCGCGACGATGGCGATCGGTAGCCCGTTCGTCGCGTTCGTGAGCGCTTCGCCCAGCGCCTGGGCAACTGTTCTGATCGGTTCCCACACCACGCTGACTCGAACGATGAGCCAGGTGGCGACGTAAGCGACCAGGACCACACTCGTGGTTGCCACTAGTAGACGAATTCTGCGCGGCTCAGCATGGTTGTCCACGAGACGTGTGTAGGCGCGGTAAGCCCCAACGATCACAATGACGCTGCTGAGTGCGACAAAGGCCATTCCGGCCCCGGGATGGGCGAGGGTGATGCCCGGTATGACTCCCAAAAGGGCAAACCAAGCTCGCGATATACGCATCTCCGGTTGTTCACTAATGCCGGTTGCGATTATCGCGTAAGCGAGAGCTGCGGGCAGAAGGCTCACGCCAAGAAGATAGGGGTAGAGCACACCGAAATCGATGAGCCCGTAGGGGAATGCTCCGAACGCCGCGGAGAGCACTCCGGCGCCGACGATAGCGATCGCGCGGGGGCCGATGATGGTGCGTGCGAGAAAGACGCATCCCAGCGGCCAGTAAACTGCGCCGATCAGAATAGAAACCAGATTGATCGCGACGGGGATGCTGACCCCTGTGGTGCTTGCAACGGCCGCGGTAATGGCGTGCCAGCCCGCGGGGTAGAAAGAGCCGGCCTGAGGGTTGTCAATGTTAAGACCACCAAGGGTGAGCGATGATGCGTTTCCCGTGTCAAGCACATAGCGCAAAGCATTGAGATGAAAAATATTGTCGTAGGTTTGCGAAATATTTTCGGGATCCCCGAACGCGATGATGAATCGAATGGTGATGATGAGCGCTGCAACGCCGGTTCCGAGCGCAGCCCACGTGAGCAGCCGAACTGGCGGATGCTGAAACGCGGTTTGAGGGCGAAGCCGGTGCCACAGCATCCGGAACAATATGACGATGACGCACAGCACTGCGGTTGTGACGCCAATGGGCAGGAGTCCCCATGGAATCCCGATGAAGGGTGCGGCAATGGATGCGAGCGTGATGGTCGTGACGGAGAACGCGGGCGCAGAGCCAAGCAACGCCATTCCGCGCAGTCCGAGCAACAGAGACAGCAGCAGTCCTGGGGCGATTCCGATCGTCACTACGACCAAGAAAGCCGGGATGGTATCCCACCAGCTCACTTGAGCCCTCCGATGGGTGATTTGTCGCTGTTCACTGGGCAATCCTACCTACAGGACGAAGTGGCGGCCTGTAAAGTGTGCTGCGTGCGCACCTCGTCTACAGTGAGTGTTGCCCTTCCATTCGCGACAGTGAGATCGAGATACCGAAAATGCCGCAGATTTCCCGTGTAGTGGCGGTGGTAGTGGCATTCAACCGGCGCGAATTGCTGATGGAAGCCCTCACTGCCCTGTCGGCACAGTCTCGTGCCCTCGATGCCATTGTTGTTGTCGACAATGCGTCGGATGATGGCTCCGGTGACGCGGTTCGCGCGAACTTTCCCAACGTTGATCTGGTCACGTTGGACCGCAACACCGGCGGCGCTGGCGGCTTTGCTGCTGGCATGGCGCACGCGCTGAAGGCTCACGACCCGACGTGGTTGTGGCTGATGGATGACGACACTATTCCTACTGTTTCGGCAGCGGCAGAATTGGTCAGCGCCGTCGAGGCACAGCCTCGCGTTACCGTCGCCGGCTCTCGGGTGATCTGGACTGATGGCCGTGACCATCCCATGAACACCCCACGGGAGAAGCCGTTTGTCTCACCGGCCGAGCGTGCGGCAGCCGCGGCGGCAGGCACGCTTGCGGTGCGCAGCTCGTCGTTCGTATCCATGTTCGTTTCGGCCGCGGCCGTTCGAGAAGCAGGATTGCCTGTAGCTGATTACTTCATCTGGAATGACGATTTCGAATTCTCCACACGAGTGTTGCGCGATAGCCCCGGAATCTTTGTGCCGGCCAGCGTCGTGGTGCACAAGACGAAGCTTCTTGGCTCCACCGACCTCGACCCGGGGGAGCGGTTCTTCTTTGAGGTGCGTAACAAGGTGTGGCTCATGCGCCACTCTCGAGGCCTGAAGGCGTGGGAGAAGGCGATGTACGGGGCGTCGAGCATCCGACGGTGGATTCGTACCATTCGGCGCTCGCAGCAGCGTCCTGTGCTGTGGAGCGGGCTGCGTCGCGGCTTGAGCGAGGGTGTGCGCACGCGTCCGAAGTCCAATGAGTCGTATTTTGCTGATCTGCCCGTGGTGGCGGATGCTGTTGCGCAGGTTGAGGCATCGAGAGGTCGCGCGTGACCGCTACTGAACAGAACTTCTCGCTGCTGTTGCCTATCTATTCTGGCGACAAGCCGAGCTTCTTGGAACGTGCCTTTCGCAGTTGTGTTGATGACCAAACGCTGCCGCCCACTGAGGTGGTGATGGTTCAGGATGGTCCGGTGTCAGCCGAGCTCGCGGCGATGATGCAGCAACTCATTGTAGCTTCGGCAGTTCCAACGAGGCTCTTGGTGCTGGAACACAATCGTGGTTTGGCGCGTGCCCTTGAGGCGGGTTTGGCCCAGTGCAGTTTCGATGTTGTTGCTCGCATGGATGCCGACGATGTTTCGTTGCCGACCCGCTTCGAGAAGCAGCGGGTGGCAATCGCGGGTGGGCTCGACCTAGTGGGCACTGCGATGTTTGAGTTCGCTGAAGATGATGGGTCGGTTATTGGCAAGCGGATTCCTCCGCAGGGTCAAGAGGCGATTGCGCGCTATTCGCGTTTTCATGATCCGTTCAATCATCCGACCGTCATGTATCGCCGTTCTGCGGTGAAAGCGGCGGGTGGCTATATCGATGTGGGCCTCATGGAGGACTACTGGTTGTTCGCGCGCATGATCGATTCCGGCGCCAGAGTAGAAAATTTGCAAGAGGCCCTGCTGATGTATCGGGTGAGCGCTGGTGCGTACACTCGGCGGGGAGGGCTCGGTCAGCTCACGGCGGAGTTGCGTCTGCAGAAAGAGTTTAGAAAGCTGGGGTTCACCACCCCGTTGCAAAATGTTCGTAATGTGATTGTGCGCGGGGGGTACCGTCTGGTGCCCGTCGCGATTCGTCGTATCGCTTACCGCCGGTTTATTGCCCGCGGATTCCACTCATAAAGGTTGTACTGTGACTCCTGATCTGCTCGTAGTCGGTTCTGGCTTCTTCGGCCTCACGATCGCTGAACGTGCCGCGAACGAGTTGGGTCTCAAGGTGTTGGTCATTGATCGACGCTCCCACATTGGTGGCAATGCCTACAGTGAGGTCGAGCCGGAGACCGGCATTGAGGTGCACCGTTACGGGGCACACCTGTTCCACACCTCGAACAAGCACGTGTGGGATTACGTGACGAAGTTCACGCAGTTCACCGACTACCAGCACCGGGTCTACACGAACCACGGCGGTGAGGTCTTTCCTCTTCCCATCAACTTGGGCACGATCAACCAGTTCTTCCGTGCAGCGTTTGGGCCGGATGCCGCTCGCGCGCTGGTGGCAGAGCAAGCGTCAGAGTTGGGCGACGCTGAGCCGCAGAACCTGGAAGAGAAGGCGATCTCGCTGATCGGCCGCCCACTCTACGAAGCGTTTATTCGCGACTACACGGCGAAGCAGTGGCAGACGGCGCCCACCGAGTTGCCCGCCGAAGTCATCAGTCGTCTCCCTGTTCGCTACAGCTACGACAACCACTACTTCAGCGACACCTATGAGGGTCTACCCGTTGACGGTTACACGGCGTGGATCGAACGGATGGCGGATCACCCCAACATTGAGGTACGCCTAGACACCGATTTCTTTGATGAGTCGCAGCCGGTCAATAAATCGACCATGGTCGGCCAAGTTCCGATCGTGTACACGGGCCCGATTGACCGCTATTTCGACTTTGCCCAAGGCGAGCTCTCATGGCGAACCCTCGACTTCGAACAAGAAGTGCTTGAGGTCGGAGACTTCCAGGGCACGCCCGTCATGAACTATGCGGATGCCGATGTGCCGTTTACGCGCATCCATGAGTTCCGTCATTTTCACCCTGAGCGGGATTACCAGTCGGAGAAGACCGTCATCATGCGCGAGTTTTCGCGTTTCGCGGAGCGCGATGATGAGCCGTATTATCCCGTCAATACGGCTGAAGACCGTGAGCGTTTGTTGGAGTATCGCAAGCATGCGGATGCCGAGGCTGGCGTCTTCTTCGGCGGACGCTTGGGTACCTACCAGTACCTCGACATGCACATGGCGATTGCGTCGGCGTTGAGCATGTTCGAGAACAAGCTGAAACCGGTGCTTGCTCGCTGAAGCCGTTTCCGCTCGCTTACATCGCCCGCTCGCTGAACCGAATCCAGCCCGCTGAGTCCGACTCTAGTTTTCGGTGAAGGCGGGTCGGGTGTCTGATTGGTCGGTGATGACTCGTCCGGTGGGCCTGGTGCATTCGAGTACGCCGGGCCATGTCTGGCGTACTTTCCAGCCGCCGAATTGTAGAGCGCGTGATGCCTGCGACCCAGACAAGCGAGGTTTCCTGGCTCTGTTTTGCCACCGTATTGGCAGTCGACGATGTAGTCGATGTCGCTGCGACTGGTTACCCGGTTGCGGGAGGGGGACTTGCATTGTTGATCTCGAGCGGGTAGTAGGCGTCCCAGTCATTTACTCGGCAGGTGTCTGTGGCGAGCACCATCCCGGTGACGGGGTGGAGGATCGCGCGCACCCAATGGTCGGCAAGCGGCTATGCTCCGACTTGGTTGCGTTCCAAGAGATCAAAGAACGTGCGGCACATGTAGTAGTCTTCGGCGGTCGTGATCTTGATGTTCGAGCGAGGGCCATCGACTCGATATAGCGTGTGCTCGTAGCGGCGAAGGAGGCTGGCTGTGTCAATTGAGTCGTTTTCACCCTCACTGACCGCTCGGTCGTAGATATTGATTGCTGTCTCAAGCCGGAGACTTTGCGGTGCTTGGGCGAGGTAGAGAAAGTCTCGTGGCAGCACTTCGTCGATTGTTTCGTGTTCTGACGAGATAACCGTTTCATTGACCTTCGTGCATGTGATCGCCGGGCCCAAGGAACGAACCGTGCGGATGTTGTCTGTGATGAGGTCCGCGTTTATGAGTGGTCGCACACCGTCGTGTAGCAGCACGACCGTGTCTCCGGTAGCGTCGTTGGCAACGGCGCGAAGCGCCTTGTGACGTGATTCCTGCCCTGTTGAACCGCCTTCGACGATCCAGTTCACTTTTGTTAGCTCGTACTGTGATACCAAGCGCGCGAAGCGTTCGCGCCCCTCTGGCACTATCGACACGGCGATGCGATCGATCTCTGGGTGTTCCTGAAAATGCTGGATGGTGTGCACGATTATGGGTGTCCCGTGGATCGCAAGAAACTGCTTCGGCAACGCAGTTTTCGAGGTCATCCGCGAACCCATACCGCCCGCAAAAATTACTGCAACATTCAAGTTCTTTCATCCTCCTGTGACAGATCTACGGTCTTTGATTCGTGGGTCGAACCTTCGAGTTCATCATCCCGTGCTGAGTTCTCGTGAAATGCGTTACGCGGATCACCGAGGATGAGCCAATCGATCACCCGGTCGGCTGCTCCGGTATCGATTCTGTCGAAGTTCTCCGCGCGGAAGCGTGAGACTTTCGACTGCTCGTACTCTCGGGAAGAGATCGCATCGATGAGGTCCTCGAACGTCGTACAGACACGCCCTGGCGCGGTCTCGTCGTAGGGGCGGTGAAACCCATTCACCGCTGCGTAGTTAACTTCATCGGGCGCGAAGAACAGCATGGGTCGGTCAAGGAGCGAGTATTCGTAGATGATCGAGGAATAGTCGGTGATCAAGAGGTCGGTAACGTGCAGAAGCCTTAGCCCGTCTTCGAAGCGTGTGAAGTCGAAGAAGTGTTCCTGGTGTTGCTCCGGAATCGGTACTTCATTCTTCACAAAGTGATGCATACGGAACAGAACCACAGTATCGGGACCGCACGCTTCGTATAGCGCATCGAAATCGATGAGGCTGTAATCGTAGAATGCGTTCTCGATGTCAGACCCGCGGTAAGTGGGTGCAAAAAGGATAATGCGTTTGTCGCGCAGCTCGGGGTGCGCCGAGTAGAAACCACTGACAAACGTGCGTGTACGTTCTTCGTCGAGGAACAAATCCACGCGGGGCAATCCGGTGGGAATCACCGCGCTCTCTTCGATCCCGAACACCTCGGCGTAGACCGGAACAAGGTTCACTGATCCGGCGATTGCATAGGTGTAATAGCGGTGCGCATCCCAGAGGTTGGGCGAGTCCTGCCTTCCGAACCTGCTGAATCCAACTGACTTGAACCCGCTGCCGGCGTGCCAGAGCTGGATTATCCGTTTCCGGGGGTCGACCTTGAGGCCTTCGAGCATGGGGAAGTAGTCGTCGAGGAGCACGATCTCGCTGGTGGCGATGAGGTAGAGAATGTGGATCGTTGAAGACCAACGCGTGGTGTGGGGAAGACGAAACGAAGTTCGGAGGTCAAACTTCTTGTCGAGCCCACGCTCAACCATGCGCTCGTGGACTCGTTGGAGATTGCCTTCGGTATTCCCACGTCGGTCTGACGCGAAGAGTATCCGTCCGGGCGTCGGCCCGACTAAGCGTGTGAAAGCGTCAAAGATCCAGCGGGCGTAATGCTGCTTGGCTACCATGCCGAAAAATTTTTCGTACAATCGCTTGGGAGATAGCGGATGCGCCGATGCTATTGGACTGCGCGACAGCAGAAAACTGCGCAAAAGGAAGTCCAGCTGATCAGCGTTCTCTGCGATGTCGTAGGAGACGGTCAGAGCCGATTGGTTTGCATTGAACAAAAACACGCGTGAAGCATCGTCGAGGCGTTCCAGCGCCCGACCGTCGTAGGACGCTACCGGTCCGCCCTGATTGTCTAGGAGTGCTTGAATTCGCCAGATGCCGTCGGGTATCGCGCTGCGGCCTGCAAAGGCTGTGACGTTTAGATGTAATGCATACACACCGGCACCCTCTGACGTCGCCGGTGCTGGCAGCGTGCGCAGGCCGTCGACGAGTTGGAAGGTGATGTTTTGTTCAGCGTTCCGCATCGGTACGTTGTCACATTGGGTCAGCAGCACCCGGATAGTCATCTGGACCCGAATCCATCCGATATTGGTGACGGCTAGAGAGTGCGTGGGTTCCGAAAGAGGCGCCGCGTGGTCCGAGTTTGCTGGTTGGAGCACTACGCCACCCGTTCTTCGTGCCAGATAATGGTGCAGTCAAGTCCGGACTCCAACCGTACGTGCGGAGCCCACCCGGTGAAGGGGCGCTCCGTCACCGTCGCATGTTCGCCACTAGGTGTGAGCAAACCACCGACATCGTTGTTGTTTTGTGCAGACATCTTAATGATTCTACGTCACGCGCCTAATGCTCCATGAGTTCCTCAAGCTTGTCCACGATCCGTGGGGCGGCCCGACCGTCATCGACGGATCCGCAATGCTCGAGGAACTGCTCGATCTTGGACTCGTACTCGTGCTGATCGAATGCGGATATGTTCTGAACTAACTCGGCGTTAGAAGTCGCCATACTAAAGGGCGTGTCCTCAACCTCGTGATGGAAGCCGCGAACCGCGTCGAAATTTCTGAGATTTACTCCATACAAGAAGCTGGGCTTCCCCGTTAAGATGTAGTCGCAGACCCAGCTTGAATAGTCTGTTACGCCAATGCTCGCGACCATCATGAGCTCTTGCATGTCCGGGTAGAACGAGACATTGTGGCAGTAAATGGGCAGACCAGCGAACCACTGCTTGGACGAACGTTTGTTGCTCTCGTGGGCCCGAATTAGGAACTCCCAAGTACCGCCGAACTTGCTCCTTAAGACTTCCCGAAGCCTCTCGAAATCTAGATTACCGAAAGATCGCCCGAAGCTCTTTTCGTCGTGCGTCGGTGCGAACAACAGGAAATTTTGCCCTGTATCGGTGACATTCAAGCGGGTGAGCACTTTGCGGCGAAGATCGCCAGCGGTCTCGGCTGAACGGTCAAAAAGGATGTCGTTACGTGCATGTCCCAGTTTCAGGACGGGAATACCGGGCCAGTAGGTTTTGTCAAATGCATCATCTTCGAACTGGCTGTTAGAGATAAGAAAGTCGGTTTGCCGGGACTGGAGAGCTCTCATCTCATCGTAGAAACGATCATCGCCACGCGCACCTTCGAGCCGCTTCAGACCCAGTGACCCGTGCCACGTTTGGATCCAATACTGACCCGTGTTTTTCGCCACAGTTTGCAACTGAAGAGTATGACCGTTTTGGACAATGACCTTTGCTCGTGCAGCGGTCTTGTAGAAGTCCTCCGATCCAATGCGAACGAAGCTCATCTCGCTTGGGTGGGGTCCTTGAGAGGACGGGCTCACTGCCCAGACGATGTTGTATGTAGAGCCCCTTCGGATCATTTCTTCGCTGATGTACTTAGCGTTACAGGTGTACTCGCTCTGAAACGTAATGAAGAGAATGATGTTGGGATCCACGGGCGTCTTCTTCGCGAGCCGCTTCCTGGCCGTCCGCGATAGCGCAACATCGATTTTCGAGAATACAAAGCGGTCCAAGACCTTATTGAGGACTCGGATGGACAGCAAAAGGACTTGCAGGGGCAACTTGATGACCGAGAAGAAACGGTTCGCGAGGGTCGAAACATAGTGACCGCTGATCAGCCGGCTCAACGTTCTTCACCGCCAGTTCCGTCGAGATCGTCTAGGAACGAGCCAATATGGCTAAAGGTTTTCTGCTTGAGAGTATCCTTCGTCGTTGTATCAATTTTCAAAGATTCGCTCTCGATAAGTAGTTGCACGATCGTCCTATAGTCGAGTTCTTCTTCGTTGAAGTAAGCATCCCGTTCACCAAGAAGGTGAGCCAGGAAGTCGATCTTTTCGCTCCAGATCAACCCGACCTTTGGAATGTCTAGTGCATAGGCAACAATGCCCGCATGCATCCTCGCGGCAAGAATCACCTTGAAATCAGTCATCGTCGCCAAGAACTCGACTGAACTCTCTGGACGCCTAATCAACCGGTTCTGGGGCAGATTCATGGCAGCGACCAGCTGTTCACCGAAGCGCTGATCCACTTCCATTCCATTTGAGAACAGGTAGAAGTCGACTCCTTGAATGTTCAGTTCTTGGATGAGATTCTTATAAAAGTTGGCGATCTTGAAGGAATCGGCTTCACCGCCATATTCCTTGTAGTTGTCCGGGTTGATCAAATTGATGCCCACGTTCACTGCGTCGGACCGCTTTTCGATCGAGAAGGCGTCTTGAAGCCAGAACACCGGATCGCCGACGAGGTCGCTGATGATGCTCTTGTTTGTGATGTACGAATTGCGCAATGTTGTCAGGTCGTCTCGGGTCGTGATGACCCGGACGACATCTGAGTTGAGCGCTCGCTTGAGCCGTCGACTGCGAATATCGTTTGGATCGTACCCCTCGACACCAACGGCATTGAACATCACTGGGATATTGCGTTTCTCCGCGATCTTGATGATCTGTTCATCCAAGTAGTTCAATCCCTGAGTTTTGAACTTGATGAATCCGCCGCCCGCAATCACGAGGCCATCGAGTGATTGCATGACCTCTTTGTAGTACCAGTTCACCTTCAGCCACCACATGAAGTACTCGTAGAAATACTGAAACGTTCGCAGTCGGATGATGGAAAAGACCATGTTCCGATTCCGGAGGAGGAGTACATGCAGGTACAGGTTGATTCGGCGCCGCCCCTGAAAGATAAGAGGATCTCGAGGATCGACATCTACATCCTGCAGAGAAATGTCAGGAGAGTGCTTCCTGAGCAAGAACTTGGCGCTTTCAACCAAGAGATAGTCACCGATGTTCTCGTTGCTGAACAGCCCGACCACGCCTACCCGTTTACGTATCGTCTTGATAGTCGCACCTCCGAGGTATCGATATGTTGTTGTCGTTCGAACCCGTGGCTCGACAAAACGTAAAGGAATCATTTTCACATAGCCGGGTGAAGCCGCTGGACAATCCGGGCATCCGGGTCGATTCATGCTTCGGCAACGCCAGCCATTACCGAGCAGTCGTTTCGCCGAAAGCGGCCGGTAGCCTAACGCACACTGGCGGGAATGCCCCTCACTTGCCCGAGGCTGCGATCGCGATATCGCATTAACTCTATGCCATGGCCCCTTGTGCAGCAGCGATACGAGCCGTCAGCCTGGTGCCGTCTCTATTCAAGCCCCAGCCGCTTATCTGATGGGACAGGGGCACTTTCAGGTTGGTGTTAAATAGCTTGATGATCGCGTGACCGCGGTGAAATGGGCGGCTCGTTATCGGTTGAATCAGCCGATGATTGAGCGTTCCTCGCGGCCGCGCGCGTCTCCCAACCGGGGTTCAGCTCGGCTTGAACATCGCATCGTCCCACTACGGTTCGCTCGTCGCTGGTTTCCGCACCGGATTGGTTATCACCTTGGCATCAACCGATCTGCGGTCGAGAAAGTTCTGGTGCGCGATCGGATGCCAAAGCTGATCTATCTCGACCAAGCCACCGATCTTCCCGTGCGTGGGATAAGAGCCGTCCGCTATGAGAAGGTCACTCCCGGTGAGTTAGTGCACTTGGATACGACAAACAAGGCTGGATTGCTGATGGGGCGAACAGCGGGTCCTAGGCTGGGCGGCGAGCAATAGAAAAAACTCCGGACTCGGTCGACCGCGGCGCGGATATTCTTTTCTGCACTCCGCCGCCGGTGTCACTGTCACCGCGGTGTTGAGGGTTGAGGGGGCCCGTTGCTGATCGTGAAACTTTGCGGCTGCTCTCGGCAGCATTAAGTAAGCATGTTTCGACGCGTCCATACTGGCCACAAACCAAGGGAAAAGTCGAACGAATCAAACGAACCCTCGCAACCGAATGGGGCGACGCCGAAACCTATCGCAGTGACGAAGCCCGAGCCGCCGAATATCCCACGGGGCTCCACCACTACAATTTTCACAGACCCCACACCGGCATCGGCGGCCAAACACCATCAGACCGCGTTCACAACCTCAGTGGGAACTACAACTAGGACACGATGACATTGAGCACCCCAGTGACCGCAACCGTTCAGTGCGTTATCTTTCCGGTCAGAGATATCGACGAGTTGGCTCCGCTCTACGTAGACGTCAAAGACAATGGAAAGGTCACCGTACTCGACCGCCGGGCAATTCGGCTCGATGCGGGGACTTCGGTGTCGTTTGCCACCTACTTCAACGCTTTTCCCGCGTCCTACTGGCAACGGTGGACGTCCGTCCGCGAAACGATACTTTTTGTCAGCACCAAAGGGCGCGGAGTTGTGACAGTAATGCGTTCGGATGAGAACGGTACGCAACGCCCGATGCAGGTCACCGCGGTCGCCGGTGAGACGGAGTCAACCTTCTCTCTTCCGCTCATAGGTTTCGACGATGGCGGCTGGTATTGGTTCGACGTGCAAGCCGAAGGAGATATCGAAGTCACGGAGAGTCGCTGGGGCGTCACCGAGGACCCGGTGACGACCGGCCTAGTTTCACTCGGCATCACCACGTTCAACAAGCCCGACTACTGCGTGGCAACTCTCAACGTGCTCGCGGACGCTCCCGAAACCCTGCGTGAGATCGACCGAATCTTCATCATCGATCAGGGCACCCGCAAGGTCACCGCAGAGGCGGGTTACGACGCTGTCGCCGTGGCGCTAGGTGAGCAACTCGCGGTGATCGAGCAATCGAACCTGGGCGGTTCGGGCGGGTTCTCGCGCGGCATGGCCGAAACCCTGAAGCGCGACGGCTCCGACTTCGTCATGCTGCTCGACGATGACGTCGAAATCGAGCCTGAAAGCGTCCTGCGGGCAGTGTGGTTCGCTCGCTACTGCGTGAGCCCGGCTATCGTCGGTGGGCACATGCTCGACCTGGGCAAGCGAACCGTCTTGCATGCCTACAGCGAAGTCGTGGACGAGCGGCCGTTCATGTGGGGACCCCCAGACCGTGCACACGAACGTCACGACTTTGCGGAGTCCTCACTGCGAGAGACATCGTGGCTGCATCGACGAGAAGACAGCGACTTTAACGGCTGGTGGATGTGCCTAATCCCTATCGCTGTCATCCGCGACATCGGCCTCGCGCTGCCGGTGTTTATCAAATGGGACGACGCAGAGTATGGACTGCGGGCGGGAGAAGCCGGATACCCGACTGTGTCACTGCCGGGTGTCGCACTCTGGCACGTCTCTTGGGTTGACAAAGACGACACCATCGACTGGCAGGCATACTTCCACGCCCGCAACCGACTCATCGCGGCCCTCCTGCACTCGAGTTTTCGGCGGGGCGGCTCCCTCCTCAACGAATACCGCAAACAAGACCTCAAGCATTTGCTTTCGCTGCAGTACTACCCCGTCGCGCTCCGCCTTCAGGCTATGCGCGACGTGCTGGCCGGACCACAACACCTCCACGAGATGATGCCGAATCGGCTGGCGGAACTTCGTGCGTGGGCAGCCGACTATCCGGAGATGGCGGTCTACGATTCGGCGACAGCTCCGAAGAGCCTTGAGGGACGGTTGTCGTATCCACCGACGGATGGGAAGGGGCCGCGTGGCGCAGCCCTGGCGCTGTTCACCTTCCGAGCGGCACTTCGGCACTGGTTCGCCCGCACCCCACAAGCTTTGGTCGAACAGCCAGAGCAGAGACTGAGTAAGCGTGATGCGACTTGGTGGCGACTACCCGGATTCGACAGTGTGCTGGTGGACACAGCCGACTCTCAGGGATCGTCATGGTATCGCCGCGATCGTGCCAAGTTCCGCTCACTCCTGGCCGAAAGCATTCGCCTCAACCGCCAAATCGGACAGAACTGGGACGACTTGCGAAACCGGTATCGTCAGCAGGCGAGCGACATCACATCGCCGGATGTCTGGAAGCAAACCTTTCGGAAATGAGTTCGCTCCTTCGCTACTGAAGGAATTGTGACAGTCGTGAATAGCCTTTCGGGAACGTGACGAAACTTGGCACTGCGCGTTGCACAAGAGGAGTGCTTATCGATATTCCACTTTCGGAATACCGCACGAAGATGGCGCCGGCCTGACGGCAGTTCACTCCATTAAGTACGTAAGCAGACTGGCCTGACTCAGCCTGTATAGTAGGGGAGCAGCTTGGGCCCGTCTTCGCTGCGAGCGGGCATATCGGAGGAGTCAGGTGATCGAGGAAAGTCCTTCTGTGCTCGCTGGGCGATATGGATTGATTCGAGTAGGCCTTCGCCCTCGTTTCGGGAAGTACCTCGCAGACACGTGGAGACGGCGCAACTTTGCTCGCACCCTGGCGAAGTATCGCATCCAGTCCGAGAACGAACGCAACCGGCTCGGCATGGCATGGGTCGTCGTTAAGCCGCTCCTTAATGCGCTAATTTACGGACTCGTTTTCGGTTTCATTCTGAACAGCGACAGCCGTCCGGAAAACTTCATTGCCTTCCTGCTTGTCGGAGTGTTCTTTTTCGAGTACTTCGGGAACTCAATCGGGCAAGGATCCAAGGCCATAATAAGCAACACTCGACTTGTACGCAGCCTGAGTTTCCCCCGCATTCTCCTGCCGATCGCGGTGCTCTTGGAGCAGCTTTACAGAATGGTGCCAATTTTGGGCGTCCTGGGAGTGTTGCTCTTGCTTTTCGGCGAGCCCCTCAGGTGGTCCTGGCTGCTCGTCATTCCAATCATCTTGATGATGTCCTTCTTCAACGCCGGGATTGCCATGATCGTGGCCCGAATGTCGGTGCATCTCCGTGACATTAAGCAGGTTATTCCTGTCGTGTCGCGAATCGTGTTCTACACCAGCGGCATCTTCTATTCCATCGATCTGATATTAGCTCACAGGCCAGATCTGCTCCTGATTGTTCATCTGACGCCAGTTTATGAGTACATCAGTCTTGCGCGAAATGTCCTTCTTGCTGACTCGCCCATCGACCCTTCGCTGTGGTTCTGGGCGGCGCTGTGGGCAGCAGGAACTTTCGTTTTCGGGGTTGTTTTCTTCTGGCGAGCTGAGGAACGGTACGGACGTGACTGACGAGGAAAAACTCATGCTGGATTCGGGTACTCGTCCGACCATCATTGTGGACGATGTGCATGTGCGTTATCGTACGTACGCCTCAGGAAAGCCATCGGAGGGTGGCAAGTCACTGACATCCCGAAAGACTCGAGGCATACGCGAAGTGCACGCACTCAAGGGTGTCTCGTTCACCGCGTTTCAAGGCGAAAGCATCGGCGTAATTGGGCACAACGGGTCTGGTAAGTCCACCTTGCTGCGGACAGTGGCGGGCCTTACGCCGGCGTCTTCAGGCGTTGTGTATGCGGAAGACCAGCCTGCTTTGCTGGGGGTGAACGCCGCATTGTTGAACGAACTTTCCGGCGATAAGAACGTGCGTTTGGGTGGACTCGCCCTCGGTTTTTCAGAAGCAGAAATGCGGGAAAAATACGGGTCCATTGTGGAATTCGCCGGTTTGGAAGAATTCATCCAGTACCCGATGCGCACCTATTCGTCCGGTATGTCTGCGCGGTTACGGTTCGCCATCGCGGCGTCCAAGAACCACTCGATTCTCCTCATTGATGAGGCGCTTTCTGTCGGAGATAAGAAGTTTCGAAAAAAGAGCGAGCAGCGCATTAAAGAAATGCAGAACGCGGCAGGAACTGTAATGCTGGTGAGTCATTCCATCAGTACGATTCTGGAAGCCTGCTCTAGGGTTCTCTGGATTGACAAGGGTAATCTTCGGATGAACGGTGACCCAAAGGAAGTGTGCGAGGCCTACCTCAGCCACGCAAACCAGTGAATCGGACCGAAAAGAGTGGACGTTGACGGAACAGTCCGCCTGATTCACCATTCCGAGTGGTTGGGCCACAGTCGAGCGAGTTGAACTTTCGATCAGCCCCCCGCCGATAACCGGGTATGTCACAACCGGCGATCGCTTCGCCGAGTTAGTTCGTCCTGTGCCCCTGTACTCGGCATGGTCTGCTTGGACAACCGCAGCAGCCGCCGTCTGGTCGACGTGGTACGGCTCGACGCCAACGCGAAAAGCTCCTCGTCGGCGTATTTGGTGTCGTGAACCAGCGTGTTGGCGCCCTTCGCCTTTGGCCGCTTTTGCCGCGGAAAAGACGCCCAAGAAGATAGTCTCCTCGGCCCTGCCGCGATAGGCAGCACCGAGGACAGCTACCGGCTCGCTACTGTTCTGGGCTGGAGATGCTTCTCCTCGGTAAGAAAGCTAACGAAGCACTTCAAAGAGATCCGGTAAGTCTCGATCGTCCTCGGTCGTGTGACCCCGATCGAGTTCGAGGCCCTCAGGGACACGCCAGCCACATTGGCTTCGTGACGACAAGCTGTCACCTTGCAGGGTTGCAGACCGGGTCTGGGGTATGGTTGAGCACTGCGAGACCGGTTGCCCCGATCTGTCGGGATGCAACGGACGCGCGGCTGGGTGTATGAACCGATGGACCCGCTGTGAAACCCGGCGATTGTCTCCTGTGATACGCGCGGCCTTTGTGCCGTGAAAAACTAACCGAAGGAGCCCGGCAGAAAAATGCGGGAGTACGACTACAGCGACCTTAAGGACCTTGCGTCCGATTCGGACCACAAAGAACACATGCTCGCAATTTTGGTCGAGTTCGACAGATTCTGTGAAGAGCATGGCCTGACGTACTACCTCTCCGGCGGCACCTTGCTTGGAGCCGTCCGGCATAAGGGCTTTATCCCTTGGGACGACGACATCGACGTCAACATGCCAAGGTCCGATTGCGAGAAGCTTATGAAGCTGTCCGGTGGTCGTATCGGAGACTTCGAGCTTGTGGCTCCGAGCCCATCGCCCAAATACTTTGCTTACCACTGGAAGCTGTACTCCGAGTCGATCCTGATTGCGAAGCGAAAAGCACGTGGAATCGGTAGCAAGGTGTACCCGATCTTCTTGGACATCTTTCCCGTCGAGGGCCTGCCCGACACAGAAGCAAAGAATGACGAACACTACGCCGAGATCAGGCGCCGAAAGAATCGGGTAAGTCACGCGCGAAACATAAGCCGGTACCGTGGTGCGAATCCATATCGCTTCCTCCGCAACCGTCTGGCAGCTCGCATCTACCGCACCGTCGGCGTGCAGTCGCTCTTCGATAAGGTCATCGACCTCGCGGCCTCGATAAGGCTCGAAGACTCTGACTACATCGGCGTAATGATGACCAACGTTCATACGACCGAAGAACGCGTCCTGAAGTCCGAGTATTCTCCCGTGATTAAGATGGAGTTCGAAGGGCACATGCTTTCCTGCCCCGCGGGATACGACACGTATCTTCGCCAGCTATATGGGGCGAACTACATGGAGTGGTTGCCTGTGTTCCAGCGAATCCCACGCCACAACTTCGCGACTTTCCTCTCATATACTGAAGGGGAGAAGCCATTGGTGACCTATGCGCAGCCGGAGGCCATGGATTCTAAAACGCCGATCGCCGACGACGAAGACATGCTTGACGATGTGGAGTGACGTATTCCGAAAAGCGAAAGGGCTAAGACAGTGAAGATCGCTATATGCGGGCTGGTGAAGAGCGAGAATCTCGGGGAGATGTTCATCGCGCGGAGCTTGGAGTACTTGATCTCAGACGGACTTCAGCAAGCTGAGCCGGGCATCGAAATCGAGTATGTGGAAGTCGACCTTCTCGGCCGGAATGACACGATCTTCGAGATCGACGATGCCCGCGAACGGCGACTTCGCAACTATCATCAGTACAGCGAGAAGGGGCGATTCACTGAAAAAGTGTTCCTGTACTTGCAGCGAAAGGGCCGGGAGACTGAGTCCAAGTCGCTACAAAATCTGATCAGCAGGACTCGGCACCTGATCTGGAAGTTTGGCCGCAACTACCGCAAGCGGTTGGTGAGCTACTTCGACCTGAAGCTCGAAGGGGTCGACTACATCGTCATCGATGGCGCCGGTCTCCTTGAGTACAGCTATAACGAGTACCACTGGTCATTGCTGCTCATCAGCGAGTACGCGGAGCGGCACAATCTCGAAGTGGTCTATAACGCCATTGGAAGAGCCGGTGCGTTCGATGAGCGGGACTTCGGAAGCACGATCCTCAAAAGGGCGCTCCAGTCTCCGGCCGTCACGTACGTGTCGGCCAGAGACAATCTGGACGCAGTCCAAGCGTGCGCTGGCCCGGGGCACAAGGTAAAGTTGCTCGCAGACTCGGCTTTTTGGATGAAGGAAGCCTACGCGATCGACACCGGCGTAGAGCGAAAGAAGATCGGTATCGGCCTCATCCGCGGTAACTCCCTGCAAGGCTATGGGGTCAGTTTCGGCGCGAAGCAATGGGTGACTCTTTTCGCCGGCATCGCGACGACTCTTCGCGAGCGCGGATACGATTTTGAGTTCTTCACGAACGGGCTGCCAGGTGACGTCAAATTGGGTAAACGAGTCCTCAAGAGACTCAACCTGCCGGATTCTTATCTGGTCGATAGGCCGGTTGACGATACTGTCCTGTGCGAAACGATCAATGGCTATGAGGCCATCATCACCTGTCGGATGCACTCATCCATCGCGGCGTTCACCATGGGTGTGCCATCCGTGATCCTGTCGTGGAACGACAAGGTCGAGAAGCTGATGACGATCATCGGGTACCCTGAGCGAGCCATCCAGCAGAAGGACTTCCAGCCGGACCTTATTGTTGATCGCATGGAGAAAGCGAAGAGCGAGGGAATCGACCCTGAACTTCTCTCTGCGATGAAAGATAAGGCACAAGAGAGCGTCACTGACTACCTCGATAGGATCCTCGATGTCCGCAACTGAACACTCTTCGATGTCTTCAGGAGTTTTGCGATGATTACGGCACTGTTAACGGCAGCGGGAACTGGTTCTCGGATGAAACAGGACATCCCGAAGCAGTTCATGCACGTAAAGAACAAGCCGCTGATCGTCTACACCCTGGAGGCCTTTCAAGATCACCCCTCCATTGATGCAATTGTTGTCGTCACGCTCCCGTCATGGATCGATGTCGTCACGGCATACGCGAAACAGCACGGAATCACGAAGTTGCAGGCTATCGTGCCGGGCGGCGCGAGCGGTCAGGAGTCGATCAACAACGGTCTTCAGAAGATCAGGGCTGACGGAGCTTCCGATGACGATGTCGTCATGATCCACGACGGGAACCGGTGCCTGGTCTCGTCGGAGATCATTTCTGATAACGTCGCCGTGTTCAAAGCTAAGGGCAGCGCAGTTGCTGCTATTCCTTGTGTCGAAGCTGTGTTCAGGAGTCATGACGAAGGAGCATCGTCGACGGTTTCCATTCCCCGCGAGCAGTTGTTTCGAACCCAGACACCGCATTCATACACGCTCGGAAAGCTCATGTGGGCTCACGAGCAGGCGAAGCTTCAGGGCGTTGAAGACACAGCGGCATCGTGCGTGCTCATGCAAGAGCTCGGCGAGACGGTTTATCTCTCGGCCGGTTCGGAACAGAATCTGAAGATCACCACCATGGACGATCTCTACATCTTCGAGTCAATTCTCGATGCCCGGAAGAGTGCTGGGTGAGCTGATGGCATATGAGAGTTCCTACTGGGATGACCTCCGGACGGCGTTGGCGTGTATCCCCGATGCGGCGAAGCTCCACGGGACCCGTATTCTCGTGACCGGAGCGACGGGGATGATCTGCTCATCAATTGTCGACATTCTCCTGTTCATGAACCGGGAGCACAGCGCAAATATCACTGTCTTCGTCGCGGGTCGTAGTGAGCGGGCTGCCGTCGAGCGGTTCGCACGCTTTTCGGCGGGCGACTCCAGCATCGTCTTCGTGCCGTATGACGCGACGTCGAGCGAAGGTGTCGCGCTTGATTCGGATGTCGACTTCATTATCCATGGCGCAAGCAACGCGAATCCCGCCCTATACATGGAGCGACCTGTAGATACGATGCTTGCGAACATTCTCGGGCTGTCGAGTATGTTCGACCTGGCTCGGGCGACGTCGGCCCGCAAGCTCCTGTATATCTCGTCGAGCGAGGTCTACGGAAAGAGTGAGGGCACGCACCCGTATGCGGAGAACGACTTCGGTTATTTAGACATCTTGAACGAGCGTGCGGGATACCCGTCATCGAAGCGTGCGGGAGAGTCGCTGTGTGTCGCGTATGGCATGCAGTACGGCATTGACTCCGTGATCGTGAGACCCGGACATATTTACGGGCCGTCGATTCGGAGTTCGGACAATCGTGCTTCGGCGGAGTTCACCCGGAATGCTGTCGCTGGGAACGAGGTGGTTTTGAGAAGCAAAGGCAGCCAGCTGCGCTCGTACTGTTACTCACTCGATTGCGCATCGGCAATTCTTACTGTGCTCCTTCAAGGAGAGCGGGCCAACGCCTATAACATCTCAAACCCTCACTCCATCTGCACAATCAGCGACATCGCGGAGGCCATTGCGCACGCAGGAGGGGTAGAAGCTCGCTACGACCTCTCGGCAGAGTCAGGGTTGAGCGCCCCCAGTCTGATGCAGAACTCATCGCTAGCCTCAGATAAGTTAGAGGCGTTAGGGTGGGAACCTGCCTTCGATCTTGAGCACGGCGTCGATAGAATGATGTCGGTGCTGAAAGAACCCGGCGGGCCATTCTCGGTCTAGCGGCATTAGTCACGGCATTTTATCCGGTCCCGACGCCGGCCAATCGGTCGAAACGTTGATCATTGGCGCCGTCGCGCGCTAATGACTTTCCAGTAACCCGGTAAGTGGCACCTGGCCATTGTTCGACTGAACTGACACAGCGACCATCGGCGAAGTTCTTGATGCCGGGAAGGTCTGCCGGCATGAGTCCCCGGTGCTCGGCGTGCTCAGGCTGCACCACCGCTGTATCCACCGCCTCACCAAGGTGGTACGGGGTGAAGCCGAGGCCGGCGAGCTCGTCATCGCCGCACAGGGGATCATTCACGAGCACCGTTGCGTTCTAGTCGTGGTCAGGCACGACACCAAGACTGTTCGCGAACTCTGCGACCGTGGCATCGTCGTGAAAAAGGGTAAGTCGATCTTCGATGGAGCGGTTGCCGAAGCCGTCGTAGTGCTGAAAGTCTCTACGCGCTACGCGGTGCCGATAACCCGGTACGTCGCGTTCGGCCACTGTGCGGCTGAACTCACGCGGCGACCATCAATGAAGGTGCGGATGCCGGGCAGCTGGTCTGCGGCGAGTGTGCGGTACTCAGCGTGGTCGGCCTGCACCACCACAGCGTCGAGGGCTTCACCCCAGTGGTACGGGGCAAATCCGAGAGCGGCGAGTTCGTCATCCGTGTACAGCGGGTCTTGAACGGTCACAACGGCGCCTCGAGCCTCGAGAGCGGCCACCGTGGGGAAAACGCCTGAGAATGCGGTCTCCTTGACTCCGCCACGGTAGGCGGCGCCCAGTACTGCTACGCGCTGACCGCTGAGGTCGCCGTGAGCGCCCTCGAGCAGGCCAACGGCGTACTCGGGCATTCCTGCGTTCGCCTCGCGTGCGGCGCGCACGACAGTCGCGTCAGGGTCGTTCCAGAGGTAGAGGCGTGGGTAGACCGGGATGCAGTGTCCGCCAACCGCAATTCCGGGCTGGTGGATGTGGCTGAACGGCTGCGAGTTTGTGGCCTCGATGACCTGGTAGATGTCGATGCCGGT
The DNA here is from genome assembly GCF_015864955.1 of Salinibacterium sp. NK8237. Taxonomy (NCBI): domain Bacteria; kingdom Bacillati; phylum Actinomycetota; class Actinomycetes; order Micrococcales; family Microbacteriaceae; genus Salinibacterium; species Salinibacterium sp. NK8237. The sequence continues at coordinate 968,357 of NZ_JADYWE010000001.1, read as the reverse complement.
TTTGTCGGCGAAACGAGCAAACTGGTTCGCGAGCCCAATGTTGACATCGCGGTAGGTGGTTTCTGCGAGCTTCGCGAGCTCCGATGCTTCGGCCGAGCCGAGGTCCCAGACGCCGTTGGGGCGCGTGAGGTCGGGGCGGTCGTCGAAGTCGAGCACCGCATTGTAGAAGTCGGTAGCGCGAGCGGCGCCCTCAGCAGAGAGACCACCGATGAGCTTCGGATACTTGCGGAGGTCTTCGAAGACGCGGCCGGTGAGTACTCGCTCCGGAGAGAAGACAAGATGGAAGTCTGTTCCTTCTGTGAGGCCGGAAACTTCTTCGAGCAGTGGCTTCCAGCGCGTGCGCGTTGTGCCGACCGGGAGAGTGGTCTCGTAGGAGACGAGAGTGCCAGGCGTGAGGTGTTCGCCGAGCGAGCGGGTCGCGACATCCATCCATCCGAAGTCTGGATTGGCGTCGTTATCGACGAATAACGGAACCACAAGAACAACCGCGTCAGCGCCGGGAATCGCGTCGGCGTAGTCAGTTGTCGCACGAAGCTTACCGGCAGGTACGAGCTCGCTCAGGTGTTCTTGCAGGTGAGCTTCGCCGGGGAACGGTTCAATGCCCTGATTGATGAGATCAACGAAATTGGCGTTGATGTCAACGCCGACAACCTCGTGGCCCTTCGAAGCAAACTGAACGGCCAAAGGAAGGCCGATTTTACCGAGGGCAACTACCGCAATTTTCACGAAACCGAATCCTTAAAGTTGGCTGAAGCAACGCTTACGCGCAGTCAAGTCTAAAGCTCAATTTCTGGGGATGCTGGCGGTTCACCGGTTGCGGACTCGGGCGTTCACCCAGCGTTAACCACGCCTCGCTTCGCGGTCTCTCGGTGCTATCGTGAACCGGTGCGTGTACTGATGGTTGCCCCGAGGTTTCCGACCTCCGTTCTGTGTGCTCTGCGCGACGTCGCCGTGTTCGCGCCGGCCGGTGGGTAGAGGGGATCATGCGCGTAGCCATCGCGAGCCGAATCTTCGAGCCAGAGCCCAGCGCGGCGTCTTTTAGGCTCGCTGCCCTCGCCCGAGCTTTCGCCGAGGCTGGGCACGAAGTAACGGTTCTCACGGTCACACCGCTCCCTCAGCTTCGCGGCTCAGAAAACGATGATGCTCGCCCCTACCGAGTGCGACGCAAGCGCGTTCTGCGTGATGCGACCGGGTATGTGCGGGGATACCTGCAGTACATGAGCTTCGACATTCCGCTCTTCTTTCGAGTTCTCTTCGGTGCCAGTTGCGACCTCATCGTCGTCGAGCCGCCCCCGACGACGGCATTCTTCGTGCGCATTGCTGCGGCACTACGGCGAACACCGTATGCCTACTACGCCGCTGACATTTGGTCAGATGCGAGTGAGTCGACGGGTGCCCCCGGCGTCGTCGTCTCGGTAGTCCGCGCGATGGAGCGGTCGGCGATGCATGGCGCTCGCGGCGTGCTCTCGGTGAACGAGGGCGTGAGCGCGCGCATTCGAGAGATTGCGCCGAAGGCCGTCGTACACACAATCGGCAACGGGATCGATACATCGATTTTCTCCGCGGAAGGCCCCGCGCGCGATTTCGGACAGTACGCAATCTATCCGGGTACCGCGTCGGAGTGGCAGGGCGCCGTCGTGTTTATCGACGCACTCGAACGAGTGCTGGTCGATCATCCCGAAGCAAAGCTTGTTTTTCTGGGCCAGGGCAGCGACTGGGCCGCTTTGCGTGCCCGCGCTGCTCACTTACCCGAGGGCGCTGTTGCTTTTGTGCCGACGGTGCCTCCCGCCGAGGCTGCCGCGTGGTTGCGGGGTGCCGCTGTGAGCCTTGCTTCGATCCGGCCCGATGCCGGGTACAACTTCGCCTTCCCCACCAAAGTTTTTGCCTCGTGGGCGACAGGAACGCCGGTCATTTTCGCTGGCCCTGGCCCGGTGCGCGAGTTCATCGAGCCGCGCGGCGCGGAAGCCGCGCTTGGCGTTGGATGTGACTACGCGGTTGAGCCGATCGAAGCCGCCCTGCGGGATGCGTTCAGTGCTGATTTGAACCCGGCAGCACGCCGATTGACCGCTGCCTGGGCAGCCGAAAACGTCAGTCTGGCCTCGGTCGCCGAGCGCGCAGTTCACGCACTCACGGAGACGAAGTGATGAGCGCGGCATGGTGTCTGAATGCTCAACAGGAAGCAGGACTTGTGGATCGCTGGCACTCTACAATGCAGAGCGGCGTGGTTCGAGAAGCGTGGGTAGGGAGTAACTCGTGAAAGACATCTGGGCAACGCTCAACCAGCTCTTCACCGTGCTGCCGGGCGGAGCGAAGCGGTACTACATCCGCTACTCGGTGATTACGAGTCTTTTATCGATACTCGACGTTCTCGCTCTCGGGTTGATCACGGCGATAATCACGCCGCTAGCAACAGGCACGCAGGCGCAACTGCCCGTTATCGGACCTATCAGCGACGAAGAGGTTCTCTGGCTCATCGTCGTCGTGTGTGCGCTCTTCATCAGCAAGAGCGGTCTCGCGCTGCTGCTGCACTGGCGGGCTACCCGCCGATTCGCAACGTATGAACTCGAAGTGGGCAATCGCCTCTTCAAGTCCTATACACAGTCGAGTTGGGAAGCACGGTCATCACTGTCGACCGCAGAAATCACTCGCATCGTCGATAGCTCGATGGCGAACACAAACCTCGGCTTCATCCTGCCGCTGTCGCAGCTGCCGAATAACGCCTTCACGTTCGTCGCGATGCTGGTGGTGCTGGTTGTTGTGCAGCCGCTCACTGCGCTCATTGCGCTGGTGTACCTCGGCCTCGTGGCTCTGCTGATGGTGCTTGTGGTGACAGCGAAGGCGCGTCAAGCCGGACGAGTGAACCGGCAGTACGCCTATAAAGCTGCCAGCGTGATGACCGAGATGGTTGACGCGATCAAAGAAGTGACACTGCGCAATAAGCTGGACGAGGCCGGAGTTGTGGTGTCGAGTTACCGCAAGGTGGCGACGAACGCTCGAGCAAATATGTCGTTCCTCGGCATCGTTCCGCGTTATTCGCTCGAGGCTGCCCTCATCGGCGGCTTCCTGCTTATCGGCGGCGCCGGGTTCCTCATCGGTGGTATCGGTGCCGCTACGGTATCGGTATCTCTCTTCGCCGCGACCGGATTCCGGATGATCCCCGCGTTGAACAACGTGCAGGCGAGCTTCACGAATGCTTCGGCGAATATCGTCTACGCGCGAGACGTGATTCGCGAACTCACCCGGGCTCAGAACGATACCCACGTCGCGGTCTCCGAGCGCACAGAGAAGCCCTTCCCTGAGGCCGCGACTGCGCTGGAGCTGCGGGATGTGGTGTACCGCTACCCAGGATCGCAAGAGGACGTGCTTAAGGGAGTCTCGGTCACCGTTCCGTTCGGAAAGAGTCTGGGAGTCGTCGGCCCTTCGGGAGCCGGCAAGTCGACACTCATCGACCTGATCCTCGGGCTCAGTACGCCCACAAGTGGGTCGATTTCCGTCGATGGCACTCCCGTTGATGAGGTCGTCAAGCAGTGGCGCAGCCGCGTCGGCTACGTGCCTCAGCGAGTATCTCTCTTCAACGGTTCTATCGCGCAGAACGTCGCGCTCACGTGGACAGACGATTTCGACGAGGATCGGGTGATTGACGCGCTCAGACGCGCGCAACTCAGCGAGCTCGTAGAAGAACGAGGAATTTTCGAGCCGATCGGTGAGCGCGGCGCTTCGATCTCCGGGGGCCAGCAGCAACGCCTCGGTATCGCACGAGCCCTATATTCCGACCCGTTGGTGTTGGTATTCGATGAAGCGACGAGTGCCCTAGACAATCGCACCGAAAGTCTTATTACGAAGGCGATGAACGAATTGTCGGGCAGCGTCACGTTCGTGACAATCGCCCACCGACTCTCGACGGTGCGCAATTACGACACCCTGTGCTACCTCGACCGGGGCCGGGTGCTGGGGCAGGGAAGCTTCGACGAACTTGCGGCAGCGGTTCCAGACTTTGCGCATCAGGCGCAGCTTGCTGGTTTGCACGAGGGTAAGGAAACGCAATGAGCGAACGACCAGTGATGATCTATCACGTGCCGTTCCCCCTCAATCCTGAGGCGACAAGCGCCAGCGGCATCCGCCCCGTCAAGATGCGACAAGCTTTTGGAGCGAATGGTTACGAGGTGCTCGAAGTCTCAGGGCGTCATCCGGAGCGGCGTGAGCAGATGCGTGCGCTCCGCAAGCGAATTTCCTCGGGGCTGAAAGTTGAGTTCGTCTACTCGGAGGCCTCAACGACCCCCACCGGGCTCGGCGAAAAAATCACTCCGGCGACGAGCCTCGCGCGAGACGTCGCGTTCTTGCGGTTCTGCCGCCGAGCCGGAGTTCCCGTTGGACTCTTCTACCGCGACATCTACTGGCAGTTCGAAGAGTACGCCGAACGAGTGGGGCAGCCCTACACGACGCTGCTTCGGTGGCGTTATCGCGCTGATTTGCGCGGTTATCGCACCGGCGTCGACACTATTTACCTGCCGTCGATGCGGATGGCCGAATACCTGCCCCCAGAGAACCAGCCGCAGACTCTGGCACTACCGCCGGGTGCCGAGCGCTTCGACCCGCCAGCGCCTAGCAGCGGAATCTCCCTCTTTTACGTCGGGGGAACAGGTGGTTATTACCGCATGCAGGAGACCGTGCGCGGCGTTGAGTTGAGTCCTGGGGCTCGGCTCACCATTTGCACTCGAGAGGGTGAATGGGCTGAGTCTGCCCCGCACTACGTCGACGTTCTCGGCGGATCGACGACTATCGTTCACAAATCGGGTGCTGATCTCGAAGCGCTTTATGCGGATGCGCACATCGGTGTACTACTGCTGGAACCTCTCGAGTACCGTGAGTTCGCTGCGCCGATGAAGCTCTACGAATACCTCGGCCACGGTAAGCCGATTGTCGCTACGCAGGGCAGTCTCGCCGGTGCCTTCGTTGAAGAAAACGGTATCGGATGGTCAATTCCCTACGGCGCCGACGAGCTTTCAGCGCTACTTTCCCGGCTGCAAGCGCACCCCGAAGAACTCGATGCGGCTCAGGCGCGCGTGCGGGAAGTGCGCCAGCAGCACACTTGGGAAGCGCGAGCACGTCAGGTCGCCGCCGATCTCACCGAGCGTTAGCTACGAAGCAGCGCTTAACTGTCAGGCTCGAGGCTTGATGCCGTCGACGATCGCCTGAACGGCACGCGTCGCGGCGTCACCGTCGCCGTATGGCGTAGCTTCCGTTGCCTCGGGGGCAGGGCGCGTGAGTGCCGCCGTGATCTCGTCAGTGGAATTCGCAAGCACGTTCCAGCCGAGCTCAATGGTCTCGACCCATTCGGTCTCGTGACGCACAGTGGTGCATGGCACGCGCAGCAGGAACGCTTCCTTTTGAAGTCCGCCGGAGTCAGTGACGACACCGGAGCTGCTGAGCACCGATGCGATGAGCTCTGGGTACGAGAGAGGGTCGCGGGCGATAAGAGCCCCTGAATTCAGCGAGATGCTGTGCTCTTCAGCCTTAGCGCGAACCCGGGGGTGTGCAAGCAGCACGACGGGCTTGTCTGCCGCGCCGAGGGCCGCAACCACTTCGCGAAGCCGTTCGGGGTCGTTCGTGTTCTCGGCACGGTGGATCGTAGCGACGTAATAGCCATTCGGCGCGTCGATATCGGCCAGCGGGTTCTGAGTGCCGTTAGCGAGCAGGCCGTCACGCACTTGGTAGAGCACGTCGGTCATGACGTCTCCGACGAGCACGGCGGTGTCGGTCAGACCTTCGGTCGCGAGGTGCTTCATCGCGACGGCAGTCGGGGCGAGGCAAAGATCTGCCGCATGGTCGGTAAGCACGCGGTTGTGCTCTTCGGGCATCGATCGATTGAACGAACGCAGCCCAGCTTCGAGATGAGCGACCGGAAAATGGAGCTTCACAGCGCTCACTGCCGCAGCGAGAGTTGAGTTTGTGTCTCCGTAGACGAGCACGCAGTCGGGCTGGAAGCGCTCAAGGACTTCGTCCATCTGTGCAAGTATCGCCCCGGTTTGAACTCCGTGCGAACCCGAGCCCACGCCGAGGTGGGCGTCAGGAGTGGGAATCTTCAGATCGCGGAAGAAAACGTCTGAGAGCATCGGATCGTAGTGCTGGCCGGTGTGCACGATGACGTGCTCGTGGCCGGCGGCGGTGATCGCGTGAGCGATGGGGGCAAGCTTGACGAACTGTGGGCGCGCGCCCACCACACTCATGATCTTCACGCGAATCATTCTACGGTCCACGGCCTGATTCCGCCCACGCCCTGTGAGCACGGCTCACTCCAGACGTCCGTTGAAATCGCGCAGTACGATTGGCTGCATGCGCGTGCTGGTTGTGACCCCCTGGTATCCCAGTGAGGCGACTCCTGGCGCTGGTGTGTTCACCCTGCGCGATGTCGAGCTGCTGCGCAAAGAACATGATGTGCGCGTGTTGCATCTCGTTGCTCCCGGGGCATCGCTCGTGGGGCCAGTGCCGGGGGACTCGGGCGGGTCTCCCGTCGAACGCGTTCACTTTCACTTCTCGCGCCCCGACAGATATCGCGGTGCGGTGCGAAAGATTCGCGAAGCCGTGGAGAGTGCAGACATTGTGCACACCATGGCGTTCCCCGCGCTCTTTCCGGTGGCGCGAGCCCAAGTGGACACGCCGTGGGTGCATACCGAACATTGGTCGGGGTTGGTCACAGACCCCCCGAGCTGGCACGCCGGTGTCGCGATGAAGTATCTGCGTAAAGATCTTGCTCTCCCCAATGCCGCAGTCGCCGTGGGCGTAGGCCTCGCCGATGCGATGGATCGTTGCCGTGAAGTGCCAACGACCGTGATTGGCAATCGAGTGCATCTCCCGGCGGGTGACCGGCTGCCGAGCGCTATTCCGCAGCACGCTTCCGAACCGATTCGGCTCGTGGGGGTCGGCGGCCTCGTTGCTCACAAGGGTCCGCTCGAGGCGCTCGATGCAGTCGCCGAACTCGAAAGTCGGGGAGTGCCCGCTACGCTGCACTGGGCCGGGGCGGGCAGCCTCGAATCCGAGATGCGTGCTCGGGCAACGAGTTTAGGAATAGCTGACAAGCTGACTCTGCTCGGCCACGTTGATCCCGCAGCACTCGGCGAGGTGCTGTTGAACGCACACGTTTTCGTGCTGCCTACTGCCGGGGAAACCTTCGGCGTCGCCATCGCTGAAGCGCTCGGCCACGGCCTTCCTGTCGTCACTAGTGGCTCCGGTGGGCATCTGCAGTTCTTACCCGCTCACGCGTCGCGACTCGCCGCCCGGACCGGGCCGGCCATCGCCGCTGCAGTGCTCGCGTTGAGAGATGACCCTGAACGCTGGTCAGCCGGGCAGATTCACACCGCCGCAGTTTCCCTATTCTCTGAGGATGCTCGGGCCGAGGCGTATCGTGCGGTCTACGAGAAGGCGCTCACCGCACGTCGGTAACTACCTCGCGTGAGCGGGCTGCTGCGCGCTGTGCTTTACAGCACTGTGGGCGCTAACGCGTCACTATGCCGTAGTGCCGCCGAAGGAGCGGAAGAAGGCTTCGCGCTCGGTCTCGGCGGAGATTTCGCGAGCAGCACGATCGGAATTGTGCTTCATGCGGGAAAGGGATTCGTGGTCGAGCTGCTCGATAGCTGCGACAAGATCGGACACCTCCCAGCCAGAGGCGAGGGCACCATTGTCGTACTCGGAGACGACGCTGGTCATCATCGCGCTGGGGCCGATCAGGATCGCCAGTCGCGCTTGGAAAGCCTCGAACAGTTTGTTCGGCAGTGCGAACTCGAGGTTGCGATTCAGCGGCCGATAAAACATCACTTCGATGTCGTACGGGTTTATGTGCTGAGCGATCTCGGCGACAGGAGCGGGATCAACAAACTGAACTCGAAGCTGATGCTGTTCGACGGTGCGAACGTACGAGTCGATCCGTGCTTGCTCTCCGACCAGAATGAGCGTGAGATGAAAGCGTTCCGGCAGCACCTTCATGGCTTCCAGCAACTCAGGAATGCCTCGAACATCGCTCGCGGCTCCGTGGTAGAGCAGCTCGATTCGTTCCGGATCGACTGGGCTCGGGCTGAGCTCAACGTAGGGTGGCGCATTGCGAACGATTGTGAGCGGCTCGATGCCGAATTCGCTGACGTACAAATCAGAAATGCCCGAGGCTACGGTCGACCGAGTGCTGAAGCGACGGTCGCCGATGTAGGTGCGAATCCAGTCGTAGTAGGGCGCCGCGAAGACGCGCCACAGGCTGTCACGGGGAACGCGAGGACGCACATATTCGTGAATGTCGAGATGGATGCCGCGCTCGACTACCGCGGGGGTGAAGACCTTGCGGTTGCGCACCCACGGCAAGAAGTGGTGATCGTTGAACAGGACGAGATCATATTCGCCAGCCGCGATGCGATCGCATACCTCTTGCGGAATCAGCCGCTCGAGCAGCACTGAAAACTTGAGCGCGTGGGGAAGAAGCGCGTAGATGAACATCGAGCCAATTTTTGATCGCGTCCACTGCGCAGGCTCTGAAAGCCCGTAGTGAATGTCGACGCCGGGCACGTGATGTCCGGCTGGACCAACAGTGTCGACTTCCCAGTCTTTGCCTCGCAGCCAGTCCACTTGACGGAGAACTCGGGGATCTCTCGTGATGGGCGACATTACGATCACAAGAGCCCGCTGAGTACTGTGCGCCATAGTGCCTCAATCCTACCGGTGGTTATGCGGCCGCGAGTCGAGTTGGCGCGACACAGACTGTGCGAAACTATCTGCATGGCGCAAACGTGGGTTGTTGTTCCGATGTATAACGAGGCAAGCGTCATTGCGTCCGTGATCGAGGAACTGCGAAAATCCCTTCCTCATGTGGTGTGTGTAGACGACTGCTCTACCGATGACTCCGCAGCGAACGCGAGGGCAGCTGGAGCGATAGTCGTTCAGCATCCGATCAATCTGGGGCAGGGTGCGAGCCTGCAAACCGGTTTTGAATTTGTGCGCGCGATCCCTCAAATGACCGAGGTCGTCACCTTCGACGCGGATGGCCAACATCAGGTTGACGATGCTCTGGCCATGGTTGAGCGGTTGCGCAACGAGAAGCTCGACATCGTCATTGGCTCTCGGTTTCTCGACAACCGAACGAGCATGAGCACCCTCAAGCGTGCTGTCCTCCGACTCGCCACTGGGTACACCAGAATGACGACAGGAATGGCGCTCACCGACGCCCATAATGGACTCAGAGTGCTCTCGCGAGACATGCTGTTCAAGATTCAACTTCGACAAAACCGGATGGCGCATGCCTCCGAGCTCGTCGATCAGATCAGTCTGCACAAAGCGAACTGGGCCGAGCATCCCACCCACATCGTTTACACCGAGTACTCCAAAAGCAAGGGGCAATCGGTGCTCAACGCCATCAACATCCTCGTAGAAATCATCTTCAAGTAGGGCATTGTGACCATCATTTTTCAGATCCTTGCGATCGTTGCCGTCGTTCTTGTAGCGATTGTCATGCTGCGTGGTGGGGGAGCGCGAAATCAAGCGATTCAGCGCATCTTCATGCTGTTGTTTATCGTCGCAGCTGGCTCGTCCATTTTTGTGCCTCAAGTGTGGACTTTTGCTGCTCAGCTTCTGGGCGTCGGTCGAGGAACCGACCTCTTGTTGTACATCACTGTTCTGGCATTCTTGGGCGTTTCGGCGACGACCTATCGTCGTTTTCGGCGTCTAGAGAACGACCTCACGGCCATGGCGCGGCAAGTGGCATTGGCGCGCGTCGAAGGCTCTGCAGGGCAATCCCCGACAGAGGAACCCCCGGCACCTAACGTTGACCGCTAGAAAACCCGAGCCGAACGCTGAGGTCAGCTACCTGCCCCAGGCGTTGATTCGCTAGGACTATGCCAGTCGATGGTCTAGGCCATCGGCCACGAATTTTTCGGCCGTCGCGACCACTGCTGCGCCCTGTGCGAGAGTGACGATGGCGCTGGTGTCTCCCGAGAGCACCGCATCGCGAAATGCTTCGTGCTCGGCACGGAGCGGCTCTTTTTTGTCGAGAGCGAAGCGGGTGACATCACCCTCACTGACCCCACGAAACTGCGAGATGTCATTCCACTCGTGATGGCGAACGCCATTCTCGAAGTAAGTGAGATCAGCGGTGAGCGTATCGGCGACGAGAGAGCCGTGTTCGCCCGTGATGATCGTGGTGCGCTCTTTGAAAGGAGTGAGCCAGTTCACGGTGTGGCTGACGATGGTGCCCTTGCTGAGAGTTCCGACAGCGAGAACCATGTCTTCATGTTCGCGCCCACTTCGAAAAGTGGTGCGGGCATTGATCGAGACGTATTCCTGTTGAGTGACCCACGCGGTGAGGTCGATGTCGTGAGTGGCGAGGTCTTTGATTACTCCGACGTCTGCGATCCGCCCAGGGAAAGGCCCTTGGCGTCGAGTCGTTACTTGATAAATGTCACCGAGGAGGCCATCTTGGATGCGCTGACGTGCCGACTGAAGGGCGGGATTGTAGCGCTCAATATGACCGACCCCTCCGACCAATCCTGCCGCAGTGAAGAGATCGCGCAATTCAAATGCTGCTTCCGAGGTTGAGGCGACAGGCTTCTCGATCAGCGCGTGGATTCCTCGGCTTGCGAGCATCGTGCCGATCTCCAAGTGGTAAATCGTGGGCGCCGCGACAACGCAGTAATCGAAGCCCATGTCGAGGAAAGTGTCGAGGTCTCGCACAACCGGCTTGCCTTCGATGTGAGAGGGAACGGCATCCGAAGGGTCATAAACACCCTTGAATTCGACGCCGTCGAGTTCGTTGAGAACCCGGCTGTGGTGGCGCCCCATGACGCCGAGGCCGAGAACACCTGCGCGAAGAGTCATTAGCTGCCTGCCTTTGCTACGTCATTGACGGCATTCACGATCGTTTCGCGTTCCGCTTCGGTAAGGGATGGGTACACGGGCAACGACAAAGCCTGAGTCGCGACTTCGGCAGTCACCGGAAGGTCGAGATCGAGCTTGAACGAGGGTAGCTGATGGATGGGGGTGGGGTAGTAAACCCCAGTGCCGACTCCGCGTTCGGCGAGAGCGGCGGCAAACGCGTCCCGATCGTGATCGACAACGCGAATCGTGTACTGGTGATATACGTGTACTGAGCCATCGGCGATCGGAGGCGTGATGACGCCGCTGAGTTGCTCGTCGAAAAACGCGGCATTGGCTTGACGTTGTGCGGTCCAGCCGGCCAGCTTCGTCAGCTGTACGCGGCCAATCGACGCGTGAATGTCTGTCATGCGGGTATTGAAGCCCACGACTTCATTCTCGTAACGACGTTCCATTCCCTGATTGCGAAGCAGTCGTGCAACCCGGGCGAGTTCATCGGAGGATGTCGTGATCATGCCACCTTCGCCGGAGGTCATATTCTTCGTCGGGTAGAAGGAGAAGGAGCCAGCAACTCCCCATTTACCGACCGGAACGCCGTTGACCGACGCCGCGTGCGCTTGGGCTGCGTCTTCAAAGACCAAGAGATCGTGTTTGGCGGCGATTGCGCTCAGTTCAACCATGAGTGCGGGATGCCCGTAGAGATGCACCGGCATAATCGCTTTCGTTCGCGACGTTATGGCTGCTTCAACCGCGGCGGGATCCATCGAGAAGTAATCCCGCTCGATATCGACGAACACGGGAGTGGCCCCCGCGAGCGCTACGGCGTTGGCTGTTGCCGCAAAGCTGAATGAGGGAACGATAACTTCGTCGCCAGCACCGATTCCGGCGGCGACGAATGCCATGTGCAATGCAGACGTACCCGAATTGACTGCAACGCAGTGCGCTCCGTCAACGATCGCCGAAAATTCGGTCTCAAAGGCGGCGACTTCCGGACCCTGCGCAAGCATGCCAGTGCTCATCACCCGGTCAACGGCATCGCGTTCGTCTTGGCCGATTTGGGGCCTAGCTGCGGGGATCACGAATCTTGCACCTCAATCAGAAGGTCGGTAGCGGTTTCTTCATAGCGCGCGCCGGTGACCGGACACTCCCACTGACTTGGTGAAATCTCAGTGAGCGGATGCCCGGCGGTGCCCACCCAGCCGATGCGGCGAGCGGGACTGCCAACAACCAGGGCAAACTCTGGAACATCTTTAACGACAACTGAGCCGGCGCCGACGAGCGCCCAGCGGCCGATCACGAGTGGTGCGATGCACGTGCTGTTCGCGCCGATTGACGCACCCTCGCGAATATCGACGCCAACCGGTTTCCAATCATCAGCCGATTTGGGAGAACCATCAGCGTTGATGGCGCGAGGAAAGTGGTCGTTGGTGAGCACAACGGCGGGCCCGATGAAGACGCCGCGAGCCAATGTGGCCGGTTCGTAGACCAGTGCGTAATTTTGAATTTTGCAATTGTCGCCGACTTCGACGCCGCTGCCAACGTACGCTCCGCGGCCGATCACGCAGTTCTCGCCAACCGACGCGTTTTCGCGGACTTGGGCGTAGTGCCAAATGCGCGCGGTTGCGGCGATGGAAGCGTTATTGGCGACGTCGGCGGTGACGTGCTGCAGGGGGGTCACTTGGTGCATTCACACTCCAGAGAATCAGTCGTGGGGAACACGCCAATCCTATTCGTTTGCTCTTTCAACGGAGTACCTCTTCTGTGATCGCAGCCGCGGCGTCACAGTGCTGATGCTGGGCGTGAGAATATTGGGGGGTGCGGGCCCTCCTGAATCGTGTGCGATCGTACTTGCCCGAGTGGGTGGGTTCGCGACTTCACGCGCCGCAATTCCGCTACCGTTCACGCGATGTTCCGCGAATGTGTTCCGTTCCGGTTACCCCGATTCGGCTCTTTGTCGGGCCCGCGAATTTCGCAGGCCAGGGTTTTCGTTTCGCTCGCGCTGCAGAGCTGCTGCCCTCCGTTGGCGCGGTAAACATGCAACGGGTGCTCCCCGGCGGCTATGGGTTTTCCGCTGATTTGTACGTGCCTCTTCGCGTGTACAGACATTCTCTGCGATGGCAACGAAGGCACTTTGAGCACATCTCACGCTCGTTTACTCACGTGATTATTGAGGCCGAGCTGCCGGTGTTCGGCGGCTACTTCGATGACGACGTAGTGAAGGAGGTTGCTGAACTGCGTGAACGCGGTGTGACGGTCGCCTTGCTTTCGCACGGTACGGACTTGCGGGGACCAGACCTGCACGCATCCCGTGATCCCGCATCGCCATTCAACGACACCGGACGCCCTGAGATCTCTCGGCTGCGCACCGTGACTACACGCAACAGGGCAGTGCTTGCGCGCGCAACGGCGCCAGTGTTCGTAACGACGCCGGATTTGCTCATGGATTGGCCAGCGGCTCAATGGATTCCGGTGGTAATCGATCCAGAGATCTGGCGAACGAGTGAACCAGTGCTGCAGCGGCCACGTCCGCGCGTTGTGCATGCCCCGACGAATCCCTGGATTAAAGGTTCCGAGTTGATCGAACCCATGTTGCGGCGCCTTCACGACGGTGGCGTTATTGAATATCAGCAGCTCCGCGACATTCCGGCTGATCAGATGCCAGCGATTTATCATGGGGCCGATATCGTGCTTGAGCAGTTCAGAATTGGCACCTATTCGGTGACGGCGGTTGAGGCTCTCGCCGCTGGTCGAATTGTTATTGCTCATCTTCTGGAAGACGTTCGCGACCACGTCGAGAAAACAGTGGGGCGTGAGGTTCCCATCGTGGAAGCCACAATAGAGAGCCTTGAAGCGACTCTTCTGGAGATCTGTGCTGATCGCGAAAAGTACATAAAACGCGCGGCTCTGGGGCCGGGATTCGTGAACGAGGTGCACGATGGGCGTCGATCAGCGGATGTCCTTCGAGCGTTCCTTAGATAGCGCATCTTTGCTGCGAAGCATGGTGCCACGCGCTGTGTCACTCAAAGTGGGTCTTCACATTCTCACCATTAGACATATCCTGTAACAACGCGTGTTTGCTTGGGGGATTGCATAATGCACATTTTTTTGACTGTCCGGGGTGGTTTTTACCGCGTCTCGGCGATGGTTGCGGCAATAGCTGTTCTAGCTACTGGTGTCGTGGTCTCGGGCCCGACGCTCTCCGCGTCCGCCATTAGCGGCAGCGATTTCGACCCGGGAAACATCATCAGCGACGAGCAGTTTTACGACGGCTCCGCGATGACTGAAAGCGAGATTCAGGCATTCTTGAACGCCAATTCTGGTGCGCTCAAGACGCTGCGACAAGACGTCGAGACGCGAGCTAAAGAAACCTCGCAGACCACAGGCAATTTGATTTGTGAAGAGATCAAGGGCGGCAGCAACCTGCTGGCCTCGACAATCATTTATCGGGCACAGGTCGCGTGCGGCATCAGCGCGAAAGTGATTTTGGTGACTTTGCAAAAAGAGCAAGGGCTGATCACCAATTCCAACCCCAGCTCGTGGAACATCAACAACGCTCTTGGCTACGGATGCCCAGACGACACTGGTTGCTCCGAAGAAGCACAAGGCTTCGGCTTTCAGGTATTCACGGGAACACGTCAGTTCAAGGCATACAAGGCCGCTAACTTCGCCAAACAGCCCGGCACCTTCAGCATTGCGTACTACCCAGGTAGCAACACCTGCGGCAGCAAAACAGTAAAGATTTCCAACTACGCCACCGCGGCCCTCTACAACTACACGCCGTACGTACCCAACGCAGCGGCGCTAGCCAATCTTGGCGGCGTTGGCGATAAGTGTTCCTCCTACGGAAACCGCAACTTCTGGTACTACTACTACTCGTGGTTCGGTAATCCCACCGACGTCACTCCTGATGTTTCCGTTTCGCGAGTGAGTGGAGGCGACCGTTTCGTTGTCTCGGCGGCCCTCTCCGCGAAGGCGTACCCCGACTCCGGTATCGACCGCGTTTACGTTGCAACCGGGATGGACTTTCCCGACGCCTTGAGCGCGGCAGCTGCTGCGGCGTTTTATGGGGGTCCGCTGCTCTTGGTCACATCATCTGCTATCCCCGCTAGTACCAGCGCTGAGCTCAAACGGCTGAAGCCGAAAGAGATCGTCGTTGTTGGCGGAACGGGAGCCATCTCGAAGTCGATCTACAACAGCCTGGCCGGCTATACGTCGAAGATCTCGCGGATTTCGGGCGGCGACCGCTATGAGTCTTCGCGCTTGATTGCAGAATCAGCCTTCCCCGCGGGCACAACGACCTCGGCCTACATTGCCACGGGCACCACGTTCGCTGACGCACTGTCTGCGAGTTCCGCGGCGGCGGCGGCGGGTAGCCCCGTGATCCTCGTTCCTGGTAATGCCTCGAAGCTTGACTCAGCCACTAAATCGCTCCTCACCAAGCTGGGGATCACCAGCGTGACAATTGCTGGAGGCTCAGTAGCAGTCAGCAGCGGGATCGAGTCGCAGCTCAAGTCGCAGCTCGGATCATCGAAGGTGGTGCGAATGGGCGGAAGTGACCGATTCGCTGTATCGGCTGCAATTAATAATGCAGCGTTCGATGATGCCCATACGGTCTATCTGGCATCCGGGTACAACTTTCCTGACGCTCTCTCCGGCGCAGCCGTTGCTGGTGCGCAGTCGGTTCCGCTCTACATCGTGCAAACGTCCTGTGTTCCGAAGGCGATACTTCAAGACATCGAGGATCTCGGGGCGAGCAAAGTGGTGCTTCTCGGAGGCACGAGTGCGTTGACGAGTAAGGTCGCCAAACTCACCACCTGCTAACTCTTAGACTGGATTCATGCGCGTTCTCGTTACCGGCGGAGCCGGCTATATCGGTGCCCACACTGTCCGACTGCTCGTTGATCGCGGAGACGAGGTTGTTGTTCTCGACAACCTCGGATCAGGACAACCTGATCGAATCCGAGACGTGGCGCTAGTGAAGCTTGATCTGGCGGCCGCACCGGTGAGCGAGATTGAAGCTGCGCTCAGCGACAACGCGATCGATGCAGTCATCCATTTTGCTGCTCACAAGCAAGTGGGGGAGTCTGTGGCAAAGCCTGCGCTCTACTACGCCGACAACGTTGGCGCTGTAGCCAAGTTGCTCATGGCGATGGAAAACGCGGGTGTCGACAAGCTCGTGTTTTCGTCGTCTGCGGCCGTGTATGGCAATGCATCAGGGGCAATCTCTGAGACTGCCCCCGCGCTGCCCATTAGCCCGTACGGTGCCACCAAGTTGGTTGGTGAGCAGATCATTACAGCCGCGGCCGTGGCGTGGCCGTTGAGGGCCGCCAGCTTGCGCTACTTCAATGTCGCAGGAGCGGGTAGCGCCGATCTCGCAGACACGGTGGCTTTCAACTTGATTCCGATTTGCCTCGACCTGATCGCTGACCATCAGCCTCCCGTTATTTTCGGTGACGACTATGACACTGCCGATGGCACGTGCGTGCGCGACTACGTGCATGTCGTCGACGTCGCTGAAGCGCACTTGGCTGTCTTGGATGCCCTTCCGCACGACCCGGGAAACACCATCCTGAATGTCGGAACCGGAGTAGGCACGAGCGTTCGTGAGATCGTTGATGCCCTTATCAAGGTTTCTGGAACAGACTTGATAGCTGAGGTGCATCCTCGTCGTGCAGGCGATCCAGCCGCGATCGTCGGTGGCGTGAGTGCGATCAAGGAATTCACCGGTTGGTCTGCCCGCTTCGGAGTCGAGGACATTGTGAACTCGGCGTGGGAAGCTCGACAGTCTGTGCCTGAACCCCGATAGACCCTAAATGCCGGGCGAGACACTCGAGTCGAGTGCGCGGCGCCAACTGAGTTCTCGCGACGCTTTGACACAGCACACGACGAACGTGACCCAGCCGAAGTCTGTCAAGATCGAGCTCTCTGCGAGTGCGCCGATAGCCAGCGCTAGCAGCACGAGAGCTGGCCAGGCGAAGACGATGCTGCGCCGGCGGGAGGCCAAAAGCCACGAGCGAGTGAAAGCCAAGCCGAGCAAGCCGACAAAAATGAGGAAGCCGACGACGCCGAGTTGGAACCACACATCGAGGTACGCGTTGTGTGCGGAGTCGGGTACGCGGGAATCAAAGGATCCGAACGCGAGATACGGGGCAACAGTGGCATCCCACGGGCCTATCCACCCCCACCCTTCAAGCCGATAATTATCCTCTAGCGTCCACAACTGACGCCACACGCCCACTCGATAGGCGAGCTCATCGCTCGCATCGAACCACGCCACGATCGCTGTTCGAGATAGCCAACTCACGATGAGGGTGGCTGTGGTGAATGCCATCAGAAGTATCTGCCAATAGCGTCGGCGCCCGGACGGCACCCGGCGCAGAGCGGCAAGCGCGCCAGTGGCGGCGGCAATGATGAGCCCAGCCCCAAGAGCGAGCGGAGACTGCGAGAGCAGGAGCACGAGCGCCGCTGTGATGAGTGAACCGATCGCGAGATTACGTTCGACGGATCGTGTTGCGTATTCAATCGCGAACGTGATGAACGCGATGAGGGCAATCATGCCGAGATGATTCCGAGTGCCGAAAATGCCTTGAATTGGCTCCGCTGTTCCCAAATTGCCTTGGATCAGAAGCGCATCTATCGAGGAATCGAATATGAGGCCAGTAAGAATCTCAAAAACTAGAGAGACCACGAGAGCTGCCCTCAGCACATCGCCAAAAGCCCGCACGATTTGGATTGTGTCGCGCACCAAGGCGATATAGATGCCCATAATCGTGAGCATCAGCAAGTAGAGCGCACTCGCTACGCTCTCCGCACGGTACTGCGACCACGCTACGGAGAGCCAGACCCAGCCCGTGAAAAGGATGAGTGAAATCGGCACCAGGGCGCGCCAGCCAATATCTTTCCACTGCGCCCATGCCGACAGCGAGACAAGCACGACGAGCAGCATCAGGGCGGCGAGAAAGCCAGCAGTGCCTAAAACGGTTCGCAGAAAGAATGCCGCTACCGTGGTGCCGATGACAACAGTGCTGAGAGCTGCGGACGTTCGAGGCGACGACAGGATCACCGCACCGACATTCGTTGCGGCGTTCAGGGCGGAGCGAGAAATCATTGACGGACTCCTGCCCAGTCGGGGCGTTTCGCCTTCACCGCAATAATGACGAGTAAGTACAAGCCATACTCCCCAAGCAAGCGGCTTTCGGGGATCGATTGCACGGACAGGGCGATCATGACGAGTACGGGAGCGACCGAGCCGACGGTAAAAGCCAGTCGTTCACCGGCAGCGCGCTGGGGCCGGTCGGTGGCGAGTGACCACGTGCGAATCAGCGTCGTCAGTACTAGCGCGCCGAAGAAGGCGACGCCCACAACTCCGAGCTGGAGCCAAATATCAAGCCAGGCATCGTGTGCCTGCACTTGCACAACGCCGTTGCGCTGCGCGAGACCGGCGAACGGCTCTGCCCAGGGCATCCAGACGCTGACCCACCCCCAGCCGAAGCCTGCTCGTTGTTGCGCAAGCTCGCTCACGCTCTGCCAAATTTCGGCTCGTCCGGTGAGATCTTCGCTCTTGCTGAGCAACGCAAAAAGGGTTTCACGGAACATCAGTGCCGCCGCGATGGCAGCTGCGGTGAGTGCAACAAAAGTGACCTGAGCTACCGCACCAGCTCGAGGTGTGCTGCGCGTACGGATAATGAGGATCGCGGCGGCCGTGACGATCACAGCAACCAGTGCGAGCGTGACAGTTGCCGACCTCGCCAAGAACAGCGTGAGGCCAGCCAGCGCGAGCCACGTGATCGATGTGAAACGTTTCGTGGTGCCTTGAGCCCATTGGATCGCGAACGCAATTAGTGCGAGAAGCGCGAGAAAGCCTAAGTGGTTGGCGTTGCCAACGATGCCTTGAATTCGTCCGCCATCAAGGGCATCAAACAGCACATTGCGTGACCAGAGCAACATGATGGGCAGAGGACCATCCGGGTTCACGGTGAGTTCTGGTTGCGGCGCGAGTGGAGCAACGGGGTGGCGAATGATGGTGGCCACGATCAGTTCAAAAGCGATCGATAACCCGAGAAGAATACGAAGTGCTCGTGCCGCGGCATCGAGCACTTCTTGCCACGAAAAGCTGGTTGCAACGGCAAGTGCGCCGATCACCGTCAGCCACGTATTCATCAAGCCCAGTGCGGTGGCGCCGGGATAAAAAGACCAGATGAGGGACAATGTCGCCAGCGCCATGAACGCGATGAGCGGGTAGGGCAGGCCGCCGATGCTCCACTGCCGACGGTTGGCAATGAGAATGTACAGCGACACTGCGCCAAGCGCCACGGCTAGGGTGACAAAAACACCCCAGCCGAAAGAGTAGCGCCACGCGTCGCCGCCCAAAATGACTAGTAGCGACGCGCTAAGAAACCACGCCCGCGCCCGGGGGCTCGCTAAAAGTCGCATGTCGCAACATTAGACGAATGCTGCCTTACCTGTGATGGCGCGACCCACGATCAGAGTGTTCATTTCGCGGGTTCCTTCGTACGAGTAGATGGCTTCAGCATCGGCGAAGTGACGCATTACTCCGTAGTCGAGAACGATTCCGTTGCCACCGAGCACCTCGCGGCACCATGCGACGGTCTCACGCATCCGACTTGCTGTGTATTCCTTGGCAAGCGCTGCGTGTTCATCTTTCTGGGTGCCCTCGTCGAGCATCTCGGACACGCGAGTGACCATGCCGATGGAGGCGGTGATGTTTCCGAGGCTCTTAGCCAGGTGTTCTTGAACGAGCTGGTGGCTGCTGATGGGCTTGCCGAACTGGATGCGCTCTCCGGTGTACTTGACGGCAGCTTCATAGGCTCCGATGGAGTTTCCGACCGCGGCCCATGCCACTTCGGCGCGGGTGAGTCGCAGCACTGCTGCGGTGTCGCGGAACGATGTGGACTTCTGCAGTCGGTTGCTCTCCGGCACAATGACGTCTTCGAGCACGATGTCGGCATTCTGCACAATGCGCAGTGCTTGCTTGTTCTCGATGCGGGTAGCAGAGTAGCCGGGAGTGCTCGTGGGAACGATGAAGCCCTTGACCTGGTTGTCGGCTTCGTCGCGTGCCCAGATGATGGTGACGTCGCTGATGGAGCCGTTGCCGATCCAGCGCTTGGCGCCGTTGATGATCCAGTTGTCGCCTTCGCGCTTGGCGACGGTCTGCAGGCCTTGGGCGGTGTCAGAACCCGAGAGGGGCTCGGTCAAGCCAAAAGCGCCGAGCAGTTCGCCTGAAGCAAACTTGGGCAGCCACTCGTCGCGCTGTTCTTGCGAACCAGCAACGCCAATTGATCCCATGACGAGACCGTTTTGCATGCCGACGAGGGTGGCGGCGCTGGCGTCGACACGAGCGAGCTCTAGCGCCACCCAGCCACGGAAGACGGCTGAGTTGGGGAACTGCTGGGTTTCGGCCCAGGGAAGTCCGAAGAGTCCGAGGTCGGCGAGTCCCTTGACGACAACGTCGCGGTCGAAGAACTCCGCTTTAGCCCACAGGTCGTTGGCAATCGGGCGCACCTCTTTATCGAGAAATGCGCGCAGCTTCAGGATGGTGTCTTTTTCCTGATCGGTCAGCGCATTCTCGTAGCCGTAGAAGTCGCTGCTGAGGGTCTCAAATGACATAGTCTTCGCTCCATTGCTTATCGAAATCACTGCGATCCTAAAGCGTGAGTACGCGTCGTTTCTAGACGGTTGGTACTTTGGGCTAAGGCTTCGAGAAGAGTGGACTGAATGTTTGTAGGCATCACTAATACGCCTCGCGACTACGCGTGGGGCTCCGCTGGCGAAATCTCTGCGCTCTTAGGAACGGAGCCGACGGGAAAGCCCGAGGCAGAGCTCTGGCTCGGAGCGCATCCGGGAAGCCCGAGCGTCATCCTCGATCCAACTCTGTCTGATGGCGCAGTCGACCTGAACGAGTGGATTCAGCGCGACGCCGCCCACGTGCTCGGCGAGGGAGTCGAGCAGCTTCCCTTCCTGCTCAAGGTGCTCGCCGCTGGCACGCCGCTCTCGCTGCAGGCTCATCCCACCCCCGAGCAGGCGGCTGAAGGCTTCGCGCGCGAAAACGCGGCAGGCATCCCGTTGACTGCTGCACACCGCAACTACAAAGACGCGTCGGCCAAGCCAGAACTCATAGTCGCCGTGAGCGACACCTTTGAGGCGCTGTGTGGGTTCCGCTCCATGGCAGACACCCGAGCATCCATCGAACGCCTTGCTGAATTGGATGCCGCAACCGCAGCCCCCACGCCGATCCTGTTTGCGCAGTGGTTGGCTTTCGCTCGCGCTGATTCCGATCTGCGTGCAATGTTCGAGTGGCTCATTTCTGCCGCGGAGCCGGTGCCGGAGCTCGTCCGTCGCGTTACGGCGCTCGCCGAAGACGACAAGGCCAGCGAGGAGTTTGCACTCGTGCGCACTCTTGCGGGGTACTACGCCGGCGATCCGGGCGTACTGATCGCGCTCATGCTGAACCATGTGACTCTCACGAAAGGTGAGGCGCTGTTCTTGCCCGCTGGCAACATCCATGCCTATCTGCGCGGTCTGGGAATCGAGCTGATGGCATCGTCTGACAACGTCTTGCGTGGTGGACTCACGCCGAAGCATGTTGACGTTCCTGAATTGTTGAGCGTTCTGGATTTCTCGGCGAGCCCGGTGCCATATTTGGAGCCAGAGCCGGTTGGTGCCACCGCTCGGGCGTTCAGGCCGCCCGTGCGTGATTTTCAGTTGATTGAAGTGACTGAGGCCGCGAGCCTCGAGCTGCATAGCGCGGCCATCCTGCTGTGCGCTGCCGGGCAATTTGTCGTTGAGGGCAGTGATCACTCAGCATCGCTTTCCCGTGGTGAAGCGATTTTCGTGTCGGGCGATGAGAGAACCCTCACGGTGAGTGGCGACGGTCAGCTGTTCGTGGCGGCAACGCAATAGTGTTGCTGTCTGCACTGCACGACCAAGCATCGCCGTAGGCATCTGCTGCCACTGCGCGACAATTGAAGTTCAAGTAGCGTTACTTCGGCCGACGTGTTGGCTCGGAACCTAGGCAGAGCCGACCGCAAGCAAGAGAGATCACCATGAAGCGCGCATTCATTACCGGAATCACGGGCCAAGACGGGCTGTACCTTGCTGAGCTGCTGCTCTCGAAGGGCTACAAAGTTTTTGGTCTCATGCGGGGCCAGAACAACCCGAAACGTGAATTGCTTGAGCGAGTGATCCCCGATGTGGAAATTCTCACGGGAGACCTCACTGACCTGTCGAGCCTCATGCGCGCCATGAGCGTTGCCAAGCCGGACGAGTTCTACAACCTCGGAGCGATTTCCTTCGTCGCCTACTCGTGGGAAAACGCGCACCTTACGAGCGAGGTCACCGGCATGGGCGTGCTCAACGCGCTCGAAGCCGTGAGACTGCACACTGCTGCTACCGGCCAAGAAGTTCGGTTTTACCAGGCATCCAGCTCCGAGATGTTTGGCAAAGTGCAGACCGTTCCGCAAGACGAAGACACCCTGCTCTGGCCGCGCTCACCCTATGGTGTCGCCAAGGTATACGGCCACTACATGACTATCAACTATCGCGAGTCCTATGGCATGCACGCTTCGTCTGGCGTGCTGTTCAACCATGAATCCCCGCGCCGCGGCCCCGAGTTTGTTACCCGCAAGGTCACTCGTGCCGTTGCCCGCATCTCGCTCGGGCTCCAAGACACTCTCACCCTCGGCAACATCGATGCTCAGCGCGACTGGGGCTTCGCCGGCGACTATGTCGAAGCAATGTGGCTGATGCTGCAGCAGGATGAGGCAGACGACTACGTCATCTCCACGGGGGAGACCCAGAGCATCCGCGTGCTTCTCGATTTCGCTTTCGCCGCGGTAGGAATTGACGACTGGACCAACTACGTCACCTTCGACGAGCGCTTCATGCGGCCCGCCGAGGTCGACCTGCTGGTGGGCAACTCGGCGAAGGCGAAAGAAAAACTCGGCTGGCAGCCGCGCGTCAAATTCCCCGAACTCGTCACGATGATGGTCGAAGCAGACCTCGCAGAACAGAAAGCGCTCGCTGGCCTGCAATGACCCGTGCACTGATCACCGGAGTCACCGGCCAAGATGGTTCCTATCTAGCAGAGCTGCTGCTCGCTCAAGGCTACGAAGTGCACGGTGTGACCCGTGACGTAGGAGAACTCGTGACGCCGGGAGTCGTTGCCCACGAGCTTGATCTGGCCGCGGATAGTGCAATCGGCGAACTCATTGATGAACTGCAGCCGAACGAGATTTACAACTTGGCGGCGCTGAGCTCCGTATACCAGTCGTGGCAGAATCCGAACCTCACCGCGCGGCTCAACGGTGCGGTTGTGGCAGAAATGCTGGCAGCGGTCAAGACGATCCACGATCGTGGCGACACCGAGATTCGCTTTGTGCAGGCATCAAGCGCAGAGATCTTCGGTGTGCCCGCTGAGTCGCCTCAGAATGAGAGCACGGCTGTGCGCCCCACGAGCCCCTACGGCGCAGCTAAGGCGTACGCCCACGGCCTTGTAGGGGCGTATCGCGCGGCGGGCGTTGCTGCGTCGTCCGTAATTTTGTACAACCACGAGTCGCCACGTCGGCCCGAAACGTTTGTGACGCGCAAGATCACCGCGGCAGCGGCACGAATTTCGCGCGGGCTGCAAGAAACCCTTGAGCTTGGAAATTTGGATGCCCGCCGTGATTGGGGCTGGGCGCCTGACTACGCTGACGCGCTGGTGCGAACAGCACAGCATCCACACGCCGATGATTTCGTTATCGCGACGGGAGTTTCTCATTCAGTGCGTGATTTCGTGGCTGCGGCCTTTGAACGTGCTGGCGTCGATGACTGGTCTGAGCGTCTGCGAGTATCCGATTCTTTGCTGCGTACAGGGGATGCTGCCCTACAACTGGGGGATGCGAGCAAGGCTCAGCGGATCCTAGGTTGGACTCCACAGGTTGAGTTTGATGAAATTGTGGCGGCGATGGTCGACCACGATCTCGCTTTGCTGAGTTAATTTAAGTCACGGCGCGCCATAACCCTTAACTCGTAGTCGAGGCAATTATGATCTGCGACTTGACTCTCGGGAACTACACCGGTGTAATTATGTAACGCGATTTGATGCAAAGCATTAAAAGCGGAGGGGAGAAAGACCAGATGGGCAACAGCGGATACCGCGCGGGAGTTCCCGACGACTGGTTTGTCGACCCAGTACGACTCGGGGTTCCTGGAGTTCGTCAACCTCTCGCTGATGAAGACGGCAATGCGTTGTCATGGCAGACCGACTCGCTCTGTGCACAAACTGACCCTGAAGCGTTCTTCCCTGAAAAGGGCGGGTCCACTCGCGACGCAAAGAAGATTTGTTCGTCGTGCGAAGTTCGCAGTCAGTGCCTCGAATACGCTCTCGAGAACGATGAGCGTTTTGGTATCTGGGGCGGACTTTCCGAGCGCGAACGTCGTAAGCTGCGCAAGCGCGCAAGCTAAGCGACGGCTGAGCGCCTAACCCCGAATTGGGGCGATTCTCAGTCTCGGGGGTCTGCAGCGAGTCGGGTGCAGAAGTGCGCTAGCGGCGCATAGTCTCAAACAAATGCAGCCGAGAGTCACCGCAGTACTTGTCGCCCGTAATGGTGCGAAGTATCTGCCACGAACCCTTGCCGCGATCGCGGCTCAAACTCGGCGACCCGATTCGGTGATCGTCGTTGACGCCGAGTCGAGCGACGAGTCTCTCGCTCTGATGGCAGATTCTGCTCCGGCACAAATTTCCGATGCGCACGGCCACCGGACTTTTGGTGGTGCGATCGGCGCTGCTCTTTACACCGCAGCGCCCCAATCCACCGAAAATGAATGGTTGTGGCTGCTGGCGCACGATAATGCTCCAGACCCGAACGCGCTACGTGCCTTGCTCGGAGCGGTCGAAATCGCTCCGTCGGTGGCCATTGCTGGCCCTAAGTTGGTGCGGTGGGATGATCCGTCTGTTATTTCCAACTTCGGCGAAACGCTGACGCCCCTCGGGCGATCGGTTGGCCTCGTCAACGACGAGCTCGATCAGGCTCAGCACGATGTCCAGACCGACGCCATGGCGGTGGCCGGGGCAGGCATGCTCGTTCGCCGTCAAGTCTGGACAGCGCTCGGCGGGTTCGACTCGAAACTGACATCTGTGGATGCCGCACTCGACTTTTGTATTCGTGCTCGGTTGGCTGGCCACCGCGTCGTTGCTGTGGCGGACGCTCGTGTCGCGAGCGCTGGCGGACCCGAGTTGTTCGGCAAGCGTTCAATTTCTGCGGCAGCTCACAACCGGGTGCAACGGTTTGCGCAGCTGCATCGTCGGCTGGTTTATGCGCCGGCTCTCGCTGTGCCGTTGCACTGGCTCACTCTTTTGCCTCTCGCGATCCTTCGATCGCTCGGCCATCTCATCGCGAAACGCCCCACGGCAATCGCGGGCGAATTTGCTGCAGCGTTTGCTTCGATCTTTGATGGTGGCGTTGTTGCCGCTCGCCGGAACCTCAGGCGAAACAAGGCCGTGGGGTTCGCGGCTGTAGACCCGCTGCGGATGACGTGGGCAGAGTTGCGCGAGATGCGCGCCCATGAGCGTCACGGCAACGCTCCCGATGCGGCGTTTGAAATCGTACGGCCCAAGTTCTTCGGAAACGGCGGAGCTTGGGTGGTGCTCTTGGCTGGCATTCTGGGCATGGTCAGTTTTTCGCGTTTTGTGGATGCGAGTGCCCTCACCGGTGGCGGATTGTTGCCGCTGTCGACAACGGTGTCTGAGCTCTGGGCTCACGTGGGCTATGGCTGGAACGATCTCGCTCAGCAGGTGGTAGCGGCTGATCCGTTTGCCGCTGTCCTCGCCGTCATGGGGTCGTTGACGTTCTGGAATCCGTCATTCAGCATCGTGCTGCTGTATTTATTCGCGCTTCCCTTAGCGGCGTTGGCCGCGTGGTTGTGTGCGGCGTCGATGTCGGAACGCACCTGGGCGCCAACGCTCGCGGCGGTGGCGTGGACAGTTGCTCCGAGTTTCTTGATTTCTCTCGGTGAAGGACAATTGGGCGCTGTTATTGCCCACATTGCGCTGCCGTGGTTGATGCTTACGGCATTGCGTGCTGCTCACAACTGGGCAATGGCGGCACTCGCCGCTCTGCTCTTCGCGGTGATCACGGCTTCGGCGCCCAGCTTGATTCCCGCACTGGTGATCGGACTCGTGGCGTGGATCGTGCTGCGTCCGAAGTCGACACATCGACTGCTCTGGATCGTGATTCCGGCCGCTGCACTATTCGCACCGCTCGTGATCCAACAATGGAGTCGCGGCGCTCTCCTCGCCGTCTTCGCTGACCCTGGACTTCCCATAGCCCGCGTTGCCTCGAGCGGGTGGCAACTGGCTATCGGCAGCGTCGTTCCTGGAACGAATGGATGGAGCACCCTGCTCGCCACGCTCGGACTCAACGACCGTTATGGCCCGCTCCTCGTCGCGCTTCTGCTCGCACCGTTCGCTGCGCTCGCGCTCATGAGCCTGTTTGTGCCTGGCACCCGTCGTGCTGTTCCTGCGCTTGGGCTCGCTTTGTTGGGTTTCGCTACCGCGGTTGCGGCAACGCATCTGACGGTGAGCGCTTCTGGCGAATCTGGGGTTGTCGTCTGGGCGGGCGCGGGTCTCAGCCTCTACTGGCTCGGTCTCTGTGGCGCCGTGATCGTTGCGATCGACAGTCTTGGCCGCAATGCCGCGCTTCCCGCTCTCGTCGCTCTCGTCGGCCTCGTCGGCGTTGCTGCGGCTCCGCTTTGGTCACTCGCGTCCAGTGAGGTCCCGGTCACGACCAGCAATGGGCGCCTATTGCCGGCGTTCGTGTCTGCGGAGTCCACTCAACGAGATGGCTTAGGGACTCTCCAACTTACTGTGACGTCAGATTCCACAATCTCGGTAGATCTGCATCGCGGACGAGGCTCGGGCCTCGACGAGCAATCGACTCTCGCCGCCACGAGCACTGAACTCTCTGACGCCGAACTCGTGAACGCGACACTAGCCGGCAACATTTCATCACGCAGTGGCTATGCGATTGCGAACGAACTGAATGACTTGCAGGTCGCGTTCATTGTGCTCACCCCGGCCACTGATTCCGACACCGCCGAGACACGTCAGCGCATCATTGAGGCGCTAGACGGCAACAGCCTGTTGAACCCGATCGGTGACACGGCGCAGGGCTACCTGTGGCACTACCCCGATCTGCGCGAAGCCGACATTCCGGTCGGAGCCGGCAACACGGAGACCGGCTGGGGGCAGAGTGTGCTGGCAGGCCAGGCCGTTGTGTTCGGCCTTACCCTGCTGCTCGCCATTCCGACCACTCGCCGCCGTCGGCTCAAAGCAGCCAAAGCGGAAAGTGCCGTCACCGTAATTGAGGCGAACCAATGACCGACAACGACCTCACCCCTGACGAAGCCGCAGCGCTTCCCGATCAGCCAACCGGTGAAGAATTCGACGACGATCACGAACTCACGGGAGCCCCGGAACCGGAGTCAAGCACAAAACGCCCCATCTCGGCCAAAGCCGCTGCTGCAGTGGGGGGCCGAGTGGTTGTCGGCGTCGTCGGCATCGCAATCGCGGCCGCAGCAGTGCTGGGGTCGACCTTTGTCGAGCTCCCCAGCTACACAGCTTCGCCGCCGAGCGAGGTCGTGGTTCCAGTTCCTACAGCGCAGCAGTTGACGTGCCCCGGACCTCTCCTGAGGCTTTCTGACGATTCCGGTGCTGCGGCATCCAGCGTGTTTACTCTGGGGCAAGCCAGCACTCGCTTCTCGTCGAGCACGGGAGCAGTCGAACAGTCGAGCATCACCGCATCGGATGCCGAATCAGGAGAAGCCGTCGCCGAACCGTTGGTGCTGAGCGCTGCGCCCGATTCGCAATCTCCCGACTCGCTCGTGCGATTGAGCGGCGCCCAATCGCAATCCGTAGACATCGGTGACTATGTAGGTTTCGCGGCCGCCGGGTGCCGTGCAGTCGGCGGCGATAGCTGGCTTGTGGGGGGATCAACCACGACCGGTCGCACAACACTCATTTCTTTGACTAACCCCACCGAAGTCGCCTCGACGGTCACGCTCGACATCTTCGACGAGCGCGGCGCTGTCTCAGCGGCAGGAACCACCGGGATCGTGGTGCCGCCGAACGGGCAGCGCGTGCTGTCACTAGCCGGGTTTGCCCCCGGAGTTTCTTCGCCAGTCGTTCACGTTACGAGCAGCGGCGGTCAAATCACCGCAGAACTCCAGCAATCGATCGTGCGGGGGCTTGATGCCGGCGGCGTTGAGATTGTGGGCGCGAGCCAACCGGCGTCTCGTTCCGTTGTCATCCCGAGCATGGTTGTCACCAGTCTTGAGGCAATCCAAGCGCTTCGGGGCACGGCGAGCGAGACCGATGACGTCATCACGGCGATTCGCGTATTCGTGCCGGGTGACGAGCCAACGAGCATCACGACAACGTTGACGCCCACAGACACCGAAGACGACACCATCACCTTCACGCTCGACCTGAGCGCCGGAGTCGTCACCGATATTCCGATCGAAGAACTCGCGACGGGCGCCTACACGGTTCAGATCGAGTCTGGTGAGCCCATCGTCGCCGCTGCGCGCACGACCTCCGCGGTTCTTGACTCAGACGACGAGATTTCGGCGACCGACTTTGCCTGGTTCACTTCAAGTCCTGCTCTGGGCGGCGAGACTCAGTTCACTGTTGCTCCCGGCCTAGAAGCAACGGTCAACGTGACCAATGCTGGTGAGACTGCCGTCGACGTTGCTCTCACCGCCGATGCTGGCTTCGATGAGGAATACACGATCGAGCCAGGGGCTACCGTGCGCGTGCCAGTATCGAGCGGACGCACGTTCACCCTCAACCAGAGTGGTCCTGTCTACCTGAGCGTCACGCAGGAAGAGGATGGCTTCATAGCGGCGTACTCGATTGACCCGCTGACGCCCGGTTCATCGCCGTTGACCGTCTTTCCCTAACCGCGAGCAGTTTCGAAATCTCGAGACGCTAGCTAACCGCTAGAAGTTGCGGAATCGCTCCGGCGCGAGTTCCCACGGCTCTTTGCCGATGTATTCGGCGACCGCCTGAAAGACGCAACTTTCGATGAGCATCCGCTTATGGAGTTCGTCATCGCGGTGCAGTCTGGCCATGCGTTCGATGGGCAAGCGGTAGAGAATGATGCGCTTCTCATCAGGGAGAGCGGTCCAGCGCACGATCTTGCTGCCTTCTGGACTGCTGCCGGGCATGAGCCCGAGCTCGAACCGGGCGCTAGCGAGCTCCTCTGGCCACATCTCTTTCGAATACTGGGCGGCAGACGCGACCGTGAGCTCGAAGTTTCCGTTGCGACTACTCAATAGCGGAAGATGCGGACCAGTGACAGCAGAGCGGATGCCGCGACCGTGACGGTCGCGCCAGTTGCCCCGCACAGAGCGCGTCGTCGCTCGTTTCGATGATCTAGCCACGTGCTCATTGTACGGCCGTCAGTTGCCCATCTGTGGGCGCACAGTCGTAGGCTAGGGCTCACAATGAATCAGCGCCCGTGCAGCAAGGTCGCCTGCAACTCCGAAGCAGTCGCCACCCTCACCTATGTCTATGCCGACTCGATGGCAGTTTTGGGGCCGCTGAGCTACAGCGCAGAACCACACACCTACGATTTGTGCGCCCGCCATGCTGAACGACTATCCGTGCCTCAGGGATGGCAGGTCGTTCGCCATGTAGTTTTGGGGCATGAGCAAAGCTAACCCCATCGATCTTGCCCCGTTTATCAAGGCGTACGACGTTCGTGGCCTTGTCGGCTCACAACTCACAGACGAGGTCGTTGAAGCACTCGGTGCAGCTTTCGCCGATGAAGTGGATGCCGCTGGCCACGAAATCATCGTCGGTCATGACATGCGCGACTCGTCTCCCGCTTTCGCCGCCGCGTTCTCGGCGGGTGCTCGCACTCGCGGTGCCAATGTCGTTCTCATCGGACTCTGTTCGACAGACGAAACGTATTTCGCCTCCGGTTCGCTAGATGCTCCGGCCGCCATGTTTACCGCGAGCCATAATCCTGCGACGTACAACGGCATCAAGTTCAGCCGTGCGGGTGCACAGGGAATCAGCTTTGCCACCGGCTTGAAGTCGATTCGTGACCGCGCGCAGCGCTACCTTTCCACCGGCATCGAGGCAGTTTCGGCTGTCGGTTCCCAGCGGGAGCTCGATGTGCTCGGTGAGTACGCTGGCTACTTGCGTGAACTCGTCGATCTGAGCAGCATCCGTCCCATTCGGGTCGTTGTAGATGCCGGTAACGGCATGGGAGGTTTGACGGTCCCTGCTGTGCTCTCTACGGCTGCCGGATTGCCGGCGTTGCCCATCGAGATCATCCCTATGTACTTCGAGCTCGACGGCACATTTCCCAACCACGAAGCCAACCCGCTCGATCCTGCCAACATCGTCGATCTGCAAAAGGCAGTGCTCGAACACGGTGCTGATGTCGGGCTCGCTTTCGACGGTGACGCCGATCGCTGCTTCGTGATCGACGAGCGCGGAAACCCGATGAGCCCGAGCGCCGTTGCTGCCGTCGTGGCCCTGCGCGAGATCCAACGAGTGCGGGCGTCGCAGCCGGAGGGTGACATTCACGTCATTCATAACCTGATCACCTCGCGCATCGTGGCAGAAACAATCGTGGCCGCTGGTGCGATCCCGGTGCGCACGAAGGTCGGCCATTCGCTTATCAAAGATCAGATGGCGGCGACGGGGGCGATTTTCGGCGGCGAACATTCCGCCCACTATTACTTCCGCGATTTTTGGGGAGCAGACAATGGGATGCTCGCCGCAATGCACATGTTGGCCGAGTTCGGCTCCCAACCGGAGCCCCTCTCGGTGCTCGCCGATCGCTATTCGCCCTATGCGGCCAGCGGCGAGATCAATTCGGTGGTGGACGACGTCGTGGCGGCTACCGCTCGCGTCCGTGCGGCGTTTGAGGGAGAGGCCGAGTTCGACGAGCTCGATGGCCTCACCGTCACGGGGTCGACAGGGGAAGGCGAACCATTCTGGTGGTTCAACGTGCGCCCGTCGAATACTGAACCCTTGCTGCGACTCAATGCTGAAGCCGGAGACCAGCCGACGCTTGAGACGATTCGCGATCGAGTACTCGCGCTGATTCGCGCCTAGCCCGCGTTCGGAGAAGTTGCTCGCGAGCCGCTTAGTCGCGGTCGCTCGGAAAGCCGCGTGGAACGCTCGTCAGTGCGGGCGAGAGCGCCGCTAGCCGCGCCTTCTCGTTGGTGAGGGCGACTGTTTCGCGCTCTCGACGTAGGGCGCTCACAGCGCTGAGCAGCATTTCGGGCTCCACTGCCGGCAACGGAGAAACATAGGCGGATGCCTCGTGTGCGAGGTTCAGAGCGTGCTGGTGGCGCGTCATCGGCGTATAGCCAGGGGCGGCAACAAGGAAGTGTGAGATGCGCCGTGCCAGAGCATCCGGCATCTTGGCAACATCGGCGGTGCGAGCCCAGTCAGCGAGTTGGCCAGGCAGCTGCACAACCGGGTTCGAGAACTTCGACACTCGCTCGTACTGAGCGTAGGTGCCAGCAACGAGGTCGCCGAGACGCTGTGCTCGAGTGTTGAGCAACGCCACGATTGCCGCTAAGCCACCCGCGGTCATGAATATCTCGAGCACGCCGATGAGAGCTCGGATGAAAGCATGCCGAAAGCCGATCGCGCCGCCATCGTTGCGAACGATGCGGGCTCCGATCGCAAGCTTGCCGAGGGACTTACCGCGGCTGAGGGTTTCGACGGTTGTCGGTATGACGACGAGGCAGATGACGGTCGCACTGACGGTGAGAGCTGTGCCGATTGCTTGGTCGAGACCGGCTGCATTCGCGAACGCGAATGCGCCGATCAGGAGACCGATGAGGGCGGCGGCGTAGACAAGAAAATCGATCATGGTGCCGGCAGCACGCAAGACGAAACTGGTCGAACGCAGTTCCAACGCAACTGCTTCACCCGTGATCAGCTCATCGGGTTCGTCACCATACGCAAATGTGTTGGTTGTTTGTGGGCTCGGCATGACATCATTTAAGCAGATGGATCTCGACTCATACTCAGCCGCGCACCGCGAAGAATGGGATCGCCTTGCCGATTTGGGTAAGCAACGACGACTTTCCGGCACCGATGTCGACGAATTGATTGATCTTTATCAGTCGGGCGCCACGCAATTGTCGGCGATGAAGACGAGCACGGGCCAGTCAGCGCAAGCAGATCGGCTTTCGCTCACCCTCAGCCGGGCTCGCCTGCGCTTCACTGGCGCGTCGGCAAACCTGCTTAGCCAACTCCCGCAATTCTTTGTTGTCCAACTCCCTGCGGCGCTCTACCGAGTGCGGTGGATGTCGCTCATCCTCGCTGCCGCGACCTTCTTTGTCGGATTCCTCTTCGCGTGGTGGGCAATTTCGAACCCGCAAGTTCTTGCCAACTTCGGCACGCAGGCAGAGCGTGAAGCCCTCGCGCAAGACGATTTCGTCGGTTACTACTCTGAATACTCGGGTGGATCGTTCACTGGCTTCGTCTGGACCAACAACGCGTGGATTGCCGCACAATCTGTCGCGTTCGGAATCATCGGCCTCTACGTTCCCTACCTGCTGTTCAATACTGCCCAGCAACTGGGATTCACCGCGGCGATCATGAACGAGTTCGACAGACTCGACGTGTTCTTTCTCTACATCGCCCCGCACGGCCAGCTTGAGCTCTACGCCATTTTCGTGGCTGGAGCCACAGGAATGATGATCTTTTGGTCGTGGGTTTCCCCTGGGCCGCGCACGCGGGCTCAGTCGCTCGCGCACGCCGGTCGCTCACTCTTCACTATCGTCGTCGGGCTCATCCTTGCCCTGCTGGTTTCCGGAGTGATCGAGGGCTACGTCACTCGCCAAGACTGGCCATGGCCTATCAAAATTGGAATCGGTACCGTCGCGCTCGCCGGGTTCTTGGCGTACCAGTGGATTCTCGGTGGGCGCAGTGCTCGCGCCGGCAACACGGGAGACCTCAGCGAGTTCGACGCGGGGGCTACCCACATCGTCGCCAATTAGCCGTTCGCTTGCCGATCGCAGCAACGGTGGGCTCGTCGCGAACCTCTCTTGCGACTAGCTACCGCTGCTGACCGCCTTTACAGCTTTCCTGCGGCCTTGAGCGCGATGTAATGGTCGGCGAGAGCCAGCGGCAGTTCACTGGGGCGTCTCGAGACTACGGATGCTCCGAGCTGGTTGATCGCGGCGGCAACTCGTGACTGATCGAGGAGAGCGCGTTCGGCGGCCCCGGCCAGATAAACGGCGTCGCGCGTTGAACGATCGAGCGTGGCATCCACAATGGAAGGATCGGTGACGGATGCCACTACGACAGTGTGTTTTGCGGTCAGCTGGGGGAGCATCGCGAGCAGCCCGAGGCTGGCGCCGGGCGATTCAGCTGTGGTGGCAAGCACGACGAGCGCGCGTTGGGTGGTGGCCTGGCGAACGAGGCCGGGCACGGAGTCCCAGTCCATTTCGATGAGTTCCGGCTGCACCGGCGCCATGCTGTTGACCATTTTGGAGAGCAGATCAGGGCCGCTTGCGCCTTGCACGCGGGCGCGAACGCGGCGGTCGTAGATCATGAAGTCGACGTGATCGCCGGCACTCGAAGCGAGGGCGGCGAGCAGCAACGCTGATTCGAACGCGGTATCGATGCGGGGCTCGTCTTCGATTCGTGCGGCTGAGGTGCGGCCGCTGTCGACGACGATGACCACGCGGCGATCCCGTTCTGGCCGCCACGTGCGCACCACGAGTTCAGAGCGACGAGCGGTGGCACGCCAGTCGATGGAGCGCACATCGTCGCCGCGAACGTAGTCGCGCAGGCTATCGAATTCGGTGCCTTGGCCGCGAATCATGACGCTCGTGGCGCCGTCGAGCTCCCGCAGTCGAGCGAGCCGTGATGGCAAGTGCTTGCGAGAGTTGAACGGCGGTAGAACGGTGAAGGTACTCGGCACGCTCACCGTAGTTTGACGCGCAATCAGTCGCAGCGGGCCGTACGACCGCACCGTGACGTGCACGGCTTCGCGGGTTCCTCGCCGCACGGGCGTGAGCACGGTGCTGAGTTCGCGACGTTCGCGCGACGGCACCGTCAGAGGTACCCGGTTGGTGTGAGCGCCAGCGGATGGTTGCCAGCCATCGCGCACGACGGCACGCAGTCGACGGCGGGTCGGGTTTGTGACGCGCAGCGTTGAGCTCGTGGTCTCGCCGAGGCGCACCCGGTCGGGAGCGGTGCGATCGAAGCGCAGCGAGCGCACCGACACCGCCAGCAGCAGGTCGATGGCTCCGACGACGATGACGAAAATCAGCCACAGCGTGAGCACAAAGGGCTCGCCAGTCAGGACGATCGGCACAATGCCGAGCGCCAATAATGCGACGAACCATCCAGAAAGCGCCATCGTTAGATCGGAACCTGCACTTGCTGCACGATCGATCGCAAAATCACGTCAGACGAAACGCCTTCAAGCTCGGCTTCCGGGCGGAGCTGGATGCGGTGGCGAAGCACCGGCAACACCATGCTCTGGATGTGGTCGGGCGTGATCGCGTCAGCGCCGGTGAGCCACGCCCAGGCCTTGGCAGCCGAGATGAGCGCGATCGCGCCACGAGGGCTGACTCCGAGCTTCACGGACGGGCTCTGACGAGTGGCGCGAGCGAGGTCGACGGCGTAGGCAATCACGTCGGGGCTTGCGCCGACCTTTGCTACGGCATCCTGAGCGGCGGCGAGCATGGTCGCATCGAGCACGGGGGTCACGCCGGCGGCGGCGAGATCGCGCGGGTTGAAGCCGGCAGCGTGGCGCGTGAGCACTTCGATTTCAGTGTCGCGTTCCGGTAGATCGAGCACGAGCTTCAGTAGGAAGCGGTCGAGCTGCGCTTCAGGCAGTGTGTAGGTGCCTTCGTATTCGATGGGGTTCATCGTGGCGGCAACCATAAACGGCACCGGCAGCTTCAGCGACTGGCCATCGACAGAAACCTGACGTTCTTCCATCGCTTCAAGCAACGATGACTGAGTCTTCGGTGGTGTGCGGTTGATCTCATCCGCGAGCAGAATGTTGGTGAAGACGGGGCCTTCGCGAAACTCGAACTCGCCAGCCTTGGCGTCGTAGACGAGCGAACCGGTGACATCACCCGGCATGAGGTCAGGCGTGAACTGCACGCGCTTGGTGTCAAGCTGCAGCGCACGGCTGAGGGTGCGCACGAGAAGGGTCTTGGCAACGCCGGGAACACCTTCGAGCAGCACGTGGCCGCCCGTGAGCAGTGCAATGGTGAGGCCAGTAACAGCCGCATCCTGACCGACGACGGCCTTGCCTACTTCGGTGCGGAGTTGAGTGAATGCGTGCCGCAGTTGCTCGTCAGTCATATCTCGATTCTTCTCTATCTCTGGCTCGGTGGGGCTGAGGTTGTTAGGCGGGGCGGATGACAGCGTGAACTCGATCTTCGAGAGCAAGCAATTCATCGGAAAGGGTGATGAGTTCATGGTCGGAGGTCGGCTCGCGATCGATGAGCAACTGTCTCAACGGCTCAATCGGCTGACCAACAAGAGGTGATACTCGGTTGATGACATCGTCGACGGATGCCGTACTCGGCATGCCGCACAGTACGGCGAGACGGCGAATGGTGCCGATGCGCAGCGAATCGAGGGTGTGGAGCCGGGCCGTGGAGCGCTCATACAGCCGCGCCCGCCCCTGCATCGTCTCGCTTGAGCGCACAGTCACGGGCAGTTTTTCGATCACGAGCGGACCGAATCTGCGCCCACGCCAGAGTGCGCCAGCCAGAAGTGTCAGCATCGTGAGCCAGACACCGGGCAAGACCCACCCGGGGGCGAGTTCAGCGGGCGTCTTGGCATCACCGGAGTTGGCGAGGTCGAGGAAGCTTGGCGTGTACCACACGAGTGTTTCGTGCTCGCCGAGGAGCCGCAGAGCGAAGGCCGCGTTGTCGGCTGCCGTGATGTCGCCGTTGCTGAGCGCATCCGTGGCGCCAAGAATCCGAAGTTCAGTATCGCCACGGTCGAGCACGATCAGCCCGTAGCCATCGTCGTCGTTTCCGTAGCAGGCCGTGATGTCGGCGCTCGGTTCGATCACGCGATAGTTGCTCGGGCCGGCGGTTATATCGGGGGCCTGCGCGACGAGAGGTGCTGAACAGGATGCCGAAACAGCATCCGAATTTTGGCCGGCGTGGGCGACTTCTGGTGCCACCCGCAGAATTTCGGGGAGGGTGGGATCGGCGAAGACGACGGTCGCCGCGAGTCCCGCTGCGCTGGCTACTTGGTCCTCGGTGAGATAGGCCTCGAAATTGGAGAAGAACAGCGTGCTGTCGTTGGAGGTATCAAGTGCTGCGCGAGTGTCATCGAGGGTCTCAGTGACCACAACGTCGACGCCGTGACCGCGGAGTACTTCAGCGAGTGCCAGCGTTCCCGATGCATACGGGCTCGTTGGGTCGAGGGCTGGGCCTTCGACCGCGGTGCCGGCGAGATTGAGGCTCGCGAGAGCAACGACAAGCACGACAATCGCCGCCGCAACCCAGAACAGCGAGCGCTTGGCGGTGGTGCCGAGGCGCGGCGTAAGCACAGTCGTTTCTGCAGCTGTTTCTGTTGTCTCGCTCACAGGGCGGCCTCGGCAAGATCCGGTTTGGCCGCACGTACGCGTGCTTCCAGCGTGCGCAGTTCCTCGTACTGTTCTCGCGTTGCGGGTTTGCGCATGTAGCGCACGAGGTCGAAAACGTCGGCACTGTGGCCAAGCTCGCGGGCGAGCTCGGGCAGCGCGCGGCTAGCGCGGGTGGCGAAGCCGTGCCCGGTGGTGCCGGGCGTCATGCTCACGAGAGTGCGTTCCGAGAGCCCGCGGGCGATCGAGCGGAACATGTCAGCGATCGCTTCAGCAAAGTCTTCGTGCGCAGCCGCTTGCTCTGCTGATGCCCGCAATTGGGCCGCCGTGCGGTAGTCGGCCTCGCCGAATATGCCCTCCTCGTGGCGGCTCTTGCGGTTGAGGCGGGGCAGCCCGTAGACCACGATGGCGGCGATGATGGCGATCGCCACCACTGCCAGCAGCACGATCAACACGATGGTTGGGATGCCCGTTCCTTCGCCAATGGTGAGGCTGGCGAGCCAGTCGCTAAATGCCTTCGATATCTGATCGAAGAGAGTGGGTCGCGCTGCTTGATAGGGAGCCTTTGAAAGTTCCTCGATGAGCCAATTCGTGGCTTGCTCTGAGTCGGGATCAACCGGAACCTCGCCAGAAACCGCGCGCGCCCAGCTAGATGACAGCAGGGCGGGCACGGCGACCGTGAGCGTGGTGAGCGTCATGAAGCCGTGTAAGGCGAAGCTTCGGGGGTGCGTCGAGGAGAGCTGTTGAGGGTGAGGTACGGGTCGGGGACTGAGAAGTCACCAGCGTTGCGGGCCTCGACGAAGCGCGAGAGTTCGAGGTCGAAACCTTCTTTTCGCATGCGCATGTCGATGTACAGCAACGCGGGAGCGGCCGATTGAATCACTATTGTGACGGCGCTGATCACGACGGAAACGATGATCGTCACGATGTAAAGCGCAACGAACGCGATGGCACCAGCATCTTCGTCGCCGGTTGGATTGAGGAGGGCAACGCCGAGACCGCCAATGAAGCTCAGCGGGGCGGTAACCACACTCGACACCGTGTTCACGATGACCATGATGAGCAGCAAGATGCCGAAGGTGCGCCAAAAGCTTCCCTTGACCAGCGACCACGAGCGACGAATAGCTTGGCCGAGCGGCAATCGTTCGATCATGAGCGCGCTAGGTACGAAAGCGAAAAAGGTGCCGAGCCAGGCTGCGAGAAATACGCCACCAAGAATCCCGACCAGCATCACGAGAACCCCGATGACAATGCCGGCGGTTTCGCCCCACATGAACAGCAGCACGGCAGCTCCGGCGATGATGGAAATACCAACAACAACGGCAACGGTGACGAGACCCGACCAGCCGATGAGAGCCCAGATGCGTCCTTTCGCGGCTGCCCACAATCCGCGCAGGCGCAGTCGTTCGCCGACAGCACCTCGTGCTACCTCGAGCGAGACGATTCCCTGAAGAAGTGCGCCACCAATCAGGGAGAGCACGACGGCAAAGAGCGCCGACAAAATTGTTCCGGCGGCGGCGCCAGCTTCGATGGCAGCGGCATCCGCGTCGCTCGCGCTAAGCGTGCGTTCGACTCCAGCAAAGGTCACGATGCCCACGAGCGCGAGCGACGCGACCATGACAATGCTCATGATCGCTAGAGCGAGTCCAAATGTAGGCCGAGGGTTGCGGCGCAGCACCATGAGTGATGCCGAAAGAATCGTGCCGAGTCCCATGGGGCTGAGGGGGATCAGCCCGGGCTTGGGTGGTGGAGTCCACGAGGGCGCTGGAACCCCGTACTGCGGTGCTCCGGGAGCGCCGCCGGAGGCCGAAGGCGTCGTGCCGGGCACGTAGGCCGAGGATGGCGCTGGGGGAGCAAGAGGCAGCGAACCGCCAACAGGATTACTGCTATCTGGCGATTGCCACGGACTGTTATCGCTCACGTCTCACCCTCGAATGTTGAACTTCATCTATTCAATCTCACTCATGTTTTCACACTCGACTACTCTTGTGCGAAAGCTTCTCACTCAGTTCGCCCGAGAGCTAGAAAGTATCGAGGACACGTGAACCCACGAATTCTTGTAGTCGACGACGACACTGCCCTGGCAGAAATGATCGGAATCGTTCTACGCACCGAAGGTTATGAACCATTTTTCTGTCAAGACGGCGCCCTAGCGTACGACGCATTTAAGTCGGCGGCGCCCGATTTGGTGTTGCTTGACCTCATGCTGCCCGGCATGGATGGCATCGAGATTTGTGCCCGCATCCGGGAAGAGTCTGGCGTGCCAATCATCATGCTCACGGCCAAGAGCGACACGGCCGATGTCGTGAAGGGGCTCGAGAGCGGTGCTGATGACTATGTCGTCAAGCCGTTCAATCCCAAAGAGCTCGTTGCTCGAGTGCGCACTCGATTGCGTCCGGCAAGTGACGCAGCGACCGGCACGTTAACGGTTGGCGATCTTGAACTGGATGTCACGGGCCACGAGGTTCGCCGCGGTGACACCAAGATCAACCTGACGCCGCTCGAATTTGAGCTGCTGTTGGCGCTCGCAATGAAGCCTGAGCAGGTCTTCACTCGCGAGATGCTGCTGGAGCAAGTGTGGGGCTACCACTACAAGGCAGACACCCGGCTCGTGAATGTTCACGTGCAGCGGTTGCGCGCCAAGGTTGAAGAAGATCCCGACAACCCGAAGATCGTCATGACGGTTCGCGGAGTTGGCTACCGCGCCGGCGCCAGCGTCTAACTTTCATGCTCGATTTCGACTGGCGCGGCTGGGGGCAGCGAATTGCTGCCCTGTGGCGTTCGTCGCTTCAAGTGCGCACTGTGGCCATCACGGTGTTGCTGTCGTCGGTTGTTGTCGCTGTGATCGCGGGCTATATGTCGCTCAGCGTTGGGGCGAACCTTTTTGATGCGAGTCGAGACCAACTCACCCGCACCTCGGTCAACGCAACACTTGCTGGCCAGCAGGTGTTCGATGCTGCAGACGAAGATCTTGGCGTTGAAGACCTCGATGACATGATGAGGGATGTTGCCGGCGTGATCGAGAGCGTTGCCTCGAGCACAGGTGGCACGAGCTACGCGATTTTGCGCACTCCTGGTCAAGACGGCGTTCGGGTTCCGGCCGATGTGCAGACTCAGGGGCTGTCGTCCGAAACTCTGATCTCGCAGGAGTTGCGCGACGTGGTGGCGGATTCCACTGAGCAGCGCACTTATTGGCAGTCAGTGGCGCTCGAGCAGTCTGAAGACGGGGCCGTACATCCTGGACTCATTGTGGGATCGACTCTCGACATTCGAGGTGCCCAATACGAGCTTTATCTCGTGTACGACATTCAAGACACGCAAGACACCTTAGTGGTCGTGCAGCAGACGCTTGGCCTTGGTGGATTCGCCCTGCTGGCACTCATTGGCATCGTCACCTTTGTGGTCGTGCGCCTTGTTGTCGGCCCGGTCAAATTGGCCGCAGAGACCAGCCAACGCCTTGCCGCTGGCGAACTCGAAGTGCGCATTCCGGTTCACGGCAACGACGTTATTGCGACTTTGGCACAGTCGTTCAATGGAATGGCCACGAGCATGCAGCAGCAGATCACCCGGCTGGCTGCTCTCTCGCAAGTGCAACAACGCTTTGTGTCGGATGTCTCGCACGAGCTTCGTACGCCGCTCACGACCATCCGGCTCGCCGGCGACGTTCTCTACGATCAGCGCGAGACGTTCCCGCCGGCAACGGCCCGCACCGCTGAGTTACTTCACACTCAGGTAGAAAGATTTGAGTTGCTTCTCGCTGACCTGCTCGAGATGAGCCGTTACGACGCGGGCGCGGTCGACATGGAAACCGAGCCAACCAACCTCGTACGGTTGGTCGAAGATGCCATCGAGAGCCTCACGTCGCTTGCGGCAAGCAAGGGATCCGAACTGCGACTTGTGGCCCCAGGTGGCTACTTTGAGGCGGATGTCGACCCGCGTCGCATCCGTCGCATCCTTCAGAACCTTCTCAGCAACGCCATCGACCACGGCGATGGACTACCGATTGTTGTCTGGATCGACAGCGATCAAGACGCGGTGGCGATTGCGGTGCGCGACTATGGAGTCGGCATGAGTCACGCTGCCCTTGAACGAGT
The DNA here is from genome assembly GCF_015864955.1 of Salinibacterium sp. NK8237. Classification (NCBI taxonomy): domain Bacteria; kingdom Bacillati; phylum Actinomycetota; class Actinomycetes; order Micrococcales; family Microbacteriaceae; genus Salinibacterium; species Salinibacterium sp. NK8237. The sequence continues at coordinate 927,814 of NZ_JADYWE010000001.1, read as the reverse complement.
CTTTGACCGATTCTGGCGAGCTGATCCCTCTCGCCAGCGCACGACGGGCGGTACCGGCCTCGGTCTCGCGATCGCCCTCGAAGATGCTGCGCTCCACGGTGGCTGGCTCGAAGTGTGGTCGGATGGAGATAACGGCTCGTGCTTCCGGCTCACCATTCCGCGCATCCGTGGTGCCGAGCTGCGCTCGTCACCTCTTGAGCTGCCACCGAACGATGAAGTACCGATTTTGGAGGGCCTGAATGCCTAAGGTCTCTCTGAGCTACCTGGCTCTCCTCGTCGGGGTTTCGATCGCCCTCACCGGGTGCGTCGGTGTTCCGCTGTCTAGTGAGGTGCAATCGGGCCCGCTGATCGACGAACAAGATGATGCTCAATACGAAATTGTGGCATCGGGCCCCGTCGCCGGCTCCACTCAAGAACAAATTCTCACCGACTTTATGAGTGCTGTGCGCTCACCTTCGCGCGATTATTCGGTGGCCCGCGAGTTCCTCACGAGTTCCATGAGTGAGACCTGGAATCCCGCAGCGAGCGCTACGGTCCGCGAGGTCGACAAGCTGCCGACTATTGCTGCTGCAGCCGACGACGATGCGCTCACCTACTCCTTTTCAGCGCAGGCCGTCATTGATGAGGGCGGCGTCTATGCAGAGTTGCGCTCGCCGGTGTCGCAAACTCTCGCCTTCGAGTTCGAACAGATCGCAGGGGAGTGGCGAATTTCTGCAGCGCCACCGGGCATTGTGCTTTCCGATCGCGGTTTCGAAGTGAGCTTCGAAGAGCAAGTTCTGTATTATTTCGACCCGAGCTTCGCCTACCTGATTCCGGATGTTCGCTGGTTCGCCGTGCGTCAGTCCTCCCAGTCGCGTGCCATCCAGGCGTTGTTGGCTGCGGATTCTGCCTGGGTGCAGCAGGGCGTTCTGCTCACCGCTTTCCCACAATCCACAACTCTCGGTGCCACTAGCAGCCTGACTTCTGGCCGCGCGGTTGTTGATCTGAGCTCTGAGGCGCTCGCCGCAGACACGGTTGCTCGGGAACGGATGCGCCAGCAGCTGTCAGCAACATTGCACACGCCGATTGTCGAGCTGACCGTCGATGGTCGCGATTTGCAGAGCACAAGTTCTGGTCAGACCGCCGCAGTAATTGAGCCGGCATCGGCCGGACCACTCGTCGTCGGCACCGGTAGCGAGTTCGGTTTCAGTACCAGCGACGGCCTCACTGAGCTGAACGAGCTCAGCACTATTGTGGTCGACGCTGGGGCGACGAGTGCAGCGCTCTCCGCTGACAGACTCTCGGTCGCCTATTTGGACTCTGAGGGCAGCGCCTACTTCGCCTCCGTTGGGGTGGCGCCTCGGCTCATCGACGCGCGCTCGGGCCTCATCGCTCCCTCACTCGACCCATTCCGGTTTGTCTGGTCGGCGCAAAATGGCAGTGCGACATCACTCTCAACGTTCGAAGTCGATGGCACTGAGCATCCGCTGCAAACCACGTTGCCTGCAGACTCTGAAATTGTGTCGTTGGATGTTTCACGCGATGGCGCGCGATTGCTTGTGTATCTCTCCACTCCGTCCGGGCCCCAGTTGCTCGTCTATGGAATCGTTCGCCAGCAGGGCAACGTGCCGGTGCAACTGGTGGATCCCGTTTCGCTTCCGGTGCGGGAGGGATCGGTTATCGATGCCGCGTGGGTGGGGTCGAGCACTGTCGCAACGCTCTCCGGCGCCGACGATTCGGTCTCTGTGACCGCATACAGCGTCGGCGGTCCGTCGACTGACTTAGGTACTGTCGCCGGCGCTACGCAGCTCGTGAGCACTGGAGCGAACACTGATGGGCTGCGGGTGCTTGCTGGTGGCGAAGTGTGGCGGCCTCAGGGCAGTCAGGCGTGGGTTCTTGCGGGGCTCGACGCCTCCTTCATGGCCTCCCAGCAGTAGCATTTCTCCACGGATCGTTTGAAGCGATTTTTGGGGGTGCCGCGTGCGGTCACAATCCCTTCATGACGCTTCCGCCCCAACCACCCATCGGTCACGGACGCAGCCGCTGGCTGGCGGTGGTGCGGGATGCCCTCCGTGACGCACTCGCGCTCGTTTTGCCTGTCGAGTGCGCTGGATGCCAGCGGCACGACAGAGCGCTGTGCTCCGACTGCATGCGCAGCCTTGTCGCGGATACCAGCATCCACTCCACACCCCAGCACCTGCGTGTATATGCCGCACTGAGGTACGAGGACCGTGTTCGTCGCGTCGTGCTCGCCTTCAAAAACCACCACCGCACCGATCTTGCTCGCCCGCTGTCTGGTGCATTACTTCCCGCTCTCAGGCGGGCACTCAGCGAGTCAGCGGCGCACGAGAGAGCATCGGCACCGATTGAGATTGTTGCCGTTCCCAGCAGCAAGAAGGCTTTCCGAACGCGCGGCTACCATCCGGTCGGGCTTGTGCTCGCAGCAGCGGGAATCCGCCACGCCCGGGTGCTTCGTGTTGCTCAAAAAACTCGAAGCCAGAAATTGTTGAGCGCTGACGAGCGGGCGCTCAACGTTAAAGGTGCGTTCATTTCGGCGCGTTCTCTCGTCGGTGTCCGCGTAATCATTGTGGATGACGTGCTCACCACGGGCGCGACGCTCGACGAAGCAGCGAGGGCAGTTTCTGCCGCTGGCGGAACGGTTATTGCGGCAGTAACCATTGGGTTCACTCCAAGAACGCTGACGGTCCGTGACATTGCTAGCGGCGAGGGCTACGGTAAGGAAAAGGGCGCGAAATAGTAGCTGCCTCACGGGGCAGCCGCGCAGGATCGCTAGGAGGTCGCCGTGGAAATCACCGTCAACGGACGAAATGTAGGAGTCACGGATCGTTTCCGTGAGTACGCGATCGAGAAGTCTGAAAAGGTCTCTCACTTGGCCGAGAAGGCAATCGCCTTCGAGATCAAGGTGAGTAGACACCACGAAACCAAAGGTTCCAGTGGAGACGATCGTGTCGAGTTGACGTTGATTGGACCAGGTCCGCTTGTTCGAGCGGAATCTGCTGGTTCAGATAAATATGTTGCTTTTGATCTGGCTATGGCCAAACTCATTGAGCGCATCCGCCAGTCGAAAGATCGCCGCAAGGTTCATCGCGGAAATCACCGCCCCACGTCACTTCGTGAGGCAAGCGCTGGTGGATTTGCTGTCGTCGATATCACCCCGGCTAGCCCCGACGTGATCGAGAAGGTCGCGACTGGAGCAGTACCGATCCAGGATGAGACACCGGAGCCCGGCGACGAGGACTACTCGCCCGTCGTGATCCGTCGCAAGGTATTCCCCTCGAGTCACATGACGGTTGAGGAAGCACTCGATCACATGGAATTGGTCGGCCACGACTTCTTCCTCTTCGTCGATAGCCAGACGGATCGTCCGAGCGTTGTCTACCGCCGCAAGGGCTGGGATTACGGTGTAATTGGTCTCGAAGAAGAGGCTGATGACGCAGTTCAGGGCGGCCGCTCACGCAAGCGCAAGGTCGCTAACGGCTAATCACACCAAGTTTTTGGCTTGGAGTTGATACGATTACGAACCGGTAACGCGGCTGCGTGCTTATTGCCTGCACCGCGTTACCGTGACGTAAGCGTTCAAAAGAATGCGCTTCGTCGAGCAATGCCAGGGTCGGACCCGTCCGACAAGAATGGGAGTATTCGGTGGCGAATGTTTTAGAACGCGCTCTTCGCGTAGGTGAGGGTCGACTTCTTCGACGCTTGAAAAGCTACGCGGCGGCCGTTAACCAGCTCGAGGATGACTTCAAAACCCTCACTGATGATGAGCTGAAGAACGAGACCGTAGAACTGCGCGAGCGCTACGCCGGCGGAGAGTCGCTCGACGACTTGCTCCCCGAGGCCTTCGCTGCGGTTCGTGAAGCGGCAAGCCGTACTCTGGGCATGCGCCACTTCGATGTTCAGCTTATGGGTGGTGCGGCGCTCCACTTGGGCAACATCGCCGAGATGAAGACCGGTGAGGGCAAGACTCTCGTGGCAACGCTCGCGGCCTACCTCAATGCCATTGCGGCGCAGGGCGTGCATGTGATCACGGTCAACGATTATCTGGCCAGCTACCAATCTGAACTTATGGGTCGCGTTTTCCGCGCGCTCGGCATGACGACCGGATGTATTGTCTCCGGTCAAGCGCCTCCCGAGCGTCGCGAACAGTACGCGGCCGACATCACGTATGGAACCAACAACGAGTTTGGTTTCGACTATCTGCGCGACAACATGGCGTGGCAGGCGAGCGACATGGTGCAGCGTGGGCACTACTTTGCTGTGGTTGACGAGGTCGACTCGATCCTCATTGATGAGGCACGCACGCCGCTCATTATTTCGGGACCGTCGTCGGGAGAGGCAAACCGGTGGTTTACCGAGTTTGCGAACCTCTCCAAGAAGCTCGTTCCCGAGATCGACTTTGAGGTGGATGAAAAGAAGCGCACCGTTGGTGTGCTCGAGCCCGGTATCGAAAAGGTTGAGGACTACCTCGGCATCGACAACCTGTACGAATCGGCGAACACTCCGCTGATTTCGTTCTTGAACAACTCCATCAAGGCTCGTGCGTTGTTCAAGAAAGACAAGGACTACGTCGTCATGAACGGCGAAGTGCTGATCGTTGATGAGCACACCGGCCGTATTCTTCAAGGTCGTCGCTATAACGAAGGTATTCACCAGGCGATTGAGGCCAAAGAGGGCGTTGCGGTTAAGGCCGAGAACCAGACTCTTGCGACCGTCACTCTGCAGAACTACTTCCGTTTGTACAACAAACTGTCGGGTATGACCGGTACTGCCGAGACGGAGGCGGCAGAATTCATGTCGACCTACAAGCTCGGCGTGGTTGCTATCCCCACGAACCGTCCGATGCAGCGCATCGACCAGTCCGACCTCATCTACAAGAACGAGCAGTCCAAGTTCGAGCAAGTCGTCGCTGACATCGCTAAGCGTCACGAACAGGGGCAGCCGGTGCTGGTGGGTACGACAAGCGTTGAGAAGAGCGAACTCCTCTCGCGCATGCTCGCCAAGAAGGGCGTCAAGCACGAAGTGCTCAACGCCAAGAACCACGCTCGTGAGGCAGCAATTGTTGCTCAAGCCGGTCGTTTAGGCTCCGTCACGGTCGCCACCAACATGGCTGGTCGTGGAACTGACGTGATGCTCGGCGGAAACGCTGAGTTCCTGGCCGTCGCCGAAATGAATGCCCGCGGTCTTAACCCGTCTGAAACCCCCGACGAGTACGAAGCTGCGTGGGATGACGTCTTCGCTGAAGTCAAAGCGGGAGTCGAGAAGGAAGCCAAGAAGGTCATCGACGTAGGTGGGCTTTACGTGCTTGGCACGGAGCGCCACGAATCGCGCCGTATCGACAACCAGCTCCGTGGTCGTTCCGGCCGCCAGGGTGACCCTGGCGAGAGCCGTTTCTACCTGTCGCTTCAGGATGACCTCATGCGCTTGTTCAACAGCGGTGCAGCCGAGGCGCTCATGGGGCGCTCGTCGGTTCCCGATGATCTCGCTATTGAGTCCAAGGTCGTCAGCCGCGCCATCCGCAGTGCGCAGTCGCAAGTTGAATCTCGCAACGCTGAGATCCGCAAGAACGTTCTCAAGTACGACGATGTCCTCAACCGCCAGCGTGAAGCCATTTACGGCGACCGTCGTCATATTCTCGAAGGTGATGACCTCAAGGATCGCGTGCAGCGCTTCCTGAAAGATGTCGTGACCGAGGTCGTAGACGTCCACACCGCCGAGGGCCACTCCGAGGAGTGGGACTTTGACGGGCTGTGGGCTGAGCTCAAGACGATGTATCCCGTTGGCATCTCTGTCGACGAGGTGCTCACCGAGGGCGGTTCTCGCGGCAAGCTGACGAGTGCATTCGTTGCTAAGGAAGTTCACTCCGACGCCGTGATCGCTTACGAGCGACGCGAACAGCAACTTGGCGAGACCGCGATGCGCGAGCTTGAGCGTCGCGTCGTGCTCAGTGTGATCGACCGTCGCTGGCGCGATCACCTCTACGAGATGGATTACCTCAAAGATGGTATTGGTCTGCGGGCTATGGCTCAGCGCGATCCTCTTGTCGAGTACCAGCGTGAAGGTTTCGCTCTCTTCCAGAGCATGATGGGCCAGATCCGCGAAGAAACCGTTGGCTTCCTCTTCAACCTCGATGTTGAAGTCAATGGTGGCGGCGAAGCGACCACGGTTCAAGCGCGTGGTCTGGATGCACCGGTCGCGCCCGCAACTCAGCTCAGCTACTCGGCACCCAGCGCCGACGCGTCGGGCGAAGTTGAGGTTCGCAACGACCGCGGCCAGGTTGAGCGTGCTGCTACAGCGCAAGCACAGCAGCACCAATCGAAGGTTGCTCCTCAGCAGGCCACGCAGGCGCCGGCTGCACCTCAGGGCAACGATCGTGGAGCATTCGGTCAACGCCCTGAGGGTGCCGCTCCCGAGGCTCCGCTGAACCGTTCGCAGCGTCGTGCGCAGGAGAAGCGCAAGAAGTAGCAAGACGTCGAGCCAGCGAATGATCGCCGGCTATTAACCACCGGATGCCCCACTCAGATTGTGAGTGGGGCATCCGTTGTGTGCGCTGTAGGGGTGTGAGGCTACAGCACGTTGATGGCGGTCGCTCGCCAGCGCTTGTCGAGGCCCTCCAGGCGTATGGCGACAGCGCGGGTGCGGGCACGACCGCGCACGATGATCACGGCTTCGACGGCGCCATCGCGGGGTTCACAGAGTCGAATTGAGCCCATGCTGAAGGTGGGGCGAGTGACCGGTTGGCCCTTGGCGCGCCGAGCGCGGGCGGAGAGCACGGTGCGCTTGAGCAGATGCCGGTAGACGTCATCGGTGACCCACCGGGCGATCTGCTCCAAATCGCGTGCGCCGGCGAGAACCTCGATCACGCAGCGAGTGAGGTTTTCGACGAGGGGCGTGGGGTCGGGCAGGTCAGCACTGGGCGTGGGCTGGTGTCCAAAAAATTCGTCAGGGACGAAGCGAGGCCGGATGACCTTAGAAGGAAGTGTGCCTGTGCGCTGGCGCGCCTGTCGGGGTATTTCCACACTCGGTAAGGAGGCGGGAAGTGGCTCGGTACTCATGATCTCCCGGGTAAAAGGTCAAGATTGCAATGTTCACCCCCATTCGGGGGTAGACCACACTTAATCAGGAAGTAGACCAATTGTCTATGACCAATATTCAATTGTGGATAACATTTTCAAGTTTCTTGCCGCCGTCAGTACCGTCAACCCATGCGCTGGGACAACCTTTTCGACGATCTCGAGAGCCAACTCGAACGTGAAATCAGTGCTGATGACCTTGAACTTGACGCTGAAGAAGAGCGTCTGCGACTGGGGCGATTGAGCATCCGGGACCGCATTCTGGCACTTCATTCCCGCAGCACCACCAACTCGCCCCTCACGCTCGCAGTGCTGTTGGTCACGGGGGCGCGCGTCACGCTGCGTCCCGTCATCATCGGTCGAGATTGGATGTCGGCCGACGTGGTGGACGACAGCGGGCGTCCTGCCCAGTGCATCGTGCCGTTCGCGGCGCTAGCGGGCATCTCGATGGGGGCAGCTCACATCACGCCGAGTCTCGCGACTACTCCATCTGACGGGCATCCGAGCCTCTCTCAGCGGCTGAGCCTGAGCTATGTGCTTCGTGATTTGTGCCGGCGGCGACGCTCAGTTTCTTTGGTTCTTGTCTCAGGAGAAGTTCATGGCACTATCGACCGGGTGGGGCGGGACCATCTTGACGTCGCGGTGCACGAGCGCGGCGCCGTGCGCCGAGAGGCTGCAGTATCGGAGTATCGCTTGGTGCCGTTTACGAGCGTCGTGCTCGTTCGTCCCTAACGCTGACTGCCGCTTGGGCGGGCATCGCTCTGATCTGCGCGAGCGCGGCGAGCGACGTGTGCGTTAGCGCGAGCGCTGTTCGCCGAAGTTCACTTCGGTGACGGTGGCGATATCGGACTGGTTCCACAAGCTCATACGGCGAGTTTCTTCATAGAGCGCTTCGATGTATGACTCGAGAACGGAGTTCTCGATACGCCATTGGCCTTTGCTGCCGACTTTGATCGCGGGCAATTCGCCGGAACGTACGAGCTCAAGAACCTCGTGGGGAGAGACGCTGAGCACTTCGGCAGTATCGGCAAGGGTGAGAAATCGCCCGAGGCTCTCTGCTGGATTGATCGCGTTCATGCATCGATTATGCGTGTACGAAGCTGGGAATGGGGCTGATGTGGATAACTATCACCCCGCTTCCGGGTGGTAACGAACCATGGTGCCATGATCAACACCCGACGTGCGGAGCGCACGCTATGAGCCGCCGCTCCGGCAAACCCCAATCTCAGACGAGAGCGCGGGCGCGTGCCTTCGCACTTGACCCGCGGCTCGCGATCGGCGTTGTGCTCGTCGTAGCCTCGGTGGCGGGTGTCGTGGCGATTGTTGCGACGTCAGACGATTCCACCGAGGTGTATGCCGCAGCGTCGTCGTTGACCCCGGGAGACCGAGTCATGAGTTCAGATCTGGTCATCCGTAGCGTCAAGCTCAACGAAGCGACCGACCAGTACATTGCGCGGGGCGAGCTTCCGGCTGAAGGCTTCATCGCGACTCGGCCTATTGAAGCGGGGGAGCTGGTGCCAACATCCTCGCTTGGTAGCCACGACGGGCTCTCCTTGACCTCGGTCGTGGTCTCTCCTCAGGGCGGGCTGGCCGCGACAGTGGCCACAGGAGCATCCGTCGATGTGTGGGCAAGTGCTGAGGCAGAGGAAGTCGGCTACGGCGCGCCCGCTGTGATCATCTCGGGCGCAATCGTAGTGCGTTTGGTCGAGGATGACTCGCTCGTATCTTCGGCGCAGGGGAGCGCAATTGAGTTGCTGGTGCCGCGCTCGCGCGTTGCCCGCTTGCTTGAGGCGATGGCCAACGGCGATGTTCTGTCGGTCATCCCCGCGAACCTCCCCGCGGAGGGCTGAGATGACTGCGTTCGCTCTTGCGATGCCGGTGAACCTTGAAGACCAGTTCGCTTTTGAGGCCGCTCATCATGGTCACGAAATTGTGTTGCGGGCGGTGAGCGCACCGGAGCTTGCGTCCCGCGTGGCCGGAGCCAGCGCGGACATCGCGCTCGTGGCGGCAGAAGCGCGCTACCTTACCGATCGACTTATTGCCTTGTGCGATCACGCTGGAGTACGACTTGTTGCGGTCGCTAGTAGTGAGCGAGAGCAGCGCTACGCGAGCGATTTGGGACTATTCGACATTGTCGACGCTGCCGAAGGGTGGGCAGGGTTGGATGCTCTGCTCTCGCAATCGCAATGGAACGCAGAAGCTCCGGTTCAGGGGCGCAGCGCGCTCGGCCAAGTGATCGCGGTGTGGGGCCCTGGGGGAGCTCCCGGCCGAACGTCTATCGCCATTTCCATCGCTGCTGAACTTGCAGCCCTCGGCTATAGCGTGGCGCTTGCCGATGTGGACACCCACGGCGCCTCGGTTGCTCCGGCGCTGGGGATGCTGGATGAAGCCCCTGGGTTTGCGGCAGCGTGTCGGCTGGCTGGAACAGAGACCCTCAATGCTGGCGAACTGGAACGCATTGGGCAGCGCTACGAGTCACCTCTCGGCGCGTTTTGGGTACTCACGGGTATCGGCCGCCCTAGCCGCTGGCCTGAGCTCTCCTCTGAGCGCGTGGGCACGACCATTGCCCAATGTCGGCTGTGGGTCGATTACACGGTCCTCGATACGAGTTCCAGCTTGGAGAACGACGAAGAAATCACGAGCGACCTTTTCGCTCCCCGCCGCAATGCGGCGGCAGTCACTGCTGTTCGTGCCGCAGATCATGTCATCGCGGTTGGTTCGGCCGATCCTGTGGGGCTCTCGCGGTTCCTGCGTGCCCATGTCGATCTACTCGAGACTGTGACGACGCGGAGCGTGAGCGTGGTGATGAACAAGATCCGGGTAAGCGCAAGCGGCATGAATCCGCATGGCCAGATTACCCAGACGCTGTCGCGCTTCGGCGGCATCGAGCATCCGATTCTGGTGCCTCACGATCTGTCTGGATTCGATGGCGCTGTGCTCAGCGGTAAGACACTCGTGGATGCCGCTCCGCGCTCGCCGGCGCGCGCCGCCATCCGAGACTTGGTGACATCGAGACTGGTGCCAGAGGAGGCAGAACCAACCCCGCAGCGGTCATTGTTCGGGAGGATGCTGGCGCGCGGGTAACCTGTAGAGGTGTCGACTCTCAGTGATCTAGTACAAGAGCAGGGCCATTCGAGCGAAGCAGATATCGAATGGCTGCACATGCTTGTCGGCGACTGGCAGCTTCTTGCCGACCTGGCGTTTGCAGATATCGTGCTCTGGATTCCCAGCGATGACGATCAATTCGTCGCTGTAGCCCACGCTCGCCCGAGCAGTTCAGCCACGCTGTTCTACCGTGACTTCGTTGGTCAGAAGATCAAACCGGAGTGGCTTGCGCAGGTCACTGAGGCTTTCGATACCGCTCGTATCGTTGATACGGCAGCTCCCGCTTGGTACGAAGAGACTCCCACCCGTGTGCGTGCTGTGCCAGTGATGCGTCGGCTCACGGCCACAGGAAACGAGACAACAGCTACTCCGATCGCGGTAATCACGCGGCACACAAACTTGGGGGATGCCCGCACTCCGTCACGTCAAGAGCTCACCTTCAACGGCTGTGCGAATGATCTTTTCGCCATGATCGCAGCCGGTGACTTTCCCGACATGGGTGCCCCAGCCGCACCGCGGAGGGGTGCTCCCCGAGCATCCGATGGTCTGATTCGGTTGGATGTCGACGGTCTCGTAACGTTTGCTAGCCCCAACGCGCTCTCAGCCTTCAACCGCATCGGTTTCTCGGGCGAACTCGAGGCAGAATCCCTCGCTGAAGTAACGACAACGCTTATTGCGGGCCAGCCAGAAGTGGATGAGTCCCTTCCGCTGGTCGTCACCGGTCGTGCCCCGTGGCGCACCGATATCGAGGCCCGCGGTGTGACGGTGTCGCTGCGCACGATTCCGATCCGCGACCGTGGAGAACGCGTTGGCGCCATTGTGTTGTGCCGTGACGTCACTGAGGTTCGCCATCAGGAACGCGAACTCATCACCAAGGATGCAACGATCCGGGAGATTCACCACCGGGTGAAAAATAACCTGCAGACCGTGGCATCGTTGCTGAGAATTCAGGCGCGTCGAACGCATAGCGAAGTCGCACGGGAGGCTCTTGGTCAGGCCATGCGCCGCGTAGCGGCAATCGCCGTTGTCCACGACACGCTCTCGGAGGGGCTCAACCAAAACGTTGACTTCGACGTGGTGTTCCACCGTGTCTTGAAGCTCATCGCCGAAGTGGCATCGAGCCACAACACGACAGTGCACCCCACATCCGTGGGAAGTTTTGGCGCCCTCCCGAGCGAGTACGCAACGCCGTTGGCGCTCGCGCTTACTGAACTCGTGACGAATGCTGTTGAGCACGGACTTGCTGGCAGGGCAGATGGAACCGTCGAGATCGACGCTCGCCGTACGGAAGACAAACTCACTGTGCAGGTTCGTGACAATGGCGTAGGTCTTGCTGAAGGCCGCGTCGGCGAAGGCCTCGGCACGCAAATTGTGCGCACCCTCATTCAGGGTGAGCTGAGCGGAACCATTGACTGGCACACGGTCGTCGGCAGCGGCACCGAAGTGACGATCGATATCCCGCTGACCTGGTTGACTCGCGTTAAGTAGCCAAGCGAGCTAGTCAGCGCGCGGCAACACGAGCAGAATTTCTCTGCAAGATCAGTAGCGCTGAGAGTCTTTACTCCCGGTGGCGAGAAGTGCTTAGGAAGCCCGGCGTGCGCGTGCGGCGCGGCGCTTGAGAGCGCGACGCTCGTCTTCGCTGAGTCCGCCCCAGACGCCAGAGTCTTGGTTGGTCTCGAGTGCGTACTGGAGGCACATTTCAGTTACCGAGCAGCGACCGCAGACGGCTTTTGCTTTTTCAATCTGGTCAACAGCCGGACCGGTGTTTCCGACCGGGAAGAATAGCTCCGGGTCAGCGGTGAGGCATGCAGCGTTATCGCGCCAGTCCATTTGTTGCTCCTTACAGTGTGTTGCGTTGCTCGAGCGCACAAAAAAATTACGCCCTGATCGGCGTCGAGCTTGAGAAATTATGTGGGTCTCGCTCGCAACACTGGGAGCCAGAAATCAACCTCAACTAGAATCGCATATCGTCAAAGGCAAAGCAATGGTCTTTCAGCGATTTAACGGGGAGCGAATGGTAGACGAACTTGTCCCAGAAGAGAAAACGGCACGTCATCATCCGTATTTGATAGCGCTGGCGGTCGTGATCTTGCTCGAGAGCGCCCTGCTCTTTGCTGCTCTGGCGTACCTCGTTTTTGAACTCGGCGCAGAGACCCCACAGTCGTACCCGAGTGCGATTGCGCTCACGGTTTTGACCGCAATCGCGGCAGTATGGGTCGCAATTATTGGTATCAGTGCGCTGCGGCAACAACCGTGGATTCGCGGCGCCGCTGTCGTCTGGCAGGTGTTGCAGATCTCAGTGGCGATCGGCAGTTTCCAAGGGGTGTTTGCTCGCGAAGATGTTGGATGGTTGCTGCTCACCCCGGCAATCGTGGTGTTGGTGCTCCTCTTTACGAAGCCGGTGCTAGCGGCAACCACCCGCCGAGAGGGTTAGTCGAGCCCGAGCTTCTTGCGCAGCGATGCTACGTGGCCGGTCGCCTTTACGGCGTAGAGGGGGAGCGTGATGGCGCCCTCTTCGTCAATGACAAAAGTCGACCGGATGACGCCAACGACCTGCTTGCCGTAGAGGTTCTTTTCACCCCAGGCTCCATACGCTTCGTGCACCGCGTGATCGGGGTCACTGAGGAGCGGAAAGGTGAGTGCTTCTTGCTCGCGAAACTTCGTGAGCTTCTCGGGAGTATCGCGAGAAACACCCAGCACGACATAGCCCTCTGACTGCAGCGAGCCGAGCTGATCGCGGAAGTCACAGGCCTGCTTCGTGCATCCGGGAGTCATCGCTGCAGGATAAAAATAAAGAATCACTTTCTTGCCAGAAAAGTCGCTCAACGACACCGAATTTCCGTCGTGATCGGACAGTGTGAAGCCCGGTGCGGGGGTGCCGACGGCAAGTCGAGAAGATTCAGTGGTCATTGTGCTCCTTAGTCGCTTTAACTCATGGTAACGTTGTTCCTCGGTTGCCCTGAGAGGGAAAACCAAGCCACGCACCTCTAGCTCAATTGGCAGAGCAACTGACTCTTAATCAGTGGGTTCCCGGTTCAAGTCCGGGGGGGTGCACAGCAAGAGAAGCCCCGTGATCCTTACGATCATGGGGTTTTTCGTTTATTGCGCAGGTACGCTCTCGCGCACCTAGTGCTCGCCGCTTTCCGTCTGCAGTGCGTCGCTACCAAGCCCACTCGACATCGCCGGCGGCATGCTCGCTCAGAGCCCACAGGCGTTCGCGTGCAGCGCCGTCGCGAGCGCTCCGCGGAATGGGGACAGCGTGGTCATTTTCGTCGATGTAGACGCCATCCTGCGGCGTAGAGCGTGTTGCTGCTCGCACGTAGGTCGCGGCGAGTGTTTCGGGAGTCGCAGCGGCGGCATTTTTGGGGGCATAAAGCGCGCGCAGCAGAGCGGGCTGCGCTGCAAGACGTGCACTATCCAGCTTCACAGCGGGTACACGGATGCAGCTCACACCCACATTCGATGGCACGCGTTCGGCCAGGCTCGTGGCCGTCATTACCTGCGCAAGTTTGGCCTGGTAGTACGCCTTCGTTGGGCTGTACCCGGTGGCCGAATTAAGTTGGTCGAATCGAATCTGGAGCCAAGGCATCGTGATGAGACCTTTGCTCGCGATGAACACAATGCGGGGCTGCGGCGCTGCAGCGAGAAGCGGGCTCAGTCGTGCCGTTAGCTCGAAAGGTCCGAGGTGGTTGGTTGCCCAAAACAACTCGTTGCCTTCAGCGGTGAATGCGGCTGTTTTCTGGCTCAAGTCGAAGATCGCCGCGTTGTTGATGAGGGCATCCAGAGCGCCGTAGGCCTTCATTTCGTCGGCTGCTCTGCGGATCGAGGTGGGACTGGAGAGGTCTGTCTGAACGATTCGCACGTTCTGGGCGTTGCCGGTAGCTGCCGAGATCGCGATGCTGGAACGTTCTGCATCACGGCAGAGGGCAAGCACCGTGTGACCGGCCGCGGCAAGCTGTGCGGCGGCGCGGAGCCCGATTCCCGAGTTGGCGCCCGTAATCGCAATCGTGCGTGAAGTGGCCATCGGGGTCTCCGCTCAGTCGCCTCAGCCTAGCGAGTGAATTTCTCGAGACTAAGAAAGGAGCGGCTCACACTGCGAACGGGGATCGCAGAATTTTGACCAACAAATACGTCTACTGTCCTCCTAAAGGGGGACATGCTAATTTGTTGGACACACCAGACCGGCCCGCTCCGGTCAACCCCCGATGGTGACGAAGAAGGTGATACCCGAATCACTCCCAGCGGCGCAGTTCACCCCCGTGAATGCGCTCGTACTCCCTGTCGTGAGCCAATGGCGGCTCCGATTCTGCAGTTGCGTGCGGATGCGCCGAAATGCATTCCCCCTGTAGAAAGCTGCCACACATGTTCATTAAGAAACTGCTGGCGACAGTCGCCAGCATCACCCTTATGACCGGTGCATTTGTCGGAATATCCGCACCCGTATTTGCTGATGATGCAGTACCCGCCCACGACCCAACGGCGACCGAAACCATCGCCGACACCCTTCCTGTGGTGCCCGAAGCTCCAGCTCCCGCATCCTCTGCCGAACCAACATCGGTGCCGGCGTCCCCCGACGAGCCCGTCGTTGAAGCCGCACCAGAGTCCCCAACCCCCGAGCCGACAACCGCCGCGCCTAGCGAAGAGTCTCCTGATGTGGCGCCAGTAGCGGCAGTTGCTCGCTCGGCTCAGCCCGCACCGCAATCCCGCCCGCAGAAAAACGTGAAGGTCTGGGTGTGCAAGTTTGTGTCGAGCGAGAACTCGCCATCGGGCTACCAACTCAAATCAGGTAAACAGCCCATTCACGTGAGCGAGAATGCGCTCGGCAACGACGTCAATGACACGGGCAGTTTCAATGATCGTCAGCCCTCGTTCGTGGTCGCGAGTAACGATGCGAGCCTCTGTTCCCGCACCGAAGTGCGCGTCGACGAAGAGCTTATATGTCCTACTGAGCAAAATGGCGGAATCGTTAACGTCACGACGTCAACACAATTGTTCTACGGCAGTGCTCAGGTCAGCGTGACGCAGGTAGAGAGCACGCGTCCCCTCTCTGCTGAAGAATTGCGCGCGTGCGACCCTCCAGCGACTGAGGTTTACGTCTGTAAGTTTGTTGCGAGCGCTAGCCATCCGAGCGGTTGGGTCTTGCAAGAAGGCCCGCAACCCGTGCTCGTGGCAGAGGGCGACCTCGGGCCAGACGTGAACGATACGGGCGATTTCGACGAAAAGACGCCCTCGTTCATTGTGGCCAGTGACGACAGCTCGTTGTGTGCATCGATGACGGATGAACGCTCGACCGAGGTTGTGTGTCCCAGCGCTAGCGGCGACGGCTACGCGACGATCACGACCGTGAGCTCGTTTTTCTATGGCTCGATCAAGGTGAAAGGGGTCAGCTCGGAAACTTCTCGCGAACTCACGGCCGAAGAGACCTTGAGTTGCCCTGAAGTTGGCGATTCGATGGTGGCGACCGCTGCGGTGAGTTTTGAACCAGCAACGTGTGAAGCGCCGCAACGAGTGATTCTGGGTTCCGTGGTCAACGCCACTTGGGGTGAGATTAGCGACCCCGATGGCCCGGCGGACTACAGCGTCACGGCAACAGCAGTCGAAGGTGCCGAGTTCCCCGCCGTTGACCCCGCAATCCGGGCAGCCGGTGGTTCAACCACGATGCTCTTTACCGGAGAACTCAATCCACAGCTCGATCCATTCGGCCCTGAATGTGACCTGGTGACCTTGGGTCTCGTGATGCCGGCAGTAACGTTCTCGCAAGCGAGCTGCGTTGTCAGCGGTAGCTACACGCTCGGTGTGGCCGCAGGGTATGACGCCGCGCTCGTTACCTTCACGGTGAATGGTGTCGCAGGCATCGTGGCCGGAACGTACCCGGTCGCCGCATCCGGTTCGGTGCTCGTCACTACCCAGGTGGTGGAGCCCAACGGTCTTGAATTCGACTGGGGCGACCCGCCCGTTTTCGGGTTTGACGTGCCGAGCAGTGCCGATTGCGTCTCTACTGACGCCGTGACCGCTCAACTGCCCACTCTTGCGTACACGGGCAGTAGCGGTAGCGCCGGCGCCTGGTGGTTGCTGCCTCTGAGCATGATTGTGCTCGGTGGCGCCGCGATCGTGGTGCGACGCCGAATGGATGCTCAACTCACGTAATCAGCGTGGTCCTGCCCCGGCGTGATTCAGCGTCGGGGTTAGGGCAGCCACGGCATGGGGTCGACGCGCGTGTCGAATACGTAGACCTCGAAGTGGAGGTGGGGAAAAGTGGAATAACCGGTATTGCCGACTGATCCCAGCACGGTTCCCGCCGCCACCCACTGGCCAGCAACGACTGCTTCTGAGCCTTCGATCATGTGGGCATAGAGAGTTTTGATGCCGTTGCCGTGGTCGATGATGACGTGACGGCCCCAGCCGCCACCGTAGGTGACGCTCTCGACTGTGCCGGGGGATGCCGCAATGATGTCGGATCCTTCGGCAGCCATGATGTCGATGCCGCCATGGAATTCGCCCTCGCCGCGGTATCCGAAACCATCGTTGATCTCACCGTCGGCGGGAAACAGCTCGACGGTTCCAGAAAGGCCCGCAGCAGTGACCACTACTTGCTGTTGTACTTGCTCGACGTCATAACTGTCACGAACGATTGGAGCGGGAAGACCGGTGGCAGGCGAGGCAAACGTCTGCACATCATCATTGGCTGTGTCGTCTGAGGCGGAGCCTGCCGCTTCGGCGAGGGGCGAGGCGTTCGCGAGGAATACGTCGTCGTCAGCCTGAGAGGTGAAGACCGCAGCGGGAACAGTGCCGCCAACGAGGAGCGCCCCTACGGCGAGCATGGTAATTGTTCGTTTCAACAGCGTTCCTTGGTTTGTTTCAGAAGGGTGCGGCTGAGTCAGGGGAAGGCACAATCTGGTCGAAGCGTGTCGCTCTCGCTGGTGAGGCGTGGGGAAGAGCGAGACAAATGCACGATTGGTGCGGACTACAGCACAACTGGCCGAAACCGCTTCGATGCGGTTAGACAGGCGAGTAAGTCAGCAAAACTACGTGACGAACCTGAGTACGACACTCAGGGAGCAACATTTCGGGCCGTGCGCCCTATATCCTTTGGGGGCAAACGTTCTATTTCTTCGATGGGGAGGAGCCCAATGGGCACCAGTTCGCGACCGATCATCGGTCTCACGTCGTACCTTGAGCAAGCCCAGACCGGCGTCTGGGATCTTCCCGCATCGTTCCTCCCGAAGATCTACTTCGAAGCAGTGACGGATGCCGGTGGCATCGCAGTCCTCTTGCCTCCCCAGCCCGTCGATGACGACATCGCTGCATCAATCGTGCAGGGGCTTGACGGCCTAATTCTCACGGGTGGCAAAGACGTAGACCCCGCGCGTTACGGTCAGGATCCGCATCCGACGACAGACGTGCCACGCAAGGATCGCGACGCCCTCGAGGACGCGCTCGTGCGTGCCGCTATCAAGCAGAACGTGCCGTTCCTCGGAATCTGCCGCGGCGCTCAGATCTTGAATGTCGCTCTGGGCGGCACGATCATTCAGCACCTTCCCGACGTGATCGGCTCCACTCGCTACAGCGCAGGCGGTGGCGTTTTCTTGGTCAACGACGTTGCGGTTGAACCGGATACCACTCTGTCGGCGCTCTTGGGCGGTGATGACTCCGTGGCGGTCAAGTCGTACCACCATCAAGCGATCGACACCCTCGCCGACGGGCTCGTTGTCACGGGGCGGGGTGACGATGGCGTGATTCAGGCCGTTGAATTGCCGAGCGTGGACTTTGGCGTCGCTGTGCAATGGCATCCAGAAGAGGATGCCAAAGACGATGCCCGCTTGTTCCGTGGCGTCGTCGAGGCTGCGGCCAAGCATCGCGGCAAGCGTTCACTGGCCTAGAGCGGCCCTGGCGCCGCTCGCGTCGTTAGTCTTCGAGCTCGTAGGAGTCGCTGGCTTCTTTGGCGATCGTTCCGATGGCGATGGCGATCGTGAGTCCCCAGCTGATCCACATAAGGATGAGGCGCCAGTCGCGCGGACCCTGCTTGGTGGTTTGGAAGATGCTCCAGCCGCCCGCGACTGCACTGAGGAGACTGCCGTTGAACAAATACTTGCGCATGTTTTCCTCCGTGGGTTGGTGTTCTCCAACGCTAGCGTGAGAATCTGAAAGCGGCTACCCGGCGCTAGGCGCGGCATCCGAATTCGGCGGAGTGCCGAATTCTGGCTGACAGAGCACAGCGGATGTGACGCCTGACCGATCGGTCAGTTAGGCTCATGGGGTGTCTAGTCAAGAACAGCTTCAACGCATCGCGCTCACCGAGTTCTCTATTGCCGGTTACACCGGAACATCGATTCATCGTATCGCTGAACTCGCCGGGCTCTCTAAGTCGAGCGTTCTGTATCACTTCACCTCTAAAGAAGCGCTCCTTGAAGCCGCCGTCACACCCGCCATAGAAAGGCTCGGCTCTCTCGTCAGCGCCCTCGAGACCAGCGGGATGGAGCCCGACAAGCGGGAAGCCTTCCTCGCCAAGTTCGTCGACTTTCTCTTCGACTGTCGCCAAGAAGTACACATGTTCATCAATCAGGGGCCTTCGCTCGTCGGGGTAGCTGTGCTCGAGCGTGCGAACGACATTGTGCGCAGACTCGCGCACGTCTTTGCTGCGACGACATCACACCCCCACGACGCTATGCGCTTCGGGATCGCGCTCGGCGGCTCCGCCTACTTGCTTTGCACGTCAGAGAACCTCTCATTGCCCATCGAGTCTGACGACGACACTCGTCAAGCCCTCATCGCGATCATGAGCGAACTGCTCGCTCCTGTTCGCAGCAACTAACTGCTTGGCGCTGAGCCTCACCACCCAGCGCAACCAATCTCACCGGCGCAACTAGCCGCACCAGCGCAGCCCACCAGAACCGGAGCACCGTGGCAATTCTTCTCTACCGACTTGGCCGATTCTCGTATCGGCACCCGTGGCGTGTACTCGTGGTCTGGTTTCTTCTCGTTGCGGGCACGCTCGGCGGTGGAATTGCTCTTGGCGGGCAGACAGAGGAGTCATTCGAGATTCCGGGCACCGAATCGCAAGTGGCGCTTGACCGACTCGAGTCGGTCTTCCCTTCGGTGGCTGGGGCATCCGCCACCGCCGTAATCGTCGCTGAAGATGGATCACGCATCGAGGCCTCCGAAGATGTTATCGAGAGCATTACAGCAGCCATCGATCGCATCGACGGCGTCGATTCGGCGGTGAGCCCGTTCGATGAGTACGCCGGAAAAGCAATCTCTGACGACCACGACATGGCGATTATTCGAGTGCAGTTTGACGGACCAGTTACCGACGTGACCGAAGCCACCGTTGAAGAACTCGTCGATACCGCCAGCATCGGTGAGGATGCCGGGTTACGCGTGGAATATGGCGGGCTCGTGTTTCAAGACACCTCGTTTGGCGTCACCGTGACTGAAGTGGTTGGCGTCGTGTTCGCGGCTCTTGTGCTCGTGATTACCTTCGGTTCGTTGCTTGCTGCGGGGATGCCGCTGTTGAGCGCTCTCATCGGTGTCGGCATCGTGATGGGGCTCATCACAATCCTCTCGGCGTTTACGACAGTGTCGAGTTCTGCACCGCTGCTCGCTCTGATGATCGGGCTCGCGGTCGGCATCGACTATGCCCTGTTCATCGTGTCCCGCCATCGAGCCCAATTGGCTCACGGAGAAGAGCCAGAGGAATCGGCAGCGATGGCTGTCGGCACAGCGGGAAGCGCGGTCGTGTTTGCGGGCGTCACCGTGATTATTGCGCTGCTCGGGCTTCTCGTTGTTGGCATCCCTTTCTTAAGCGTCATGGGTATCGGTGCGGCGGTCGCCGTGTTCATCGCCATGGGAGTTGCGACGACGCTGCTGCCGGCAATGCTGGGGTTTGCGGGGGCGCGGCTGGTCCCCAAGGACGGATCTCGTGCACAGCGTCGCTTCACGGCATCCGCCGATGAGAGCAAGAGCATGGGCGCCCGCTGGGTGCGCGGCGTCACGACATACCCGTGGTTGGCGGCGATTGCCGTCGTTGCCATTTTGGGCACCCTCGCCATTCCGGCAGCCAGCCTGCAACTGAGCCTGCCCGATGGCGGCTCTGAGCCAGCCGGTTCCACGCAGCGCGACGCCTACGATCTTGTGACCGATGGCTTCGGGCCCGGCTACAACGGACCGCTCGTGGTTGCTCTCGACATCACGCAAACTATCGACATTCAGGATGACCTCGAATCGATCGCCGCTGACCTCGAGAAACTTGACGACGTTGATTTCGTCTCCCAGGGCTTTCCGGATGAGGGACTCGACACCGCGATCATCCAAGTGACGCCCTCGAGTTCGCCCGATTCGGAAGAGACAAAAGCGCTCGTGCAGACCATCCGTGATCTTGCCCCGGAACTGGAGCGCAAGTACGACATCCAGAGCTTCGTGACGGGAACAACAGCGGTCGGCATCGACATCTCAAACCGATTGAGTAATGCGCTCGTGCCGTTCGGCCTGATCGTGGTCGGGCTCTCTGTCGTGCTACTCATGATGGTGTTCCGTTCGGTGGTGGTGCCGTTGAAGGCGGCCGCCGGATTCCTGCTTTCCGTCGTTGCCTCGTTTGGCGTCGTTGTTGCCGTCTTCCAGTGGGGATGGTTTGCCGACGTGATTGGCGTGGAAAACCCTGGCCCCATCCTGAGCTTCATGCCGATTTTGCTCATGGCAGTGCTGTTCGGGCTCGCAATGGACTACGAAGTGTTCTTGGTGTCGGGAATGCGCGAAGAGTACGTGAAGACCCGCGATGCGATGGGCGCGGTGCGCCATGGGTTTGCGAGCAGCGCCCGCGTGGTTACGGCCGCAGCGCTCATCATGTTCTTTGTCTTCTTCGCCTTCGTTCCCGAGGGCAGCGGAACCATTAAACCCATTGCGCTCGGTCTTGCTGTGGGTATCGCCTTCGACGCTTTCTTGGTGCGCATGACTCTCGTTCCCGCTCTGATGGCACTCTTCGGAAACGCCGCCTGGTGGCTGCCGGGGTGGCTCAACAGACTCCTTCCCAACGTGGACATCGAAGGGGAGCAGTTGCGCGAGCACCGCCACGAACTTGACTGGGCATCGACTCAGACGGAACTTGCGATGAGCGCCGAATACCTCATTGCCGGCGACGACCGCCAGAAGCTCGGTCCTATTTCCCTAGCGGTACCTCGTGGTTCTCTCGTGATCGCGTCAGGGGACCGTCACGATCGTCGCCTCATAGGGGCAACGCTTTCTGGCATCATGCCGCCGGTCTCCGGAATGGTTCAGGTTGCGGGGTATCCGCTGCCGTCTCATGCTGACCACGTGAACAAGCGCGTGGCGCTCGCGGAAGTTGCCGGAACGCCCTACAGCGAAGATGCCGCATCCTTCGGGGCAATGCTGCGCGAGCGAATCGAAATGACACAACGCTGGCAGCACACGCCACATACGGCGACGAAAGTGCGTGACTGGATAGCGCGGGTCGATGAGGTTCTTGGCGATGTCACCGCTCGTCGCACTGTTCGCGTGACGGCCGACACTAACGTCAACGCCCTGCCGCAACTAGAGCGATCGGTGGCACTGGCGGCAGTCGGGCTATCCGAAGGCACCGAGATTGTCTTCTTTGATCGCTTCGATCAGTTCGCAGAAGCCGAAGACGAGGCAGCGTTTTTGACCGCAATAACCCGACTTGCTGACACCAGCACGACGCTGCTTTTTGGTACAGGTAGACCCGTCACTCTTGCCAGCTCAATCGATCGCGGGGAACGCAACGTGATCGTCGTCGACCTCTATTTGCTCGCACCGGAAGGACTCCTTCGATGAGCGCCTCACAGACTCCCACCGTGCCGCCTGTCACAATGCCGCGCCGGCGATGGTTGACCGTCATTGGGTTCGCGGCCGTGGCCGTGCTGCCGCTCGCTTTCACCGGGCTGTTCGTGGCCGCGGCGGGCGACGGAGACAACGCGATCGACAACATCCCGGTTGCGCTCGTTAATAATGATGAGTTGCAAACAACGACCACCACCGATGGCGACGAACAGATCGTCTTCGCTGGTCGCCAATTGGTGACCGAACTCACGGGCGCCGACGGTTTTGAGTGGACGATCACCAACTCCGAGGACGCCGACGATGCCCTCGCCCGGGGAGATGTCTATGCGATCCTGACCGTGCCCGCCGAGTTCTCAGAGTCAATTCTGTCGCTGTCGACCGAGGAACCCACTCAGGCACAAATCTCGATCCACACTGACGACTCGCACAGTTACCTCACCGGATCTGTGGCACAGGTCGTCGGTCAATCCATGACCGACACCTTCGGTCGGGCAATCACCTCGCAGTACATCGATGGCATCTACGCGAGCGTTGGTGAGCTCGGGGGAGCACTGGCCGATGCCGCTGACGGAGCGACGGAACTGTCAGATGGTGCGAAGGACTTCTCCAGCGGCCTCGACACGTACACCACAGGTGTAGATTCACTCTCTTCGGGTCTCTCTGATCTCAACTATGGAGCAGGCAACCTCTCGTCGCTCAGCTCTGGAGTGAGTCAGTACACCTCGAGCGTTTCTCAACTCGCCTCAACCCTGGCGGCGATCAACCCGGCCATTCAAGCGCAACTCACCGACCCGCAACTCAAGGGCACGCTACAGGCTGTCGTCGATGGCCTTAACCAGGCGGATGCGGGCGGAGCCACTCTGTCGACGCAAACCTCGGATGCCGTTGGCGGCATCCAGTACGGCATCTCTCAGAGTGCGTCGGGAGCGTCCGCTCTCTCTGACGGATCTGGCGCGCTCAACGAGGGAGCTGAAGGGCTCGCATCGGGTGCCGGCGAACTCGCGACTGGTTTGAGCGAGGGGGCCGCACTTGTTCCGGGCACCGATGAGTCGACCGAGACAACCTCTAATGCGGATATTGTTTCTGAGCCAATCACCCTCGCTGTCACAACCGATAACGAGGTAACAGAGCCGGCTCAGGCCATCGCGACCTTCTTTATCCCCTTGGGGCTGTGGTTGGGGGCGCTTGCGGTGTTCTTAGTGCTGAGTCTGCCGTCGTATCGCTCGCTGTCGTCCACGGCGCGCGATGGTCGGATCGTGGCGTCAACCTTGATTCGGGCATCCATCGTCACGGTGGTTCAGGCGGTACTGCTGGTGTTGCTGCTTCATGTGGTGGTGGGAGTCGATTGGGCTTTGGCGCCCGCTACGGCAGGATTCGCCCTTCTGATGGCGCTGTCGTTTGCGGCGTTCCACTACTTGCTGATTGCTGCCCTCGGCAAGGCGGGGCTTGTGGTGTCGCTATTCCTGCTGGCGATCCAGCTGGTGTCGACGGGCGGGGTGTATCCGATTGAGACCCTTGCCGCGCCGTTCCAAGCGGTGAGCCCGTTCCTGCCGCTGACGTATGCGGTTGACGGGATGTATTCGATTCTTTCTGGCGGAAGCGCGCAATCTGCGATCACCGCTGCGATCGCACTGCTCGCTCTCGGGTTGGTGAGTGTTGCGCTGTCGGTGCTGTCAGTGAAGCGGATACGAAAATCGACCGCGACAGCAGCAATTCTGTCGGCGGCCGATTCTCGAGCCCTCTAGCGAGAAAAGTATTCGCCTCGAAACGTCACCCTCAGCCACTCGGCAAGCCTCGCTGGTAACGTAACTACATGATGGAAGCAAAGAATGATTCTTCCCCGTCCGAGTACGACTTCGTTGTCGTTTCGAACCGACTTCCAGTGGATTGCACTGTTGAAGAGGATGGGTCACTGAGCTGGAAGCGTTCTCCAGGTGGTCTCGTTACGGCTCTCGAGCCGATGATGCAGAAGGCCGACGGCGCCTGGGTGGGGTGGGCTGGTCGCCCCGATCTCGAGATCGAACCGTTTCATCAAGACGGCATCCAGATCATTCCGGTGCCGCTGAGCTCCCAAGATATTGAGGAGTATTACGAGGGCTTCAGCAACGACACTCTGTGGCCGCTCTACCACGATGTCATTGCGCCACCGGCCTATCACCGCGAGTGGTGGGACGACTATGTAACGGTCAATAAGCGATTTGCGGATGCCGCAGCCGCCAACAGCGCCGAGGGTGCTGTCGTGTGGGTTCAGGACTACCAACTCCAGCTCGTGCCGCGCATGCTGCGCGAAATGCGTCCCGATCTGACGATTGGCTTTTTCAACCACATCCCGTTCCCGCCCTACGGGATTTTTGCGCAGCTTCCGTGGCGTACCCAGATCATTGAGGGCATGCTCGGAGCCGACGTCGTCGGTTTTCAGCGCTCCGCTGATGCTTCGAATTTCTCGTCAGCCGTTCGCCGTCTCACGAATCATCCGACCAAGAATCCGGCGATTGAGGTCACGATTGAGGGGCAGCCGACTCGTCGGGTCGTAGCGAAAGCCTTCCCGATTTCGATCGACTCTCGCAGTTTTGAAAAACTGGCGCGCGATCCCGCGATTCAGCAACGTGCTCGCGACATCCGTAAGGGGCTCGGTAACCCGAAAACGGTTATGTTCGGTGTTGACCGTCTTGACTACACCAAGGGCATCCGCCACCGTCTGAAGGCTTATGGCGAACTGTTGCGGGATGGCTCGATCGAGGTCGGCGATGTTGCGCTCATTCAAGTCGCGAGCCCGAGCCGCGAACGCGTTGAGGCCTACATGCACTTGCGCGATGAGATTGAGTTAACTGTTGGTCGCATCAACGGTGAGTTCAGCACGCTGAGCCACGCGCCGATTAACTATCTACATCAGGGTTTTCCTC
This sequence comes from Salinibacterium sp. NK8237, assembly GCF_015864955.1. NCBI lineage: Bacteria > Bacillati > Actinomycetota > Actinomycetes > Micrococcales > Microbacteriaceae > Salinibacterium > Salinibacterium sp. NK8237. The sequence goes on along the minus strand of NZ_JADYWE010000001.1, from coordinate 902,925 downwards.
GCGAGGAGATGGTCGCGCTGTACCTCGCCGCAGACGTTCTGCTCGTGACGGCGCTTCGTGATGGCATGAACCTCGTGGCGAAAGAGTATGTGGCGGCGCGCTTCGATAACGATGGTGTACTCATCCTGAGTGAGTTCGCGGGAGCGTCAGAAGAGCTTCGCAAGGCACTACTTGTTAATCCGCACGACATCGACGGTTTGAAAGACGCGATGATGAAGGCCATCAACATGCCCAAGGCTGATCGGGCACTGCGGATGCGTTCCATGCGCAAGCGTGTGCTTGAACATGATGTGGAGCGCTGGTCGAATGCGTTCTTGAAGAACTTGGCGGCGACGCGCTCTGATCGTCACCGCCGTATTGCCCCACTCGAAATGGCCGAAGAGGTCGAGTGGACCATCGAACGAAAGCGAGTGAGACGCCCGTGAAGTACTCGACTGCCCCCGAAATAGAGGCGGCCATTGACCACCTCGTTTCGGCGCCTACGCTCCTGATTGCTCTCGACTTTGACGGCACTTTGGCGCCTGAAGTCGATGACCCGCTGGATTCCCGAGCCATCCCTGCTGCCCAAAAGGAGTTGGTGAGGATGCTCGACCTCGCCGACACTCGTGTGGCTCTCGTTTCTGGTCGCGCGCTCGATAGCCTCGAGCACGTCGCGCATCTCGGTGACCGGGTGCTGTTCGGCGGCTCGCACGGTCTGGAATACCGGCTCGACGAGGGCGACTCTCATTTGCCGATGAGCGCCGAAAATACCGCTGCTCTTGAACGCCTCGATGCGCTGACGCACGAGCTGGCCGCTAGCGCTGAGGGTGCGTGGGTCGAAATAAAGCCGGCCGGTCGTGCTCTGCACGTTCGCATGACGTCGCCAGAAGACGCAGAACGGCTGACAGCCGAGTCGGTCGCGCGGGTTGAAGCCGAGATCCCGGGCCTCACCACTCGTTTTGGCAAGAACATCATCGAGTTCGCTATCCACGATGCCAACAAGGGCGATGCGATCGCGCGCCTGCGGGACTACGTGGGGGCCGATGCCGTCTTCTTTGCCGGCGATGACACGACTGACGAGGATGCGCTGGTTGTTCTCGGGCCAGATGACCTCGGAGTGCGCGTCGGTGATGCGCCATCCGTCGCCCGGTTGCGCGTCGCGGGAATAGCGGAAATCGCAGAACTTTTGACTGTTCTGGCCGACAAGCGTCTAGCCGTGGTATCGGCGCGCGCAAACTGATGTAGCGGTACGCCCTAAACTCGAAGCATGTCTGAGAGTGATTCGATCGATATCAAGCCACGTTCCCGCACAGTCACCGACGGGATTGAAGCCACTACTTCGCGCGGAATGCTTCGCGCTGTCGGCATGGGTGATGCCGACTGGGATAAGCCCCAGATTGGTATTGCGAGCTCGTGGAACGAGATTACGCCGTGCAACCTGTCGCTAGACCGTCTCGCTCAGGCCGCAAAAGAGGGCGTTCACGCCGGCGGGGGATACCCGCTGCAGTTCGGCACCATCAGCGTCTCTGACGGTATCTCCATGGGCCACGAAGGCATGCACTTCTCGCTCGTGAGCCGTGAGGTCATTGCTGACTCCGTTGAGGTCGTCATGGAGGCCGAGCGCCTCGACGGTTCGGTAACGCTCGCTGGTTGCGACAAGTCGCTGCCCGGAATGCTCATGGCGGCGGCACGACTCAACCTCGCCTCCGTATTCGTTTACGCGGGCTCAATCGCTCCTGGTTGGGTCAAGCTCAGTGATGGCACCGAAAAAGACATCACGATCATTGACTCCTTCGAGGCTGTTGGCGCCGTCAAGGCTGGCCGGATGAGCGAAGCTGACGCCAAGCGCATTGAGTGTGCTTTCGCTCCCGGCGAGGGCGCCTGTGGCGGTATGTACACCGCCAACACGATGGCGAGCGTCGCGGAAGCGCTAGGAATGAGCCTTCCCGGCTCGGCAAGCCCCGCATCCGCCGACCGTCGTCGCGACTATTTTGCGCACCGTTCGGGCGAAGCCGTCGTCAACCTGCTGCGCAAGGGCATCACCTCGCGCGACATCATGACGAAGAAGGCTTTCGAGAACGCGATCACCGTGGCGATGGCTCTCGGTGGCTCGACCAACGTTGTGCTGCACATTCTGGCGATCGCCAGCGAAGCTGAAGTTGAGCTCACGCTCGACGACTTCAACCGCATCGGCGACAAGGTTCCGCACCTTGCTGACCTCAAGCCATTCGGCCAGTACGTCATGAACGATGTCGACCGTCACGGCGGACTCCCCGTTCTCATGAAGGCGCTGCTCGAAGCGGGCCTCATTCACGGTGACGCGCTCACCGTGACGGGTAAGACCGTTGCCGAAAACCTCGCCGAGATGGATATTGACCCTCTCGATGGCAAGGTTTTGCGCACTCTGGACAACCCCATCCACCCCACCGGTGGCCTCACGATCCTCAAGGGTTCGTTGGCTCCCGAGGGCGCTGTCGTGAAGACCGCAGGCTTCGACCTCTCTGAGTTTGAGGGCCCTGCACGGGTCTTCGAGCGCGAGCGTGAAGCTCTGGATGCTCTCACCGCCGGCACGATCGAGGCTGGTTCGGTAGTCGTCATCCGCTATGAAGGTCCCAAGGGTGGACCGGGTATGCGCGAGATGCTCGCGATCACTGCGGCCATTAAGGGCGCTGGACTCGGCAAAGATGTACTACTCTTGACGGACGGGCGATTCTCAGGCGGCACAACCGGGCTGTGCATCGGCCACATAGCTCCCGAAGCAGTAGACGCAGGTCCTATTGCCTTCGTGCGCGATGGTGATCTGATACGGGTCAATATCGCAGCTCGCTCGCTCGACTTACTTGTTGACTCAGCTGAGCTCGAAGCCCGCCGAAAAGGCTGGGCCCCACTCCCTCCGCGTTACACGCGAGGCGTTCTCGCCAAGTATTCGAAACTTGTGCAGTCCGCCGCTCGCGGTGCGGTCACCAGTTAGCGCCAGCTCACCATTCACATAAAAGGATTCACACATGTCCTCTGAACCCGCACCGCGGCCGAAGAGCACGACACCGGACATCTTGACCGGTTCAGGTGCCATTCTGCGCAGTCTGGAAAAGCTGGGCGTGAAAGACGTTTTCGGCTTGCCCGGCGGCGCCATCATGCCCTTCTACGACGAACTCATGGCATCAACCGCCATTCGTCACATCTTGGTTCGCCACGAGCAGGGTGCTGGTCACGCTGCTGAGGGCTACGCCTCGTCATCCGGAAAGCTCGGCGTCTGCATTGCGACGTCGGGTCCGGGAGCGACGAACCTCGTGACGGCGATTGCGGATGCCCACATGGACTCCGTGCCAATGCTCGCGATCACCGGTCAGGTGTTTTCGACCTCGATGGGAACCGACGCTTTTCAAGAGGTCGACATCTCGGGAATCACGATGCCGATCACGAAGCACTCGTTCCTCGTCACGAAGCCGGAAGACATTCCGGCAACTATCGCGGCGGCGTACCACATTGCGACAACGGGCCGCCCTGGTCCGGTACTCGTTGACGTCACGAAGGACTGCCAGCAGGCATCCGCCCCCTTCATTTGGCCGCCCAAGGTTGACCTTCCTGGTTACCGTCCGGTCATGAAGGCGCACGGCAAGCAGGTTCAGGCAGCAGCGCAAATGCTGGCTGAGGCCGAACGCCCCGTCTTCTATGTGGGTGGCGGCGTTGTCCGCTCTGGCGCTTCAGCTGAACTGCTTGAACTCGCGACACTCGTGGGCGCCCCCATCGTGACCACGCTGATGGCGCGCGGTGCGTTCCCCGACTCCAACGAGCTGAACCTCGGGATGCCGGGAATGCACGGCTCTGTGCCTGCCGTTCTCGCAATCCAAGAGTCTGATCTCCTCATCTCGCTCGGCGCTCGTTTCGACGACCGCGTCACGGGCAAGCCGAGTGAGTTCGCGCCTCTCGCGAAGGTCGTTCACGTGGACATCGACCCGGCTGAGATCGGCAAGATCCGTGCCGCTGAGGTTCCTATTGTTGGCGATGCAAAAGATGTCATCATTGACCTCACAGCAGCGTTTGCTGACGCGAGCGTTACGACGAAACCTGACTACACTGCGTGGTGGGAGCGCCTCAACTCGCTCCGCAATCAGTTCCCGCTCGGGTTCACCGAACCTGATGACGGGCTGCTGTCGCCGCAATACGTGATCCAGCGCATCGGCGAAATCACTGGGCCGGATGGCATTTTCGCCGCCGGTGTCGGACAGCACCAGATGTGGTCTGCGCAGTTCATCAAGCACGAACGCCCCAACTCGTGGCTCAACTCTGGCGGTGCCGGAACCATGGGTTACGGCGTGCCTGCAGCGATGGGCGCGAAGGTTGCGAACCCCGATCGTCCCGTGTGGGCGATTGATGGCGATGGATGCTTCCAGATGACCAACCAGGAGCTTGCCACCTGCACGATCAACAAGATCCCGATCAAGGTCGCGATCATCAACAACTCGAGCCTCGGCATGGTTCGCCAGTGGCAGACGCTGTTCTATGACGGACGCCACTCGTTCACCGACCTCAACACCGGTCATGACACGGTGATGATTCCGGACTTTGTGAAGCTGGCGGATGCCTACGGGTGCCTGGCTATCCGCGTCACGAAGAAGGAAGAAATCGACGCCGCCATCCAGCTCGCGCTCGACACGAATGATCGCCCCGTGGTGATCGACTTCGTCGTCAGCCGTGACGCAATGGTGTGGCCGATGGTGCCGCAGGGCGTCGGAAACTCAAGCGTGCAGTATGCGCGCGATCACGCCCCCGAGTGGGAAGAGGAGTAGAGCGATGGGTCACGTACTTTCCCTGCTGGTAGAAGACAAGCCAGGTCTGCTCACTCGCGTCGCTGGGCTTTTTGCCCGTCGCGGGTTCAACATCCAGTCGCTGGCTGTTGGCTCGAGCGAAATCGAGGGTCTCTCGCGCATCACCGTTGTGGTGGATGTCGACGAGCTTCCCCTCGAGCAAGTCACCAAACAGCTCAACAAGCTCATCAACGTGATCAAGATCGTGGAACTCGACCCTGACCAGTCGGTTACCCGCGAGCACTTGCTCATCAAGGTGCGCGTGGATAACACGACGCGCTCACAAATTCTCGAAGCGGTAAACCTGTTCCGTGCCCGTGTGGTCGATGTCGCATCCGATGCGCTCATCATCGAAACCACGGGGGACTCGGGCAAGATTCAAGCATTCCTCCGAGTGCTCGAGCCCTACGGGATCAAAGAAATTGCTCAGAGCGGACTGCTGGCCATGGGCCGCGGTTCGAAGAGCATCACCGACCGAGTTTTCAAGAACTAACAGAACAACAACAAAGGAGAATCACTACTGTGACCGAGATCTTTTACGACAAAGACGCTGACCTCGCCCTCATCCAGAGCAAGAAGGTTGCCGTTATTGGTTATGGCTCGCAGGGCCACGCCCACGCGCTGAACCTGCGCGACTCAGGCGTCCAGGTCAAGGTTGGCCTCAAGGAGGGCTCGAAGAGCATCCAGAAGGCAACCGACGCCGGGTTCGAGGTGCTCACGAGCGCCGAAGCAGCGAAGTGGGCTGACGTCGTTGTCATCCTCGCGCCCGACCAGCACCAGCGTGGCCTCTACGCCGCCGATATCAAGGACAACCTTGTTGCGGGCGACACCCTCGTCTTCGGACACGGCTTCAACATCCGCTTCGGATACATCGACGCTCCTGCTGACGTAGACGTCATCCTCGTAGCTCCCAAGGGACCGGGTCACACCGTTCGTCGCGAGTACGAAGCTGGCCGTGGCGTTCCCGTCATCGTTGCTGTGGAGAACGACGCCACCGGTCACGCGTGGGACATGGCATGGTCGTACTCGAAGGCACTCGGCGGACTCCGCGCCGGTGGCATCAAGACCACCTTCACCGAAGAGACCGAGACCGACCTGTTCGGTGAGCAGGCTGTTCTCTGTGGTGGAACCTCGCAGCTCGTTCAGTACGGCTTCGAGACACTCATCGAGGCTGGCTACCAGCCGCAGATCGCCTACTTCGAGGTACTTCACGAGCTCAAGCTCATCGTTGACCTCATGTGGGAGGGTGGCATCGCCAAGCAGCGCTGGAGCGTTTCGGACACCGCTGAGTACGGCGACTACGTTTCGGGCCCCCGCGTCATCGATGCTTCGGTCAAGGAAAACATGAAGGCTGTTCTCGCAGACATCCAGTCGGGTGCCTTCGCAGACCGCTTCATCAAGGACCAGGATGCTGGCGGAGCTGAGTTCCTCGCCCTGCGCGAAAAGGGCCAGAACCACCCCATCGAAGCAACCGGCAAGGAGCTGCGTGCGCTCTTCGCTTGGAAGCAGCAAGACTCCGACTACACCGACGGTTCAGCAGCACGCTAACTTTCGCTAGTCACTACGACGGCCGTTCCGCTTCTGCGGGGCGGCCGTTGTGCGTTAAGACTGCGAAGTGCCGACGGCGTAGTTTTCGCTGGAACAAGCAGCGCGATTAGGCGGGTGGCAGCGTCGTACCGTGATCGGGCCACCGCAGAGTCGGCTCGGCCTTGGGGGCGGGGCCGGGAGTGCCTGTTCCGACCCAGATGACGGTCGCGAGAAGTTGTTCCAGACGGGAACCGATGAATGCGGCCGCGACAAGGGGCGCGTACAGCGCACCCAAATAGGTAGAGGCTAGAACGAGATCCGCGTTCTTGCCCCAGACCAGTGCCAGCGCAGCGGGGGTCGCTGCGAGCAACAACCAGAGCGGCTGGAGGAGAACGCCAAGCACGACGGCCGCGATGAGCGCCAGAATGCCCAGTGCGAGTTGAGCGACGATGAGCCACCCGAGCACGCCGCCGTGGTGAACGTAGCGTTCGATGCCCACCGCAGCCCACATGACGCGGGCGCGCAACTGGTGCACTCCGCTATCGACGAGTGCGACGCGGAAGGTTTCGTCGGCGACACGGCGCAGGGCCAGTCGGTCTTCAACGGGAGCGAGCCGGGTTTGGTGGGTGAGATGATCGTGCAGAATCGCGGCAAGCGTTTGCTTGCCATAGCTCGCGATCAGCCCCCAGAGAAACGGCGGCACGGAAGCGAAATCGGTGCTGTTGCCTTCGGTCGGCGGCAGCGAAGGGTCGTGCGCCGGCACTTCGAAGACTCCGCCACCGGGGCGAGGGTCACGCCAGCAAAACGGCTCGGCAACCTGAAAGTCGCGATCCAGTCGGTAGACCAGAGGCAGGCTGCGCAATTCATTCCCGTGACAATCGGTGAATGGCATGCTGAGCTCCTCTGTCGAACCGGCGTCTGCAGACTAGTCTGTCGGAGTGACGACGAATGTGCAGCGCAAGTTCCCCCGACCCCGAGATTTCGCTTTCGTGGGCGGACCGCCGAAAGTGCTGCGGCTCGTCGGCGTACTCCGGCTGATTGCCTCGGCCCTCGTGCTGGCAAGCATCGCCACTCAGGTGATCGACGAATCCATTCACAATGACTTCGTGGCGGTGAAATACTTCAGCTACTTCACGATTCAGTCGAGTCTGATCAACGTTGTGATTCTTGCGCTGAGCGGGCTGGTGGCGGTGCGCCGGCACGTTGAGTCGACGCTGCTGGGAGTGCTGCGGGCATCCGTCGTCTCGTATGCGGTCGTCACGGCTGTTGTCTACAACGTGCTGCTGCGGGGGCTGCCCGACGACGGTTATGTTGGCGTTCAATGGCCGAACGAAATCATCCACGTGTGGGTGCCGTTGTTCTTGCTGCTCGACTGGTTGTTGTCGCCGTCACGCCCGGTGTTGCGGATGCGCGACGTGCGCATCGTGATCATCTATCCGCTCGCTTGGTTGGCCTTCACGATCGTGCGCGGGTTGCTCGACGGTTGGTTCCCTTACCCGTTCTTGGAGCCCTCTGGGCCGGACGGATGGGGCGGAGTGCTCATCTACGTGCTCGGCATCGCCGCGTTCATCATTGGTATCGCGCTCGTGTTGATCGGCATTAGCCGGGCTCGTTGGGCGCGTTGGTCGATTCGCGACCGCGTGGCGGATCTGCAGCGCTAGCTCGCTGCAGCTAGCCCGTTGGCCATTCGTCGGCTGGCGTATAACCGCAGAGGTGGCGGTAGTCCGAGAGTTCAGTGATCGCGGGAGCATCAGTCTGCCGCTCATACTCGTCGACACAGAATTCGTTAGTAAATGCGTTGAAACGTGTGACTTTGTTGAGCAGGGGGTCGCCTACCTGAGCCGCGACCTTGATCGCTTCGCTCGTCACGATTGAGGCGATCACAAGAACAGCACCGGGGAAGATGCCGTGCATCACATTGGTGTCTACCTCGGACAACGGGGGCGGCGACGGATACAGATCCCGAAAACCGGCACCGCGAGCAGGCCACGAAATGCTGGCTTCGGCGAGAAACTCGCACGCCCAACCCCACACGAGCGGAATGCCCACAATCTCGGCGGCATCGGCAGCGAGATAGTGGGTGGGAAAGTTATCGCTGCCGTCAACAACGAGGTCATAATCGGCAAAGATTTCTAGCGCGTTCTCGGGGGTGAGCTTCGCATCGATAGCGATAACGGTCGTCGCGGGGCTGACTTCGGCTACACGTTCGACGGCCGATATGACCTTCTTTTGGCCAACATCCAAGAGTCGATGGATGTGCTGGCGATGCAAATTGCTGAGCTCAATGCGGTCGTCGTCGATGACACCAACGGTTCCGACGCCGGCTGCAGCAAGCGACGGGATGACCGTGCTGCCGACGCCACCTGCGCCAATCACGAGCACGCGTGAGCGCGCCAAATTCTTTTGCGCCGTCTCGCCAAAGTGGGTTAGCGCGAGTTGGCGGCTAAACCGCTGATCCATGATCTGATTGTTCCACCGCGATCCTGAATGTGGCCCCGAAAAACAGTCTGGCGCAGCGCTCTGCCCGTGAACTGGGGGTTCTGGGAGCGTGCACGTAGCCCCGTGTGGGGGCAGAACCTTACCCCAGGGGCAGCGAACTCGACGGCATGAAGTTGAGGTTCACGCCGTCTCCCTGCAGCACCAGGCTTCCGCCGGTGGGAATAGCGGCTGTCGTCACAGCCAGAGCCGCAAAGTAGCGTTCGTCAAAACCCATGAGTTCGTTGTCGGTGCACGCACGCTCAGTCGATATGAGGTCGCTCACCGCGAAACTTTGAGGTTCGCCCGTGAGGGCTGCGCTGTAGCTGTTGCAGGCTCCAGCACCCATAATCTCGTCATCGGTGATCATGATGGTGACCTCGGCCGTCGTGGCGAGATCGCCAGCGCCGTCGGTGCCATCGATATAGATCCAGGTGCCGCCGATCCCGTCAACAGGCATGGAGTCGCCCGGGGTCTGCTCTTCGCCGAGGCCCGGACCACTGCCGATCGGCGGTTCATCAGAGCCGACCGGCGTTGCGGGACCAGCGCACGCGGTGAGAGCGAGCAGGCCAGCAGCCAGCAGCGGGGTGACCTTCGCGAGAACTGATTTCGTGGGCATTATTTCCTCCTACCTAGGTAGACGAAGCGCTGTGCGGTTTCGTTGGGGCAGGCTCAAAACTTTTACAGCGAAGCCAGCACGACTAACACAATCAGCACCAGTTGACCGGCGAATCGTGGCCAGAATGGTAGGGCTGCTTTGCCAAAGCGATCAGGATGTTTGGCCGCATACGCATTGGCCGGAAACACGGCAATCAAAAACAGTACAAGTGCGATTCCAGTGATGAGTCGCACCGGTTCCCACAAAAGCCCCAGACCGCCAGCGATCTCACAGAGTCCGGTGATGGTCACGAGGGCGCCGGGGGAGGGCAGCCACTTCTGACGTAGTGCTGGCGGGATCATTGCCCGCATCGTGCGGGAAGGGGCGGCCACAAAGTGGCTAACGCCCATCGCGATAAAAGCCAGCGCGAGGGCAATTCGCAACGCCCACTGGGCGATCTCAACGGCATCCATGATGGCTCTATGGTCGCACTGAGTTGTCACATGGCAACGAGGGCTTCCCGTCGCCGCTAAAGTTGCAGTAGTTGTCTACTCAAGCAGCCTTCGTTGTGTTAGCGCGAAGTCCCCGCGAATTGAAGGATCAGATCTGTGGCTAAGCCGATCGTCGTGATCGCCGAAGAACTTTCCCCCGCAACAGTTGACGCCCTCGGGCCCGACTTTGAGATTCGAAACGTTGACGGCACTGACCGTGACGCGTTGAAGTCTGCGCTCTCTGATGCGCAGGCCGTTCTCATCCGTTCAGCAACCCAAATGGATGCCGATGCTCTTGCTGCTGCGCCTGGCCTGAAGGTCATCGCGCGCGCCGGTGTTGGCCTCGACAACGTGGACATCAAGGCCGCTACCGCTGCCGGTGTCATGGTTGTGAACGCTCCTACTTCCAACATAATCTCGGCCGCCGAGCTGACCGTCGGGCACATCTTGAGTCTCGCGCGTCACATTCCGGCTGCCTCCAGCGCTCTCGCGCAGGGGCAGTGGAAGCGCTCGCAGTACTCGGGCACTGAGCTTTTCGAGAAGACCATCGGCATCATCGGCCTCGGTCGTATCGGTGGTCTCATTACCGAGCGGATGCAGGCCTTCGGCACGAGCATCATCGCTTATGACCCCTACGTCACGGCTGCCCGTGCGCAGCAGATGGGTGTCACGCTCGTGTCTCTCGACGAGCTGTTGGAGCGTTCGGACTTCATCACCATCCACATGCCCAAGACTCCTGAGACCACGGGCATGATTTCGACCGAGCAGTTTGCTCGCATGAAGTCGAGTGCCTACATCGTCAACGTTGCCCGTGGTGGCCTCATCGACGAAGACGCTCTCTACACGGCACTCAAGTCGCGTCGCATTGCCGGCGCCGGTCTTGACGTGTTCGTCAGCGAGCCGCCCACAGGGTCGCCGCTGCTGTCGCTCGAGAACGTCATTGTCACCCCTCACCTGGGTGCTTCGACTTCTGAAGCGCAAGAGAAGGCTGGCGTTTCGGTAGCCAAGTCGGTTCGACTCGCCCTCGGTGGCGAGCTGGTGCCTGACGCAGTGAACGTTGCTGGTGGCGTTATCGACCAGAGCGTGCGCCCCGGCATCCCGCTCATGGAAAAGCTTGGCCAGGTCTTCTCGGGTCTGTCCGACAGCCCGCTCACCAGTGTCGATATTGAGGTTCGCGGTGAGATCGTCGAATTCGATGTCAACGTACTCAAGCTTGCTGCTCTCAAGGGCATCTTCACGAACGTGGTCTCCGAGACGGTCAGCTACGTCAACGCTCCGGTTCTTGCCGAGCAGCGTGGCCTCACGGTTCGTTTGATTACGGATGTCGTGAGCTCCGAATACCGCAACCTGCTGACCATTCGTGGTTCGCTTGCTGACGGCTCGCAGGTTTCTGTTTCGGGAACCCTGGTCGGAAACAAGCAGCTCGAGAAGATCGTCGAGATCAACGGCTACGACATCGAGGTTCCGCTCGCGGATCACCTCATCGTCATGATGTACGAAGACCGCACCGGAATCGTTGCCGTCTTCGGCAAGGAATTCGGCGAGGCCAACATCAACATCGCTGGCATGCAGATCGCGCGCGAAAGCGAAGGCGGCAACGCGCTGTCGGTGCTCACCGTCGACTCGCAGGCATCCGCTGATGTTCTCGCTACTGTGGCCGAGCGCATTGACGCTCGCTACGTGCACGCGATCGACATCGTCGACGCTTAGTCATTACGTTCGCGCCTTCGTGGCGTGAAGACACGAAAGGCGCGCCCCGAGCAATCGGGACGCGCCTTTCGTTCGTTCAGAACGTGGTGGTCGTTAGATGGTTTCGTCGGGCGTTGTGGTGGTGCGACGTTCGCTGATGGAGCCGTTGGCTCCGTCGGTGCCGTTGTGCACGGTGGTAACCGAGGTGCGGTTACGCAGCGTCAGGACGAGTCCGATGATGAACGTCACCACACCGGCGCCCATCAGGATGTAGCCGATCAGGTCAAGGTTGACCCCTTCGACTTGGAAATCGAGCGCGAAAGTAAGAATCGCGCCGATCACGACAAGGACAATTCCGGTTCCAATACTCATGAGCCCAATTTTAGCGTGCTTGATTCAGCTTGCAATCAGACAACGTTCAGGAAAGTGATATTCAGTGCGCCGCTAGCGCATCGAGTGCCGCGCTCCGACGCGAGTGAGAGCCGCGCAGCGGTACTGTATTTACATGCCTTCTCAGATCAAGCTTGCAGTCATTCCCGGTGATGGTATTGGGCCAGAAGTTGTGGCCGAGGCCCTCAAGGTTTTGAAGGCAACCGGTGTGGATGTCGCACCCACCGAGTTTCCTTTTGGCGCCGCTCATTACCTTGAGTCGGGCACCATTCTCGAAGACTCCGACATCGCTGAGCTCGCGAAGCACGACGCGATTCTTCTGGGCGCTGTCGGGGGAGACCCGCGCGATCCTCGCCTCACGGGCGGCATCATCGAGCGCGGCCTGCTACTGAAGCTGCGTTTTGCGCTTGACCACCACGTCAACCTGCGTCCCACCAAGATTTTCCCCGGCGTGATGTCACCGCTGGCCAACCCCGGCGAGGTCGACTTTGTTGTCGTACGGGAGGGCACCGAGGGCCCTTACGTGGGCAATGGCGGGCGCATCCGCACCGGCACACCGCACGAGATCGCCACTGAGGTGTCGATCAATACGGCGTTCGGCGTTGAGCGCGTTGTTCGCTTCGCCTTCGCGCACGCTATGGAGCGCGACCGCAAGAAGCTCACGCTCGTTCACAAGACCAATGTGCTCGTTCACGCGGGCGGTTTGTGGCAGACAACGGTCGACCGGGTGGCGCAAGAATTTCCCGCCGTAGAGGTCGATTACATGCATGTCGACGCGGCGACGATTTACATGGTCACAAATCCGAGTAGATTTGACGTTATCGTCACCGACAACCTCTTTGGTGACATCCTTACAGACCTCGCAGCAGCCATCAGCGGCGGCATTGGTTTGGCCGCCTCCGGCAATCTCAACCCGAGTGGGGCATTCCCCTCGATGTTTGAGCCGGTTCATGGTTCAGCGCCCGACATTGCGGGCAAACAACTCGCTGATCCCACGGCGGCAATCCTGTCGATTGCATTGCTGCTCTCACAGTTCGGCGAATCGGATGCCGCGGCCCGCGTCACTGCGGCCGTTGAAGCCGATCTCAGCACCCGTGGCGACACCGCGCGGTCCACGGCTGAGATTGGCAGTGCAATTGCCGACGCTGTAGCGCAGAATTAACCCACCGCCATTATGGCTGTACGTCATTAAGGACATTTGATGAAGAATCTGCTGGCTGATCGCCCCCTCTCGTTCCTCGTGAAGAAGAACCAGGAACCTCGCTCGGTTGAAGAGCGTGAAGCAATTCTGGCGAACCCGGGCTTTGGGGTGAACTTCACTGACCACATGGTCGATATTTGTTGGTCGGAGCAGGGCGGTTGGCACCGTCCCCGTGTGCAGCCGTATGGGCCGATCGCGCTCGACCCTGCCGCTGCTGTGCTCCACTACGCCCAAGAAGTCTTCGAGGGTCTCAAGGCTTTCCGTCACGAAGACGGCTCGATCTGGTGCTTCCGCCCCGAAGCGAACGGTGCTCGTCTGCAGCGTTCTGCAGCCCGCATGGCGCTGCCCGAGCTGCCGGTCAACGAATTCGTTAACTCTCTCAAGCAGCTCATCGCGGTTGATGGCGACTGGGTGCCGAGCGCGCCCGAGACCAGCCTCTACTTGCGCCCCTTCATGTTCGCTAAAGAGGCGTTCCTCGGTGTGCGCGCCGCGAAGAAGGTCAACTACTACGTAATCGCGAGCCCCGCCGGCGCTTACTTTGCCGGCGGCGTTGCCCCTGTATCGATCTGGGTGTCCACGCACTTCACTCGTGCCGGCAAGGGCGGAACGGGTGCGGCTAAGACTGGTGGCAACTACGCGTCGTCTCTCGTGGCCCAGCAGGAGGCATCCGCTCAGGGCTGTGCTCAAGTGCTGTTCTTGGATGCTGAAGAGGGCAAATATATCGAAGAGCTCGGTGGCATGAATGTGGTTCTCGTCAAGAAAGACGGAACCCTCGTTACCCCGCAGTCGGAGTCGATCCTGGAAGGCATCACGCGCGACTCGGTGCTTCAGCTTGCTGAAGATCGCGGTCACAAGGTTGAACGTCGTCGCGTCACTCTCGAAGAGTGGCGTGAGGGTGTGGCCTCGGGCGACATCACCGAAGTGTTCGCGTGTGGCACTGCCGCCGTCATCACCCCCATTGCTCTGCTCAAGGGTGACGGTTTTGAAATTGGGTCGGCGGATGCTCCCGCCGGCGAACTGACGATGTCGCTGCGCGAAGAGCTCACCGACATCCAATATGGCCGTCGCGAAGATAAGCACGGCTGGATGACGAGGCTTGACGCATGAAGGTAGCTCGGTTCAGTTCTGGCACGGGAGCCCGCTACGGGATCATCGATGGCGACGAAATTGTTGTACTGACGGGTGACCCGATGTTCAACGGTTTCGAGACCACCGATGAGCGTTTGCCGCTCGCGGACATCAAGCTGCTGGCGCCGGTCATCCCACGTTCAAAAGTTGTGGCGTTCGGTCGCAACTATGCCGAGCACGCGAAGGAACTCGGCAACGAGGTTCCGGATGCTCCCATGATGTTCATCAAGCCGAACACGTCTGTCGTGGGCCCCGGCGATGCGATCATGTTGCCGCCGCAGTCGGACGAGGTCGCGTTTGAGGGAGAGCTTGCCGTCATCATCGGCAGCATTGCCAAGAACGTTGCTGAAGCCGATGTCGACAGTGTGATCTTCGGCTACACGATCGCCAACGACGTCACGGCTCGCGACCTGCAGAAGTCTGATGGCCAGTGGTCACGTGCCAAGGGCTTCGACACGTTCTGCCCGCTCGGGCCGGTAATCGAGACTGAGTTCGAGGTGGGCTCGCAGAGCATCCGCACCACGGTGAATGGTGACCTCAAGCAAGACGGCACCGTCGACCAGATGATTCATTCTGTTGCTGCGCAGATCGTCTACGCTTCGGCCGCATTCACGCTGTTGCCCGGTGACATTATTCTCACGGGCACGCCTGCCGGTGTTGGCCCGCTCGTGCACGGCGACACTGTCGAGATCACGATCGAGGGCATCGGCACGCTGAGCAACCCGGTTCGATCTATCGCCAAGTAGGCGCTGCCGCAGAACCGCCTGCAGAGGGCGGTTCTGCGGCTTAGAATGGTGGCAATGTCTGCGCCATTTTCTACTGCAACCGCTTCCGACGTTCGCGTTCGGTTTTGTCCGTCACCTACCGGTACGCCCCACGTTGGGCTGATCCGCACTGCCCTGTTTAACTGGGCGTATGCGCGCCACATGGGCGGCAAGATGGTGTTCCGTATTGAAGATACGGATGCCGCTCGCGACAGCGAAGAGAGCTATTTGCAGCTTCTCGACGCGATGCGCTGGTTGGGTCTTGACTGGGATGAAGGCGTCGAGACTGGTGGGCCGAACGAGCCTTACCGTCAGTCGCAGCGCACCGACATTTACCTTGAGGTCATCGAGAAGCTGAAGGCTTCCGGTCACCTCTACGAGTCATTTGCAACCGGTGAAGAGATCGAGGCCCGCAACGTGGCCAACGGTCGCGATCCTAAGCAGGGCTACGACAACTTTGAGCGCGACCTCACTGCTGAGCAGATCGCCGCCTTCAAAGAAGTGGGCCGTCTGCCGGCTCTACGTTTGCGCGTGCCCGACTCTGACCTCAGCTTTGACGACCTGGTTCGTGGCGACATCACGTTCCCCGCTGGGTCGTTCTCTGACTTCGTTGTGGTGCGCCCGAACGGTGCTCCGCTGTACACATTCGTGAACCCGGTGGATGACGCGCTCATGGGTATCACGCATGTGCTGCGCGGTGAAGACCTGCTCTCGAGCACTCCGCGTCAGATCGCCCTCTACACGGCACTGATCGAGATCGGTCTCACCGACGCCATCCCGCGCTTCGGTCACCTTCCTTACGTGATGGGCGAGGGCAACAAGAAGCTCTCCAAGCGTGACCCTGAGGCGAGCCTGTTCCACCACCGTGACCGCGGGTTTATCCCCGAGGGTCTCATCAACTACCTGTCGTTGCTCGGCTGGTCGCTTGCTCCTGACCGCGACGTGTTCTCGGTCGAAGAGATGATCGCGGCGTTCGACGTTGAGAACGTCACGCCGAGCCCGGCCCGTTTCGATGTGAAGAAGGCGGAGTCGCTCAATGGCGATCACATCCGTCTTTTGTCGGCAGAAGAGTTCGCCGGACGTCTCGTGCCGTACCTCGTTGTGGCTGACGTAATTTCGGCTGAGCCCACTGAGGCTGAGCTGACGATGCTCGCGGCTGCTGCGCCGCTCGTGCAGGAGCGCATGCAGTTGCTGGGCGATGCGCCGGCGCTGTTGCAGTTCTTGTTCACTCCGGATGCTGACCTCACGGTTGACGCCGATGCAATGCCGAAGGCCGAAGGCCCCGAGGTGTTGGATGCGTCGATCGCGGTGCTCACCGATCTCGACTCATGGACGCACGATGCAATCGAGGCGGCCCTGCGCGCCGAACTTATTGACGTGAAGGAAATGAAGCCGCGCCTGGCGTTCGGTCCGTTGCGCAGCGCGATTGCTGGTCGCCGTATCAGCCCGCCGCTCTTCGAATCGATGGAACTGTTGGGCAAGGAATCGACCTTGGTTCGTCTGAAGGCGTTGCGCGCCCAGCTATGAGTGAGCAGTTCGACTGGGATGTTGTCATTGTCGGCGGCGGACCGGCCGGACTGAGTGCTGCCCTGAATCTGGCGCGGGCACGTCGTCGCACTCTCGTGCTCGACAGCAATCGCCCCCGCAATTCGGCGACGTTTCACTCTCACGGCTTTTTGAGTCGCGACGGTATTTCTCCTCTCGAGCTTCGCAAGATGGGCCGTGAGGAGCTTGAGCAGTATCCGAACGTGTCGTTCGAGCGCACGATTGTTGAGGGCATTGAGCCTCTGGCTGCTGCCGATGTTGAGGATGCCGGAAGTGCTGTTGAGGGCGCCGCTTCTGCGACCGTCGGCGCGGGCTTCATGGTGACGCATCGCGGGGGAGCGGTCACGACCCGCACCGTGCTGATCGCGACGGGGCTGCGTGAGGTTCTGCCGAAGCTGCCGACGCTGCGCGCGTTCTATGGCACGAGCATCCACTCGTGCATGGAGTGTGACGGTTACGAGTATGCGGATCGGCCGATCGCGCTGATTGGGCACACGGATGATTTGGCCGAGCGCGCGCTCCTGCTCTCGCAGTGGAGCCGCGACCTGATTGTCTTCACGCAGGGCGTTGGCCACGTGAGCGACGCTGATGAGGCGATGCTCGCGGAGCGCGGTGTTCGCGTGGATCGTCGTGAGGTGGCGGATGTCGCGGGCGACCGCGATGGCCTGAACGGTGTTGTGCTCGCCGACGGTGAGACGATCCCGCGCGAGGCCGCGTTTGTGCGCCCCGACTATGAGACGGCGCTCGGCTTTGCGGCGGGCTTGCAGCTCGCACTCGACGCGGAGGGTCTGATTGTCGTGGACGCTGCCGGCCGCACCAGCACGGCGGGAGCCTATGCGATTGGTGATGCCACCCCGCCCGGCCCCCAGCAGCTCATCGTTGCCGCGGGTGACGGCGCTGAGGTTGCCGCGGTCATCAACCGCGACTTGCTCTAGAACTCACTTTGCGGCGCGGCCACGCGTCAGCAGCATGGTGACGAGGCACGCCGCGAACATCACCGCGGTGACGGGGGCCCAGACAGCTCGCTCAACGGCGCTTGGCGTGATGAGGTTCAGGATGACGCCCACACCCGCATAGGCGGTGGTGATCCAGGCGAGCACGGCGATGAGCCGGCGTGGAGCGAATCTCAGGGGACCGCGTTCGGCGCGAGCGAGCATTGCTGCCGCCATGACGAGAACGAGGGCGGCGGAGACGCCCGCAAAGATGCGGCCCTGAGCGGGGAGCGTGCCTTTGTTCGCCCCGCCTTGGGTGTATTCGCCGAGCGGTGCTCCGAGAACGACGGCGAGTTGGAAGAGCGCGACGAGGGTGAAGAGCACGGCAGCGATGGTGGCGCCGATGCGCGCAGCGCGGTGGATGGGGGTGGTGATCTTATTCATCGGGCGGGCTCCTTGTGGTCGGCGAGCTGAGCGCGCAGTTCATCGAGCCATGTGATCTCGGCGCGCGCGTGGGCTCTTCCCGATTCGAGCGTTGCGTATTGCAGCTGGATGGCGAGAGTGGTTTTCGAGGGTTTGTGGGGTGCGCTCGAGGCGAGAGTGTCGAGGGTGGTGAGAAGTTCTACGGCAGCGGAGCGACGTTGGTCGAGCAGTTCGATAACGCCGGCGGTGCCGAGTGATGCGGCGAAGAACAGCCGCAGGAGAAAAGGTTCGCGGGAGTTGTCTGGTTCAAGCGGTGAGGCCAGCCACGCGTCCAACGCTTCGCGGCCTGGTTCGAGCAGTGTGTACAGGCGGCGGTCGGGTCGGGTTGTCTGCTCGACGGTGGTGCTTTCAACAAGGCCGTTGGCTTCGGCGCGGTGGAGGGTGCGGTAGAGCTGCGACTGATCGGCGGGCCAGAAGTGTGCGGCGGTCGTCGAGAATGCTTTGCCAAGTTCATAGCCAGTCATGGGCTGAATCGCGACGAAACCGAGCACCGCGTGGAGGAGAGACATGCTCCGAATATAGGACAAGTCCTATATGACGTCAAGGAGTGAACCACAACCCGCTCAGGATGCGCTAAAGTAGTAAATCGGTTCGGCTGCGGCTGAATCCTGTGGGGTATGGTGTAATTGGCAACACGGAAGATTCTGATTCTTTTGTTCTTGGTTCGAGTCCAGGTACCCCAGCAAAAAACCGTTGCTCAAATTATGGTTCATGTAACCTGATTCCAATCACCTCGCAGTCGAGTTCCTCGCACTCGTGTGAGGAACTTTTGCTTTCTCAGGCTCAGCTTCGGGCTGCGTCCTGACGCGGTTCGCCCGCCCGTAGACGTCTCGGCATGCATTGTCAATCGTGTTTCGCTCCGACTCAGGCTTGGCGCCATCGTCAATGGCGTAGACCGCGAGGCGTGTGAAGCAGGCCGTTAGCATCTCGCAACCGGTGGCGTAGGGCGCGCTGCCATGTAGCTGTTCTGGATAAGCAAGCAGGCTGAGACAATCAGCGCGGTATCTGTACAAAGCTCGAGGCGCTCCGTCGTGAACTCGAGCTTTTCTTCAATGGCAGGTCGCCCAGAGCCATCTACTTTCCGATCTTGCGTTTTTGGGCGGCACCTTGGCAACTTGTGTGGGAGTCTTGCTGAGTAACTGACGAAGGAGCCTGCTGCGTTCGCCACTGATCGAGATGAAGCTAGGCTCATCTTGACCCTCGTGGCGCGGAGGTGCGTAGTCGCTCAATCGGGAACATCGCAATAAGTTTTTGGCAACTCCGGCGCGCCTTTCGATGAAATTCGGCAACCGGATCAACATCGATTATGGCTGTAAAGTGGAATTTTTCACGCCGCGTCAATTCGACGACACGCCAGATTGGTTTGACGACACGCCAGAGAGATGGGATTATGTCTAATCCAGATCAGTTCAGGGTGGATCCTCGATTTTTCTTTGCCGAGCTCAACAACAATTCCGGCCCAAGGGAGTCATCGATTGCTGTCGACAGTATTGAAGGCCTGATGCTTACTAAAAGCAGTTTCAAAGCACATATCCTCAAGTCAGCTGACGCTAAACGAGCCGGAGGGCGAGGTCGGTGGCGAGTTAAATGTACGCCCACTTCGAATGGCTTTTTCAGGAAATCCGCTTGGGTGTCGAGCATTGTCTGGAGTCTTTAATATGCACTGGGTTAGCATCTCAAGGTCTCCTAGACGAAGCGAGCCTGCGAAGAAGTACTCGAGGGAAGAAATTCGTGCGATCAATAAGAGCTTTGGTCCAGGTGCTGGCAAGGCTATGGAGTCGCTCAGAAAGCAGACAGGAATCGCAATCGGAGCTTTGCCAAGGACTTCCCCCGACTCCAACGACTGACCTGTCGCTGGGTAGGTTTTACCTTGAGCTTCTTGAGGCACCTAGCTGGATTAGTCGGCGGGTAGAGAAAATCCAGCTCGTCGATTTGGATCACAGAGAAAGATCTGTGTCGGTTGACATCGATATGCTGGAGCTGAGGCGTCGAAAGGAGCTTCATCAGATTGAAACGGAAGTTTTCATTCCGTTGACAATCATCCCTAAAGGCCTGCTACTCGATTTCGACTTACACGATTCCTCCGGGGCGAGTATCTCGGTTATAGACAGGGACGAAGACTCCCTGATTGCCCAAATGATAATTCTGTGCTTAATTCAGGACAAGCTAAGGCTCTCTCCTCAAGCTCTTCCCGTTAGCATTCACCAGAGCATATATTCCGCCATACACTCGTTTCCGGATGATGCCCCAGAGGAGCCCGAGGAAGACTATGAGACTGAAAGCGAAACGCGAACAGGAATTCAACCCGGCTCCCCGGATGCAGCTCTTTGGGATCAGATACGTGCAGACAAGACCGTAAGCGACTACCTCGAACTGTTCACAGATAACTTCATCCTTGCGGCACGTGGAGCCGGCGAGTTTGATCGGATACTTATCAAGTATCGGCGCCTTGAGAACGAACGAGACGCGAACGTCGAATTCTTATCGAAACGAGTCGCTAGGCATTGGTTCTCACCCAAACGATGGCCTTTCTATCCAACGAAGCCCTCCTATCCCGTGATACTTCGTGCCCAGAATGTGGGACGAGCCGCCCGGGAGCACCTCCGAGTAGTCGCGCCTGAAGGCACCTTCGTTGCTTTCGCCTTGCTGGTCTCCCCTCCGTCTCAGGGCGATCAGGTCGTCCTTCAATACGCATCCCGAGTCACCACAGAACGTGCCATCTTCTACACAAAAGGCGTTTCGCCGGGGGACCACTATGTGGTTGCAGCCTTATTACCCGACATGCGCGGGTTCAGCGTGCCGATTCTCTGGTTCTCCTACATCTCCACCAGCCTTCTCCTTCTTGGTAGCTTTGCGGACCTTCTGTGGGGGTTCGTTGAAAACCTTCGAAACAACCTTGATCCTGCAGTGACTCTTCTGGTGCTGATCCCATCTTTGCTCGTCGCTTACGTGATCCGAGACAACGAACACCCCGCGAGGCGGCGTCTCCTGACTAGCCTTCGAAGCATCGCGCTTTCTACGCTCGTGCCACTAGTTCTGGCGACTTTAGTCCTGCTGATAGATGAAGAATTGCTCCCGAGTTGGGTGGTTGGCGCCGTTTGGGCAGTAAGTGGCATGGCAAGCGCTATTCTTTCGATCTGGTTCACGATCTTGACGCATCGCATAAGCAAAGCTCGGATTTTTGTCGAAGATAACAGCACCCGTACGACAGACTGGACTTTTGGAGTCTTTGTGGATCAGCCAATGCCTAACGACTAGACCTTGTAGCTGAACATCGGCTCTCGAGCCACCCTTACCACCTCGTGTTTGGTCCCCATTTAGTGGCCGACATTGACATTGATCCGTTATGTCGGCCACACCACTTTCCGTCTGTAATGGTTTCATCGATCGCCCTCTTCTGGAAAATTGGGAGTTCAGCGGAAACCACCCTGCCGGTTGCTGGGCTCCGACCGCTCGGTGTGGCAATTGTCGACGAGGATGCGATGATTCGCGTAGTTCCTCTGCAAGAGATGCGAGTGTCATGGGAACTCGGGGAATTACAGCGAGCAGACGCGATGAAGTCTTTCCTGTAGATATCCATGTAGCCCTTGGTGCCCCAGTCAATCTTTCACACTCATGAGGACTGTGCGTCGTTTGGGTAACTAAGATTCTGCCGAACCATCTTCGAAGTTTTTGCAATTTCGACTAGCGGGTGACTGTATCAAGTAGGGCAGTATTGCGCTCATCGAGCAGCGTCTGCATGTAGTGACGAAGGAACAGCTTCTCTACGAGACGCCCGAGCGGCCCGAACGGTGCTGCGAAGGTCAGTCGATCTTGCATGTGGGTGCGGCCGTCGATCTCCTCGAAGAGGTGCTCGTGGTGGTAGGCGGCAAACGGCCCGTGGACTTGTTTATTCGCGAACCGGTGCGGAGCATCCACATCAAAAATTTGCACCGTGAGGCTTAGAGGTAGGCCGAAATGGCGTGCCGACCATGTGACGACATCACCCTCGACGAAATGCCCAGTGTTGCGGCCGGCGACGACTCTTTCGCGGTGGTGCGTCATCGAATCGAGGTGCACCTTCACGCTCAACGACATCGCGCACACCTCAGCAACAGGAGCATCGAATACCGTATCGAGCACGATCAATTGCGTCATATCTTGAGCCTATTTTCTTCATCTCCCGAAGCGCGCCTAGCAGTTGCTGGCAGGGCGAGGGATGCCAATGTGTTGCATGGTACTGCTCTGGAGGATCAGTCATTGAATTGGACGAGCATCGAACGGAGAGATTTCACTCTCGCAAGGTGCCTCCACGTGACACTAAGCTCTCGACTATCACTCATGTGTCGCGATGCTCGAGCCGGAGGACTATCAGTGCGATTGCGAAAGCTCGAAGTTCAGAATTTCCGTGGAATCCAGTCTCTAAACTGGTTGGTGCCTCAGGACTCGAACTTGGTCTGTTTAGTAGGCAATGGGGACTCGGGTAAATCGACGATTCTCGACGCGATTCACCTAGTACTAGGCGATCGCTGGAATCCTACGCTGAACGATACCGATTTCTTCGCTAGCGACGCATCCACGCCGATCGTCATCAAAGCAGTGGTTTCCGACCTTCCGCGAGGTCTTTTGAAGGAGAGCGCTTTCGGCTTGCATTTAAGTGGGATCGACGGCGCGGGCACGGTCACGCAGGATCCAGTCGACGGCACGGATCCGTGCCTCATCGTGCAGCTTCGTGTTGACGATTCGCTCGAACCTGTCTGGACAATCGAACGGTTGGATGATGAGGGCGAATCAGCCGAGCTGCGCGCTTACCATCGCCGTGAGTTCGCCACGTTCAAGGTCGATGATCGAGTAGATTCTCACCTGCGCTGGACTCGTACCTCCGCGTTGGGGCGACTATCGTCAAGCGACGGCGAGGCAAAAAGCGCTCTTGCGGCCGCCGCTCGGGCCGCACGAGAGTCGATCGCTACGCTCAAGGACGCTGACCTTAGCGATCTCACCAAGAATATCCAAGCAAAGGTGAACGAGGTGGGAAGCGGCACCTTCACCGACATAATGCCGGGACTTGATGCATCTATGTCGAGCGGCGGAAATCTTGCCCTATTCGAAGGGGCTGTGCCCTTAACAAACTACGGTCTTGGTACGAAACGTCTAGCAGGGATTGCGATTCAACAACTAGCTGCCGGTGCCCGGACTGTGCTTCTGATCGATGAGATAGAACACGGCCTGGAGCCGCACCGGGTGGTGCGGCTAATTCAGCACCTTCGAGGGGATTCGTCCTATTCCCAAATATTCATGACCACCCATTCTTCTGTAGTCGTAGAGCAAGCTTCCACGCCCAACCTTGCGATCGTTCGAAATTTGGACGGCGCTACCAGGGTCCTCGCGTTGCCTGCAAGCGGCGGCACTGCTCTTCGTCTTCGGCGTCAACGCCCATCTTCCTTTTTGGCAAAGCGTGTTCTTGTAGTGGAGGGGAAAACCGAGGAGGGCCTAGTGAAGGGGCTGTTGGAATGTTGGGATCGTGATCGAGTGCTGGAGGGGCTCTCGGTGTCGGCCGGTGAAGGCGTCGTGGTCCAAGATGGACAAGGCGGGTCTGAGGCGGCACCCCGAGCTGCAGCATTGCACGCGCTGGGATTCCACTCCGGTGCATTTCTTGACAATGATGATCGGAACGTGGATGCCGCCGTGGCCAAGGCTCTCGCCGCTGGCGTTCAAATTATTCGTTGGCCAAGAGGCAAAAACACTGAGCTTTCCCTTATTGAGTCGCTCAACGGCTGCGCCCTTTCATCGTTGTTGCAGTTAGCGGTATCGATCCGAGGGGCTGAACAAGCGATTCTCGATGATCTTCATCGCTGCCATTTGCCAGAAATCTATCGCTCAATAGACATCGAGGAGTGGCTTCTGGCTGGTGAAATAAATCTACCGGGGGCTCGTGAGTTGGTGGCGGACGCCGCCGTGAGGTTTAGTTGGTTCAAGAGTGTAGATAGTGGTCGAGCTCTCGGCGAGTGGATCTACCAGCACAATTTCGCTTCACCCGGCAGCAGATTCGGCGATGTATTGCTGGAGGTTAGGGATTTCGCGTACGGGCCAAACGCCGAAATTTTGTCCGGGCGGGACGTGTAATTTGGATCTCGAAGCTTCGGCAGAAAATCTCCTCAACGAAGCACCATGCTCGCTCGAGATGCCTGCGGGCACGGGTAAAACGCACTTGCTTGCTGCGAGCGTTCGAGCTGCCAGCAAGTTAGGAATGCGCTCTCTCATTCTGACTCATACGAATGCTGGAGTTGATGTTCTGAGAACGCGATTGAAGAAGATGAAGGTCGGTAGACCGGCATTTCATGTAGACACGATCACGAGCTGGGCATTTCAGCTCCTTCGCGCGTACGGCACGCTAGGAGGCATCGCGGTACCGTCGATTCCGGATTGGTCTGATTCTGGCAAGTACATCGACGGAGCGACCAGAGTTGTAAATTCAAAGGCTATTCGAGAGATGCATTCACATAGTTTTGGTGCATTTTTCGTGGATGAGTATCAAGACTGCAGCGAGCGTCAACACGCGTTCATTCGGTCCATCTGCACGGCCATTCCCAAGACCATAGTTTTCGGAGACCGCCTTCAGGGCATTTTCGGGTTCTCGGACACACTTGTCGACTGGGATGCTGAGGTATTCGACGACTTCCCGCTAAAAACCATGGAGTATGAGCCTCATCGTTGGGCCGAAACTAATCCCGAACTTGGGCGGTGGCTGTTGGATTTGCGTCCTAGCTTGGTCAGTGGCGGGGTATTCGATCTGACATCAGTGAAAGTGCCAGGTTTGCGGTTCGTTTCGAGCGGGCAAGGGGCCTTGGGTGCAGTAGCGCATGCCAACCGAAATTTCGAGGAGTCGGTTGTACTGCTGGACAAGTGGCGCCCGGATGCGGCGGCTCATGCGAGCCGTTTAGGCGGATCCTTTTCGGTTATGGAAGACATCGGCGGTCGTTTTATGGCCGAGCACCTGAGCTCATTTCCAGAACCTTCGTCGCACCTTATGGCTTATTGGCTCGCCAATTTTGCGAAAGCGTGCTGTATCGGTTTGGGTGGGATCGACTCTGCTGTCCTTGGCAAGTTGCGGTCCAACGAGTCGGTGACGCATTACAAGCGAGACGGACTGGATTCAGCACTTGAACACTTAGACCTGCTGCGCCGACAGCCTTCATTCGACGAGTTGGCTAAAGCAGCTCGGGGCATCGTCGCCGATTCGAAGGCGAAAGTTTATCGATGGGAGGCTTGGCGAGACACTCTGGAATCGATACGTGCCACTTCCGAGGGCGGAGCCGCTCCGCTAGTGGAACTTGGACTCATTCGAGATCGCATTCGGCATACAGGTAGAGTGCACGGGACTCGGGTCGCGTCAACGACTCTGCTCGTAAAGGGCCTCGAATACGATCATGTAATTATTGCGAATCTCGCTAAATTTGAGGATCCGAGGAATCTATATGTTGCGCTTACGAGGGCCCGGAAGTCGGTCACGATTATTGGGGTTTCGGCAAGAATGGGATTGCGAAATGGCTGAATATATTGCTCCGGAGACCATGAGCGGGTCTAAGAGCGCTCGCAAGCGACGAAAGCGCGACGCTCGAAGCTTTGGGCGGTACGTGCCTTGGATGCCCAGTGAATTTCCGGCGGACGCGATTGAGCATTGGCCGGGTATGAACGACTGGCCAACTAGTGCACAGATAGAGAATTTCGTGGAGTCGACCAAGGTGCTGCCAGATGCCCGTCTGGCCGTTCTGTCCGGTTTGCGGCGTTGGGCGGAGCCAGCGAGTTCTCAGTTGATGGTTTCGCTTGCGTCAGTCATCGTCTCAATTATCGGGATAGCGATAGCGATCGCGGCCATTTTGACCGCAAGCGACCGTGCAGCCTTCGTCGTCGTGGTTATTTTGGGTGTCCTCTATCTTCTGTTGGCGCTAGCGGGGTTTGCAGTCGCTCTGAATATGGATGTGCGACGGAGGATGGCCCACGTTTGGTTGAGAGCGATTGAAGACGAACTCAATGCACAGCCGCGGCAGGACGGATTCTCTTTCTCGCGCTGCGTCAGAAGAATCTTTGGCACCAACGCTCGTTCGTGACGTCTCCGGATACTTGCGTCTGTTTGCGACCCCAGACTTGGAAGTGGTTGCATTGCTCGGCCCAACGATCCCCGAGGTGAGTGTAAAGACTTTTTGTTTACTGTCTAGCTCGCAAATTATATACATAGCCGGGCTATGTATAGTGGGGGGATGCCAACTTCGCTTCTCTCCCTGCTGGGTGACCTCGTCTCGGTCAACCAGCGCCTCACGCGGTTAGCCGCGCGCGCCACCGGCAGCTCCGAATCGCCCGCAGTGTGGCGCACCCTCAGTGTGCTCAACTCCGGCGGCCCCATGCGCCTCGGCGAACTTGCCGAACTCAGCCGCGTCGCCCAGCCGACCGCGACCAAGCTCGTCAGCAACCTCACCGAACGCGGTTGGATCAATCGCCTTGCCGATCCGGATGATGCCCGCGCCTCCCAGATCGCCGTCACCACCGCCGGTGCGGATGCCCTCATCGCCTGGCGCGACGAACTCGCCGGAGCCATGCTCCCGCTCTTCGCCGACCTCGACACCGACGACGTGGCCGTGCTGCGTCGCGCCGTCGAAATCATTGGGCAACGAGCGGATGCCGCAGCCGACCTCGCACCGGGCGCCCCCGTCACCGCACCCCCAGAAGGACAATCATGACCCGCACCACCGCATCCGACACCGGCGCTCCAACGTCTGAAACCGTGAACCCCAACGCGAGCACCACCAGCAGCATCCTGCACCAACCGCGTGCCGTCTGGGCTGTCGCCTTCGCCTCCGTGATTGCCTTCATGGGCATCGGCCTCGTTGACCCGATCCTGCCCGCCATCGCCCAAGACCTTCAGGCAACAGCGACCGAAACCGAGATGCTCTTCACGAGCTACCTGCTCATCACGGGTCTCGCCATGTTCTTCACGAGCTGGATCTCGAGCCGCATCGGCGCCAAACGCACCCTCCTCATCGGCCTCGCGCTCGTCGTGCTGTTCGCCTTCGCCGCAGGGCTGTCGGGCAACGTCGAATGGGTCATCGGCTTCCGCGCGGGTTGGGGGCTCGGTAACGCCCTCTTCATTTCGACGGCTCTGGCGACCATCGTGGGTGCGGCATCCGGAGGCACGAGCTCGGCGATCATCCTCTACGAAGCAGCCCTCGGCCTGGGCATCGCGATCGGGCCACTTCTCGGCGGCCTCCTCGGCGGCATCAGCTGGCGCGGCCCGTTCTTCGGCACCGCCACCCTCATGGCCATCGGTTTCATCGGCATTGTGACCGTCATGAAGGCGGATGCTGTGCGTCCAACCCCAACGCCGCTCTCAGCACCCTTCCGCGCTCTGGCCAACCCGGCCCTCGGAGTGCTTGCCGCCGCCGCGCTGTTCTACAACATCGCGTTCTTCGTGCTGCTCGCCTACACGCCGTTCGCCCTGGTTCCACTCGGCTTCGGCAGCGCCATGACCCTCGGCTTCATCTTCTTCGGCTGGGGACTCTCGCTCGCCGTCACCTCCGTGTGGGTCGCGCCGCTGCTCACGCACCGCCTGCCGCGCACCCTCGTGCTGCGACTCGTGTTGCCGCTGCTCGCGCTCGACCTCGTGGCGGCCGCGCTCTTCATCGGCTCCGGCCCCGGCCTCATCGTGTGTGTCGTCGTCGGCGGAATGCTGCTCGGCGTGCTCAACACCGTGCTCACCGAATGCGTCATGGAAGCCACCGACCTGCCACGCTCGGTAGCGTCATCCGCCTACTCGGGCGTGCGCTTCCTCGGGGGAGCAATCGCCCCACCCGCCGCCACCATTCTTGCCGCCGCCATCTCACCGGCGACCCCGTTCTACGCCGCAGCGGGCTCCGTGCTCGTTGCGACCCTCATCGTGATCTTGGGTCGCAAACGCCTACGGAAAGCGGATGGCGCAGAAATCGACATCACCGAAGAAGCCGAAGTCATCGCGGCTGGCGACCGCTAAAGGTTTCGGGGCGGAGCAACCGACTCGCGGTGGACAAGAGCCGCGGGAAATAGCTGAACCGGCTCCCCGGTTACGCGCCCTTCAACTCGGGCGATTAGTCTCGTGGCCGCAGCGACACCTACTTCGTAGACGGGCTGGGCGATCACCGTGAGCGCTGGAGAAATCAGAGTTGCCCATTCGAAATCGTCAAACATGATGAATGAGACGTCGTCGGGAACCGTGAGGCCGAGCTCGCGCAGCTCACCCAGCACTCCCATAGCGATCAAACTGTCCGACGCGATTATGGCTGTCGGTGGCTCAGCGAGCTGCATGAGTTCGCGGGTCACTCCCTTGACGCCAGAACCGCTGTTTGCGCCAAATCGCAGATAGCGTTCCGGGTTGTCGACACCGGCGGTGTTCATCGCAGCCAAGATGCCATTAACGCGCGCTGAAACAGAAGAAACGCCGAGTTCGTCGCCGGCTTGATACGGGCTGGATCCGAGTTCGAGAGTCGTAATGAATGCAATACGTTCATGGCCGCGGTCGATGAGGTGTTGCGCTGCCGCGTGAGCTACTTTCTCGTTGTCGACCTCGATGACGTCAACGTCGAGGTCGACAACGTGGCGATCGAGCAGAACGAGTGGTCGCCCCGACCTCACGATGTCGCTGAGATGATCGGTAAGAGTGAACGAGGCCGGCGCAACGATGAACCCATCTACGCGTTTTTCCACGAAAACCCGGGCTGCATCAATTTCAGCGTCAAGCTGCTCACCGGTGTTGGCAAGAATTACGTCGTAGCCTGCTGCCTTGGCAGTGTCAGTGATCCCTCTCATCGCCAACCCAAAGTAGGGGTTCTCGATGTCACCGACGATGACGCCGATGGTGTTTGACCGCCCGGTATTCATGCTTCGTGCAAGTCCATTGGCGTGGTAACCCAAAGAATCTGCCGCGGCCTGAACGCGCTGACGTACGTCGTCACTGACGGCACCGTAACCGCCGAGTGAGCGAGCAGCAGTTGCTTTTGCGACCTTCGCTTCGCGCGCAACGTCGGCGACGGTAACGTCTCGACGACGACCGGTCGGTTCGTTCATGCTGTCCTTCGTTTGTTAACAATCTATTGCGGGAGTTGACGCGTCTCTATGGATACCGTAACGTCTCTACTCAATTGAGTGAGTCCGGTCTCACCCTACCAATTGAGACCGGACTCAACAATGCATGTGTAAGAAACGATCAACGGTGATCTGCAAGGGTTCACCGTCTGTATCGTTGCCGGAATAACAAATCTGGCAGGCAACAAGGATCATCGGGATTGCCCAACCGGGACTGTTCCGCCAACCAAATGGCTTTCCGCCATCAAGATTGGATTCACGCAATGACACTCAGCACACACAGCCGGCGTGCGGGCCTAGTAGCCCTCGCAGCCACCGCAGTCCTCGCCCTCGCAGCCTGCAGCGCAGGCTCAACTCCCGCCGTGAGCGAATCAGATGACGACGGTTTCAACCTGATCACTCCCGGAGAGATTCGGGTAGCAAGCGTTGGCGATGCCAAGCCGTATACCTTCACCGATGAGAATGGTGAATTCTCGGGATTCGACGTTGAACTCTTCACAGATGTCGCAGACCGCATGGGCTACGACGTTGTCTTCACCGGCCAGGACTTCTCCGGCCTTCTCTCGTCGGTCGCCAACGGCCAGTACGACGTGGGCGCCGCAGCTATCGGCACCACCGACGAGCGCAAAGAGACTGTCGACTTCTCCGACGGCTACCTCGCTGGCTTCCTCACGATCATCACAGCCGACGACAGCATCCAAGATGAAGCGGACCTCGCCGGCGAACGGATCGGTGTTGTCCAAGGCACCCTTCAAGAGGCCTACGCCGTTGCCAACTTCACGGAAAGTGAACTGGTGAAATTTCCCGATAACAACGCGGGCGTCTCGGCCTTGAACAGCGGAACAATCGCGGGCCACTTTGCTGACTACGAAAGTGCCAAGACCTACGGCGAGCAGTACGACGATCTGATCCTCGCCATCAACATCCCCTCCTTTGATGCGCCCGCCGGCTTCGTCGTAGCAAAGGGGAACGATGAACTCCTCGCCGCGATCAACGTGGCACTAGCCGCAGCGATGGAAGACGGAACGTGGATGGAACTGCACGAAAAGTGGTTCCCGGGTTCCCCGATGCAAGACATGTACCTTCCTGAGTCCGAGCGCACCGGAACAGACGAAGGCTAACTAGTTCATCGCGTGGGGGTGGCGAGCGATCGCCCGCTGCCCCTACGTCCCCTTTCACCACGACACGTCTGAGAGACCGTAATGGACTGGTTCGACACCATCAGCCGCACGTTCCTTGATTTCGACGCCATGCTGCAGGTTCTCCCGCAGCTGCTCGGAACAGGGCTCAAGAACACCCTCATCATCAGCTTCGCCGCCACCGTCATCGGTGTGGTCGTCGGCATGATCATTGCAGTCATGGGCGTATCAACGTCTAAATGGCTTCGGATTCCCGCTCGTATTTACACCGACATCTTCCGCGGCTTGCCCGCGATCCTGACCATCCTGCTTATCGGTCAAGGTTTCGCCCGTATCAGCCAAGAGATCTTTGGTCCCTCGCCCTACCCGCTGGGAATTCTTGCGGTCAGCTTGATCTCCTCCGCCTACATCGGTGAAATATTCCGTTCGGGTATTCAGAGCGTCGATCGAGGTCAACTCGAAGCCTGCCGCGCTCTCGGAATGAGCTACGGCAAGGCGATGCGACTGGTCGTGATTCCTCAAGGAATCCGCCGAGTACTTCCCGCCCTTGTTAACCAGTTCATCTCGAACGTCAAGGACTCGAGCCTCGTCTACTTCCTCGGCCTTCTCGTCTCAGAGCGTGAGCTCTTCCGCGTCGGCCAAGACGCAGCGGTTCTCAGCGGCAACCTGTCACCGCTTGTGGCGGCAGGCGTCTGCTACCTCATCATCACCGTTCCGCTGACGCACTTGGTCAATTACTTCGACAACCGTTTCCGCACCGGAAGGCGCAAGCCCACTCCGCCACGAAGCGGGCTTGACGAAGTAGACGAACTTGACCCCACGATCATCCACCCCCAGGAGACAACACGATGAGCACAACGGATGCCACCAGCACCCCACGAGACGTTCAACAGTTTCGGGGGTCCAGGCTCGAACTCCTCGACCTGACGCTCGCGTACGGTCCCATTGATGTGGTGAAGAACGTTGACTTTACGGTTGCGCCCGGCACAACCACGTGTGTGATCGGCCCATCGGGATCAGGAAAGTCAACTCTCCTTCGCGGCCTCAACCGGCTGCATGAGCCCAAGAGCGGCGACGTTCTGTTGGAGAGCGAGAGCACACTGACGGTCAAGCCTGACGAACTGCGTCGCCGTATTGGTCTCGTGTTTCAACACTTCAATCTGTTTCCAGATCACACTGCGTTGGAGAACGTTGCTCTTTCTCTTCGTCACGTGAAGAAGATGTCCTCGGCTCAGGCGAAAGAGCTTGCGAATCGCCGTCTTGCAGAAGTGGGCCTCGCGGAGCGCAGCGACCACCGTCCACGCGACTTGTCGGGCGGCCAGCAGCAGCGCGTTGCCATCGCTAGAGCTTTGGCCATGGAGCCAGAAGTAATGCTCTTCGATGAGGTGACCAGCGCACTTGACCCCGAGTTGGTTAAGGGTGTTCTTAACCTCATGGCAGATCTCGGCAAGCGGGGGATGACCATGGTGGTCGTCACCCACGAGATGAACTTTGCGCGTCGGGTCGCCGACCAGGTCGTTTTCATGGACGAGGGCCGAGTAGTCGAAGCCGGGCCTCCGGCGGAGTTGTTCGACAACCCGCAAAGTCCGCGACTGCAGCGCTTCCTTTCCGAAGTGCTTTAGCCGTTTCTTTCAACTTTTGTATCCGCCTCAGAAAGGCAACATCACCATGAATTTCTCCTCAACAGCCAAACGCGTTGGAATCATCGGAGGAGGCATCTTCGGCGTTTCGACCGCCCTGCAGCTCGCGAAGCTCGGAGTCGAAGTCACGCTTATCAACGACGGTCCGCTCTCGAATGGCGCATCCGGCCGTTCGCTTGCCTGGCTCAACTCAGCGAATTTTCGCTCGCGGGAGTATCACGAGCTTCGTGTCATGGGCATCGACCGCTGGCGGACTTTCTTGGCTCAGCGCCCTGAGGCAGCAGAGTTTCTGAAGTTCGATGGCGGTCTGACCTGGGAGGTCGACGGTGCCGGCGACAAGCTGCGATCCGTACTCGATTACGAGCACTCCATTGGCTACGACGGGCGGTGGCTCTCGGCCGACGAGGTCGCCACCGTTGCGCCCGGCGTTGATCTCTCCGCCGTCTCAGCAGAGGGCGCAGTTTTCAACCCGGGGGAGGGTTGGGTTGATCTGCCTCGTGTGATCGCTCTCCTTGTCGAAGACTTCGTGGCGTTGGGCGGCACTGTCATCGAGAATGCCGGAGAATCACGCATTGTGGTTGCCGATGACAAGGTCACCGGCGTCGCGACTGCCGACGGGCACGTCATCGACGTGGATGCCGCACTCTTGGCAACGGGACCGTCAGTGCCGTACGCGATGCGCGACCTCGGAGTTCCGATGGGTGACGAAAGTCCAGTCGCCCTTCTGCTGTTCACCAAGCCCGTCGACACGAAACTCAAGGCCGTGCTGAATACGCCGCGGATCGCAGTGCGCCCCACACCAGAAGGCGGGCTTGCGCTCGATTCTGGATGGTCGGAGGAAGAAATCACCGTGCATGACGACGGCACTTTCGAATATCTGGAATCCACCGTGCAGGGCTTGCTCGCAGAAGCAAGCAAAGTGCTGGAGGGAAACCCCACGCTTGAAGTCGAGTCAATTGGCGCCGGACGCAAGCCGATCCCCGGCGGTGGTGACCCTGTGTTTGGTGAGCTCACGCAAATCTCCGGATACTTCGTTGCCTTCAGCCATAGCGGTGCGACGCAGGGCCTATTTGTGCCGGAGCTACTCGCGCGCGAAATTGCGCTCGGCATCGAGAGTCCACTACTCAAGGACTTCCGTCCGGGACGGTACTCCGCATGACCGTTATGCGCACCGGAGTAATCGGGTTCGGCACGTCGGGGCGCGTCTTTCACGCTCCCTTTATCGAAGCGAACCCGGATTTCTCGCTCGATATCATCGTGACTGCCAACGCTGAACGGGCGGCAGTCGCAGCGTCCCTCTATCCCGACGCTCGAATCGTCGCCTCCGCTGATGAGCTGTTTGCTGCCGAACTCGATCTTGTGATCATCGGCTCGCCTTCCGGTACACATGTCTCGTTGGCGCACAGCGCACTCGATGCCGGCCTCGCTGTTGTCATCGATAAGCCGTTCTCGGTTACCGAAGCGGAGGGACTTGGTCTCATCGACCGGGCTGAAGAACTCGGGCTCCCGATCACTGTGTTTCAGAACCGACGATGGGATGGTGACTTTCTTACGCTTCGCTCACTCATCGCGTCCGGCGAACTTGGCGACATCCGGCGATTTGAATCACGTTTCGAATGGTGGAAGCCCGACGTCACTAAGTCGTGGAAAGCAGAGGCAACGCCGGCAGAAGGCGGCGGCATCCTCTATGACTTGGGGGCACACCTCATCGACCAAGCAATCCAGCTGTTTGGGGGCGTGACCGAGGTGTACTCAGAGGTGGCAACTCAGCGCCCGGGTGGCGCTGCCGACGACGATGTCTTCGTCTCGCTGCTTCATCAGACCGGGGTTCGTTCTCAATTGTGGATGAATGGGCTTGCCGCCCAGGTCGGCCCCCGATTCCATGTCCTTGGCTCTGCCTCGGCGTACACAAAGTGGGGGTTGGACGGGCAAGAGCCAGCGCTTATCGCTGGCGCACTGCCGAGCGATGCTGACTACGGCGTCGAACCGTCGAGCTCGTGGGGTGTTAGTGGCATTGGAGATAACCTGTCGAAGGTTCCTGCCGTTCGCGGGCAGTACGACACCTACTACGGGTTGCTCGCCGACTCTTTGCTGCGGGGGCAGCCGCTTCCGGTGGATCCTCGAGACTCGGTCGAAGTGATTCGCATCATCGAAGAGATTCACCGGCGCCACGCTTCTTGATCCCACCGCTTGACCCGATGCGCAACGAAAAGCCGCCCACTCCCAGTAACCAGCTGGAGGGTGGGCGGCTTCTTTTCGCTCGCGAGTGTGTCGGCGACTGTTCGGGTCTAGCGTCGCGGACTACTCGGGTCTAGAGGGGCTTGCGGTATCGCAGCAGCTTGCCGATGAGCTTCTGCAGCACGGGGTAGAGCAACACGATGATCGTGAGAATCATCAGCGCGGCGCTCATCGGGCGGGTCAAGAACTGCGTAAGGTCCCACTCTGTCTTGATGACGCTCTGCATGAAGTTCTTTTCCACAATCGGCCCAAGAACCAACCCGAGCACTACCGGGGCGAGCGGGAACTTCGCCTGTTCCAGCAGATAGCCGAGGATGCCGAAGATCAGCATGATTCCCACTTCGAGCAGGCCGTTGTTGATTGAGAACGAACCCACAACACAGAACGCCACGATGATCGGCATGAGCACCGAATTCGGCACGCGCAGTAGCATTCCGCTGCCGCGAATGGCGAGGTAGCCGAGAGGGATCATCAAGATGTTCGCCGCGATGAATACGATGAAAATCGAGTACAACAAGGGCGCTTGACTATCGAACAGCGACGGCCCCGGCTGTACGCCCTTGACGAGCAGCACACCGAGCAGAATGGCGGTGATCGTGTCTCCCGGGATGCCGAATACGAGTGTCGGAATATAGGCCGAGCCGACTCCGGCGTTGTTGGCAGAACTCGCACCAACAATCGGTTGGATGTGCCCCTTGCCGCTGCCGAAGTTCTTGCCCTCTTTCGAGCCGTTCTTGGTAACCGCGTAGGCAACCCACGCGGCGATATCTCCGCCGGCGCCCGGCAGGGTGCCGATCGCGCTGCCGATGACGTTGCCGCCCACGGCTGTCTTTTTGTAGTTCCACAGGGTGCTTGCGGCATTGCGCAGCAGACCCTTCGACTCGATCCGAATCGGTAGCGCTGCCGGGGGAGGGCTGATGACGTTGCGCAGCACCTGCGACAAGCCGAACAGACCGATCATTGCCGGGATGAAGTTGATGCCACCCAGCAAGTCGCTACTGCCGAACGTGAAGCGGGGGAAGCCCACCGAGATGTCCAGACCAATGGTCGACACGAAGAGCCCGATGAGCAGCGCGATGGTGCCCTTGACTTGAGAACCGCGAGAAATAATAACCGCGGCCGTCAGGCCCAGAATTGCGACCCAGAAGTACTCGTATGACGTGAAGAGCAGCGCCACCTTGGCAAGCTGTGGTGCAGCGAAAATCAGCACCAACCCACCGAAGATTCCGCCGGTCGCCGACGCCAGCAGGCCGACTCCGAGCGCGAGAGCGCC
This sequence comes from Salinibacterium sp. NK8237, assembly GCF_015864955.1. NCBI lineage: Bacteria > Bacillati > Actinomycetota > Actinomycetes > Micrococcales > Microbacteriaceae > Salinibacterium > Salinibacterium sp. NK8237. Next base: position 867,537 of record NZ_JADYWE010000001.1, on the reverse strand, counting down.
CCGGCCGTTCTGGGTCAAGCGGTAGGAATCTTCGACGTAGGCGGCGCTGGCCGGTGTGCCCGGCATCCGCACCAAGGCCGACGGGATGTCACCCGCGAAGATCGCCATCACCGACATGGTGATGATCGACGCAATGGCGGGAAGCGGGTCGAGGAAGAATGCGAAGGGAACGAGCAGCGCCGCAGCCAAGGTTGCGGTGAGGCCGGGAATAGAACCGATGAAGATTCCGTAGACGCCGGCAGCAAGCACGACGAGGAGCAGTTCCCAACTCGCCACCATGCTGAGCGCCTGGGAGAGATTGTCGACCATGTTCTAACCCCAGAATCCGAGTGGAAGCGGCACGAGAAGTACCTTGTTGAAGATCAGCCAGACCACGAGCGTGGTGAGTACGCCGGCCGTAATGGCGACCCACCACTTCGTGCCGAGTCGGAAGATCAGTCCGACCGTCATCACACTGACGGTCGTGAGAAAACCGAGGAAGTCGACGGCGAGAAGATAGAAGATGACCGCACCGATGATGAGCCCGGCATTGATCCACCTGCTCCAGACGACAGCTTCGCCCTTTTCTTTCGCCGGTCGAACCGTCTTGCGGGCTTTGAACCACCGCCCCAGAAGCAGCACGCCCATGAGAATCATGAGCCCGCCAATAATGCCGGGGAAGAGCGAGGGGCCGAGCTCTCCGCTCGGCAGTGTGGGGTAATCGCGAACGGCGAGAAGGATGGCCGAGCCGAAAACAACTACGACCACGCCACTGGCGAGGTCGTAGCTGTTTTCGGGCTTGCCCACCGACTCCTCTACCTCCGGAGCGGTGTCGAAAGTCATCCGGTCAGTCCTGCTGCTTCCATGATCGTTCCCTTAGCTTCATCCTCGTTGACGATGAACTCAGTAAACGCGGCTGTGTCCTTGCCGTCAACGCCGAATCCGGCAGTCGTCATGAATTCGACGTACTCGTCGCTCTCCACGATGTCGGCAACCTGGCATTCGAGTTCAGCAACGATGTCTTCGTCCATTCCGGCGGGGCCAGAAACTCCACGCCAGGAACCCATCGAGAAGTCGATTCCGACCTCCTTGAGAGTCGGAACGTCGGGGTAGTTCGGGTCGCGCTCTTCGCCCATAATGGCGAGCGGGCGAGCTTCGCCGGCACCGATCATCGTGGCGTTCTCAGCGAGGCTGGCGAACGTGACATCAATACCGCCAGCAGCGAGCTCTTGAAGGGCGGGGGCGGAACCAGCGCTCGGTACCCAACGGATGTCGTTGACATCCATGCCAGCTTCAAGGAGCATTCCGGCGCGAGCTAGGTCCCAAATTCCGCCAATGGCTGTTCCCGAGCCGACGATGTCGCCGGGGTTAGCGCGGGCATCATCGAGAAGGTCTTCGATCGTGTCCCACGGGGCGTCAGCGGCAACCGTGATGCCAGAGGGGTCAGAGTTGACCTGAGCGATCGGGGTGATGTCTTCGTAGCTGAGGTCGGTGAGACCCTGCCAGTGCATCATGGTGATTTCCACCGTGGTCATACCGATCACGGAGCCGTCGGCGTTGCCGTTAGCGATGGCCGTGTGACCGATAACGCCACCACCGCCGTCACGGTTGACGACGTTGACGGGAACTCCCAAACGGTCAGACAACTGAATTCCGACGAAGCGAGAGACGCTGTCGGTGCCTCCGCCGGCAGCCCACGGCACGATGAATTCGATCGCACCGCTCGGGTACGTCGACGAAATGTCACACGCATCACCCGAACTGCCCGCGGCAGAATCAGTAGAAGTTTCGCCGGACTGCGCACAGCCACTGACGAGAAGTCCCGCGGAGACGGCTATGGCGAGTCCCGAAACCCTGACGCGACGCGAAGGCTTGTGCAAGAGCCCGCTAGAGGCGATTTTTGACATCGACATTGATATCCAACCAATCATTGTTGTTAATTCACGTTCATGCTTGTGAACGCCGAAGATACCACACAACATCGGTCGCTGTCTTTAAATCCTCTCTCGCGGTCGTTCGACACGGTGTCGCAACAATGCGCGGCAACGAGTTCACATCTGTAAACTCCGGAACATGCAACTCCAGCCCACGGTATCCACAGCTCATTCGGTGAAGTCTGCCGACCGAGCACTGGCGATAGTCGACCTCGTCGCGGCAAAGGGATTCGTCAGCTTCACTGAGATCCTCACCTCGCTCGGCTTGCCGCGCTCAAGTGCCCACGGTCTGTTGAACACTCTGCAGAAGTCGGGCTGGCTCGAACATGACCCGTCAACCCGGCAGTATTCGCTCGGTTTGAGGGCATGGCAAGTCGGCCAGATGTACACCGGTCACAATCACATTGCGAATGCCGCCAAGCCCGTGCTCGACCAGCTCGCGACCGCTCTGGGGGAGACCGTTCAATTGGCTCGCTTAGACGGTGTCGATAGCGCGTACTTCGCGATTAGCCAGCATTCCAGCGAGGGCGCGCTCTTCGGTTCGTCGGTGGGAATCCGGCTGGCTGCCCACGCCACAGCGCCAGGAATCGCGCTACTGAGCAACCTGGAGCCGGAGGAAGCGGGGAGGCGTCTGGCGGCGATCCCGGAACCTCGTCTGATCAACAAGACCGTGATCGACTTGCCTGCTTTGCGGGAGCGAATCGCTGTCGCGAAAAAGCGCGGCTATGCCGTCGACGATGAAGAGTATCTCGCCGGTTCGCGCAGTGTTGCGGTGCCGTTGACGAGCGCTACCGGTGGGGTCAATTCGGCAATTTCAGTCACGATGCCGGCGTCGCGCACGAGCTCGCAGTGGCCAACGGATGTCGTGCGTGCGCTGGTCGATGCCGCCCACGAAGTGCGGGCTCGACTCGGAGCCAAAGAGCCGGGCATCACCGTTCCTCAACCCTGATCGAGCAGCCCACCTCCGCTGTTCAGTAGAACGACATCTTGGTATATCGGTATACTGAGCCCGGATGTCGGCCTAATGGAGGGTTTTGAGAATGCACACCAATTCAGCGAATCGCAATGAATTCGGGAAACCGCCGGAGGCAACCACCGCTCCTCTGAGCCCGGAGGCCACAGTCGCACTGGGCATTGTGAGCACTGCAACGATCACCACGCAGCTCATGGCGCGAGGGCTCCGCAACACGTATCTCGAAGGCCTAGAGTTTTCGAACCCGTCCCGACAGCGACTGCTGGGGGAGGCGTTCACGATGCGCTGTATTCCCGCGCGCGAAGACATTGACGTGCCGTCGATCTTTCAGGACTACGACCACCCCCAGCGCATCGGAGTTGAGTCCGTCAGCGAAGGCCAAGTGCTCGTGATTGACGCGCGCGGCAAAAAGCGAGCGGCCTCGATCGGGCACATCCTGGCTACCCGTCTCAAGCTTCGCGGCGCTGCCGGCATCGTGAGTGACGGCTCATTCCGCGACATGGTCGGCTTTGAAGAGCTCGACCTGCCCACGTTTTCGGCAGGCGCCTCGCCGACCACCAATCTTGCGCAACACCACGTGGTCGACTTTCAGATCCCCATCGCGTGCGCCGAAGTCGCCATCTATCCCGGCGACATCATGGTGGGCGACCGCGACGGCGTGGTGTGCATCCCGCGACACCTCGTCGAATCAGTGGCGCGCGACGCTCTCGAGCAAGAAAAGCTCGAGGAGTTCATTCTCACCAAAGTGGAAGATGGCAGCCCGCTGCGCGGCACCTACCCGCCCGACGAGGCGCTCCTCAAGAGCTACCATGAACTACTGCCGGGGTAGGAATGAACCCGTTACAGTCCGAGCTCGCGCTGCGTGACGCGGTCGATAGATGCGCCGATGTGGTCCTTCATGAGCTGGGCGGCCTTGGTGGCATCCCCGCTGCTCGCTGCGGCATAAATCGCTTCGTGCTCGCTGGCTTCAATCTCGCGTCGCGGCCAGTTCTCCCACAGCACGGCGGCGACGGCGAGAGCCGTGAGATCTTGCAAGCGATCGAGCGAATTGACGATGAACTCGTTCTCACTATTGGCATACATGCCGCGGTGAAAGCGGCGGTTGGCGAGCGCCGTCGACGCGTTGTCGTTTGCGGCGGCGAACGTGCGTGCATCGACCAGGGCCTGCCCGGCGACGGTAAATTCTCGTCCACTTCGTGCGGCGTCCAGAATGGCCCACGGCTCCAGCAGCACGCGCTCTTCGTAAATGTGGCGGATGTCAGTGAAGCTCAAGCGGCGAACCGAGATTCGTCGAGCTTGAACGTCCAACAAGCCCGAACGCTCGAGCACGATCAACGCTTCACGGACCGGTGTTTTCGAGACACCGAGCTGCTCGGCGATCTTGCGTTCGACGAGCACCTGACCGGGCTCCAGCGCCCCCGAAACGATCGCGGACCGAAGTGCGTCAATGATCTGATCTGTGCGCGTGGGACTGTCCGCCTGCGGAGGCAGCGGGGACGGAAACGTAGCGTCGAGCGACTGGGTCATGGAGGTCAGCCTAAACGAACACACGCGTGCGGCGGCAAATTAGGGCCGACTGGCGCTTCGTCGGCTCCCGCACACCAGCCAACAATCGACCCTGGAGAATCATGCTGACAACGACTAATCCCACCACTGGCATCACGCAGGACACCGATATTGAGCTGACCTCTGCGGCCGAGACAGCGGCACTGGCGGCATCCGCTCAGGCAGCGTTCGAGACTTTGAGAACGAGCAGCCGGGAATGGCGAGCAGGTCTGCTTGAAGCACTTGCCGACGGACTCGAAGAGCGCCGCACCGAACTCGTGGCCGTGGCGGATGCCGAAACGGGCCTCGGCGAGGGCCGTTTGAATGGCGAACTTGGTCGCTCTCAGTTTCAGTTCCGCCTCTTCGCCGAAGCACTCCGCGAAGGCAGCTACCTCGAAGCAACGATCGACTACGCGGGGGACACCCCGCTCGGTCACGGGCCGGAGCTGCGCCGCATGCTCATCCCGATCGGCCCCGTTGCCGTGTTCGGGTCGAGCAACTTTCCCTTCGCCTTTTCGGTAGTCGGCGGCGATACCGCCTCGGCGCTAGCAGCAGGCAACAGCGTTGTCATCAAGGCGCATAGCTCGCATCCGCTCACCTCGCGCTTGTCGTTCCGTACGCTGGCGGATGCCGCAACGCGCTACGGGGCCCCAGACGGCACCATCTCCATCATCTTTGGCACGCAATCCGGGCGTGATCTCGTGGCCGACCCGCACATCGCGGCGGTCGGTTTCACCGGCTCACTCGGAGCGGGAGAAGCACTGATGGAGATCATCGCCACCCGCGAAACGCCGATCCCGTTCTACGGCGAACTCAGCAGCCTCAATCCGCTCGTCATCACCGAAGCAGCAGCCGAGGAGCGCGGGGCGGCCATCGCCGAGGGCCTCTTCGGATCATTTACGTTGGGCGCCGGCCAGTTCTGCACCAAACCCGGTGTGGCACTGCTGCCGAGTGGACCGAGCGGCGATGCGATCCTCGACGGCCTCCGTGAGCGAACCACCGCGGCTGGAGGCCTGGTGCTGCTGAATAGTCGCATCTCGAGTTCGCTCACCGACATCCTCGGCCGGATCACGGGTGGCGGTAGCGCGCGAATCATCGCTGCAGGCACTAACGGTGATGCGGGCATCCGTGCGACGCCGACCCTGCTTGAAATTTCGGCGGATGACTTCACTGCAGCTACCGCAGAAGAAGCCTTCGGCCCCGTTCTCGTTGTGGTGCGCTACACCTCGCTTGAGCAGGTGTCCCGTGCCATCGACGTGATGCCCGGCTCGCTGACGGCCACTATCCATCACGGTCACGACGAACCTCAGGTGGTGCAGGAGCTGAGCGACAAGATCGCGCCGACCGTTGGCCGTCTCGTTTTCAACGGATTCCCGACCGGGGTGCGCGTGTCGTGGGCCCAGCACCACGGTGGCAATTGGCCGTCGACAAATTCGCAGCACAGCTCGGTTGGAGTGAGTGCGATCCGGCGATTCTTGCGACCGATCGCGTTTCAGGATGCGCCAGAAGCGGTGCTGCCCGAGGAACTTCGCGAGAACTACACCGCGATTCCCCGCCGCATCGATGGCGTTCTAGTTCTTGCCAGTGACAGAACACGCTCGCTGGGGCACACTGGCAGCGGTGAGCAAAACGCCATCGTGTAGCCTTGTTATACCGATATACCACGCCGTATTCGCCTGATTTTTGTACGTCAATTGCACCCGTGTGAGCGCACAGCTTCGCCCACGCGACCCGAAGTTCAAGAGAAAGAGACACCATGCAGATCAACCTCAGCGGACGCCGCGCACTCGTCACAGGATCAGGTCAAGGAATCGGTGCCGCAATCGCGCTCGGCCTCGCTCAAGCGGGCGCCGACGTTGTCGTGCACTATGCCAATAGCAAGGATGCAGCCGCCGACGTCGTGGCCCAGATCGTCGCCCTCGGCCGCACTTCGGTCGCGGTGCAGGGTGACCTCACCGACTCTGCCCAGGCAACAGCCGTCGTGGACGCCGCTGCGGAAGCTCTTGGTGGCCTCGACATCATCGTTAACAATGCGGGGAACCTCGTGGGCCGTCACACCATCGCCGAGATGAGCGATGACCACTGGCACCAGGTGATGGATGTCAACGCCACGAGCGGGTTCTTCGTCTCTCGGGCTGCGATCCCGTACCTGACGCAGTCGAGCGCCGGCCGCGTCATTATGATGTCGTCGCTTGCTTCTGAAAATGGTGGTGGCGCCGGTGCTGTTGCTTACGCGACCGCGAAGTCAGCAATCGTTGGCTTCACTCGGGGCCTCGCGAAAGAGCTTGCCCCGTCGAACATCACCGTCAATGCGCTCGCGCCCGGTTTCATCGGTGACACTCCGTTCCACAACAACTTCACGCCCAGCAGCGCGCAGCCCGGAATCATCGCCGGTGTGCCGTTGGGGCGCGCGGGAACCGTGGAAGACGTCGCTGGCGTCACCACATTCCTTGCGTCTGATCTGTCGTCGTACGTGACGGGGCAGGTTCTCGACATCAACGGTGGGCTGAACTTCCGCTAACCACCGGTTCGGGCTTAGCCGACTATCGCTTCAGCTGGCTAGCGCTTCGGCTGACTACCGCTTCAGCTAGCGACGCTTCAGCCCTTCAGGGGGATGACCGCAATCTTGCCCTTAGCGCCCGCCACGACGAGAACGTTGCTGGCCTCGATTCCGTCGAGGGCGGCAACGATTTCCGCGCTGCCGGGCTCAAGCGGCGAGGCCGTTGCGCGCTGAAGAACCGTCACGCGGGCTCCGGTTGCGGCACGCACGGCATCCACAAGCTCGGCGTTGTCGTGGGAGGCCACGAGCGTGACGTGACTGATTCGACGAACGACCTCTTCAGTGACGCTGGAGGCGCGGTCGCGTTGCCAAATCGCGAAATGGTAGGCGGCAACGAGGAGGGTGGCCGTGAGCAGCCCAAGGGCTTGACGTGAACGCTCAACAAAGCTTTCACCGCTGCCACCATCGAGCAAGAACGAGAACAGCTGAAAGCCGATCACGAGCAACGTGATGAGCGCCACGAGTGCGCTGAGGCCAAAAATGATCACCAAATAGACGCGGCGCCCTGGAGCGGAAACGCGCTCAGGGAGTGACGCCTGCAGTGGCTTCCATAACATCCACCACAGCACGCCGCCCACTATCAGAGCGCTGAGACCGCTCAGCAGCAGACTGCGGATGTTCCCCTCAATAAGCGAATTGCTCGAGGTAGCGAGCAGCGCATTCACCATCACACCAACACCTGACGCCGCGTACGCCAGCGAAACACCGGCACTCGCAAGCCGCGTAGCTGAACGCACCCCGGCGGAACGTCCGGCGACAACACGAGCGTGATAAACCAGCACGAGAGCACCGACGACCGCGTTAGCAATTGCGATTCCGAGAGACTCGAGCGTGACAGCGAAAGGCTGCGTCGACGCCGTTACCAGCTCAAGAATGGCGGTGAGCGCGACCATGATGCCCGCAGCGAAGACCGCAATGGACGCGATTCCCGCAATGAAGACGAGCAGCACATTCGAGAAACCCTGAGCCTGCTCCCGCACGCCAACACGGAACCAATGCCACCACCACAACAGCGCACCGCCGACGGCCCATACGAGCCCCTGCAACACCAGCTGCCACACCGGATCGCTGATCACGACTGAGCCGAGTGCAGCATCAACCGCAGAATCGATTAGTTGGCTAAGAGCCCACACCACACCACCGGCAGCGTAAGTCAGGCCAACGAGGGACGCGATTGCGGGGGCTGCACCCGGCAGTCGGGTCGGTGCCTTGCTAGGGTGTCGCCACATCCAGTAATGCCACAGCCACACCAGTGCCCACACGATACCCACAGCGAGCCCGTACGGCTGCCAGCCATTCACAAAAGCTTCCGCTGCCCACGTGAAGAGCGCAATTGTCGACACCAGCAGAGCCACCGTCGACATGATCGTGAGATAAACAGGCCACATGACGGATGCCCGGTCGCGGGTCATCGTTGCGTCCCGCCAGATCAACCACCACAGCACCGCGGCAAGAGGGCCAGCGATCAGGGCAGAAGCCAACGAGGTCGCCAAGCCATAGTTATCAAAACTGACCTCGAGGCGGTTAGCCGAAAACAGTCGATCGAGAAGGCCGCTGACACCACTCGCCGCGATGATCACGGTCGTTGCGAGCAGAAGGTAGGTGATGACGCGACGCACCGTTTGCACGCCGCCGACCGCCGGAATCACGTTGGGCGGGGGAGTGGGAGTCGATCTCATCGAGCTCATTCGCCTATTCCTTGGTTGTAGCACAGGGTCAGATCCCACGGAGTTGTTTCAATCCGCCACGTTCTACTCTCGAGAACGAGGGTGAATACTTCCTCAGAAACGTAGCCGGAGCCGCCGAAGTCACCGCTGCCGCGTTCCATCGAGACTCGCACCACCGCGGTGTCCTCGTTGATGGTTGTCGAAATGACGGTCATCCGCAGCCCCTGAATCGTGTTCAGGTCGGCGCTCTCGCAATTCTCTCGCAGCTCGGTCGACAAAAAATCGCGTGCCGCCGAATAGTCGCTCTCAACAACAGCCAGCGAGTATGACTGCACGACACCCTCAGGTGTCGTGGGGTCTATTTCTGAAGCGCCGCCCCGAGTGAACACCACCACGAGCGCAATCACCACGATTGCGGCGATGACGGAAAGGATCACGATGAGCGTGCGATCGGGGCGTGCAGTGGTTGGTTCCATGACGCCAGCATGCGCCAAAAGTGACGCTTAGTCCATACTCAACAATGCTCACGATCGCGTCACCCGCTCGTCAACACTGTTGTGGCGATTCTAGGGAATGCTACGTTTCATCCATGTCAGTAGCAGTCGAGTCATTTTATGTCGGCGGCGTTAAGTCGGGCGCCTTGCTTCGCCGCCTGAACGCGGACCGCATCACCACGCTGCTGGCATTTCAGAGTCCAGACGGGCCTCTCATCCAGCTTGAGCAAACGACGTGGTTCGCGCCATCTCCTTTGGAGTGGACCAAATTCCGTTTCACTGACCACCTCGCGGGAGTCGAGACCGAGAGCACCCGCGAAAAGTGGCTGGAGAGCCAACAAAACACGCTCAATGCTGAGTTCGGCGAAGCGATCCCCAGCTATCTAGCGCACGTGCTCCTCGCCTCCTTTCTCCAGTCACGTGCAGAGAGCCGTGACTTCGGGCAGTTCGCAGAGGGAGCCCCCGACACTGTCGTCGCTGCACAGTTCATTCGCGGTGCGACCGAAGAGATTCAGGTGGGAAGCAACTCAATCGCAGCGCAGAAAGTGTCACTTGTGTTGGACGGTCACGTGACAAACACCTTCTGGGCTGATGGGCAGAGCATCCTCAAATCGGATTGGAATGGGGCCGAGTCGTATCCAGCACCCACCCTTGATGATGCGCTTGACGGTCTCAGTACGCCCATCGTCGAGATGGTGACCGCGTTCACGCACGCTGTCGCCGAATAGATCAGGCGGTTGGCTTGCCGCGCATCTCGAGCGCGATCTGAGACGCGTCGAGATTCGCCAACGCATTCTCCAACAGGTCGGCATCAAAAATGCCGTTATCGCGCGCGTCGAGCAGAGCCGTGCGCTGAGCATCAATGACCGCCAGTCGGTGGCGTTTCTCGTCATCAAAATCAGCGTCCAGCGGTGCGTAGGCGTCATCGCTATCAACGACAGCACCGTTAACATCCAGCCGCGGCGGGATGGTGCTCGCGCTTGCTTTCAGGAGGGCAAAGAGGCGGGTGCGTTCTTCCTGTGCTCGCTCCGCGACCGCTACCTGATCGACCTTCGGCGAGATCCGTCGCACGACTGCGCCAATCGTGCCACCTTGAACGAGCAGTGACATTGCTGCCACCGCAAACGCAATCAAAATGAGGGTCGAACGCTGAGGAGTGTCAGAGGGCAGCGTCTGAGCCGCAGCCACCGTGATCGCGCCGCGCATGCCAGCCCACACCACGGTGGTGCCCTCGCGCCAACCCAAGGGTTCACGCCGAAAGTACTCGATATCGGCCAGCGACCGAGTGACTAGACCTGTCACGCGTTGAAGATAGCGTTCCGATCGTGCCGGATTGTGTTTGCTGCCGCGCTCTGCCGCATCCTGAATGTCCTTCGGTGCATTCAGCCGCTCTTGCACCACCTCCATTCGCGACTTCATTGACTCGTGCCGTTTCGAACGGCGGGCCAAGAACGCGAGAAGGGGAGCGACATACGCTGCACGCACCACGACTGTGATCACGAGAGCCCCGGCCGCGATCAGCACCGCATTTCTTATTCCTGCATCATCGTTTTCGACATCCGTCAGAATGGCCGAAATCTGAAGACCCATCATCAAGAAAATCGCGCCCTCAAGAACGAGCTCGATCATGCGCCAGTTCTGAGTGTCCGAAAGCCGATTCTGGGGCGAGAACAATCGTGGTGCCCGGATGCCGGTCACAATTCCTGCAACAACAGCGGCGACCAGTCCCGAGGCACCCAATAACTCGGCAGGCACCGACGCAATAAAGGGAACCGTGAACGAGATCGCCGTGTTGACGGTGGGATCAGTAATGCGTTTGCGAACAACAAGGTTCAGCCACCCAACCGCACCACCAATGACGAGGGCGATCAGGACCGAATAGGAGAAGGAGCCAACCGCACCCCAAAAGGAGAACGTTGCTGCTGTCGCCACAATCGCGGCCCGCAGCAGCGCAAGGGCAGTCGCATCGTTCAGCAAGCTTTCGCCATCGAGCATGGCGATAACCCGCTTCGAGACTGGTGTCTTCTTGATGATGGATGCCGCGACGGCATCCGTGGGGCTCACGATGGCGCCCAAGGCGACCCCCCACGCAAACCCGAGCCCCGGAATCACGAGCATGAAGAACACGCCAAGGATGAGCGCAGTGCCCACAACTAGCACCACGGACAGCCCGCCGATGGCCCCAAACTCCCGCCGGAAGTTCATGGTCGGCAGGGACACCGCTGCCGAATACAGCAATGGCGGAAGGATGCCCTGAAGAATCAGCTCAGGATCAATCTGCACCGAATCGAATGCTGGCAAGAGGCTTGCCGCAACACCAATGGCAACAAGAACGAGGGGTGAAGCAACTCCGAAGCGAGGGCCGAGGAGAGTCGCAGAGGCAATCACGATGAGCGCGACCACGATCACGATAAGCAGTTCGGTCATTTGCTGAGCCTTTCAGTGAAAATTGTCGAAAAGCTGACAACCCGAATGCGAGGCTGGTGTTTCGGGGGCAAGCGCGGAAAAGCTAGACTCACACAGGTGAGTTTGCCTAGGTGTTAGGTGGCTCATGCACCTTGGCCAAGGAGGTCCACTTATGAAAAGTAAACTGTTTTCCGCCGCTGTCTGCGGTTCCACCCTATTGCTTGCTCTTACCGCCTGCAGCGCTGCCGGAGAGTCGGGATCGACCGCTAGCGGCGAATTGACCGGGACCGGTACTGGTGCAGAATGCGTCATCGATTCTGCAATTCCCATCGGTGCTTCCTTTAGCCTCACCGGTGCCGCTGCCCAGTACGGCGCTGGTCAGAAGAATGCACTCGAACTTGCGGTCAAGACTCTCAACGAGGTTGGCGGCGTCACGTACGACCTCACTGTCGAGGACGACGCGACCGACCCCAAGGAAGCCATCCAGGTCTTCGATAGCTTCATTAGCGCTGGCGCTAGTGTCATCATCGGCCCGACGCTGTCGAACACGGCAAAGCAAACAGACCCGATCGCGCAGGACGCTGGCGTTCCCGTTCTCGGTGTGTCCAACACTGCAGCGGGCATCACCGAGATCGGTGACTACATTTTCCGCGACTCCCTCACTGAAGATGCCGTCATCCCGCAGACCGTCAAGGCTGCTGTTGACAGTCTCGGTGTGCAGAAAGTCGTTGTCATGTACGCCAACGACGATGCGTTCACCGAATCTGGCTACCAAGCCTTCGCTGCCGCTCTCGAAGATCAGAATGTTGAAGTAGCTGACACTCTCACCTTCTCGAAGGCAGACACCGACTTCCGTGCCCTCCTTAACAAGGCAAAGCAGTCTGACGCCGACGCGATCATCGTTTCTGGTCTCATCGATGCCGCAGTGCCGCTCGTGACCCAGGCCCGTGAAATCGGAATCGACACCCCCATCATCGGCGGAAACGGCTTCAACTCGCCCGCACTCATCGAAGGTGCTGGCGATGCTGCAGAAGGCGTCATCGTGGGAGCCGCGTGGAACTCTGCTTCAGACAACGAGCAGAACGTGAAGTTCATTGAGGACTACACCGCGGCCTACAGCTCGGCTCCCGACCAGTTCGCCGCTCAGGCGTACGCCGGCATGCAGATCATCGACGAAGCAGTGCGCTCAGAATGCTCCGGCGAGCGTGACGGAATCCAGGCTGGCCTTGGCGCCATCACCGATGTTCCTACCGTTCTCGGTAATGTGACCCTGAACGCGAACCGCGACGCCGAACACGACGCTCTCGTGCAGATCGTTCAAGACGGCGAATTCGTCATCCTGAACTAGCGTCTCCGCACCGCCAATACATGCACGTTGCGTGCCGCCTCCGGGCGGCACGCAACTACAGACAGGGACATTACCAATGCAGCTCTTTTTGGACGGGATCTTTCTCGGCTCGATCTACGCGTTGTTCGCTATCGGGTTCACCCTGGTATTTGGCATCCTCGACCGGCTGAACCTAGCCCACGCCGCGGTTTTCACCGCTGGTGCCCTCGTCGGTATCGAGATCGTCACGGTCTTCGGGGTGCCGATCTGGCTGCTCATCCCCATCGTGCTGGTGGTTGGTGCGATCCTCGGCATTGCGATCGAACGCATCGCATTCAGGCCGCTCGCCGGTCGCCACGATGCGCACTTCGCGGGGCTCATCTCTTCGATCGCCTTCGGCGCGATCATCCTCTCTCTATTGCAGGCGCTGTACGGGGCCGATACCCGGCGTTTTCCCGCGGATGCCTTTCCCACTACGCGCGTGGAAATCTTCGGCGCGACAGTGTCTCTGCTTCAAGTCGTCATCCTCATCATTAGTGTCTCGCTCATGGTCGTTCTCACCTGGCTCGTTGCGAAATCCAAGCTGGGTCGAGGGATGCGCACGATCGCCGAGAACCCGCACGCCGCCGCTGTGCTCGGCCTCAACGTGGGCCGCATCAGCAGCACAACCTTCGCTCTCTCGTCTGCGCTCGGCGCGGTTGCCGGTGTGTTGTTCACTCTGAACGTGAACGCTGCATCCCTCGGCATCGGTCATGCCGTTGAGCTCAAAGCCCTCGCAGTGATCATTGTCGGCGGAATGGGATCCCTGCCGGGAGCACTCGTCGGTGGTCTGATCCTGGGTCTTGCCGAAGTGCTCGCCGTCAACTACATCGGCAGCTCATGGCGAGACATGGTGGCGTTCGGGCTTCTGTTCCTCATCCTCATACTTCGACCGCAGGGCCTCTTCGGCGCTCGCAAGACGCGGGAGGTCTAATCGTGATCGCGGAATACTCGTCACTCATCACCCTGATCGCCCTCACGGCGATTCTCGCCTATAGCTTCTATGCCGTGCTCATCGCCGGCCAGTTGAGCTTGGCGCAGGTAGGGCTCGCCTCGTTGGCGGCCTTTACCTCGGCGCTTGTCGTACCCTCCGAGCCACTGTTTGGTTTCATCCCGCCACTCGTCATCGGCATCGTGTTCGGCATGATTGTCGGCGCCTTCGCCGCGTTTATCTTGGGCCTGCCCGTCATCCGCCTCCGTGGAGTGTTTCTGGCCATCGCCACTCTCGCCTTCGGCGAAATGGTGCGGATTTTTCTCATCAACCAGACGTGGACGAACGGTGCGCAAGGGCTGAGCTTCGCCAAGCTCGTTGGCCCCGGCGTCGCCTGGATCGCGTTGATCGTCGTGGCGTACTGGTTCTGGCGCCTGTCTGGTTCCCGCCTCGGACGCGCCTTTGCCGCAATTCGCGAAGACGAACTTGCCGCAACCACCATGGGCATCGACGTTCCTCGGTACCGGATGGCGTCATTCGTGATTGCCGGAGCAGTTGCGGGCCTCTATGGTGTGCTTCTCGCGCACTTCTCCCGGTTCGCTGACCCGAACGAGTTCTCGTTCACCGCTGCCGTCGATGGGCTTGTCACCGCCGTTGTCGGTGGAGTCACTCTCTTCATCGGTCCGATCCTCGGCTCAGCGTTCCTGAGCGCGCTTCCCGAGATCCAGCGCGTCATCGGGATCGACGCCGGTTGGATCCGCCCGACGATCTCCGGTGTGCTCCTGCTCGTCGTGATCCTCTTTCTTCCCGGTGGCCTCTCGGGGCTTATCCCGGTGCGAAAATCAGCCAAGCGTCTGAACGTTGATCCGTCGTTCCAGCCTGAGTTGCCAGCCCTGCCGGCTGCCGGTTCCGAACTGGTAAGCCTGAGCGGCCTCGGCAAGTCCTACGGGGGAGTGCACGCCGTGCAGTCTGTCGATCTCACGGTCAAGGCCGGAGAGGTCCTCGGCCTTATCGGCCCGAACGGTGCTGGCAAGACCACTCTGGTGAATATGGTGACCGGCCTCACGCCGCCCACCTCCGGCAGCGGAACCGTGCTCGGCGTGCCGCTCACCGTGAACACGAAAGCGCATCGTTTGGCCCAGGCCGGAGTGGCGCGCACCTTCCAGCAGATCAAGCTCTTCAACCGCCTCTCGGCGCTAGAGAACGTTCTTGTCGGCGGCTATCGCATGACTCAAGACACGCTGCTGCGCCGTCTACTGTTCCTGCCCTCGGCGCGTCGCCTCGAACGCGAAGCCATCGCGATGGCCTCGGCCCAGCTGGTCCGCGTGGGCCTCGGCGACAAAGCCGCCAACGCGGCCGGAGACCTCTCCTACGGCGATCAGCGACGCTTGGAGATCGCTCGTGCGCTCGCGTCGCATCCGTCGCTCCTCGTGCTCGATGAGCCCGCGGCCGGAATGAACCACGTCGAAGCAGCAAGCCTGTCTGAACTGATTCGCTCGCTCGCCGCTGACGGAATCGCCGTGCTCGTTATCGAACACAATGTGCGGATGATGCTGGCCACGTGTGACCGCATCATGGTGCTGAACTTTGGCGAGATCATCGCCTTCGGAGCGCCGAGCGAGATCGCTCGGGACCCGCGCGTGCTCGAGGCCTACCTCGGCTCAGCGGGCTCCGATGAAGACGAGGAAGCGGCATCCGTGCTCGCCGCCGAAACCCTCGCCCACGTTGTCGATGATCGGGCAGCCGAGCATCCTGAGCATGATGCCAGCACGGCAACCGACGGCGCGATCAACCCGGAGGAGAACCGATGAGCGACCCGATCCTGAGTGTCACGGGCCTGCAGGTTAACTATGGGCGAGTGGAGGCCGTGCGCGACGTGTCTTTCGAGGTGCCGGTTGGCTCCCTTGTTACGCTCGTCGGCGCCAACGGCGCAGGTAAGACGTCGGTGCTGAACGCGGTCTCTGGACTGCTGCGCCCCCGCCAGGGAGTCATCACTTTCGAGGGCACAGACATCACCAAATGGCCAGCGCACCGCCTCGTCAAGGCCGGCCTCGTGCAGGTTCCTGAGGGGCGCGAAATTTTGGGCACCCTCACGGTTGCCGAGAACCTCACTTTGGGTGGCTGGCACCGCAGCAACAGTGCGATGCACTCAAAAGTGGCCGAAGTCTACGAACGATTCCCCGTGTTGTTTGAGCGTCGCAAGCTGCATGCCGGCGCGCTATCGGGTGGAGAGCAGCAGATGCTGGCGATTGCTCGCGCTCTGATTGCCGAACCGAAAATTCTGCTCCTCGATGAACCATCGATGGGGCTGGCACCCAAGATTGTCGACGAAGTGTTTACCGTGATCGAGGAGATCCGACAGACCGGCACCACTGTCGTTCTTGTCGAACAGAACGCCCGCCGTGCCCTCGCCGCCGCTGACTACGGGTACGTCCTCGAGACCGGCGAAGTGTCGCACTCTGGTCCCGCGCACGAACTACTTGCTGACGAGAAGGTCATTGAGGCCTACCTCGGCCTCGACTAGGCAGACAGCGAAAGACCCGCAACACTCCCGTCCGTTGTGTGGCGGGGTGCTGCGGGCCTAGTCGCGCAGTGGGGCGACCTAGGTGGTCGCCGCCACGAGAACTACGGCTGACTGCGGATGATCGAAATTGGCCCCGACTGGTCGCTCGCTGTCGTCAGTTGGTGCGAAGCGGCATCCGTTGCCTCCGCTTTGGTATCGTCGCTGTCATTGTCGTCCCCGGGCACGTTGAGCGATTCCGTGGCTTCTCCGCGGTCGATGCTGGTGGCCAACGGAACCTCTTTGAGGAACATCAGCAGCACGGCTGAGAGCAGAACCAGCGGCACCATGTAGAGGAACACCGGTGCCAGCGAATCGTTGTAGGAGCTGACGATGATCTCGCGCAGTGCATCCGGAAGATCGCGCACAGCAGCCGGCGTCAATGAGTTGGTGTCGCCGGTGGCACCAGCGGCACTAGCCGGAAGGCGAGTGCTCAGCAGATCGGTGAGACGAGCAACAAACAGGCTGCCGACAACTGCGGTGCCGATTGAGGCACCAATCTGGCGGAAGTAGTTGTTGGATGCCGTAGCGGTGCCGACCTGCGAGTTGGGGAACGTGTTCTGAACGATAAGCACCAGAATTTGCATGCTCATGCCGATACCGAGACCCATCACGGCGAGGTACGAGCAGAGAATCCAGAGTGGGAGGTCAGGCGTCATGGTGGAGAGCAACGCCAAACCGGTAGCGAGAACAAATGCGCCCGTAATCGGTAGCCACTTGTAGCGACCGGTGCGACTGACCAGTTGGCCCGCCGTTACCGAACTCAGAAGAAGCGCCCCCATCATCGGAATCATCAAGAATCCGGCCTGGGTCGCATTCACACCCGTCACCATCTGCAAGTACGTCGGCATGTAGGCGAGGGCGCCGAACATGGCGATACCGGTAATCAGACCGGATGCCGTAGTGAGAACAAAGTTGCGTTCCTTGAACATGCCCATGGGCATGATCGGCTCGGCGGCGGAGCGCTCCACCATTACGAAGGAGAAGGCAGCGACCACGGCGATGATGATCAGCGAGATGATGAGCAGCGAATCCCAGTCGTACTGTGTGCCACCCCAGGTTGTCGTGAGAACAACCGCTGCCGAAGCAATGGCGAGCAACACCATGCCGGCGACATCGATGGTCGGCTTTCGCTTGTTGTGTTTCGGGAGCTTGAGCAGGGTGACGGCAGCGAGGATCGCTAGGGCACCGAGCGGGAGGTTCATCCAGAACGCCCAACGCCATCCGATTGACTCAGTGAACCAACCACCGAGTAGTGGCCCGGCGACGCTCGCGAGAGCAAATACGCCACCGATCGCGCCCATGTAACGGCCACGCTCGCGCGCGGGAATCACATCGGCAATGATCGCCTGCGACAAAATCATGAGGCCACCGCCGCCGAGACCTTGAACGGCGCGGCCGACGATCAGCCAGGTCATGTCGGGGGCGAGCCCGCCGACAACAGAGCCAATCATGAAGATAGAAATTGCTCCGATGAACAGGCCCTTGCGACCAATGAGGTCACCGAGTTTTCCGTAGACGGGCATCATGATGGTCGCAGCCAGGATGTAGGCAGTCGTGACCCACAGCATGTGGTTCACGCCATCGAGCTCTCCCACAATGGTGGGGAGTGCGGTGCTGAAGATGGTTTGGTCGAGAGCTGAGAGCAGCATCGTCACCATGAGACCAACGAACAGCAACAGGATGCTGCGCTTCGTAGCGGGATCGTTGAAGGATTCGGGAGTGACGTCGGCGACGGGTGGTTCGTTGGTGGTTGTCATTGAAGTGTGTTCAGTGTTTCTCGTGTAAGTCCGATCGCGCGAAGGTACATGGAGTCGATGTCGGCGGTAGCGCCGGCAGCAATCCATTCCTTGACCGCGATTCGAACGGATGCGACGCAAGTGGCTACGGCAATTTCGGCGACGTGTTCGGGGTCGCGGGGGAGCGTAGTTTCTCGCTTGTTGAGGAATTGGACGACGGCAGCAGCCATCGTGCTGTTCAGTTGCGTGAATTGGTGAATCTGTCTGCTCAACAAACGCGGGTGTTCTTGAACAAGAGCCATCCGCTGTGTTTTGAGCTGAGTTCGTGCGGCCATCGGGCCAAAGATGTGGAACATGGTGGAGACGATCGCAACGACCAAATCATCGGTTTCTGCGCGGGCGACTCCAGCGTCGATTGCTCGCTGAACTTCTCCCATGTCTTGAGTTCCGAGGATGGCATCCTCTTTGCTCTCGAAATAGTTGAAGAAGGTGCGCGGCGAAATATCTGCACGGTCGCTGATCATGTCGACCGTGGCGCCATCAAGCCCTTCAGCCGTGACGATTTCGACCGCGGCAGTTTCGATGCGCAGTCGCGTTTCGATTCGTTTGCGGTCGCGGAGACCGAGGGCAGGAGTATCAGGCACTCAGCAATAATTGCAGAGACTGCAAAAATGCACAACTGCAAAAAGCTGGGAGAGTGCTTAGAGCTCCACGCTGACTAGAGCGTGATGGATTCGCCCGGCTGCAGAACCGTCAGTTCGCCACCGTAGCCAGCCATGGCATCCGTAATTCTGGCGGCCGAGAGGGCAAGTCCCTTGTCGGAGAGCACGGCATCGTGCGTCTGAATCGCACGCTTCGGGGCCAGCTCGGTCACGTAATCCATGACCTCACTGATCTTCAGCCACGGCGCACCAGCCGGGATAGCGGCGCTCACCACAGGCTTGGGTGGCACGGTGAAGGAGTCGCCGCCGTACCAAAACTCGCCGTTTACGAGCACTCCGAGGTTGTCGATCATGGGGATCGAGGGATGGATGACGGCATGCTCGCCGCCGAAGAACTCCAGTGTCCAGGCCCCCACGGTTTCGCTCGCGCCGTCAACGACGGTCGTGATGTTCCAGTTAGTGGCAGCGGCCGTGACACCGGCAGGGCCGAAGATGGGCGCGTCGGGATTGTTGTCGAGAAGGCGCGCAAGGTGTTCGTCGGTCCAGTGGTCGGGGTGTTGGTGAGTGATCACGATGGCGGTCACGTTGTCGAGCACCGGAAGTGGCTCGGTAAACCCACCGGGGTCAATGACGAGGCGTTCATTATGGTGTTCGAGAACGAGGCAGGCATGCTCATACTTGGTGACCTTCATGGTTCGACCTTAAGCGTGTGGTGCACTCAATGCGAGACTGTGCGACATACTGAAGTGTGGAGTCGATCAAACCGCTGCGTCTTGTTGTCGCGATCAATCCCACAGCATCGTTTGGCCGTGGCAAAAATGTGGGTCCTCGAGCTGTCGAAGCGCTTCGTGCGCTCGGGCATGACGTGACTGCCCTGGAACAGCCCAACTTCGCTCTGCTGTTGAAGCGCGGACGAAAAGCTGTCGCTAAAAAGCCGGACGCTTTGCTCGTTGTTGGCGGCGACGGAATGGTCAACTTGGGTACAAATCTGGTGGCCAAGACGAAGGTTCCGTTGGGAATCATCCCCTCGGGCACCGGCAATGACATGGCGCGCGGGCTCGGCATCCCGCTTTCTGATGTGGATGCCGCTGTCGCGAGTATTGTGCGCGGCCTCGCGAGGCCGATGCGAGCCATCGACGCCGGCCGGGTGACCTACATGGACGACGCCACCGGTTCCGCTGCCACTCGTTGGTTTGCGTGCGTGCTTTCAGCGGGGTTCGACGCGATCGTCAACGAGCGTGCGAACCTCATGTCGTGGCCGCGCGGCGCGAGCCGCTACACCATTGCGCTTCTGATCGAATTGCTGCGGTTGCGCCCCATCCATTACAAGCTCACCCTCGATGACACGGTCATCGAAACTTCGGGAGCTCTTATCAGTGTGGGAAACAACGTTTCGCTTGGTGGCGGCATGAAGGTGACGCCTGATGCGATTCTGGATGACGGCCTCGCCGACGTTCTCGTCGTTGAAGCGTTGTCGCGGTTGGCTTTCTTACGCGTCTTTCCGCGCGTCTTCAGTGGCAAGCACCTGACTGACCCGCGCGTGACGGTGTATCGGGCGAAAAACATTCGTATCGAATCTGACGACATCATGGCGTACGCCGATGGTGAGCGCTTCGCCGCGCTGCCCATCGATATCAAGATGGTTGCGGGAGTGCTGAATATTCTGGACCAGCGGCCCTAGCGCGGCACGGTTTTTCTTTGTGTTGTGCGCTTAGGCTGGCGGCGTCGCGGCGTCGGTGGCAATGCAGGCGTAGTCCGTAACGAGCACGTCGTCGTCGGTGGAGTGTTCGGAGATGATGAATTCTTGGTCGGGGCGCGCTGCGCCATCAGCCACTGTCTCTTTGAACGCGCTAAAGGTTTCGGAGCACGCTGACGACACGGCATTCTGTAGTCCGCCAGCTTCAGAGATGGCGCTCTTTTCGAGCTCGCCCTTACCGATCACAATGTGAGTGTGCTCTGTTGTGCAAGGGGTCACTTCGGCTTCGCTGAGGTCGCTGCCGTCCACAAAGGTGAAGCAGTCATCGACAAGCAGTTGAGTGGAACCGATCACGGCCGGCTCGAGTACCTGGCCGTCGTCGCCGCGAGGAACTTCGGGAGAGAGAAGCGAACATCCCGTAAGGGCAACGGCGGCTGCGACGGTGATAAAAGTGGTGGCGGCAGCGCGCGTAAAAGCAGTCAAGAATGATCCAGTGATAATAAATCGGCAGAAGTGGGAAAAGTAGCCCAAAAGGTGTGGCATACTTTTCTAGTTGTTGTGACGGCCCCATCGTACAGAGGCCTAGTACGCCGCCCTCTCACGGCGGTAACGCGGGTTCGAATCCCGCTGGGGTCACAGTAGCAAAATCCCGGTCTTGTTCGTGTGAACAAGATCGGGATTTCGTCGTTAACGGGACACCCAATTCAGGGGGCGAATCCGCCGTGATCGTGCGGTACCGCGGTACCGCGGAAGTCAGCGTTGAGCTGGCTGGGGAGAACCGTCCGGCCACCGAGGGCCTTGCTTCGTGATGAATTCTCGTTACGGTGGAGGGGTGCCTAACTCCAGCGCAGTCGGGATGTGATGCAAATGTTTATGGGCAGCAACGGTCAGTGGGTTCGTGCCCGCAACGAGGCCGGAGCCAAACTCTTTCTTCAAGAAAAACAAATGGAGGCCGAACGTCACGCAGCCTCTCGGGCTCGCTCCCGAGCATTCTGGAAGCGAACCCGTCGACGGGTGCGTGAGTCGTGGCAACGTTGGCGAGCTAAGCGCCAATCACGCTGAACGCCAATCACGCACAGCGCCGATCACACTGAACGTGCTTACTCCGCGATGAACTCGAGGATGTCGCGGCCGAGTTGCTCCTGGTAGTCGCCGTAGATGCCGTGGGGCGCTCCCGCGTACACCTTGAGTGTTCCGTGCTTCACGAGCGCTGCGGCCTTGTGGGCGGCATCGTCGATGGGCACAATCTGATCGTCGTCGCCGTGCGCGAGCAGGATAGGAACATCCATTGCCTTGAGGTCTTCGGTGAAGTCGGTTTCAGAGAATGCCTTCACGCAATCGTAGGCAGCGGCCAGATTGACGTTCATGCCCTGACGCCAAAACTCGCGCTTAGCGCCCTCTGACACGGCGGAGCCTTCACGGTTGGCGCCGAAGAATGCCTCGGTCAGATCAATGTAGAACTGCGACGCATCCTTCAATACACCCGCACGGATGCCATCAAAGGCTTCCATGGGCAAGCCATCGGGGTTGGTGTCGCTGACCACCATCTGCGGCGGCACGGCACCGGCAGTGATGACCTTCGCGACGCGGCCGTTGGCGTGCTGAGCGGCGTAGCGCACCACTTCACCGCCGCCTGTTGAGTGACCAATGACGACAAGGTTGCTGAGGTCGAGGTGTTCGACGAGCTCAGCGAGGTCGCGAGCATAGGTATCCATGTCGTTGCCGGTGTACGTCTTTGAGGAGCGACCGTGTCCGCGGCGATCGTGCGCGATAGCGCGGTAGCCGTTGTCGGCGAGCAGTTTGATTTCGACTTGCCAGGCATCCGAAGAGAGAGGCCAGCCGTGGCTCAGTAGTACCGGCTGACCGGCACCCTGATCGGTGTAGTAAATCTCGGTTCCATCGGAGGTGGTGAAGTAGGGCATTGCGGGTTCCTTTCAAGTGGTGGGGAGAACTCTGTCTCAGGCTAGAAAGCCAATCGCTGTCGCGCGTGCCCCCACGAGTCCTAGTCAGATACCCGCTGAGGCCCGCATCGGACTAGATTTACTAGTGCGGGAATTGGGAAAGGACCCCTCGTGGCCGATCAACAGGGTGCGCTTGGTGAGTACTTGTGCGCTCGCCGCGGAGTGCTCACGCCCGAGCAAGTAGGGTTGCCGGCTGACCCTCAGCGCCGTGTCGCCGGGCTACGTCGTGACGAAGTCGCCGCGCTCGCGGGCATCAGCCGCGAATACTACGTTCGGCTCGAACAGGGCCGAGATAATCGCCCGTCGATGCAAGTGATCAGTGCGCTCGCGCGAGCGCTTCAACTCGACGAATTTGCTGTCCGCTACCTCGTTCGGTTGGCAACACCTCAAGCGCCTCGACCGCAAGCAGCGGGGCCATTGCCTGATGCCATCACCGGCCGTCTGCTCGAACAGTGGCCAGATAGCCCCGCTCTCGTTCTCGACCCTAACCGCGACATTGTCGCCAGCAATTCACTGGCACGAGCTCTTGTTCCCGAGAGTTTTCAGGTCGGCATGAACCTCATGCTCAACACCTTCTTGCCTGGTGCTCGCACGCGGCATCCTGATTGGAGCGGTCTCGTCTCTGATCACGTTGCGGCGCTTCGCTTCTACAGTGATCCGACGGATCCGCGTCGGCAAGAGATCGTCGCTCAGCTGCTGCGTGAACAGCCTGAGTTTGCTCGCTGTTGGGCGCGCCATGACGCTCGACCGTTTAGCGACAGGACGTTTCGTGTGCCGATTGAGGGCGTCGGGGAAGTGGAACTCAACATCCAACTTTTCTCGCTGCCGGTGCATTTTGGCTACGAGCTGATGGTGGTTTTTCCCACCCCCGGATCGCCCGCCGCCTCCGCTCTCGCGTACCTCGCCGCTCGCGGTACTGGGCTAGGCGTTACCCCGACACGCTTTAGCGAGCCAGACGCACCAACGCGCTAAATCGCCGTGGTGGGTGGCCCCACCGGGGCTAGGCTGCCGCGACCGTCGCGCCCTACGGTGAGCACATGAACGAAGATCTCGATCCCGCCATTGCGCGCCAACGTGCTCTGGTGAGCGCGCACCTTAGGGACTGGCGCGAAGTGCCAGCGGTGCTGCTGGATCGGCATCTTGAGGTGCTCGCCTCGAACCCGCTCGCTCGAGCGCTCTCCGCCAGTTTTGAGAGGGGCGTGAACCTCGCTCGTTTCACCTTTCTCGAGCCCACTGTCGAGCGCAGCGGGGCATCCTTCACCGCGGCTGCAACCCAGATCGCCGGGATGCTCAACGACTCGCTTGCGCTTCATGAGGGCGACAGAGAATTTCGGGAGATAGTGGGTGAGCTCTCGGCCAAGAGTCACACGTTTTCCGAAGTGTGGGCGAAAGAGTCGATCGGAGCGCAGGTGACGGGCACCGTCAGCTTTACTGATACCCGCGTAGGCACGCTCGGCCTGGGCTATAGCCTCGTGAGAATCCCTGAAGACACCGACGACTATCTACTCGTGTTCTGCACGACCGATGATGCCGCGCAGTCGCAACTCGATTCACTGATAGCGCTCATTGCGCATAATTCTCCGTCTTGCGGTGAGGGCTGACGAGGCTCCACGCGAGAAGCAATTAGGCGCCAGGTGATAACTGGTCGGAACGGAAGCCGGATGCCCCGGGCCGTCGAATCGACACGAGGTACGCGATCGCGGCTGCAGCGTGAGTGTCGGGCTCGACTAGGTAGGTCACGAGATATTGGCCGGGAGCATTCGAGACTTCGAGGGCTTGCCACCGAAATTCGACCCAGCCGATGGGGTCAAGGAGCACGTGGAGTGTGCCTCCCGTATGAGGTCTCGCTTCGTGCCGTGCCCAAAATGGTCGAAAGCTTCGGTAGGTGGTCGACAAATAGCCGACAACCTCGTGCAGCCGCGGATCGTTGGGGTCGCTTGAGAATCGAAGTGCAGCGAGCATTTGGTTGAGAATGGACTCCCAGCCCTCCAGCACTGCAGCAGGCTGTTCCTCCTCGATCGCGCGGGCGTACCCGCCGAAGGCATCGATGAGTTGATTGTGCCCCGGTTGCACTTCGGGACTGAGGGCGCGCATCAACTGATTGGCGGCGAGCACATCATGGTTGCGATCAAAGAGGTAGGCGGGGGTGTGCGACCAGTAGTCGAGCAATCCCAGTACCGACTCCGACAGCGGATGCGAACGCATCGTTTGCGACCCCGGGCGCGCTAGTCGAAAGAAATAGTCGCGCGCATCGTCATCCAAGCGCAGCGCTCGCGCCAGCGCACTGAGCACTTGGTCGGAGGGGTGCTGATCGCGGCCCTGCTCGATACGCACGTAGTAATCGGCGCTGATGCCCGCGAGTTCGGCGACCTCTTCGCGACGGAGCCCAGACACTCGTCGGCCCGCCGTGGCGGGCAGCCCAACGTCGGCGGGCTGCAGCGAATCCCGACGCGCTCGCAGATAGCTGGCGAGCGGATTCGGCTCGTGGGCCATCGGGTCTCCTCGTGCTCTCGGCAGCGTGCTCAGTGCTGAATCTAGTACACGATTCGTAACAGAAAGTAGCGAGAAGACACATGCTCGACGTGTGTCCTGATGAGGCTCAAGATAGGGCTCACACCCCATCCGGAACCCTGACTCACAAAGGAAAGCGACCATGCCACATCTCACTGCCACACCCACTGCAATCGAGAATCGCTGGGCGGATAGCGCCCGCCCCACCACGCCAGAGGGCTGGCTTCAGCGCGCTCAAGAAGTGTCTGACATCCTCGCGGCAGATGCCGTTGAGCGAGATGTCGCCAACCAGCCGCCGCACGCCGAAGTGGCGCTTCTCAAGAGCTCAGGGCTCGTTACGCTGCTCGGGCCGACCGAGCATGGCGGCGGTGGGCAGGCGTGGGAGACCACCTACAAGGTCATCCGCACGATTGCGCGGGGTGACGGCTCAATCGGGCAACTGCTCGGCTACCACTACCTCTGGGCGTGGGCGGCGCGCCTCGTCGCCACCGACGAGCAGATCATCGCCGTAGAAAAGCACTACACCGAGAACAACTACCTCTTTGGTGGTGCGGTAAATCCACGCGATTCCGATTTGCTTGTCACCGATGAGGGTGACGAGATCGTTTTCACCGGCAACAAGTCGTTCTCCACAGGCGGTGTCGTTTCGGATCTCACCGTGCTCGAGGGCATCCTCGAAGGAACCGACACTCATGTTTTTGCGATCGTGCCGACCGACCAGCCAGCAATCGTGTTCAACGGCGACTGGGACAATCTGGGCCAACGACTGACCGAATCCGGCTCCGTGCAGATCAATGGCGTGCGCACCGGATGGTCGTCAGCCCTCGGGTTCGTGAACAAAGAGTTTCAGCCGCTCACCTACGGCACTCTCAATGTGCCAGCGATCCAGTTGGTCTTCGCGAATTTCTATCTCGGCATTGCGCAAGGAGCGATCGAAGCCGCGTCGTCGTACACGCGCACCAAGAGCCGCGCCTGGCCCTATGGCGGTGACAACAAAGCTCACGCGAGCGAGGAGTGGTACATCCTCGAAGGCTATGGCGAGTTGCAATCCAAGCTATGGGCGGATGAGGCCCTGCTCAATGCTGTTGGCGCCGAAATCAGTGCGGTGCTTCACGCGCCGCGCACCGAGCTCACCGAACGCCGCCGTGGGGAAATCGCCGTGCGCATTGCAGCCGGGAAGCTGCGCATCAGCGACGACGGCTTGGAGGTCGCAACGAAGGTGTTCGAGCTGACGGGTGCTCGGGCATCCGCCAACTCAGTGGGCCTCGATATTTTCTGGCGCAACCTGCGCACCCACAGCCTGCACGACCCGGCGCCGTACAAGAAGCGCGAAGTCGGTCAGTATGTGCTGCTCAACGAAGTGCCAGAACCAAGTTGGTACACCTAAGCAGCGTTGGGCGCTGAGTGCAATTAGCCCTTGACCGCGGCGTCAACAGCCTCCGGCAGATTTTCAAGACGACTCGTCTCGATGTATTCGTCGTCCACGAAGAAGGTGGGAGTGCTGTTGACGCCCAGCTCAACACCGGCGTCGAAGTCAGCCTCGACACGCGCCTGCGTGGCGGGTTCGGCAACGGCGGCATCATAGGCATCCATGTCGAGACCGATTTCTTCAGCCAGTGCACGGAAGACATCAGTCTGTGGGGGAGTTCCGCCGGCCCAGTCGCCCTGAGTTTCGAAGAGGCGGTGGTACATGGCCTCGAACTCGCCCTGCTGGGCAGCAGCCTCGGCCGCGATGGCGGCATCCATCGAGTTGAGGTGGCTAGGCAGCGGGAAGTAGCGAACGACGTAGTTGATATCTCCGTCGTACACTTCGCGCATCGCCTCGACGTAGGGGTAGAACTGACCGCAGGCTCCACATTCGAAGTCGAGGAATTCGACAATAGTGACCGCATCGGAGCCGACATTGTCAACGTAATTCGAGTCGCTCGCTACAGCGGAGGCGAGTTCGGAAGAGCCCGAAGTGGTGGTGCTTGCTGTCTCGGTATCGGCGTTCTTCGCCGTCACGTACACAAAGACGAAGGCGGCGACGAGAGCGAGGATGCCCAGTGCAGCAAAGGTGGGCAGGAGGGCTTTCTTCACACGAGACTCCGAACAGGCTGGGATTGACGGCCAGCGCCCACTGCTGAGCGCGAATCAAGGCTATGCGAAAGTCGAGCCGCGCGGAGGCCGTTCACGATGACCACCAGCTCGGCGAGCTCGTGCACGAGCACCACTCCGGCGAGGCCGAGAACGCCCGTGAGCGCCAGCGGGAAAAGACCCACGATGATCGCGAGCGACAGCACGATATTTCCGGTCATGATGCGACGCCCGCGCCGCGCATGAAGCAGCGCCACCGGAATGAGTCTCAGGTCGCTGCCGGTGAAGGCGACATCGGCAGACTCGACCGCCGCTGCCGAGCCTGTCGCACCCATCGCGATACCCACGTCGGCGGTGGCGAGTGCTGGCGCATCGTTGATGCCATCACCGATCATTGCCGTGGGGGACTCCTGGGAGAGTGCGGCGATCGCATCGGCCTTGTCGGCGGGAAGCAGTTCGGCGCGCACATCGCTGATCCCGGCTTCGGCCGCAATCGTCGCTGCAGTTCTGGAGTTGTCACCGGTGAGCATGAGGGTGCGGATGCCCGCGCTCGCCAATTGCGAGACAGCCTCCGCAGCGTCGGGCCGTAGTTCGTCGCGGATGCCGAGTAGCCCGATCACGATGCCGGAGCGTTCGATGGCCATCACGGTCATGCCGTCGTCGGCGAGGCGCAGGGCGGCTGGCGAAAGCTCGCCGGCGTCCATCCAGCGGGTGCTGCCGGCGCGCACGGGAACGCCGTTCACGGTGCCGGATATTCCGCGGCCGGCATCCTCGCGCACCTCGAGTGCTTCGGGGTGGTTGGGTCGTTCGGCAAGAACCGCGTGAGCGAGGGGGTGCGTGCTGTGGGCTTCGAGCGCAGCGGCGATACTGAGCGCCTCGTCGCGCGTCACCCCATCGACGGTTTCGACGGCAACAAGGGTTGGCTGGTTTCGCGTGAGCGTGCCGGTTTTGTCGAAAGCAACGGTGCGGATGCTGCCCATGCGTTCGAAGGCGGCGCCCGATTTCACGATGATTCCGAGCTTGCTCGCGGAGCCAATCGCCGAGATGACCGTCACAGGAACGGCGATCGCGAGGGCGCACGGCGATGCGGCCACAAGCACGACGAGCGCTCGTTCGGTCCAGAGTTCGGGATCGCCGACGAGGAAGCCGAATCCAACAATGGCGGCGGCGACTCCCAAGACGATCGGCACGAGAGGACGAGCGATTCTGTCGGCCAGTCGAGCACGTTCGCCCTTGCGCCCATTCGCTTCTTCGACAAGGCGCACGATGGTTGTCAGGGAGTTGTCGGTGCCAGCCGCGGTGGTGCGGATGCGCAAAGCACCCTCACCGTTGATCGAACCGGCGAGCACAGCGTCGCCGGTGTCTACCGCGGCGGGCAGCGATTCGCCCGTCACGGCGGAGGTATCGATGCTGCCGCGACCACTCACCACGATGCCATCCGAGGCGACGCGCTCACCGGCGCGCACGACAAGAACGTCACCGATCACGATGTCGCGAGTCGGTACGCTCAGCTGGGCCCCTTCGCGCTCGACCACTACCGCGTCGGGAATAAGCGAGAGCAGAGCGCGCAATCCTTGGCGTGCGCGATCCATTGCGCGATCTTCGAGCGCTTCGGCGATGGAGAAAAGGAAGGCGAGGGCGGCAGCCTCGCCGACATGGCCCAGGAGTACCGCACCGATGGCGGCAATTGTCATCAGTAGCCCAACGCCGAGGGAGCCGCGGAGCAGGCGACGCACGGCACCCGGCACGAACGTTGTTGCGCCCGCGAGGAGGCTCAGAAACTGCAGGGTGAAGGTGACCCCGTCAGCGACACCGGACCAGCCAACAACGACGGATGCCGCGAGAAGCGCTCCCGAGGCTGCAGGCAGCGCGAGGGCTCGATCTTTCCACCACGGCGCGAGGGCCTCGTCCGCTTGTGACGTTGGGAGTGCGTCAGGGGTGGTGCCGGCGGAAGCGGTGCCGAGCAGGGTTACGGACTCGGGGGCGCGTGACTTGAGCGGAGCATCCACACCACAGCATTCTTCGCTCATGCGGTCACCTCGGCGGTGGTGTTGGGGGTGCAGCAGAACGGGTCGTTGCAGTTCTCGCCGGCGCAGGGTGTGCCGTCATCGACGGCGAGCACGACGTTGAGGAGGTCATTGAGGGCGTGGGCAAGGTGGGGGTCCGAAATGTCATAGCGGGTCGAGCGACCTTCAGGTGTCGCAACGACGAGCCCGCAGCCGCGCAGGCAGGTGAGATGGTTGGAGACGTTGCTGCGTGTGAGCTCGAGATCGTGCGCCAGCTGCACGGGATACCCGGGCTTTTCGAGTAGAGAGAGAAGAATGCGGGCGCGAGTGGGGTCGGTCATGGCCCGGCCTAGGCGGTTCATGACATCGACACGAGAAGCAATGGTCAGCATGCACTGACCATACAGCAGATGCTGACCAATGCGCACATGCGGGAGCGGCGGGAAATCAGACTATTCACGCGCGGTGGTCGGCTATCATGGTGAACGCGAAGGGGAGTATCCCACCTCGTTGTACTCGTCAATACGAACCACTCAGTAGTGGTTCCGGGGCAACGGCATCCACGTCTCTGGCGGATGCGGGAGAGACTTTCGAGTCTTACTACGCCTCGAAACCTTTGAACGGATTCTTTTGACTACTCTGCCTATTTGGTTTGAAGTGACGTCGATGTCAGTACTGCTGATCATTTTGACGGCCGACCTCATCATGGCCTACAAGCGCCCGCACATTCCGAGCACCAAGGAATCAGCATTGTGGGTTGGTTTCTATGTGAGCCTCGCCCTTGTTTTCGCTCTCATGATGTTCCTGCTCGGTGATGTCGAACAGGCCGGCCAATTCATTGCCGGTTGGGTCACGGAATACAGTCTCTCGATCGACAATCTCTTTGTCTTCGTGATTATCATGGGGCGTTTCTCGGTGCCGCGAAAGTACCAACAAGAGGTGCTGATGGTGGGCATCCTGATCGCTCTCGTGCTGCGCGGAATCTTCATTCTGCTCGGTGCGCAACTGATTGAGAACTTCAGCTTCATCTTCTACATCTTTGGTGCGTTCTTGCTCTACACGGCCATCCGTCAAGTGTTCGAAGACCACGACGACATGGAACAAACCGAGAGCGGCATCATCCGCTACTTGCGCAGACACATCAATATCTCCCCGAACTTCGACGGTGGCAAAGTTCGCACCGTGATCGACGGCAAAAAGGTCTTCACGCCGATTCTCGTGGTCTTTATCGCGCTGGGTATTACTGATCTCGTGTTCGCGATCGACTCGATTCCGGCAATCTTCGGAATCACGACCGACCCCTTCATCGTGTTCGCGGCCAACATCTTTGCTCTGATGGGCCTTCGCCAGTTGTACTTCCTTCTTGGCGATCTCATCGACAAGCTCGAGTACCTGCACTACGGCATCGCCTTCGTGCTCGCCTTCATCGGTGTCAAGTTGTTCTTCCACGCCATGCACGTCAATGAGCTGCCGTTTATCAACGGCGGAGAGCCGATTCTGTGGGCACCTGAGATTGGCACCTGGACCTCGCTGATCGTGATTCTTGCCGCGATGGCTGTTGCGGTTGTCGCGAGCCTCTCCAAGATGCGCCGCGACAAGAAGCGTGAGCTCGCCGAACTCTCGGTCGACTAAGCGGCACTGCCCGCAACGGACAACGCGCGGTGGCGCACTCTGAGCAATAGCTCGAGGGTGGGCCACCGCGCGTCGCGGTTAACGCTGTTCTTTAGAACACGGTGACAAGGCGCGACTGCGCGAGGCGTTCTGCGGCGTCCAAGGTGGTGATGCCCTGGGCTGCGGCATCGCGGAAGATCGTGGTCACGGTGTCACCGATGGCCTCGACGCGCTTCGCAATGGCGTCGGCATCCGCATCCGGCTCCGAAGCCATGTCGAGGTAGATCACACCGCCACCGTTCACCACGAAGTCGGGCGCCCAGAGAATGCCGCGCTCGGCGAGGGCTTCGGCGCCATCATGCTGGGCAAGCTGGTTATTCGCGGCTCCGACAACACCGCTGACGTTGAGCTCGCGGATGACGCGAGGGCTAAGCGCACCGCCCATGCCGCAGGGGATGTAGAGGTCAGCAACCACGCTGTGCGCTTCATCGGCGTCAACCCAGTTGGCGTCGAGTTCTGCTGCAAGCAGTTTGCGGTCGAGGTTGACATCGGTGACGGTGAGCACAGCGCCGGCTGCGGTGAGGGAGCGAGCCAAGCGGCCACCGACCTGGCCGAGTCCAGAAATGACGAGATGACGTCCGGCAAGGTCCCGCGTGCCGAACAGTGCTTCGCAGGTGGCGAGGATGCTCGCGTGCACGCCTGCTGCGGTGGCATCCGCCGGCTCGCCCGCGCCGCCCTGGTCGGCAGGGAGACCACACACATGTTCGGTGCGCTCGGCAACGATCGACATGAGCTCGGCGCTCGTGCCGACATCTTCGGCCGTCATATATGCGCCGTTGAGGCTCTCGATGGCGTCGCCGAGATCGAGCATGGCCTCACGCTTCTGATCCGCCGTGAGGGTGACGCCCATGGGGATATGGATGACCGACTTGCCGCCACCACGGTTGAGGCCGGCCGCAGAGTTCTTGAGCGTCATCGCGGCGGAGAGGCGCAGGGAGTCAGCGACAGCGTCGGTCCAGTGCGGATAGTTCCACATTCGGGCGCCGCCAAGGGCTTGGCCGAGAACGGTGGAATGAACGGCAACGGTAATGACAAGCCCCGAACGTTTGCCTGTTGAAATCAGAACGTTCTCGTGCGTGAAATCCGCATTTTCGAGAGCGGATACGGGGGCTTCTAGCGTCGTTGATGCGTGCGAAATCATGAACTTCTCCTGCGTGTGGGCCTTGTGGGCAAAACAACAAAATGGCAAGTGGTGGTAGCGCGAGGGTGGTGCGCTCTGGTCAGCATACCGCCGGGTTTCCGCGGTGTCCTCTATTCATTGCTACGTTGATACCTGACAAATGCTTGGGGGCACAATGATGGTTTCGGATCAGCACGAAATTCTGCTGCCCAGTGGACCTGTCACCGTTAAAGTGTCGGCCGCATCCGACCGTGGATCCGTGCGCTCGCTCAATGAAGACAGCCTGCTTGTGCTGCCGCAGGTCTACCTTGTCGCCGACGGAATGGGTGGGCATTCCTTTGGAGATCGCGCAAGCCAATGCGTCGTGCAAAGCTTCGCTCGCGCTGTGGCACGCCACAGCTTTCTCACGCCGGAACATATTGTTCAGGCGATTACCGAAGCCAACTCGGCGGTCATCGCGCTCAGGGGAGAAGATGATGGGGTATCGGGTACGACCCTTTCCGGCATCGCTCTCGTTGCTGTCGGCGCCGATTCAGAACCGCGGTGGATGGCCTTCAACGTGGGAGACTCACGGGTTTATAGCTGGAACGGTCGTGAGCTCGAGCAGGTCACGGTCGACCACTCGGCCGTGCAAGAACTTGTCGACCTTGGCCACATCACCGCCCTCGAAGCGACATCGCACCCCGACCGTAACGTCATCACGCGTGCTCTCGGCATCCACTCGCACGTGAACCCCGACGTGTGGTTGCTCCCGGTCGCAGCCCGACACACTTTTTTGGCGTGCTCAGACGGGCTGACTAAGGAGCTCGACGACGATCTCATCGCCGGAATCCTCGCTGATCGTTCAGCGTTGAACGACAACGAAACAATTGCTGACCGGCTTGTTGCGGGTGCGATTGCCGCTGGTGGTTCCGACAACGTGACCGTCATCGTGGTGGATGCTGCCCGCGCAGCGAGCGCAGATACGGCAGAAGAAGACACCGTCGATCGCGCCGTCTCGCATCACCTCGAACAAACCCGACCCAGGAAGTAGATCGCAGTGGTCATGAAATACCTTTATGCCCCACCGACTGACACATCGTGGTCGGCGGTCGTTGGTGACGAGCTAATCGTGTGTGTCGACTCGTCTGAGGAGAGTCTTCTCGCGACCCTGTGGGCGAATCGGGCGCTCGGCGCGCAACACGCAGTCGAAGCACTGAGTGCTCGAGGGTTAGCAGCAACTCCAGCATTCGCGCTTGTTGAGTGGACGGCTGAACACGAGAACCCTGCTGGCGCGCGAGTGATCGTTCGTGGCGCAGTGAGTGTCTCCCTGACTACTCGCGCGGGCAACGAAACGGTGAGCGGTGCGCGAGTCAGTACGTGGGCCGAGAGCTATTTCGATGACGTCATCGATTGCACCATTTCTGTCAACGAGTCCACTGCGACCGAGTCGCTACCTATCGTTGCTGGCGTGGTGAAGACAGCTCGCCTGAACTGCACGCATAACGAAGAAGCATCGCAAGTTCACGATGTGAAGGTTGACGAGCAGGTTCCCGGGATACGCGCCGCACTGCTTGGCGAGGCAGAAGCGTCCGCTGCGGTTGCCCCGGTGAACGCCGCAAGCCCACTATCGGAAACGACGATTGCTGACCGACCCCCTGGGGTCGCTGACGTAGCTGGGGTTGCTGACGTTGCTCAGGCTGTGGCCGAGGAACCCGACATTGGTCGATCGAGCGACCTCAATAATGATGGCCAAGGGTACGATTTTCTCTTCGGCGAGACAGTGATGCGCGACGTGTCTGAGGCTGCCAACGCGCATAACGATGAAGCTGAAACGCCAGCAGCTGGCGGTAGTAACTCCGCGGGGGCGACGGACCTGATCGGTACTGCACCGCAGTTCTCCGAACCGGTGGCTCCCGTAGCCGTCGACCGGCCAGAGCCGGAGGGCGATCACGACGGCATGACAATAATGACGAGTGATCTGGTTGGCCTTCGCTCGCAGCGCCCCGCTGCTGCTGTCGACGAGGTTCCTCTCCCGCCGCTGTCGGCGCTTTACTTGCAGCTTTCGACCGGTGCGCGCGAAGTGCTGTCGCAACCAATTCTGGTCGGCCGCGCGCCAACAGTGAGCAAGGTATCTGGCGGATCCCTCCCGCGGCTTGTCACGATCCCCGGAGATAAGGACATCTCCCGAAACCACGTTCAGATTGTCGTCGAAGGCGGAACGGTGGTTGTCACCGATTTGCACTCTCGAAATGGCACGCATGTTGCGCTACCCGGCCGCCAAGCGCAACGTTTGCGAGCTGGCGAACCGACGGCGGTTATCGTCGGCACTGTCATCGATCTCGGCGGCGACGTCACCCTCACCGTGGGCGAGGAGTCATAGTGCGTCGGGCCCCGTCAACACCGCCTGAGCTGCGGGGTTATACCTTTGTGAAGCTCCTGGGGTCTGGTGGCTTCAGCGACGTTTTTCTGTACGATCAGCACCTGCCCAAGCGCCGCGTTGCCGTAAAAGTGTTGCTGACCGAAGATCTTGCTCCGGCGACTCGAGCATCGTTTGTCGCCGAGGCAAACCTGATGGCTCAATTGTCAGCCCACCCTTACATCGTCTCCATTTTTCACGCGGATGTTGCCGCCGACGATCGTCCCTACTTCGTGATGGAGTACTGCTCAGGGCCGAGCCTGGCGGAACGCTACAAGAGTGAACCGCTCCCCGTGACCGATGTGCTGCGGGTGGGAATCCGGGTGAGCGGTGCGGTGGCTACTGCACACGCGGCTGGCATTCTGCACCGCGACATCAAGCCCGCGAACGTGCTGACCAATGATTATGGGTGGCCGGCACTCACCGACTTCGGGATCTCATCTGCGCTTGACGAGGACATTCCGTTGCATACGAGCTCGCGTTCGCCTTTGACGGAAGAAAGTGGCTCGACCACTGGAGCGTCAATCGGCATGTCTGTGCCGTGGTCGCCTCCCGAAATGTTCGAGGACGACCCGAATCCAGATGTTCGAGCTGACGTGTTTTCACTCGCAGCGACGCTCTACACCCTGCTCGCCGGGCACACTCCGTTCGAGGTGCGAGGGCGATCCAACGGAGCGCTCGATCTCATAGGCCGTATCGAACGTGGTCTCATTACGCCGCTCACTCGAGACGACGTGCCGGCGAGTCTGCTTGCCGTCTTGCGAAAGGGCATGGCATCGCGCCGTGACGATCGGTTTGCGACCGCGCTCGACTTTGCTCGGGCATTGCAACGTGTCGAACTGGAATTGGGCTATGCACCGACAACAGTCGACGTGCCGAATCTGGCGGTTGACCAGGTAACCCATTCCGGTACCGATGCTGGTGATGACGATGCAACACGTGCCCGCGGTGTGGCAACCATCGATGCGCAGCCCGCATCCGCAACGTTGAAGTCGTTTGAGAAACCGCCGCAGATCCCTCTCGCGGGTAGCGGGAGCAGCGCAGACGAGACGCAACTGCGCGGCGCTCCTCACCGCGTTGTTCAGCCGCCCCAGCCAGAGCTTGGCGAGACCGTTGTTCGCCGACGGCCCGCGGCCGATCCGGTTGCCGATGTCACGACGGAACCGTTTGAGCTGACGAATGCCAGCGCGGCCACTGAAAAAGCTCCGCCCTCACGACGAAAAGCGGCGACCTGGATCATCGGCGGTGTTGCCGTTGTGCTGGGGGGCGCAGTCGCAATTGCGGTTCTCGTGACCAACCCCGTCTCAACAGAGCTGCCGCCCGTTTCCGCACCGACCGCAGCGCCCACCTCGGCGGTAGTGGAGACCGTGCCGACACCGGTATTGGTATCGGCAGAAGAGTCAGCAGGTTCGGTCACGTTCACGATTGACAACCCCGCTGCTGAAGAGGGTGATCGCATCATCTGGAAGCGTGTCGGGCGCGAGAGCGAACCGGTACGGCAATCTGATAATGGCGTCATCCCCGTCGATGGTTATGTTGCGGGATCGACGTTGTGCATTGATGTTCGCATTGTGCGTGCAGGCACCGAGTCTGCCAATCCTCTGGAGGCGTGTTTTCCCGAATGAATCCGCTGAAGATTGAATTTTGTGGCGAGTGGTACGACATCACCCACCCCAATGATTTTCATGTCGGGCGCGAATCCGATCTCGTCATTGATGACAATCCCTACTTGCATCGTCGGTTTCTTCGCATCTACGAAGACTTCGGAATGTGGTGGCTCGGCAATGTGGGAAACCTGCTCACCGCGACAGTGACGGATGCGACCGGCCAAGTGCAGGCGTGGTTGGCACCTGGTGCACGACTTCCGATCGTTTTTCCTCAAATGCAGGTGCTGTTCAGCGCTGGGTCTACGACCTATGAGTTCACGATTCATGCCGGCGATGACTACTTCAACACCTCGACGTCCATTGCGGGTTCCGGTGGCTCGACGACAATTGGGCCGATCCCTCTCACCTCCTCCCAGCGGCTGCTTATCGTGGCGCTTGCCGAGGGCGTGCTGCGGCAGGCAACCGCGGGGCGCGGCGATATCCCCACGTCTGCTGCGGTGGCCGCGCGGCTCGGCTGGTCGATCACTACCTTCAATCGCAAGCTCGACAACGTCTGCGAGAAGTTAGATAAGCGGGGCGTCGCCGGACTGCGAGGGGGCAAAGACAACCTTGCGACCAATAGGAGGTTGCGACTGGTGGAGTTCGCCGTCGCAACGCGACTTGTCGACAAAGACGATCTCTATCTTCTCGAACGCAATGACGAGGAGAGCCGCACCCCGTGAGCGCGGGCCTCACGAGGGGAGAAGTACCCATGGCTGTGGCTCGCTAGAATAACCTGAAAAATGCTAGGGTAACTCCCAGAACTTGGTCGAGGATTTGTCAGCGTGATCGTGTGCACGCAAGCTGTGCGGAATTCGGGAGAAGTGCAACGTGAAGCTGTCTATCGGTACAGCGCGCACTCGCAAGACAGTGGCATCCGCTGTCATCGTGTCTCTCGTCATTGGTGTACCGCTCACGTTCGCAGCTCTGCACCCCGGATTTCCCGTTTCTGATGTCGACCTCATCGCCAGCGATGTTTGGGTCACGAACGGCGAGCAGCTTCTCGGCGGTCGACTGAATCGCCAAATCGACGAGCTCAATGGCTCAGTTATCGCCTCAAGCGCGCAATTTGATGTGCTTCAAGATGGCGACGCGCTCTTCATGAACGACCCGGTCGCTCATCGCGTTGAGTCAGTCGATCCGGCAACGACTGAAGTTACGTCTGCAATCGACGTGCCACCCGACGCCGAAGTTTCTTTCGGCGGAACAAATCTGGCGATCGTGTCGCCCAAGGGTGAGCTCTGGGTCGTGCCGGCAGTGGGCGATCTTCAGTTCAACTACGTGTCGGACCCCGCGTTGATTTCGCTCGGGGCCGGTGGGCGAGCAACGGTCACGTCCGACGGTGTTGTCATTGCCGTGTCACCAGTGAACAAGGCGATTTACCGCGTTGAGACGATCGCCGATGAACCGGTGAAGTCTGATTTCCCAGCAGTGGGCGAGTTTCAGATTGCCGCCGCTGGCGAGTCAGCCGTGATTTTCGACCAGTCGACGAATGAACTGCTCACGGAAGATGGGCGCAGCTATCCGTTGGATAAGCCGGGGTTGCGCTTGCAACAGTCAAGCGCCGAGGCCAGCTTTGCGCTTGTGGCTACTGGGGACTCTCTTCAGCGGTTCGAGCTAAGCAGCGGGGTTCTTACGGACATCCCTGCGGACATCTCTACTCCGTCAGATGACGTGGCGAATGTTTCAGCTCCTGTCGCCCTCGAGGGCTGTGCGCATGGGGCGTGGGCTTCTGCACAGCGTTATGTTCTCGCGTGCACTGGCAGCGATCCACAGACGCAGACAATTGCTGAGCCGACGCAAGGTAGCGTGCTCGAGTTCCGAGTCAATCGGTCGGTGATTGCGCTTAACAATCTGTCAAACGGCAACGTGTGGTTGGTCGATGAGAACATGCGTCTCGTCGAGAACTGGGAAGACGTCACGCCGCCGGAGGACGAAGAGTCTGAAGAAGAGGGCGACGAAAAGTCGTCGATCCAGTCTTTCGAAGACACTCTCGCTGAGCGCACGGATGCCAACCGCGATCCGGTCGCGACAGATGATGAATTTGGGGTTCGGCCAGGAAGAACAACAGTGTTCACGGTGCTCGATAACGACACCGACGCCGACGGGGACGTGCTTGTAATTTCAGCGTACGACCGCATCGCCGAATCGACAGGACGACTCGACCTCATCGATGGCGGCCGTGCGCTGCAATTCACCCCCGTCCCAGATTTTGTCGGGTCGATTGCGTTTAACTACACAATTGATGATGGTCGGGGCGGAACGGACCAGGCACGGGTCGCTGCCACGATCATTCCCGAGGGGCGCAACGAGCTGCCCGTGAGTGTTCGTGAAGCGGGCATCAGCGTCGAAGCCAATCAGACCGTCAGCTACAACGTCTTGGCTGATTGGAAAGACCCAGACGGCGACGACCTCTATCTGATTGCGGCGTCGCCAAAGTCTGGTGACCTCGTCAGATTTACTCCCGATGGGTTTGTCACCTTCACTCACCAGACCTCTGAACTGGGGGAGAAAGAAGTCTCCTTCCTCGTCTCGGACGGTGGAGATACTCCGGCCCAAGGCGAGCTCATCGTCACGGTAGAACCTGCCGGAACCTTGAACCCCGTGGGAACACCCGACTTCGCTTCGGTGTTCGAAACAGAGACCGTCGTCATCGAGCCACTGCTCAACGACCTGTCACCGTCCGGCGCCCAGCTCAGTCTTATCGCCCTGGATGAGGCAGACAACGGGGCGGTGGCCTCGTTCGACAGCGATCGTGGTGAAATCACCTTCAGCTCGTCATCCGCAGGAATTTACTACCTGACCTACTCGCTCAGTGCCGGTGCAAACACCAGCGTCGGGCTGGTGCGGATCGACGTCTTGCCCAACCCGGCATCCGCTGAACTTCCGCCGGTTGCCGTCAAAGACACCGCCTATCTGCGCGGGGATGAACCGACCACTGTCTCAGTCTTGTCTAACGATGTGAGCCCCAGCGGCAACATCCTCGCGGTGCAGTCAATCGATGTCGACCCGGCTCTCACGGCAAAGGGTCTCGTGGTCGAATTGCTCGAGAGCACCCTGATAAGAGTTACCTCGCCGGCGGCGCTCACCAGCCAAGTCAACTTTACGTACACGATTTCGGATGGCGTCAACACAGCAAGTGCCGGAGTTACTGTCGTTCCGGTGCCCGCCCTCACCAAGCACCAGCCACCGGTTGCTATCGATGACGCGGCCAAAGTTCGCGCCGGCGACATCATCACGCTTGACGTGCTCGACAACGACTTCCACCCTGACGACAGCCCGATGTCTCTTGCGACAGAGCTCGTTACTGAACCTCTGGAGGGCGTTGCATTCGTCAGCCACGACATGCTGCGCTTCCAAGCGCCGACCGTTCCCGGTGCGTACACCGTTGACTATCGGGTTATCGACCCCTTCGGTGAGACCGCTGCAGCGACGGCAACTTTTACGGTCACGCCGGTCGATGCGGATTCGAACCAAGATCCGACGCCGACTGCGCTGATTGCTCGTGTGCTCGCTGGTGGCGAGATCAGGGTGGAGATCCCTCTCAGCACTGTCGACCCCGATGGTGATTCGACTCAGTTGCTGAGATTCCCGACTAACCCGACGCTGGGTGCCGTTACCGAGTTTGGTGCCGACTACTTCATTTATGAGTCGTCTCCGGCAGCCTCCGGAACAGATTCATTCAGCTACGAAGTGGTCGATGCTTTCGGGGCGACAGGTGTTGGCGACATCAAGATTGCGGTTATCCCTGAACCGGACGAGCTCCAGGATCCCAGTGCGGTTCCCGATAGCGTGGCCATTCGGCCGGGCCGAACGGCGCAAATTGATCTCACTGAAAACGACTCTGATCCTCAAGGTGCGCGCATTTCGGTAGCGCCAGATCTTATTGACGTGCCGGACGGTGTTTCTGCAGAAGTCATTGGCGGGCAATTCTTAGTGATCGAGGCGCCAGAGACTGAACAATCGTTCTCGTTGAGGTATCGCTTGGAAAACACCAGGGGTGGATCAGCCGTGAGCTACGTGCTGGTTCAGGTCACGCCGGATGCTCCGATTCTTCCGCCCTCGGCTGACGACATCAGCATCCTGAAGAAAGATATTGCGGGAAAGGAATCGGTCACCGTTGATCTGTTCGATGGTCACGCATTCAATCCCGCTGGACGAACCGAAGATCTCGTAGTTGAGCTCGAGGGAGCGAACGCTGACTCGGGTGTTCTTGGCGAAGTAAACGGTCAGATCGAAGTCATCCCAGGCCCGACGAGGCAGGCGATCACCTACAGCGTGACGAACGCGGTAGACGAGTTAACCGCTCGCGCCTTCATTCTCGTTCCGGCGGCTGTCGACGAGAATTTTGACGAACCACCGGCTATCGATCCAGACTTGCCGACCCAATACGTCGGGATGAACGAGACTCGAGAGTGGAAGCTGTCGGATATCGTCGTCGTGCCCTCGGGCCGTGACGCGTGGATTCCTGACGCGACTTCGGTGAGCTCAGTTCAGGGCGATGGTTCGTCGAATTTTGTCGATGAAGAGACCATCACTTTCACTCCGGCGTTGGACTATCGCGGTCCGGCATCCGTCAGTTTCACGGTGACCGATGGCGCATCCCAAAATGACCCAGCGGGCAACTATGCGGGTCTTCGGATGAATATTGTCGTTGGTGATCCTGATTTCCGGGACACAGCGCCAGAGTTCACGACTCCCAACACCCAGGTTGAAGTGGGCGAGACGACGGTTCTTGACCTGCGAGATTCGACCGCGCACCCGAACGCCACCATTATTGGCGAGGTTACGTACTCAAACCTCACCGGCGCGAGCGACGGCCTCGATGCGAGTCTCAGCGGATCCGAACTCAACCTGAACGTGCCGCGGAATACCCCTAAGGGCACGACAATCACGTTGGGCGTGACCCTGCGCTGGGACAAGTTTGAGGTTCCTGGCACGATCAACGTGACGGTTGTCGGGTCTACCCGACCGCTCGCTGTTGCTGTGTCTGATGCAGTGGAGACTCAGCGTGGCGATGGGGCCGTCACCGTGAATCCGCTGACGAACGATTCGAATCCGTATCAGACCACCGGCGAAGAGCTGAATATTGTGAACGCGCGAGTTCAGAACACCGGTGAGCCAGCAGACGTGACTTTCACCGCAAATACCGTGACCATTCGACCAGATGCGGCGCTCAAGAGCGGTGTGATCGAAGTGGTGTACACGATCGCGGATGCCACGGATGATGCTGACCGCGAAGTCAACGGCACGATCACTCTTGTTGTCAGTGACATTCCCGATCAGGTGCAGAAGCCAACCCAGGATGCTGGTTCCGCCATCGGCGGCAACGAATCGGCGACGTGGCGTTTCGTCGCCCCGGCGACCAATGGCAAGCCGATCACCGGCTACGAAGTGCGCACGACTCCTGCTGTTGCGAACCTACCGACTGATTGCCAAGCGGGCGCTTCGTGCACGATCACGGGGCTTCAGAACGGAACGTCGTACACCTTCGGCGTGCGCGCGATCAATGAGCACGGTCCGGGAGAGTGGTCGCCGACGAGCGACCAGATCACTCCGTATGGCACTCCGGCCACACCGACGGTGACGGCTTCGGTCGAGAGCCGTTGGGCGCCGAGCGGTCAGGTTTCGGCATCGTGGCCAGCAGTGGGCGGCACCGGAGGAACCACAACCTATTACTGGACGTCAAGCAACGGCCAATCAGGCAGCACTACCGGCACGACGGCGACGACATCGGCCAACTTGTCTGCAGGAAACTACACGTTCACTGTGTACGCCCAAAACTCGGGCGGCAAGAGTGGCGCGAAGGGAACCTCGAACTCAGCGCAGATTCAGAACCAGACGGTTCCCGCCCAAGTCTCGGGGGTTTCCGGCTCCGTGACGAAGAGCACCACGGCGGGAACAATTGCGTGGACCTGGAACGCTAGCGGGGGAGGCGTAGCCGTCACTGACAATCTGCAGTACAAATGGACCCTGAGCAACGGCGCAACAGGCACGACCACATCCACCAGCACGACGACATCGGGCTTGCCTGCCGCATCCAATTACACCCTCACTGTCGTCGCGTACAACAATGCTGGGACCGGTCCTGCCGGATCCTCTAGCGCCGGCCCGATTGTCACGCCAGCACCGCCCGCAGTCGCGTCACTGTGTCTCTACTTCGACGGTGAATCTCCAGGAGTCCACAATCTCGGAATCAATTGGAGCGGGCAGGCAAACAGTTCCCACACCATGGAGATCTACGACAACAGTGGAAGCTTCAGCAATCACAGCTACACCGGTCTCTGGCCCGATGGTCACCAGCGCACCACGCAGTGGAAAGTGTGGAACAGAGTGCGCGGTAACGCAGATGGCCGCTATGAAGTCTGGGTGAAATTTGATGGTGTGGACAGCGCCCACCGCGCTATTCAAGATCTTCCCGCCTGTTAATGTCGCCCGGAACCCCGAGTAAGCAAAAGGACCCTTCAGAATGCCCATAAGCCAAGAGCAAGCGACCTGGTTCGCCACCGCGTTCCAGAAACTCATCAGCAACGTCGATAAGGCGATTGTGGGCAAGGACCACGTGATTCGTCTCGTGCTGACGGCCCTGATCTCTGACGGGCACGTGCTGCTGGAGGACTATCCGGGAACGGGAAAGACCGTGCTGGCAAAGGCGCTCGCTAACACCCTCGACGGCACTACGTCACGCATCCAGTTCACGCCCGACCTGCTGCCGTCGGATGTCACGGGCGTGCAAATCTATGACCAGTCGAAGGGTAAGTTCGAGTTTCATCACGGACCAATCTTTGCGTCGATCGTTCTAGCGGATGAGATCAACCGAGCCAGCCCGAAAACCCAGAGTGCGCTGCTTGAGGTGATGGAAGAAGGCGTCGTAACGATCGACGGTGAAGGTCATCCCGTCGGTGCACCGTTCTTGGTGATTGCCACCCAGAACCCTGTTGAGCAAGCCGGTACCTACAAGCTGCCCGAGGCGCAACTCGACCGCTTTCTCATCAAAACCACGTTGGGGTATCCCGATAGTAAGACGGCAGTGTCGCTATTGATGGA
Source organism: Salinibacterium sp. NK8237 (assembly GCF_015864955.1). Lineage (NCBI taxonomy): Bacteria > Bacillati > Actinomycetota > Actinomycetes > Micrococcales > Microbacteriaceae > Salinibacterium > Salinibacterium sp. NK8237. The sequence continues at coordinate 824,589 of NZ_JADYWE010000001.1, read as the reverse complement.
TTCGGGAACTCGTGCTCGCGCCTCGCTCGTCTCGCCCATTATCAAACCGGAGTCGATCGTAGCGATGGCAGCGCTGGCCGCCGAGGTTTTTGTCGACGAGTCGGTCATGCAGTATCTGAACAGCATCGTCGAAGCGACGCGTAAAGACCGTGATGTCGTTCTTGGCGTGAGTATGCGTGGGGCAATGGCACTCGCCCGCGCCATTAAGACGTGGGCGATAACTCAGGGGCGCACCTATGCGACCCCCGATGATGTTAGGGATCTGGCCGTGCCGGTGCTCGCGCATCGCGTCATCCTCGACCCCGAATCTGAGTTTGCCGGGGTTGTGGCCGAAGACGTCATTCATCGCATTCTGGTCGATATCGAACCTCCCGCCTACCGCGCTTCCTAACAGCCAGCACCTCTCTATGACTACTGATTCTTCTGTGATCCCCGAGCAGCGGGCCGGAGACGAGCGCGCCTCGGCGGCGCGAACAGATTCGGGCCTCGGCTCGTCGTCACCGATGCACACCCCCGTGCCTCGGTGGCTTGCGCGCGCAGTGGAGTCAACGCGTCGTGTACTGCGTGGAACGACAGCGGTCGTTTCCCCTGCGGTGCGCGCAGTGGCCCGAGTGGTCGGCCCGATCGTTGGCGTTGTTACGCCCCTGGGCTGGTTGGTGTTGGCGCTTGCCGCTGTTTCGTTAGCACTGAGTGTCATTTTTGGGTGGCAAGAGTTCACCTTCCTCGGCACAGTGCTGCTCGCCGCGGTCGTCGTCAGTGTGGCCTTTTTGTTCGGCCGCGCGTCGTATGGGGTCGTCGTGGAATTGAACCCCCGACGTGTCGTCGTCGGCGATCGTGCCCTGGGCCGCATGGTCGTCACCAATGTTGGCTCACGAGCACTGCCTCCTATTCGAATGGAACTCCCCGTGGGCCAAGGAGTTGCCGAATTTCAACTCCCTGCCATGAAACCCAAAGACGTGCACGAAGAGCTGTTTGCAGTACCTACCGCCAAACGCGCAGTGATCGTTGCTGGTCCTGCCGAGTCAGTGCGCGGCGATCAGATCGGGTTGCTGCGCCGAGCGCTGAAGTGGGCGGATGCGGTGGATCTGTTCGTGCATCCGCGCACCGTTCGCCTTGTGCCTTCTGCTGCGGGCTTGGTGCGAGATCTCGAAGGTCAAGTATCGAACAAGATCACCAACAACGACATTGCGTTTCATGCGCTGCGGCCTTATGTGCCTGGCGATGATCGCCGTTACGTTCACTGGCGCACCTCGGCGCGGATCGGGCAGCTGATGGTGCGACAGTTTCAGGAGACGCGTCGGTCACAACTGACGATCATCCATGCATCACGCGGCGATCTTTATGCGTCTGAGGCTGAGTTTGAGCTGGCCATTTCGGTGACCGCATCGATCGCGGCGCAGGTCATTCGCGACGGAACTCAAATGAATGTGGTCAGCGAAACGGGGCTGTGGCGCACCCAGACGGTGACGTCAATGCTGGATGCCTCCTGCCGCATCGAGCCAGATGGCAATCAAGTCGACACGGTGCGCAGTTTCGCTCGCGAACAAACACGCCGTCTCCCGGCACCCAGCGTCGTCATGATTGTGGCTGGCTCGGGGATGAGTACGGCCGATTTTCGTAGTGTTCAGTCGCTCTTCGGCCAAGACACCAGTCAGGTCGCTTTTCACATCGTGGAGGGCGCTGAGCCCACAATTTCTGCTGTAGCCGGATTGACCGTGATCACGATCGGTGATCTTGCTGACCTTTCGAAGCTCGTGCGGGGGTTGGGCGGTTGAGCACAACGAAGCAGCCTTCGGTGCGACGGACCCTCAGTGCGCGAACGTGGGCCGATGTCAGCATCGTGTTGGCACTCACCATCATTGGATTGCTCGGGTTTGAGCCCTCATTTGGTGGCTATAGCTTTTTGCTGCCGGCGATCGGCGGCCTTGTTCTCGGGGCGGCCACTGGAATCGTCGCGAGCATCCTGAGAGTGAATGTTGTCACGACGATCGTGGTGGCTGTCGTGGCGTACTTCTTGTGCGGCACCGCGATTGCAGTTCCCCAGCAGGCCCCTCTCTTTGTGCTGCCCACCCTTCAATCCCTGTCGACGATTGCCATCGGTACTGTCTATGGGTGGGCAGATATCGTCACACTCCAGACTCCGATTGAGGCGCCTCAGCACATCACTGTCGTTCCCTATTTCGCGACGTGGTTGGTAGCGCTCGTCTCCACGTCGCTCGCGGTTCGTTGGTTGGCGCGGGCACGCCGTTCGGCATGGCGTTTCGGCATTGTGCTGCTTGGCCCGTTGGCGATCTATGTCGCGAGCATCCTGATCGGCACCGACGATCCTTATCAAGCTGGCATCCGAGGCGTCAGCTTTGCCGTGCTCGCCCTCCTCTGGTTGGGTTGGCATCGCACCGGCGGCGACAACATCGCGCAAGCCGGAGCCACACGGATGCGCACGCGCAAGATCGCGGGAACCGCTGTCGTGCTTGCGGCAGCCGTGCTTCTCGGTGGGGGAGCCGGCTGGTGGATCGCCCCCGCCCAGGATCAACGCTTTGTGCTGCGGGATGAGATCGAGCCGCCGTTCGACCCGCTGCAGTATCCGAGCCCTTTGGCCGGGTTCCGTCATTACACCAAGCAAGTCACAGACGATGTGTTGTTTACGGTGTCGGGTCTGAAAGCCGGCGACACGGTACGCCTCGCCACGCTTGACTCGTTTACGGGCAAGTTGTGGAATGTGACGGGGTCGGAGTCGAGCGCGGATGGCTCTGGCACGTTCAGTTTGGTGGGGCGCGAATTGCCAGCTCAGTCGTTTGTGACTCCCGAGCGTCGCACCGATGTGACCTTCACTATGGGGGAGTATGCGGATGTCTGGATGCCGAGCATCGGGTATCCGACAAATCTTGATTTCACGGCGGGATCTGCCCTCGATTCCACCGATAGCCTCCGCTACAACGCGACAACTGGCACCGCGGTGCTCACTGCTGGACTGAGCGAGGGTGACTCTTACACGATCGATGCCACGCTTCAGCAGGTAGTTTCGATCGAAGATTTGGCTGATGTGCCGGTGGCTGCTGTTGAGCTGCCTCCGGTTTCGTCTAGCCCAGACATCGTCACGTCGAAGGCTCAGGAGTATGCCGCCGATGCGACGGCGCCTGCTGCCCAACTCGAAGCGATCCGTCTCGCGTTAACGACAACGGGTTTCTTGAGTCACGGTCGAGCATCCGACACTGTTGCATCACGTGCAGGGCATGGTGCTGACCGAATCACCGACCTGCTTGAACGCAACCAGATGGTCGGCGATCAAGAGCAGTACGCCTCGGCATTCGCCCTGATGGCGCGCAGCTTCGGGTACCCAGCGCGCGTAGTTATGGGCTTTGCGCCAGAGATCGTTGACGGTCAGACTGCCGAAGTCACCGGCGGCGATGTCACGGCGTGGGTCGAGGTTGCGTTCGACGATGTGGGGTGGGTTGTTTTCGATCCGACACCGGATGAGACCGATATTCCTCAAGATCAGACGCCGAAACCGCAGAGCGAGCCTCAACCTCAAGTGCGCCAACCACCACGTGTTGAGGCGGATGCCGAAGACCTGCTGACGCCGGTTGAGTTGGAGGAGAGCGACGAAGACGATGAGGGAGTTGCCTTCTCGATTCCGGGATGGGTATATGCGGTAGGCCTCAGCCTGTTGATTCCGGCAATGATCATTTTCATGCCGCTACTGATCATCGGACTCTACAAACTTCGCCGGGCGCGGCGCCGTCGTGACGCCAAGGCAGCTCACGATCAGGTCGCTGGTGCGTGGGAAGAGCTCGTCGATCAATATTCAGAGCTCGGGTACGACGTTCCCCAGAAAGCAACCCGCGTGATGGTCGCTGAAAGTCTCGAAAACCAAATCGGTGGAGAACACCGAGCGTTCGTGGAGCACGCGAACAGCCCGACCGAGGGAGCGGCGGACACCACCGCCGAGCCCAGTCAAGTGACAACACTGCGACCAATCGCCGTATTGACTGACGACGCCGTGTTCTCCGGCCAAGAGATCTCAGCGGAACGCAGTGACGAAGCGTGGTCGACCACGACAGCAGCGATCGAAGCTGGCCGGGCTGGCCTCACGAAGCGACGCCGAATTGTTAGTCGCTACCGCATCCGTTCGGCCAGAGATTGGGCCTCAAGAATCTCAACGAAGAGAGAAGACTCGTGAAACTGAAACTCACTCTCAACAGGGCGACACAGCCTGACGACGACATCGTGATCACCACGGATGCGGCCGCGAGTGTGTCTGACATTGCGTCAACAATCGCTCGGGTCGATCCCGTGCGTGCGGGCGCGATAGCCGATGATCGCCCGCTCACTCTTCGTGCAGCGCTGCCGGGGCGCGACGAGTGGTTGGTCTTACAACCGGATGCGGCGATCGGTGAGGCGTGGGTCGGCTCGGGCGCCAAGGTAGAGCTCGCCGATGCCGGAGTATATTTCTCGGCCAATGGTGCGGGAGATTCCCCCCAGGTCGCGCGAGTTCGAGTGCTGAGTGGTCCGGATGTCGGCAAAGAGTTTGCCCTGCGCGAGGGCTCCACGACGTTGGGGCGCGACTCTTCCTGTGACGTCGTGCTCAACGATCCTTTGGTCTCCAAACGTCACGTTCGTCTGGAAGTGTCGAACGTTGTCGAGGTGGTCGATCTTGGCTCTGCAAACGGCGTCGTAGTCGATGGCGGATTAGTTCCCCGGCTCGTCGTCGCGGAATCTGAAGTCGTGATGGTGGGGGATTCTGAACTTCAGATCACAGTGGCAGAATCTGTGGCGTCGAAAGGCCTGGTGCAGCGGCCGGGTCCTGTGATGTTTAACCGTTCGCCCCGGGTCGAGACTCGTTACCCCGGCCGTACCTTCTCTGCCCCGGAGGTGCCGTCGGAGAAAGATGACGCGACGTTCCCGTGGTTGGCGATGGTTGCGCCCGTGTTGCTGGGTGTAAGTATGTGGTTGATCTTTGACCGCCCAGCTGCTCTTCTTTTCGTCTTGATGTCCCCGATGATGTTGATCGGTAACTACTTCATGAACAAGTCGAAGAACAAACGAAGTTTGAAGAAAGCGATCGCCAAATTCGACATGCATTTGGAGACCCTGTCGGAGCAACTAGCAGCGGAGAAAGTGACCGAGCGAGCTGCACGCCTTGCGGAGTCTCCGTCGACAGCGGAGATGCTTGATCAGGCGATGCGTCGCGGTCCTCTTACGTGGACGCGCCGGGCCGAGCATTGGTCGTTCTTGAATATCCGACTGGGTGTCGGAACAATGCGGTCCCGAAACGTTGTTGATTCCGCTTCGCGCGGTGATCTCTTGCCCGAGTTTCAGGAGCGCCTCGATGTCGTCATTTCAGATCATGAGCGTGTTTCCGGCGTACCGATTGTTGACAACTTGTTTGACTCGGGGGCGCTTGGCGTAGCCGGTGAGCTCGCTGACACCGTGGGAGCCGTGAACGGTCTGGTTGTACAACTGACGGCACTTCATTCTCCTGCTGAACTGGTTGTTGCTGCGTTGGTGACTCCGCAGTGGTCGCGGGAGTTGGGTTGGTTGAAATGGATGCCTCACACCTCGTCTCCACAGAGTCCGCTCGAAGGAAGCCATCTCGCTGACAGTTCGTCTAGTTCTGTGGTGTTGCTGTCGGCGCTCGAAGAAGTGGTGGATCAGCGGCTCAAGGATGCCAAGGCACGTCGTCGTGGGGCCATGGAGCAGCGTCGAGCCGCATTGGAACGAGGTGCTGAGGTCGGCGAAAATGCGTCGGAGGAGGGCACCAAGTCTCCGGTTCCCGCAATTGTGGTGCTCATCTCCAACGACGTAGCGGTAGATCGGGCCAGAATTGTTCAGTTGGCAGAACGAGGTGCTGATGCCGGTGTGTTCCCCGTGTGGATGGCAACAACCGTCAACGAGCTTCCCGCGGTCTGCCGCACCTATCTGCATGTTCTCGCGGATGCGCCCTATGCAACCGCTGGTCTCGTGCGCTTGGGCGAGGTGATTACCGATGTTGAAGTAGAGCTCGTAGGCGCGGATGCCGCGTTGGAGTTTGCTCGCAGAATGGCGCCAGTCGTTGATGCTGGAGCGGTCGTCGTCGACGATAGTGATCTGCCGCGATCGATTTCGCTGGTGACGGTACTAGGTCATGAGCTGGTTGAGGCCAGTGATGCGGTTGTCGACAGGTGGCGCCAGAACGAGTCGATTCACGATCGAACTCCTGGCGTTAGCCCTAGCAAGCGTCGACCGGGCAAGTTGCGGGCCACCGTGGGAAGCGCGGGGATCGATTCGATGCATCTCGATTTGCGTACGCAGGGCCCACACGCTCTGGTGGGCGGAACAACGGGTTCCGGCAAGAGCGAGTTTTTGCAGGCGTGGGTTTTGGGAATGGCTGCCGAGTACAGCCCCGATCGAGTATCTTTCCTCTTTATCGACTACAAGGGTGGTGCCGCGTTCGCCGACTGCGTGAGCTTGCCGCACTGTGTTGGTTTGGTCACCGACTTGAGCCCTCATCTCGTCCGTCGCGCGTTGACAAGTTTGAGAGCAGAGCTTCATTTCAGAGAGCACCTGCTTGTCCGCAAGAAAGCGAAAGACCTTCTGGAGCTGGAGAAACGTGGCGACCCGGAGAGCCCGCCAGCTCTCGTGCTGGTGATCGACGAGTTCGCTGCTCTCGTGGGTGAGGTGCCTGAGTTTGTGGACGGTGTAGTCGACATCGCTCAGCGGGGGCGCTCGCTGGGGATCCACCTCATCATGGCAACGCAACGTCCGGCAGGTGTGATCAAAGACAATCTGCGCGCTAACACCAACCTTCGAGTGGCGTTGCGTATGGCGGACGAGTCGGACAGCAGTGATGTCATCGGCACAAAATCTGCCGCACACTTTGACCCGTCCATTCCTGGTCGAGGCATTGCCAAGACAGGCCCAGGCCGCTTGCAGCAATTCCAATCCGGGTATGCCGGCGGTTGGACCTCGCGTGAACCAGAACGTCCGAGTGTCGATGTCGCTGAACTGCGATTCGGCGGTGACGCACCGTGGGAAGAACCGCGAGTTGCGGCCGTTGAGGAGTCACGCGATTTGGGCCCCACCGATCAACAACGACTGGTGTCATCGATTGTTGCTGCCGCATCCTCGGCAAATATTCCGGCGCCGCGACGCCCCTGGCTTGATGAGATCGCATCCGTCTACGATTTGTCGCTGCTTCGTCAACGGACCGACCGCGAATTGCTGATCGGCGTTGCTGATCTACCCACTAAACAGCAACAATTGCCGGTGTATTTCTTGCCAGACGTAGACGGCCATATTGCCATTTATGGAACTGGTGGGTCGGGTAAGAGCACTGCGTTGCGCACGTTAGCGAACGCCGCGGCGATCACCCCACGAGGTGGACCCGTCGAGGTCTACGGTCTCGATTTCAGTACCGGCAGTTTGCGGATGCTGGAGTCGTTGCCGCATGTTGGTTCCATTATTAACGGGGATGATTCAGAGCGGGTTATCCGATTATTCCGCTACTTGAAGGCGCAGCTGGAATCGCGTGCCCCTCGGTATGCGGCGGCGAACGCATCGAGCATCACCGACTACCGCACTTTGGCCAACTCGCCGGCAGAGCGGCGCGTGCTATTACTGATCGACGGCTTCCCGTCGTTTCGTGAGGACTGGGAAGTGGCTAGTGGCCGGTCGGTCTGGTACGACGTGTTCAAGGACATTCTGAGCGATGGCCGCCAGTTGGGCATCCACGTGGCGTTCACTGCTGATCGTCCGGGCGCTGTTCCCTCATCGGTGGGGGCGAGCATCCAGCGTCGCGTTATTCTGCGATTAGCGGATGACACGGGCTACAGCTTGCTTGACGCGCCGAGCGACATCTTGAGCGCCTCGTCGCCGCCCGGCCGCGCGATTGTCGACGGGCGAGAGACGCAAGTCGCTGTTCTTGGCGGGTCGGTTTCGATGACAGAACAATCTGCAGCCGCGGAGAAGTTGGCGCAGTCGATGCTGCGCGCGGGAGTGACTCCGGTCGACCCAATCCGAGCGTTGCCGAAGGAATACTCCGCATCGTCGCTTCCGGATCGTGTCGACACCAAGGTTACGCTCGGCGTCAGCGATGAGGCCTTGGAAGCAGTCGGTTTAGAGCCGGCAGGAACGCTTCTGATCTCTGGTCCACCCGCGAGTGGGCGAAGCAATGCGCTCCAGTGGCTCGCCTGCTCGGTCGCTCGTTATGACACGACTGCCCGCCGTTACTATCTCGGTAACGCTCGCTCGGGCTTGGCCGGGGCGCTCGAATGGACGAGCGCGGCGACAACGGTGGAACAGGTCGCGGCGCTGGCGAAGGATCTTTCTGCCGCAGTCAGCGATCCGGAAACCGAGGGCACGATCTCTGTCTTCATCGAGAACATTTCTGACTTCTTGCAGACTCCCGCTGATGCCGCGATCGTCGAATTGGTCAAGGCGGTTAAGCGCAGCGAGCATTTGCTCGTAGCCGAGGCAGAGACAACGTCGTGGAACGCCTCATGGCCGCTGTTCGCCGAAATCAAAAACGCGAGACGGGGACTGCTGTTGCAGCCCGACTCGATCGAGGGCGACATTCTGCTCAAGACACCGCTTCCGCGCGGCAGTCGCAGTGAGTTCCCTGCTGGCCGGGGAATGTTCATTGCGCGCGGCAAGGTATCTCGTGTGCAGCTTCCGCTGCTGTGAGAGCGCGATGGGCAGCGCTCCCCATCGCTTTAGTGGGATTGCCTCAAGTATTGTCACAGTTAGCGCTTACGAAGGGACCTCATCATGGCAGCCGACCAGCTCATTGTCGACACCGATCTGCTTCGGGCGACGGCGATTCAGGTTGCGCGCGTCAGCGCGACTTTCACACGATCAAGTCAAGACATCGATGACGTTGCTGCGGCGGTCGGGCACGCCGGTCTTGCCAATAAGGTGCGTGGCTTTGTGAACAACTGGGACTTCCGCCGCAGTGAGCTAGTCGAGCAGCTCGACACGATTCGGGACAACATGACTGAGGTAGCAGATGGCTTTGAGTCGGCTGACTGTGAATTGGGCAAGGCTCTTACTGATCCGCAACCTAGTTCCGCGAGTAGCGGTGCGGCTCGGGTGAACCGGGGGATGGTGTGATGCGGCCGTCTGATTGGGCACCTGTCGGTTTCGATCACGACCCGGTTCCGGGCGATCCAACGGTGGTGAGTTCGGCGGCCTCGGATTACGCGACGATCGCTACCACTTTAGAGGACGCGGCAACCAACCTTCGCGGCATCGCAGGAGCCGACGAGTGCGTTAGCGAGGCGGTCGCGGCCATCATGCAGCAGGCCGAGGAGGTTGCGGCGCGGCTCGATAAGGCTCAGGCGCGCTACGAAGGAGTAGCAGCGGCGCTGAGCACTTATGCGGGACCGCTTCGCGAGGCCCAAACCTGGTCCGTCGATGCTCTGGATGCTGCCATAGTCGCGCGATCGGCGACAAACGCATCCGTGGAGGACGCTGAATTGTATGAAGCTCGGCTTCGTGAGCCCGATTTGTCACCGGAGCTGGAGTCGTACTACGAACAGCGCCGGACCGAAGTGTATGCGGAGCTTCAATCGCACGATGGTGCGCTCGAGAACGCGATCGCGAGACTTCAAAGCGCAATCGAGCACCGAGATTCTGCTGCCGCTACTGCATCATCCTCCATCCACGACGTTGAGGAGAGCAGCGGCCTGAACGACTCGTTTTGGGACAACACCGTTCAGTTCATCCGGGAGAACGAGACGGTAATCGACAACGTGGTGCTCGTCATAGGTCTAGTCGGTTCGATAGCGATGCTCGTGGTGTTGTTCATCCCCGGACTTAACTTGATTGCTCTAGCGGTCTTGTTTTCGATAGTTGCCGTTGCGACCCTCGTCGAGGTGGCGAATGCTGCGCTTCAAGGCGCGGCCGGAACGAAGTCGCTGGTCGAAGTCGTTGCCAGCCTCGTATTGGCAGTTGTTACGTTTACTGGCGTGGGGTTGGCCGCGAGGTCCGCGATCGCTGCCACGAAGTCGACTGTTGGCCTCGCGCTGAAGATGAGCCACGTGTCGAAAGGGATAGGAGTTGACCTCGGTGTTACCGAGGCTCGAGTTCTCGCAGAAGGCTCTAAGGCAATCTCCGGGACAAGAACTCTCGCTCAACATTTGCGCACAGCAATCGTAGGCAAGCATGCTGTGCAACTCGAGGCAATGGCGAACGTCCCGATGATTTCCGCAGCACTCGCCACGGGTAGCCACATCGCTACGACTAATTTCAAACATGTTGTTGTGGCAACGGAAGCTGTGAACAATCTTTTCTTGCCGCTCGCAAACCTGATTCCGCAAGTCGAGTCAGCCTTCGAGCCCTCGGGTTGGCGGTGGGGCGACAATTGGTAGGGAAGAAGAAGCTCCCCTCGCATTTAGCGCAGCAACGCAGATTTAGCGTGCGTGTGAAGATGTTTCTGGCGTTCTGTGGCGTATTCATTGGCAGCCTCTTCGTCTGGGGGATTGCCAACGAATTCGTACGTCTAGGGATATGGCCTACAGCGCTGATTGATGCTTGTGATAGAAGCCTCGTCTGCATCGCGGCGACGGTGGGCACCAACGCGATACCGATCTGGACCGCAGCCTTATGGCTGCTCGGCGTCGTCGCATTGCTTGTCGTGGGGATGAAAAAAGGAGCATCTTCTGGCGCCAAGAAAACTGTGGCGCAGCTCAACGCACCCGTGAAGACACCCGAGGATCAACGCATAGCGCTTGCTGTAGGACGAACGCTCATGGTTTCCACCATCGGATTCTCTACCCTTCTTCTCGTGGTTCCTGCTGCCGCCGGGCTGGTGGCGGCAGCAACGTGGTCGCAAGCAGACATCAGTCGCTGTACTGCCGATGAGTTGTGCGCGATCTCCCTGCTGCCCTCCAACGCATTGCCCGTGTGGGTAGCGTTTGCATGGGCGACGGTAATCTTGGTGTCGCTCTTAATTTGCTGGAAGCCGGCGCGGTGGTGGGTTGCGCCGGGTCGAGGTAAAAAGCGACCTAGGGTGTTCCCTTACACATCACCGTTCTGGATCCGGTACCACGCCATCGCATTGGTTCTCGTAGCTGCACGGTGCAGTCTTGGAATTGTGTGGCGCGATAACAGCGTGACCGCTCTCGAGTATTTGTGGGTCGTTGTATTGGGCGCGACGATAATTGCGTTAAGCACGCTCAGCATTGGTTTGCGCGGGCTTCAGGGGCCCGCGGAGTGGCCCTCTAGGAAAACCCCATGACCCGCCCCGTCCGCGGAAGGACCACGATGAGTCCCGCAATGCGCAGCGTGAAAATTCCCATTGGTTCCCTGCGGGTACGTCACTCTTGACTACCCGGCGATCAAATCTGGATCGAAATATTCGCACGAGCCGCAGGACGTTCTACGCTGTCGCGGCGGTAATTCTTATCGCTGGAAGCAGTGCGACCGTGTGGTCTACCTTGCGGGGTCTTGCGCTCGCCTCCCTATGGCCATCCGAGCAGCTTCAAGGTTGCGGAAGTGACTTGGGCTGCGCGGTGTCGGCAGTTGCAACTGACGGTGTCTTGGTCTGGGGTAGTGCGTTGTGGCTCATCGCCATCATCGCCATCATCGTGATCGGGCTCGTGAGTAGGCATTTGCCGATGCCCGCAGATGGGCTAAAAGTGGTGCACAAAAGAAAGGTTGCGCCGAAAGGTAGCCGCGATCAGAAGATTGCTTTTGCAGTCGGTTGGACGCTTGTCACGTCAACCCTCACTTTCATGTTCGCGCTGTTCTTCGTGCCGCCGATCATGGCTCTTGTGGCGCTGTTCTCGTGGCCGCAGTCGCGTATCGACAATTGTGAGGAAGACCCGCTGTGCGTGATCTCGATCTTGGACAAAAACGCGCTCCCTGTCTGGGTGGCGTTCTTGTGGGTTGCGATTGTCGTTGCCGCGATGGTGATTTGCTGGAAACCTGCGCGATGGTGCTCACCTCCCACTAGCGAAGCACGACGTGCCAAAGTGCGGCCGTACACGTCGCCGTTTTGGATTCGAACTTACGCGATAATCATCGGACTTGTTGCACTGCTCTCCATCACCGGGCTAGACACGGACCTCGACGATGTCTACTCATTGGAGTACGTGTGGGTGGTATTAGCCGCCGGCACGATTGTGGCTATAACGATGGTTAACATTCGCATCCATGGTGTAAAGGGGCCGGGGGAATGGTGATGGGTTCGACGACACGGTTAGCGTTAACGGGCGTCAGCGGCGTGCGACCCGACGGCATGCCAAGCTCCCGTGCTCAGTTGTCGAGCGTGACGGAGTTTTTGATTGTTCGGCGGGCGAGGCAGCGCGGGCTGCACCCACGGTCAAAGGGTGTCCACGATGGCGGGTAGAAAGACGCAGGCTTCACCGGCGAACGGTCTAGAGGCTCGCAAACTCGGCGGTGGCCGGTGAAAGTAGAACAGCCTCCGCTCAATGCGCTCAGACGCCTCCTGCGTGAGCATCTGGGAGTCATCTTGCTTGGCGTCGCAGGGGCGATCGCGCTGCCGTTTGCAACAGCGGCCCTTGCGCAGTCCTTAGTGAGGGAAGGGTATTGGCCGGTCACGGGTATTGCTGGTTGTGAGGGTGACCTCGGGTGTACTGCGTCTGTGGTGCTGACTGATGGAGCACTGGTATTGATCGGGGGGTTGTGGGGGCTGGCCATCGCAGCTGTGCTGCTCTTGAACGTCGTTTTTCCTCCTCCGAAGGACGAGATGAGGACTGTCGAGCGGGTCCGTGCGGAGGCGAGAACTGCGAGGGGGCAACGCATTGCGCTGAGAGCCGGGCGCATGCTCGTTTTTTCCGCTGTCGGTTTTACAATTGTATTACTGGCCGGATCTGCAACCGGCAGGATTATCGCGAGGGCGACGTGGCCAGAGCGCGAAATCGAGCGGTGCGAGGAAGCTATTGCCTGTGTGGTGTCGATCCTCCCGCACAACGCATTGCCTGTCTGGTTCGCCTTCGGCTGGCTCGCTATCGTGATCGCAGCGACGGTGATTTGTTGGAAACCAGTCCGTTGGTGGGCACCTAGTTCTGCCGGTGAGTCTCGCGCTCGGGGACAGTTCTATACTTCTCCGTTTTGGATCGCCAGACACGCGAACACCGTGGCAGTGGTCTCCTGGATCTGCCTACTCGGAGTTTTCGATCGAGGGCAGCCAATTTTGGCCCTCGAATATATCTGGGTGATTCTCGCCGCTTTCACACTTTTCGCTGTCGCCACGCTGAGTAAACGCATTCATCGAGTTCATGGTCCCAGTGAGTGGATCCTGAGGTGAAGGCTGAGGAGGCCTCTGTCGCGGTAGCCGGGGCGAGCAGAGCAAAGGACGTCTCGCGGCGGGAGCGTTTGAGGCGTCTCGGTGGCAACGACACTCGCGGCCAGCGTCGTTGCGCTCGCCACGTGGTCCGACGCAGAGATCGAACGGTGCGAAGTAGATCGCGCATGCGTGCTCTCCACTCTTTCGGAGAACGCTTTGCCGGTCTGGTTCGCGGTCGCTTGGGCTCTGATCGTGGCTATAGCGATGGTGATCGCGCTAATCTCGGTGCAATGCGCGCTAGGCGTGGTCTCGCGCGATAACGATGTTTATGCGCTCGAGTATCTGTGGGTGGCGCTGGCCGCAGGAACCATTGCGGCGATCGCGACAATAAGCATCCGGATTCACAAATTAGGTGGCACTGCAGAATGGAACGTTTCGCGATGACAGATCTCACGCCGCCCGCCAACGATGGAACCACCACGAACGCTCTGCCTCGATCGGCGGCGCCGCGAATCGCAGTGCTTCTGCCTCCGGGATGGGTCGTGCTGCACATGGATGCGCGCGCCTCTGACGAGGTGAAGAGCATCGTGACTCACGTCATGCAGACAGTCGCGCCCGATAAACGTGACCTCGCACGTGCGCGACTGAGGGCGATGCTGCAGAATCTTGTGGCAAAGTCTCAAGACTCGGGCGTGTGGGAAGTGTGGTTGCCGATTAGCGAGACTGCGGGCATCCATATTCCTGCCTCTGTTGCGGTCGCTCCGCTGCCGAAACAACCGGCTGCTGGGGGGACAGTGCACGACACGCTTCTGTCGCTGTCGGCGGCTTCAGCGGGGTCGCGTGCTGTCACTGTGGGCGGAGTCTTGGCTGTGCGCGTGGTCGCCGATCGCCTCGCGCACTACGACGAGGCGGGCGAACTCACTGCTCCCGCAACCCGGTTAGTTAACTACATCGTCAGCCCCACCTCTCCAGGACAGCCGTGGATAACCTTCACTGCCAGTCTCTTTGTTCCTGGAACTTCCGACTCCGCCGAGATCGTCGAAGCTCTTGAATTTCTCTGTGACGCTCTGATGTCGAGTGTCTCGTTCTCATCGAAGGAGTCCGCCGAATGAGCGTTTTTGTCCGATACCCCGACGATTGGATCGGCGTTCCTCCCTGCGGGCCGCTTGAGGAATACAGCACGCCTCGGGTGTGGGCGCAGGCTTTGGTCGACGAGGTTGTCGAGATCGCGCGTGTAAAACTCTCTGGCGACGAATCGGAGGCATTGGTCGGCGCACTTTCGCTGATCGCCACCGACACTGCCGCGCGCGGAGTGCAAGCCAGCTACATCTTTCTGGAGTCCTTCAACGGGCCTGTGCACTATGTGGAGGGGGAGATGATCCCGCGATCCGCAGTGGGCGACGCTCCTGTTGAAGAGATAGCGGGAAGCCGCGACCCCGATGTCATTCGCGAGCCCACACTCACCGAGATTGTGACGACCTCGGGACTGCGGGGTGTGCTCTGCGTGCGTCACGCGCCGTTCGACGAGGAAGCTTCTCACATCGTCACGTTGCGGGCTACGTACGCCTTCGAAGTTGAGGGAGGGTTCTTTGTGCTGAGAAACGCGACAACGGATCTGGTTGGATTCGAACGCTTTCGCGAGCATTTCTCTGAGCTCGCTGCTACTGTTTCTGAAGAATAGTCACACGTGGGGAGACCTACCCATGTGCAATTTCGTAGGCAGTCGTTACTGTCTAAATGGGGTTGAGGTCGACCGGCCCACCACACACGTGAACTGAGGAGTAGCTATGGCGAACATGAACGTAACTTATTCAGAAATGACGGATGCCGCGGGTCGTCTGATCTCCGGCAAGGACGAACTCATCACGAAGCTGACTGAGCTTCAGACGCTCGTTAACGGTCTCGTAGAGAGTGGCTTTGTCACCGACTCGGCGTCGGGTGCGTTCCAGGTCTCCTACGAAACCTTTACGCAGGGCACCACTCAGGCTGTCACCGGTTTGGACGGCATGAGCACGTTCCTCACCACCGCCGCTGACCAGCTTTCGCAGGTTGACACCGAGCTGGGTAACGCAATTCGCGGATAGTCCCCCTCGAGGCACTCTGAGATGTGAGGCCGCAACGGTTGTTCCGTTGCGGCCCTCTTATCGCCTCCTGCTGTGACGTTCGAGTGCATGCATGTACGCATGCGTGCGTGCGCGCTTGAGCAGCAGCTAGCTTAAGGACCTGCAAAGGAAAGGAATGCCATGGCGGATCTTGAGATCGACTTTGCCAAGCTGACTGAACTGCAGTCGACAATGGCCACGGTGCAGACGGAATTTGGGCTGGCAGAAGCGTTCAGTGAGGCTGTAGCTGAACTGTGTGGCCATGATGGTTTGGCCGGCACAGTAAAAGATTTCGGTTCGCAATGGAACCTTCGCCGAGCAGAGCTCATCACGGAGCTCAGCCAGATCGCAGGGGCTGTCCAGAGCGTGCACGACACGATGAGGGAGCTTGACCAGTCGTTGGCCGAGACCGTCGAGTCGTATCGGTCGCCGGCGGCGCTGCGTGCCTATCGTTCAGAGCCCCTGCCCACGCCCATACCGACCCCCGCACCTCCCCTCATGAATTCCTCACGCAATGGAGGGGGGTGATGTCTGATCTTCTCGCCCTCCCGGGTGACCCAACAGCTCTCGCCTCGTATGGCAAGCGGTACCTGACCATTGCCGATGCAATCACAGACACCACCCTGAGACTCAACAATTTCGCTTCGGATGTTGCTGGCGCGGGCGAGGCGGTTACGGCTTTGTCCGAGCGTTCGTCGAGCGCGGCAGCGCGGCTAGCCAGAGCTCAGCCTCGTTATGGTGCGACAGCGCAGGCGCTCTCTGTATATGCGGTGAGCCTGCGTGAGGCGCAAGACGCCGCTAGCAATGCCATCGAGTTGGCTGACGCGGCCGCGGCTGAATTGCCGTATTATGAGAATCTTCGTTCAGATCTTTCCAATCGACTCTACGGGCCGCAAACCGGAACAGAGTACGAACAGGTCTCATCGCAGCTCCGTCAGGCTCAGAGCCATGTCGATGAACTCGATGCTGGTGTGGTGGATGCTCGCGCAGCCTACGAACGTGCCGCCAACTATCGTGACGAAGCCGCCCGGCTCGCAATCGCGGCGATCGAGCCTGCGCTTGAAGCAATGAACGACACGCTGCGCGATCATGTCTCGTCGTGGGTCGAATCGCTCCCTGGTGGCGAGAGCATCCTCGGTCAGTGGCTGACCGATGTTCTGTCAGGGGTGCTAGAACCGCTCCAAGCGCTCGTAATGGCAGTGGTGGAGCTCACGGTCTGGGTGAACACTGTCGTCGCTTTGTTCTGGGAAATTTTGGCCAATCTTCCGCCCGAAAAGGCGCTGTTGCAGGTGTTGATGCCAGGGGTTGTGCTCGCGCACGCAGTCGGACTCTCGGCCCTGCTAGCGATCCGCCTCTCAAACGAAGAGCGTCGTCCCACGCCCGAGATGGTGCGGCGCCCACCGCAGGAGCAGAAGCCGGCGCGCGACTACGAAGATCTCATGACGCGCAACGCGAAGCTGGACGGCGAAGGCATGGCTGACTCAACCGTCGTCGAAATCGTCGAGATCCTCGACGAGCACGGAAACCGTCTCGGGTGGCGCGTTCTGCTGCCGAGCACCCAGGACTGGCAAGAAGTTAATGGCGCTTTTGAGGGGGCATGGAAGCCTCAAGGTGATCAGGGCGCGATGAATGATCTCGATTCCAATCTCTCATTGATGCTCGCTCCGACCCAGCAAGCGGCCTACGAGCGTGCCGTAACCCAGGCGATGATGGACGCGGGTGTACTTCCGGGCGATCCGGTAATGATGAGCGGATGGAGCCAGGGCGGCATTCTGGCAGGAAAAATGGCAGCAGACCCACTGAGCCCCTTCAACATTCAAGCCGTTTTCACGTCAGGTTCTCCGATCGACCTGATGGACATTCCCGAGAGTGTGTCCGTTATATCCGTGCAGCACGAGGGCGACTTTGTTCCAACTTTGGACTCGCCTTGGTCGGGAGGCACCCAGCGACCACACTGGGTGACCGTAAGCACGGATGCTCCCATCGACCCCGCCACCGGAAAACCCGTATTTGCGCATAGCTCCTCTGCTTACACGGGGTCGGCCGATGCGATGGTCGACAGCAGCAGCGACCCGCGGGTGTTAGCTCAGAAACAAGAACAGGCAATGTTCTTCTCCGAATACGAGCGCGTTTTTATATACGAGGGGTCAGAGTGATGACGGTTCAGCAGCGGACAAGTGGTGTCGCGAGGCGGATGCGCCTGAGCGCTGCCGCTCTCGTCGCAGTTCTGGCGGTAGCGATGCTTACGGCCTGTGGGTTGATTTACACAGGGCCATCGGAGGAGGAGCAAAACGATGATGTGCGCGCCGCGCTGATGGAGGCGGTCCCGACAATAACGGGTGTGCTCGGAGGGTCCTACTACGACGGTCCTCGGCAGGTCTACTCGGTCAAAATTTACGTTTCAGAGTTGCCCGAAGACGAGTTGCCTCTAGTGGTGGATGAAGCGCTCAAGGCGGTGTGGCGATCGTTATCTTTCAGCCCAGCCCATATCGCGTTGTCCGTTGCGGAGGGTCCGATGCCGCCGGATGCGTCAACGTTAACGGAGGATGGCTACGACTTAGGCCCAGTGATCGACGAACTCGGCTTGCTCGGCGCCAAAGATACCTTCACAAGCCTGATCGCTCCCGCGTCCACGCTCGAGGCCCGTTACGGCGAATGGAGCGAGCCGAACGATGATTGACCTTCAGCTGGCTCAGAAGTCCTTACCCGAGTTGAAGTTCGCTTTGCCAGGGGAGTGGTGGCAGGTGCCGCTGCACGATGAAGAGTCGGCGCGGGCATCCATTCGTCGGCTCATCGACGCGCGAGTAGGGAGAGCAGACGAACACTCGCTGTTGAGAGATGGCATGCGGCGTCAGCTCTTCGATGGTCTCGCGGCCGCGATTGAGGGCGACGGCCAGTCGATGACAGTCGCACTCGATGTGATCGAAGGCGTGCCGTTCTCGGCATCGTTCACTCTGTACCTTCCGCCGCTCGGAATGACACCCGCTGTCGGAACCGCCCCTGCCGAAGTGATGCGCGTTCTTGAGGCTGGGATTGCCGCAATGCCTGACCTGCACCCCGAGACCGTGGCGCGTTTCGCTACGACAGACTCAGAGGTGCTCCGTACGCACCACATTCGGCAGGTCGCCGCCGCAGACGAAGATGACGCTGGAGACGCGCTGCCGACGCTCGTGGCGCAGTACTGGCTGACGATTCCTGAGACGAAGCGCGTTATTCTCGTCGTCTTCTCAACCGTATTCGTCGACCTCGAACAGGTCATGCTCGACTTCTTCGACTCCATCGTTCGTGCCTCGCGCTGGGAAGATCAGGACTCAAGTACCTAGTCAGCACCGGCTGCGCTGCAGGCAGTCAACGTTGCCGAGAAGGCGAAGGCGCTGTTTCGCGTACCCGGAGTAAACCTCGAGCACCTCTCGAAGCCTGGTGAGCCTCCCAACCGTCGGCCGAATGAGTTAACATTGCGTTTCTGAGGCTATGACGAGGAGATTCGCGCGGATGGATGCTGGAGACGAGAGCGACTTCATCGTTCCTCCTCCCGGCATGGTCCCCGAGCGTGAGCCTGAAAAGCCTATTCAGCGTGAAGTCGAGGACGACGACGATGTCATTGAGTTGCCGCCAGGGCTCATAGATTCAGGAACTTTCCGGATGCCGCAGCCGCCGGTTTCCAGGCCCGCCAACACAGGCGATGCACCGGCGTTCTTTCCCGTCAGTGCGCACGGGGTGACTCCAGCTGCTGCTCACCGTGCGCTTCAGATGCCTCCACCGGCAACGGAGAATCCAAGTGCGGCTGTCTACCAGCCCACGATAGGCGACGCGATAAGCGACGCGATAAGCGAAGAAACCAGCTTTGCTGCCGCCCCTCGTGGAGTGCTGATCTGGTCTCTCACGCTGCCCGACGGCACTCACGTCGCGCTCGATCGCAGCACGCTCATCGGCCGAGATCCTGCTATCAACCCGCAGTGGCCGGATGCGACCCTGCTGCCCGTCATTGACCCGAGCAAGTCGGTGTCCAAGACTCACGCCGCACTACATCTCACGCCTGCTGGCGAGCTGATCGTGCACGACCTGCACTCAACGAACGGCGTGCACCTGCGGCATCCGCAGTCTGAAGAAGTCGTGGTCGAGCCGAGTAAGGCCGAACCCGTCGGTGCTGCCGCCCAGCTCAGGCTCGGCGAGTTCGTGATCTCGGTCGCTCGGGTCTCCACGACGGCCTGAGACTCTGGCAGAGTCCCTCAGCGTCGCTGATCGGTACCTATTCATTGCTACCTTATGAATTGGCACATGCTTGAGTGGTCGGAAACGCCCGCCACGCGCCCAGATTGTGCGCCCGGCAGCGACAGAGAGACCAGTTCATGAGCGACACTTCGTCAGCGCCTCAGCCGAACAAACCAACGCCTCAGTCGAGCAAACGCAGGCCCATCTGGAACCTGGTCAAGTTCTTTGTCATCCCGCTGGCAATCATCGCGATTGTTGGTGTGCTGACGACGCAAAAGCATGACGGTCGGGCAGAGATCATCGAAAACGGTCTCGTCACGCAAGCTGTGCCCACCGGTAACACCGTCGTCGAGTCGAGCCGCTCCGGCCGCCACACGGTTCAACTTGTGCGACTCGAGTTCAGCTACGAGGTCGACAGCGAGATGTACATCGCTCTTGGCGACCAAAGCTACGACGAAGAATCCTTCGACACAGAGGCAGCGCTCGCCGCAAATGCCACAGCAGAGGTGCGCTACGTCGAGGCCGACCCTGCCACGGCAATCGTGCTCGACAACGACTACCGCTAATGGAGCGTTAGTTCGCAGAATGCATTTGTCGCGCGGCGTAGACTAGAGAGATTGAGCCGCGCTCTTTGCGGCACGATCGTCGATTCGAAAGAGGTGCGCTATGGGCAAGACCCTGGCAGAGAAAGTGTGGGATGACCATCTGGTCGTCAAGGGTGCCGATGGCACTCCCGACCTTATCTACATTGACCTTCACCTTGTGCACGAAGTCACGAGCCCTCAAGCTTTCGATGGACTTCGGATGGCCGGCCGCCCCGTTCGCCGCCCCGATCTCACGATCGCGACCGAAGACCACAACACCCCGACTCTCGCGATCCATAAGCCGATCGCTGACCTCACGAGTCGCACCCAGATTCAGACGTTGCGCAATAACGCCAAAGAGTTTGGAGTGCGCCTGCACTCGCTCGGCGACATCGAGCAGGGCATCGTTCACGTTGTCGGCCCGCAGCTCGGGCTGACAATGCCCGGCATCACCGTGGTCTGCGGCGACTCGCACACGAGCACCCACGGTGCCTTCGGTGCGATGGCGTTCGGTATCGGCACGAGTGAAGTCGAGCACGTGCTCGCCACTCAGACTCTTCCGCTCAAAGCGTTCAAGACGATGGCGATCACCGTTGAGGGTGAACTGCGCCCCGGCGTCACCGCGAAAGACATCATCCTTGCTGTCATCGCGCAGATCGGAACCGGTGGTGGCCAAGGTTACGTTCTCGAATTCCGCGGCAGCGCCATCCGCTCCCTCTCTATGGAGGGCCGCATGACGATCTGCAACATGTCGATCGAGGCTGGCGCTCGCGCCGGCATGATCGCGCCGGACCAGATCACCTACGACTACCTCAAGGGTCGCGCGCACGCTCCCGAAGGCTCCGACTGGGATGCCGCCGTTGAGTACTGGAACACTCTCGCCACCGACGACGATGCCGTTTTCGATGCCGAGGTCTTCCTCGATGCGAACACCCTCGAGCCATTCGTCACGTGGGGAACCAACCCCGGCCAGGGCGTATCCCTCAGCGAGAACGTTCCCGTGCCCGCTGACATCGCAGACCCCAACGCGCGTGCGTCCGCCGAGCGTGCCCTCGAATATATGGCGCTTGACGCTGGCATGGCGATGAAAGACATTGCAGTGGATGCTGTTTTCATGGGCTCGTGCACCAACAGCCGCATCGAAGACTTGCGCGCATTCGCGTCGATCATCAAGGGTCGTAAAAAGTCTGATCACGTGCGCGTGATGGTCGTGCCGGGTTCTGCTCGCGTGCGCATCGAAGCTGAAGCCGAAGGAATCGACAAGATTGTGGAAGAGTTTGGCGGCGAATGGCGATTTGCGGGATGCTCAATGTGTCTCGGCATGAACCCCGACCAGCTGGCTCCCGGCGAACGCTGCGCTTCTACCAGTAACCGCAACTTCGAAGGCCGCCAAGGCAAGGGAGGGCGTACCCACCTCGTGTCACCGCTCGTTGCCGCAGCCACCGCCATCCGTGGCACGCTCTCCAGCCCCTGGGATTTGGAGAATAGCCCGTTGCCCGAGCAACTCGTTTCGGCCAGCACCACCGCAGAGGAGTCACGCTAATGGACAAGATCACGACCATCCGTGGCAACGCTGTTCCGCTCAAGCGCAGCAACGTCGACACTGACCAAATAATCCCGGCCGAGTTCCTCAAACGAGTTACCAAAACTGGATTTGACGACGCGCTATTCTTCGGCTGGCGCCAAGACCCTGACTTCATCCTTAACCGTGAACCTTATAGCCACGGCAAGATTCTCATCGCAGGCTCAGACTTCGGCACCGGGTCTAGTAGAGAACACGCTGTGTGGGCGCTTCGCGACTTCGGTTTCCAGGCGGTTCTTAGTTCACGCTTCGGTGATATTTTCCGCGGAAACTCTGGCAAGCAAGGCCTTCTGGCAGCGCAGCTCGCCGAAGAAGATATCGAGACGCTGTGGGCGCTCGTAGAAGCCGACCCTGAGCTCGAAGTCACCGTCGATCTGGAAACCCGATCGGTTATCGCCGGATCAGCACAGTTCACTTTCGAGATAGATGATTACACTAGGTGGCGTTTGCTCGAAGGGCTCGATGACATCGGCCTCACTCTGAGAAACGAATCAGATATCACTGAGTTTGAAAGTCGCCGAGAAGCATGGCGTCCGAAGACTTTGCCAGCGAAGTAAGAGGAAACGATGAATCCATTGGCTCAAGACGCAACAGCGGCAGCCAAGCGAACCGGGTTGCTTTCTAACCAGATCATTATTAATGGTGGAAAGCCGCTTCGTGGACGCATCAACGTACGTGGTGCCAAGAACCTTGCGACAAAAGCAATGGTGGCTGCTCTACTCGCTGATACTCCCAGTGTGCTCAAAGATGTTCCCGCGATCAGCGATGTTCGCGTTGTCACCGGAATGCTGGAAGCGTACGGCGTTACCGTCACCGAGACGGGCGATGGTGAACTGACCCTTGACCCCAAGAACGTGCTCAAAGCGCACTTCGCAAAGATCGATGCGCTCGCTGGTTCAAGCCGCATCCCGATCCTCTTCTGTGGGCCGTTGCTTCACCGCCTTGGCGAAGCGCTTATCCCTGACCTGGGTGGTTGCCGCATCGGCGATCGTCCCATCGACTTCCACTTGGATGCGCTGCGCGCCTTCGGTGCCGTCGTAGACAAGAGCTACGAGGGCATTCGTCTCACCGCTCCGGATGGCCTCCACGGCGCAAATATCGACTTGCCCTATCCGAGCGTGGGCGCAACCGAGCAGGTTCTCCTTACCGCGGTTCTCGCCAAGGGCGTCACCGAGCTCAAGGGCGCAGCTATTGAGCCCGAGATCATGGATCTCATCGCCATCTTGCAAAAGATGGGCGCGATCATCAATGTCGAGCCCAACCGCGTCATCTTCATTGAGGGCGTCGAGAAGCTCACCGGCTACAACCACCGCGCACTCTTCGACCGCAATGAGGCCGCAAGCTGGGCATCCGCAGCTCTCGCTACCGGCGGAGATATCTTCGTTGAGGGCGCGCTGCAACAAGAGCTCATGACGTTCTTGAACATCTTCCGCAAGGTGGGTGGAGCTTTTGATATCGCTGAAGATGGCATTCGCTTCTGGCACCCGGGTGGTGCCCTCAAGCCGGTTGTTGTTGAGACTGACGTACACCCCGGCTTCATGACTGACTGGCAACAGCCGTTGATCGTGGCGCTTACGCAGGCAGAGGGCCGTTCGGTGGTACACGAGACGGTGTATGAGAACCGTCTCGGCTTCACGGCGGCTCTCATCGAAATGGGCGCCAACATTGAGGTGTTCGAAGAAGGAATCGAGTCGGTTAGCCGGCGCGTTCCTCGGCGCCCGCTTGAGCAAGCTGCGGTCATCATCGGCCCGACGCCATTGCACGGTGCGGATGTCGAGATTCCTGACTTGCGTGGTGGCTTCAGTCACCTCATCGCAGCATTGACCGCTGAAGGCCAGTCGACCGTGAGCAATATCGGAATCATTGCGCGCGGCTACGAACACTTCATCGACAAGCTTGAATCACTCGGCGCCGACTTCATTTACGAAGGATAAGTCGCTGGTGTCCTCTGGCTCAACTAAGCCGCAACGCGTGAAGTCAGAGAAGACTGCGGCGTTCCGTGTGCTCGCATTCTTGTTGCTTCCCACGATGACGATCTTGGCGAAGTTTAAGCTGCATGACTCACACAATGTGCCCGCCGAGGGTGCGTTTGTGATCTCTCCCAATCACTACAGCAATATCGACCCCGTCGTTATTGGCGTTGCCATGTGGAAGATTGGGCGGATGCCGCGCTACATGGCAAAAGCATCGCTGTTCAAAGTCCCGGTAGCGGGATGGCTGCTGAAGAAGTCGGGTCAGGTTCCGGTCGAACGCGTTCCGCGTGGCCGGGAGAGTGGCGACCCGCTGAAGGCCGCCCGTCAGATCGCTGATCAGGGGCTTGCTGTTGTGGTGTACCCGGAGGGTTCGTTGACGCGGGAGCCCGATATGTGGCCTATGCGAGGAAAGCATGGTGCTGTACGCACCGCGCTCGAGGCCGGCATCCCATTGATTCCAGCGGCGAGCTGGGGCGCCCAAGAAATTCTGCCCCGCTATTCAAAACGTATTAGTGTTTTTCCCCGAAAGACTGTTCACATTCGTTTTGGTGAACCCCTAGATTTGTCTGAGTTCGAAGGCAGAAATCTGGATTCGCGATTGCTCGCTGAAGTAACGGAGAAACTCATGATCGCCATCACGTCGCTGCTCGAAGAAATCCGGGGAGAAACTGCTCCCGCTGCGCGGTACAACCCCGCAGACCATGGTCAGAGCGAGACCGGCCGATTCGAGAGCAAGTAACGTGCTGAGCGGTAGCGCCGGAGCGCCGGAAACCCCTCGTCGTGTTGCCGTTCTTGGCGCGGGCTCCTGGGGCACCACTTTCTCCAAGATCTTGGCCGACGGCGGCAACGATGTTGCGCTCTGGGCTCGCCGCCCCGAGTTGGCACGCGAGATCACGCAATCCAAGCGCAATAGCGACTATCTTCCCGGCATCAACCTCCCGCGCTCCTTGTGGGCCAGCGACAAGCTGCATGAAGTTCTGGATGGCGCCGAGCAGGTGTACCTCTCGGTTCCGGCGCAGTCGCTGCGGGAGAACCTGCGCATCGTTCGCGAACTCATCCCCGAAAACGCCATTATCGTCTCGCTCATGAAGGGTGTCGAAAAGGGCACCGGGGCGCGGATGAGCGAAGTGATCCTGCAGGAACTCGGTGTCGATCCGAATCGTGTTGCCGTGGCATCCGGCCCCAACCTAGCTCTGGAGATTGCTAAGGAGCAGCCGACGGCAGCGGTTATGAGCAGCGCAAGCCTCGAAACAGCGACTGCTGTCGCGGTAACGGCCCGCAACCGCTACTTTCGTTCTTTTGTGAATACCGATGTCATCGGTACCGAATTCGGCGGAGTGCTCAAGAACCTCATCGCTGTGGCGATCGGAATCGTGGATGGTGTTGGCTACGGCGAGAACACCAAGGCGTCGATCATTACTCGAGGCCTCGCTGAGATGACAGATTTCTCGGTCGCTTTCGGCGCGCGGCCCGAAACGCTCGCGGGGCTTGCCGGCCTGGGCGACCTCATTGCAACGTGCGAGTCATCGCTGTCGCGCAATAACACTGCCGGCCGTCTTCTCGGTCAGGGCTACAGCTTCTCTGAAGTGATCAAGCAGATGAACCAGACCGCTGAAGGCCTGTCGTCTGTTGCCCCCATCCTTGAACTTGCGCTCTCCAAGGGCGTGGATATGCCCATCGCGAGCCAAGTAGCTGAAGTGCTGGCTGGCACGCTCGCGCCGCGCGATATCGCCCCACATTTGACCACAGACGATCTTCCTCAGGGGGAGTAAACGATGACGGCCCAGCCCACAACAACCGTGGTTCTGCTGTTCGGTGGTCGTTCTTCGGAACACAGCATCAGCTGCGCAACCGCCGGCGGCGTTCTTTCGGCGATCGACCGCGACAAGTACACGGTTATCCCAGTCGGCATTACGCGCGAGGGGGCCTTCACGCTCCAACCCGATGACGCCGATGCTTTCCGGCTCAACGCTGAGGCCATGCCCGAGGTCGTCGACAACGGTACGCGCGTTCACTGGCCCGAGTCATCCGCATCTCAGCAGCTGACGGTCACGGATGCCGAAGGCAACACTCGTAGCCTCGGTGACGTTGATGTGGTCTTCCCGATCCTTCACGGCCCGTTCGGCGAAGACGGAACAGTGCAAGGACTCATCGAGCTCACCGGTTTGCCGTATGTCGGCAATGGCGTGCTGGCGTCGGCGATGGGCATGAATAAGCACTTCACGAAGCTCGCGCTTGAGGCGGCCGGCGTCGCTGTTGCCCCGTGGGTGACGGTGTCGGCGCAGCAGTGGCAACGCACTCCGGATGTCTGGCGCAAGCGTGCATCCAGTCTTGGTTTCCCTGTCTTTGTAAAGCCTGCACGCGCAGGTTCCTCGGTCGGAGTGACCAAGGTGTCGAGCGCCGACGAACTGGATGCCGCTTTTGCGACAGCTTTTGCCGAAGACTCCACAGCGCTCGTCGAACAGGCGATGACGGGCCGCGAGATTGAGTGTGGCGTGCTGTCGGGCCGCGACGGTGGTGAAACTCGCGTGAGTGTCGCCGGCGAGATCGTGGTCACCGGCCGCGACTTCTACGATTTCGATGCCAAGTATCTCGACGTTTCTGCGGCTGAACTGATCTGCCCAGCACCGCTGCGGGATGGCGAACTGTGGCAAATGCAGCGCACCGCAGCGCGGGCATTCGAATCCATCGGGGGAGCGGGGCTCGCCCGCGTCGATTTCTTCTTCGACGGCACCGAATTTGTGGTCAACGAAATCAATACGTTGCCTGGCTTCACACCGATCTCGATGTTCCCGAAGTGCTGGGCTGCAAGCGGCATGAGTTACCCCGAGTTGATCGACGAACTCATCGAACTCGGGCTAGAAACCGTTCGCTAGAGCGAACTATTCGGCTTCGTCGTCGCTGGACTCAGCGGTCTCGGTTGGCGCAATAGTGTCGGAGAATCCAACGCAAAAGCTGTCGGCCGGTACCTGACTGACGGCAGCGGCAAGTTGACTGAGCGCGTCAAAGCCCGAGACCTCGTCACCATCGATATCAGGGTCGCCGTCGCTGTCGACGATGACCTGCACGGCGGGATCGCGGCCGTAAGAGGTGAAGACGTAGTTGGGGGCGTCGCTGTCATCGCGCAGCCAGTCGATGCCGTCTTCGGGCGCGGTGACGCAGGCGAGTTCGGCGGTGGGATCAGGCACTGCAACGCCGCAGCGTAACAAGATCATGGCCGGTTCTCCCCACGCTCCCGTGCCCTGAGCATTGGTCTCGCGCTTGTCGAGACCAGCGACAGTGTCGGGGAGACGCACGATGACGTCGGCGCAGGATGGGTTGGCGGCGTCATCCGCAGGCTCCAGGGGAACAATCGCCGCGCATCCGCCCAGCGTTGCTAGCAAAGGAATCATCGCGAGCATGGCGATTATGGGGGTGCGGGTCGTCGTTCTCATCGCCTTCAGGCTACCGTGAGAATATGACGATTGACCGCGCGAGCGAGACCCTTGACACTCTCGGCGGCGTGGGCGAGCTTGCCGCGCTGAAGCGCATCTTTCCGCGACTGCCTTCTGCTGAGGCGGAGCTTCTCGGCCCGGGCGATGACTCTGCCGTGTTGGCAACGCCAGACAAGCGTGTCGTGATCACGACGGACATGATGATTCATGGCCCAGACTTTCGGCTGGCGTGGTCGTCTCCGTACGATCTCGGCTGGAAAGCTGCTGCCACAAATTTGTCGGATGTCGCAGCGATGGGGGCGGTTCCCACCGGTCTCGTGGTCGCAATTGCGGCACCCAACGACACCCCCGTCTCGGCGCTTGAAGCAATCGCCGACGGCCTGCGCGAGGGCTGCGAGACGCTTGCTCCCGGCAGCGGTGTAATCGGCGGCGACCTCTCGGTCTCCACAGTGCTCACGATTGTCATCACGGCCTTTGGTGATCTCGAAGGGCGCGCCCCGGTTCTGCGTTCTGGTGCCCAAGCCGGCGACGTGATCGCCGTCTCGGGCACGCTCGGCCTCGCGGCTGAGGGCTTGCGGTTGTTGTTCACTGAGGGCGTCGTTGATGGCGAACCGGATGCCGCAGCCGCCGCAGCCCTCGCGACAACGCATCCCGATGCCATCGCCGCCCAACTCAGGCCAGCGCCCCCGATCGCGGACGGCAAAGCCGCCGCTATCGGAGGAGCCACGGCCATGCTCGACCTGAGCGACGGGCTCGCGATCGATGCTCGCCGCGTTGCCACCGCTAGTGGCGTTGGGCTTGATTTGTCATCCGAAGCGGTGGGAGGCCGGGCGCAGCTCGACGGTGGGGAAGACCACTCATTGCTCGCGACGTTCCCGGAATCCACCCCGCTGCCCGCAGGATTCCGCGCGATTGGTCGCGTCGTCGAAGGCGAGGGCGTGCTTGTCGATGGCGTTGCCTACACCGAGCGCGGCGGTTGGGATCCCTATGCGGGCTGGGATGGCGCCGTCGGCTAGTCACAGTGGGCGGACCCTGTCTGACGGCGGATCCTGATCGCAGAAGTGCTGATCGCCGAAGTGCTGGCTGGCTATGCCTCGGTCGGCTGAACCCAGTAGAGCGTGGTGTCGCCGTAGTCTTTGCGCCGGTCGAGTTCGAGCCCAGCGGGCCACTCCGGTTCGGGGTCGCGCGAGCTGCGTTCGACGATCACGAGGGCGTCGGGGCTGAGCTGGCTCGCGAGCAGTTCGAGCGCTACCAGCAGTTCACCGTTGCCGAGTTCGTAGGGCGGGTCGATGAAGACGAGATCCCACTGATCACCGGATGTCTCTAAGAACGTGTGCACAGCGCGAGCGGCGGTAAGAATGATCGGCTTTGATCCGCGCGGAGCCTTTGCCGCGATGAGGGTCGCGTTCTTGCGGCAGGTGGCGGCGGCGCGAGCGTTGTTCTCGACGAGGGTGACGTGGGGTGCGCCGCGCGAGGCGGACTCGAGCCCGAGCGCTCCGGTGCCGGCGTAGAGGTCGAGCACGCGGGCGCCTTCGATCGCGTCGCGGGCTTCGAGCGCGGAGAAGATCGCTTCGCGCAGGCGGTCGCTTGTGGGGCGAGTGCCCGCGCTCGGTACGGCGATGGTGAGGGAGCCGGCATACCCGGCGATTATGCGTGTCATAGCGTGTCGAGCCTAGCCGGGGTGAGCGGGCGGGCGCTCGGGGCTCGCGTGGTGACGGGTGGGCGAGCCCGAGGGCGGGGCAAACGCCAGTGGTCCCCGGTACTCTTCTAGGGTGACCTCGCCCCTTGATCAGAAGCTCAGCGCCGTCTTGGGCGGGCGCACCGCTACCTCGATGCAGCGCGGTCTTGGCTTGCTCACGGTCGGCGATCTGATGACCCACTATCCGCGGCGGTATGCGCGGCGAGGCGAGCTGACTGCGTTGGCCCAGTTGCCGTTGGATGAGGCAGTCACGATCGTCGCAGAAGTGCGCGAGGTGCGCAATCGTCCGATGCGCAACAAGCGCGGCTCGATTCTTGAGGTGTCGATCAGCGACGGCACGGGCATCCTGACTCTCACGTTCTTCAATCAGGCCTGGCGTGCCAATGAGTTGACGCCGGGGGTGCGTGGAATCTTTGCGGGCAAGGTTGGCCAATATCGTGGCACGCGCCAGCTCGCTCACCCCGACTACGAACTCTTTGACCGGGATGCTCTCGAGCTCAAGAAGCCCGAGCAGGCCAAGTCATGGGCCGAGCAGCCGATCCCCATTTATCCGGCGACGTCGACGGTCGCGAGTTGGCAAATTCAGAAAGCCGTCGAGGTCGTGCTCGATACGCTTGGCCCGCTTGATGACCCGGTTCCGGATGCCGTTCGTCGCGAACGCGAGTTGCTTCCGTTTGCGAAGGCGCTTGAGCAAGTGCACCGCCCGAAGGTTGACTCGGACTGGCGGGCAGCTCGCGACACCCTGCGTTTTCAGGAAGCATTCGTTCTGCAGGCGGCGCTTCTGCAACAGCGTCAGAAACAGCGCGAATCGGAAGCCATCGCACGCACGGCCGGCCCACTGCTCGAAGGCTTCGACGCAGCGTTGCCGTTCACGCTCACGGGCGATCAGCAAACCGTGGGGGAGGAAATCTTCCACGACATGGCGCAGCCGGTTCCGATGAATCGGCTCGTGCAGGGTGAGGTGGGTTCCGGCAAGACTCTGGTCGCGCTGCGGGCGATGCTCGCGGTCGCGCAATCGGGTGGGCAATCAGCGTTGCTGGCTCCCACTGAGGTTTTGGCGCATCAACATTTCCGTTCGATCATCCGCACGCTGGGCCCCGATCTCGCGGCCGAACTGCGCCCGACCCTCATCACAGGCCAGCTGCCGACAGCAGAGCGCAAGAAGGCGCTGCTGGCGACCGTGTCGGGGGCTTCTCGCATCGTGATCGGCACGCACGCCCTCCTGGGCGACGCGGTCACGTTTGTCGATCTCGGTCTCGTCGTCGTTGATGAGCAACACCGTTTCGGCGTCGACCAGCGCGAAGCGCTGCGGCTCAAGGGCGCGAAGCCTCCCCACGTTCTGGTGCTCACGGCAACGCCCATCCCGCGCACGGTTGCGATGACCGTGTTCGGCGACCTCGATATCTCCTCGATTGCTGAGTTGCCCGCTGGCCGTCAGCCCATCAGCAGTCACGTCGTGCCCCTCGCCGAAAAACCAGGCTGGGTGTCGCGCGTCTGGCAGCGACTGGCAGAAGAACTCGCCATCGGTCGTCAAGGCTTCGTTGTGTGCCCCGCCATTGACGCCAAAACTGAAGAGCCCGGCAGTGAGCCGGCGCCCGCTGTCTCCGATGATCCGGATGCCGGACCACCGCGCCCGATCGCCAACGTGACCGAGGTGCTGGCGTCGCTCCGCAGCAACAAGGTTCTCGCGGGCAAGCGGATCGAGGCGCTCCACGGCAAGCTCTCGAGCGAGGAGAAAGACGAGCTCATGCGCGCCTTCGCCGCGGGCGACATTGATGTGCTCGTCGCGACGACGGTCATCGAAGTGGGTGTCGACGTGCCGAACGCCTCGGTGATGGTTGTGCTCGACGCTGATCGTTTCGGGGTCTCTCAGTTGCACCAGTTGCGCGGCCGGGTTGGTCGTGGTGGGGTTCCGGGGCTGTGCCTGTTCGTCACGGCAGCCGAGGTGGAGTCGTTGGCGCGCGAACGCGTTGAGGCTGTGGCATCCACCCTCGATGGTTTCGAACTCGCCAACAAAGACCTTGAGCTGCGCCGCGAAGGCGATGTGCTTGGCGGCGTGCAGTCGGGTGGGCGTTCGAGCCTCAAGCTGCTGCGAGTGGCCAACGACGGTCAACTCATCACCGAAGCGCGCGAGGCGGCTCAGGGGCTGTTGGTCGCAGACCCGACCTTGGCAGAGCATCCGGCGCTCGCCGAAGCACTCAAGCGTCGGCTTGACGAAAGTGCCGAAGCGTTCCTCGGCAAGAACTAGCGCATCCGCTCGCAAGCTTGCGCGCTCGAACACCGGCCCGCGGCAGGCAGCGCTCCCACCCGCGCGCTTTGCTGTGTTGCGCCAGATTTCCCCGCACAGCGAACTCCCACGCGCCAATGAGCACTGAGCGGCTATCGTGGGAGCATGAGTCGGATCGCTGTTGTTCCTGGGTCGTTTGACCCTGTCACCCTTGGCCACCTCGATGTGATTGAGCGGGCAGCGAAAACCTTTGACGAAGTGCACGTTCTCGTCGTGCACAACCCGGGCAAGACCGCGCTTTTGCCGATTGCGCAACGCGTCTCGCTCATCGAGCAGGCCGTTGCCGACGCCCACCTCGAGGGCAACATCCTTGTAACTAGCTGGAGTATGGGCCTTCTCGTTGACTACTGCACCGATGTCGGGGCGAGTGTCATCATCAAGGGCATCCGTTCTCAAGTAGATGTCGCGTACGAAACGCCCATGGCGATCGTCAACCGCGACCTCGCCGGGGTAGAGACGATTTTCATGCTGCCGAACCCCGCTCATGCGCACGTGTCTAGTTCGCTGGTGCGCCAGGTTGCCGCGCTTGGCGGAGACGTCGCGCCCTATGTTCCGCGTTCGGTTTCTGAGTTTTTGCAAGCGCCGCGCGACTAACACCGGCACAATGGGTTTATGACACTCACCCTCGGATACAAAGCGTCAGCAGAACAATTTGCCCCGCGTGAACTCGTTGAGATCGCGGTGGCCGCAGAAGCACACGGCATGGAGAGTGTTGCGGTTAGCGACCACTTCCAGCCGTGGCGTCACGAAGGCGGACATGCTCCGTTCTCGCTGACCTGGATGGCCGCGGTGGGGGAGCGCACCAGCACGATCCGTATCGGCACGAGTGTGATGACTCCCACCTTCCGTTACAACCCGGCTGTGCTTGCTCAAGCGTTCGCGACGATGGGTTGCCTCTACCCGGGGCGCATCATGTTGGGTGTTGGTTCTGGTGAGGCTCTGAATGAAATTGCCACCGGATTCCGTGGTGCCGGTGAGCAAGAGTGGCCCGAGTTCAAAGAGCGCTTCGCTCGCTTGCGCGAGTCGGTGCGCCTTATGCGAGCGCTCTGGACCGAGGATCGCGTTTCGTTCGAAGGGGAGTACTACTCCACTCACGACGCGAGCATTTATGACCGCCCTGACCAGCCCATCCCGATCTATATCGCTGCCGGTGGCCCCATGGTGGCGCGCTACGCCGGCCGTGCCGGAGATGGCTTTATCTGCACCTCGGGCAAGGGCATGGAGCTCTACAACGACGCGCTGATCCCCGGCGTGAAAGAGGGCGCAGCCAAGGTCGACCGCAAATTCGAAGACATCGACCGGATGATCGAAATCAAGCTCTCGTATGACACCGATGCCGACGTAGCCCTCGAAAACACGCGTTTCTGGGCGCCACTTGCTCTCTCGAAGGAGCAGAAGCACGACATCACTGACCCCATCGAGATGGAACGTGCCGCCGATGCTCTGCCCATTGAGCAGATCGCTTCGCGGTGGATCGTGGGCAATGATCCCGACAAGATTGTGGAAGAGATTCGTCCCTATGTGGATGCCGGCCTCAACCACCTCGTCTTCCACGCGCCCGGCAACGACCAGCGCCGATTCCTTGAGCTCTTCGAGCGCGACATTGCTCCGCGATTGCGGGCGCTGTAACTCGCGTTCTGACCGCAGCGGATCGCGCGAGAGCACGGCCCTAGTGCGACAGGCTTAACCAACGATGGGCGGATGCGTGAAGCATCCGCCCATCGTTGTTGTGCGCCACCGTCGAACGCGGCGACGTTCCGGTGTCAGCTAGCTCGTGACGGCGACTTTTTCGCTTGAACGAGCCTGGTTCGCCGAGTTGGTGCTGACCTCAATCTTTCGAGGTTTTGCCTTCTCGGAGACCGGAATAATGACGCTCAAGACGCCATTGTCGTAGCTGGCGCTGATGTTGTCGCGGTCGATGCCAGCGCCAATGCTGAACTGGCGCAGGTAAGAACCATAGCGACGTTCCTGAGAGAGCCACTTGGCTCCCTCGCGTTCGCCAGCGGTGCGTTCGGCGCGAATGGTGAGCAACTGGCCATCAACGTCGACGTCAACGGAACCGGGATCGATGCCCGGAAGGTCGGCGGTGAGGACGTACTCGTCCGCCTGACGGTACAGATCAACCGGCATCAGCTGGGCGCCGACGCGGGACTGGGCTGCTGCGGTGAGCCGGTCGAGTTCGGCAAAAGGATCAAATGACAGTGTCATGGGGAACCCCTTTCTCAAAGTTGAGTCACCGTGACTCAACAATCAAAAATTAGCATTCTCGGCCTGAGAGTGCCAAGAAATTTCGCTTCATATTCGCTGAGAACGAAACGACCGCCGCCGGAGAGATCCAGCGGCGGTCGAGTGCGGCGAATTCAGCGGATGATGAACCGCGGATAGTTCTGCTCCTCGCGCGCTCGCGCTTGTTCCAGCCGTTCGCGGCTCAACTGGTGCTGAGCCCTCGCCGCAGTCCTTGCGTGACCGCGGGCACGGCCGGGCCGGCGGCTCCACGTGATGAGAGCGACGCCGAGGTGCAGAGCGAGCCGGTCGATCGGACCAACACGGCGTACTGCCCGAGTTGTGGGCTGCTCGACGGGGTCAGGTTCGGGCGGATGGGCGTGGCGGTCTTTCGAGGCCGCCAGTAGTTCATTCATGATGGAAAACTTTCGTGACAGAGAGAGGTTGCGGATGGCGCGCCAAAGCGCGCTGTTTCAGGTGGCGACCCAACGGCATCCTTCAGCGATCGCGAGTCGCTAGAGAAGGGGTGATCATCACTGTGCGTGCTGCGCATCCTCAGTGAGGGTGTGCCGACTCGTCAGTCGAACGCGGTCTCGTG
Source organism: Salinibacterium sp. NK8237 (assembly GCF_015864955.1). Taxonomy (NCBI): domain Bacteria; kingdom Bacillati; phylum Actinomycetota; class Actinomycetes; order Micrococcales; family Microbacteriaceae; genus Salinibacterium; species Salinibacterium sp. NK8237. The sequence continues at coordinate 790,667 of NZ_JADYWE010000001.1, read as the reverse complement.
ATGATCGAGTTGGGTCGTGTGCTCCGTGAGCGCCGCCACCGTCAGAACCGGTGAGCGGAGAACGCTAACCGGTTAGGCGGTGAGGGTGCCGACGGAGCCGGCGGTAGTGGGGTTCTTCGTAATGGTGAACGTAAACACGTCAGGCTCCTTTCAATAGTTGGCGTTTGCTCAGTGTAGGACGGGTGCTCGTTGAGAACAAGACCCTATTTAGCTGCGATGCACAGCCGTGATGATTACTTCGGCAAGTTCCGCTGGCTTCGTGAACTGTGGCCAGTGCCCGGTGGGGAGGTCAACGAGTTCGAGGTCGTCGAGGCGTGCAAGCTCTGAGGCGAATGGCTCAGAGTCGCGCATCCATGACCGCAATTGTTCGCTCGTGAACTCACAACAAATCACTGTGGCGGGAACGCTAAACCGTGCCGGAGTCGACAGATTTTGCGGGTCGCTGGCCACGCGAGCGGGCTGCGGAATCGCCATCTCCCGAAAGGTGGCCCGCAGCTCAGCGGTGAGATCAACAAGGTCTTCGTCGTCGAATACCGCCCAATCGGGCAGCGGAATCTCACCATCAATCGTCGGAAGGTCGGCGTTGATCGGCATCCCGTGGGGGAGCGGCACCGTGTCAACGTGCACGATGCGGGCGAGGCAAGTGGGGCGAGCATCCGCAACAGCGTGGGCGATGGGGCCGCCACCGCTGTGGGCCACGAGCACAATATGAGGTGCTGTTTGGGCGTGCGCTGCATCATCCTCGCAGTCGTAGTCTCGAGTGAGGCCGTCGACCACCGCCACCACGGCGGCAACATGGTCGGCCAGGGTGATGGTTGCTCGGTCGGTGTCGTCGCGGTGAAGACCGGGAAGCGTCAGCGGATGAACGGTGTAGCCAGCAGCGCGCAGCGACTGGGTGATGGGTGCCCACGACGCTTCGTCGAGCCAGAACCCTGGAATGAGAATGACGTGCATGAGTGGACTAGCGGTGCTGGTCGAAAACGCGCCCAGATTCATGCCGACTCCTCAGTGAGTAGATCGCCCCATTATCCGCTCGTCGCGACGGCAATTCAATGCTCTGAAAGCCGGGTGCAGCACGAAGGGCGCAATGCACGCCACAATAGACGGATGCCCGTGACAGTTGCTGCACCCCACATCGGCTACGCCGCCATGCTCGAACGGTTCCATCCGCGCGAAGTCATGGAGTTCGCGCAGTATGCAGAAACGCAAGGATTTCGCGGCGTGATGGCGGCGGACCACTACCAGCCGTGGATTCCACAGCAGGGGCAGGCATCCTTCGTGTGGAACGTGCTGAGCGCTTTGGGCGAGGCTACGACCGGCGACCTCGGTACCGGAGTTACCGCACCCACCTTTCGGTGGCATCCGGCAATGGTCGCTCAAGCCTCGGCGACGCTAGCCGCGATGAATCCCGGTCGGCACTGGCTCGGGCTCGGCAGCGGCGAAGCCATTAACGAACACATCGTCGGCCAGTACTGGCCAGAAGCCCCCGAACGCATTAACCGCATGTTCGAAGCCGTCGAGATCATCAAGAAACTGTTTGCTTCGGGTCTCGGCAACAAAGATGTGCGCCACGAAGGCCAGTTCTATCGGCTCGAATCGACACGCCTCTGGACCATGCCCGAAGTCGCGCCCGAGATCCTCGTTGCGACAGCGGGCCCCGTCGCCGCCAAGCGTGCGGGCAAAACCGTCGACGGTCTCATCACCGAAGCAGCACCCCTCGAGAAAGTCGACATGCTGCTCAAACGATTCGCCGAAGGAGCGCGCGAAGCGGGCCGCAAGCCCGAAACTCAGAGCCGCGTACTGCGGTTGCACTTGAGCTGGGCCGAAACAGATGAGCAGGCCATGCGCAACGCGCTCATCGAATGGCCGAACGGTGGTTTGCGGTTCGCTAAGAACGACATCCGCTCACCGTTTGAGCTCGAACAGCTCGCCCGCATGGTGCGCCCAGAAGACTTCGAAGGGCGGATGCCCGTGAGCGCCGATCCAGACGTGCACCGTGCCTACATCCAGAGCTACCTCGATCTCGGATTCGACCGCATCTACCTCCACAACGTCGGACGCAATCAGCGCGAGTTCCTCACCGTCTTCGGGCGCGACGTGCTGCCGGCGCTGCGCAAGTAGTGGCCGCGCCGTCAATGCCGCAGACTAGACGCGTGAGAATGAGCGCATGGGCTGTGCCCGGCATCCCCGAAATTCAGTCCGGTGACAACCTGCTTGAGGCGATTGCCGCTGCGCTCATTGCCGACTCTGACGACGTGAACTCTGGGGGGCTCGCCGATGGCGATATCCTCACCGTGACCTCCAAAATCGTGAGCAAGGCCGAAGGGCGTTCGGTGGAGGCCGCTGATCGCGAGCAAGCCATCACTGACGAAACCGTGCGGATTGTGGCATCCCGCGAGCACCCCAACGGAGTCACTCGCATTGTCGAAAACCGTCTCGGGCTCGTGATGGCGGCGGCGGGCGTCGATTCCAGCAACACCCCTGATGGCATCGTTCTGCTGCTCCCGCTCGATCCCGATGCCACGGCGCGCGAGCTCTGTTCCGGACTACGCGAACGTTTCGGGGTAACGGTGGGCATCGTGATCACCGATACCGTGGGCAGGCCCTGGCGCAAGGGCCAGGCTGACATTGCGATTGGTGCGGCGGGCATCCATGTTCTTGATGATTTGCGTGGCACCGCGGATGCTTCGGGCCGTCCGCTTGCGGTGAGCGTCACGGCGCTCGCCGACGAAGTTGCTGCCGCTACGGACTTGGTCAAAGGCAAGGCTGGGGGATTACCCGTTGCGGTCATCCGCGGCCTTGGCCAGCACGTCACCGATCTCGATGCTCCTGGTGCACGTTCGCTCGTGCGGTCGGGCCCCGAAGACATGTTCAGTCTGGGCACGAAAGAGGCCTGGATGGCGGGCTTCGACGAGGCCCTCGACGCCGCCCAAACTAAAGAAGACTAAACCTCGACTCCGTGTGAAATTACCTCTACGATGAGCGGATGGGGAGTCTCATTTCGCTCGCGTATTTCGCGTTGCTCATCTCAGTGCTGATCGACATCATCCTGATCGACGAATCACGCATCAAACATCTCGGCAAAGTTACGTGGATCTTTCTCGTGATCTTCATGCCCTTCATCGGCAGCATTCTCTGGTTTGCTCTCGGCCGCGAATTCGCGACGACTGCACCTAGCTCTCCCTCTTTTGGCGCCCCAGTGCGTCGCGCACACCAGCCGTCGAGGCAGCCAAGCTCGACCGAAGAAGAGCTCGCGAATCTCGATGCTGAAATCGAATACTTTCAACGCCAGGAAAAAATCCGTGCCCTCGAAAATGAACTGCGCAAGCGTAAGCAATTGCCGTAGTGGAAGACCGGTGTAAGACTCACTCCATGGATGCCCCTAGCTCCGGGTCACTACCCGACGACGTGTTCCACGATCACTGTGACGCCATTGTGCGCAGTATTTCGACCGTGATTGATGGCAAGACTGAGGCCGTGCGATTGGCGCTCACGGTGTTGCTGGCGGAGGGTCATCTTCTCATCGAGGATGTGCCCGGGGTCGGTAAGACCATGCTGGCGAGAGCCCTGGCGCGCACGGTCGACAGCACCGTTTCTCGCGTGCAGTTCACCCCAGACTTGCTGCCGGCAGACATCACTGGTGTCTCGGTCTATAACCAGAACACGCGAGAGTTCGAGTTTAAGAAAGGCCCGGTGTTCGCCAATATTGTGATTGGTGACGAGATCAACCGCGCCAGCCCCAAGACGCAGTCGGCACTGCTCGAGTGCATGGCCGAGTCGAGTGTCACCGTCGACGGCACTACCTACGAACTTGAAAGCCCCTTTATCGTGGTGGCGACACAGAACCCCATCGAGATGGAGGGCACTTATCCGTTGCCTGAGGCGCAGCGTGACAGGTTCATGGCCCGCATTTCAATGGGCTATCCGGATGCCGCAGCCGAGCTGGCCATGTTGCGGTCGCGCGAGCTGACCAGCCCGCTGGATGCGCTCACTCCGGTGGTGTCGGTGGAGCAGCTGCGTGAACTCATCGCGACAGTGCGCCGTGTCTTCGTGAGCACTGCCGTGGAGGAATATGCGGTGGCAATCGCTCAAGCTACTCGCCGCGACCGTGAGGTTCGTGTCGGGGCGAGTCCGCGTGCGACGCTGCACTTGGTACGCGCAGCTAAGGCTCGTGCAGCGATTGATGGCCGCGATTTTGTGCTGCCGGATGACATTGATGCGCTCGCTGTCACGGTGCTGGCGCATCGCATGATTCCTGCTCGCCACACCGGTGACACTTCGGCACTGCTCTCTGGGCATTCGATCGCGGATGTCATCGAGCGCATCGTGGCGGAGACTCCGGTGCCGGTGCACGCGGCCGCATCCTAGAAAGGGCTGTCATGGCCCGCGACGTGCTGCTGCGAACTATTCGCATTGTGCTGGGTGGTGCCCGGCTGACAAACCGCGGTGCGACGTTCCTTGTTGCTGGTGCCATCGCGCTGGGAGTGGGCGTCGGCGCTGGTATGCCGGTTTTGTTATATGTCGGTTCCTTTGCGGTTGCCTTGCCCGTCGTGGCTGCACTGTTTGTGCGTACGCACGCTGCTGCGCTGACTGTCACACGTCGTTTCTCGTTCCCGGTGGTAGAAGCCGGGAGCACAACAGCCGTCGCTCTGCGCGTCGACAACCAACGGCGACGGCCGACAACGCCGATGCGCTGGCGCGATGGTCTTCCGTGGCGCCCGTGGGTGACCGAAAATGGTTGGCTACCGCGGCTGTCGGTGAAAACGGAGGCGCGGAACGACCGCAGCGCGGCTCAATTGAGTTACACGCTCACCCCAGCTACTCGCGGAGTCTTCGAGATCGGACCCCTCATGCTCGAAGCATCCGACCCTTTGCAGTTGGCTTGGGGTGGCTGGAATGTCGGCAGCGAGACACCGCTCGTGGTGACTCCGCAGGTGGTGCAACTGGCGTCGACGGTGCTGCTCGCGCAGTCCGGAGACGGCGAAGCGAGGGTTGTGCAACGTCGTGCCGCTGGTGACGACGATGATGCCATGACGCGCGAATATCGTCGGGGCGATGCCATGCGTCGTGTGCACTGGAAAGCATCCGCTCGGCACGGCAGTCTCATGGTTCGTCAAGAGGAGCAGCACAGCTACCCGCAGGCCCGCATCATTGTCGATACTCGGCTCGCGGGGTATCCCGATGCCAGTCGCGCCCCAGCGGTGCGGTCGTCTTCGGGCATTACCGTTTCGTCGTCGCACAGTGCGCGTTTCGAGTGGGTGGTGAGCATGCTCGCGTCGGCGGCTGTGCAATTGCGTCGCGAGGGTTTTCTCGTGCACATTGTCGAAACGGGACTCTCCCAATTAACGGATGCTGCAATCCTGCACCGGAGATCGGCGGCCGAACAGGATCTTTTGACTCGACTCGCGGCGATAGCGCCTATCGATTCGCCAACCAGCTGGACGACTGCCCCGGTGGCGCGAGCGGGTGCGACCGCGCCAACGATTGCGCTCGTCGCGCATCCGGATACTGACACCGTCGATTTCTTGGTCGAGCAGGCGGCCGGTGCTGGGTTTGCGGTCGCGTTCGTCGTGGAGTCTTCGTCGAGTTTCGGTGATCGTGAGCGAGGCGGTGCCGAGAAGCGTCCGCCAGTGGCGGATCAGTTGCGTACCGGAGGCTGGAAGGTGATCTCGGTGCGCTCGTATGACGATGTCGCCGAGGCGTGGAACCTCTTTGTAGCCGAATCGAAGGTGCTTCGTGAGCACGACTGAGGCAGCACGAGCCACGAGCGTAGCGAAGCATGATCGCCGAGTGCGGCTGTGGTCTGTTGCGGGTGTCTTAGCGCTGGCAATCGGTGTCGCGGCGAGTAGCCTCGGCGCAGTGCTCACCGAAGGCGCCTGGTGGTTTCCGTTCATGGCGGCTGTGGTGGTGACTCTCGCGTCTGGCGCTGCTTTTCGCAGTGTGAACTCGCGGGCCTGGCTCGGTTCATTGGTGGCTGCCGTTGGCGGGCTGGTATCGCTCGTTCTGATGTTTGCGCCTCAAACAGCCATCCTCGGCATCATCCCGACTGTCGGCACGGTTACCCGGTTCAATCAACTGGTAGTTCAAGGGCAAGACTCCATGGCAGTGCAGCGCTTTCCCGCTGATGCGTTTATTGGGATCGTCTTCCTGATTTGTCTCGGTGCGGTGGCAGTGGCAGTGGCGATGGATGTCGCGGCGTTCGTGTTGCAGAAGCCAGCGTTGACCGCCATCCCGCTCATTGTTCTCCTGCTGGTGCCGAGCTTTGTGCGCACTGAATTGCACGATGCGTTTGTTTTCGCGGCTACAGCGCTTGCCTACGTTGCCGTTCTCTTAGTGGCGTCACAGCACAAGGCATTCCGCTCGGCATGGCCGTTGATCTCAGCGGCGCTCGTGCTGTCGCTCATCGTGCCGGTGGTACTGCCGAGCGTTGAGCCTGCAGAACAGTCGAATGCTGGGCCGGGGCTCATTTCCACCGGGGTAAACCCGATCATCAACCTCAGTAGCGACCTGCGGCGCGGTGTCCCGTTGCGGGCGTTGACCTATGCCTCGGAGAGTGGCGGGGAATACCTGCGGGTGGCGGCGCTTGACGTGTTTGCCGACGACACCTGGGAGCCATCGGAAAACGAGCCGACAGCCGCTGGTGCCGTCGAGGAGTTTCCGCTGCCGCCCGGTCTTGCCGACGAAGTGCCGCGGGAGGAGAAGGTGTTGCAGATCGAGATCGAGCGCATCCGGGGAAAGCTCCTGCCGGTGCCTTACGCGGCGACGACCATTAGTGGGCTCGACGGTGACTGGTCGTGGGAGCCAGACGGGCTGACGGTATCGACGGACGACTCGAACTCTCGTGACCAAAACTACGAAGTCGCCTTCGTTTCGCCAGCGCCCTCGATTGAGCAACTCGAGGCCGCGCCCACGACTCTGCCCGATGGTTTCGAGCGCTATCTTGAGCTTCCCGAGACCCTTCCGAGCGTCGTGGCAGAAACTGCAGATGACGTCGCCGGCGGCGAAGCAACGCGCTTTGATCAAGCTTTGGCGTTGCAATCGTTCTTTGCCGATGGCGACTTCACCTATTCAGAAGAAGCTCCCGTCGCCGAGGACTACGACGGTTCCGGTGCCGGTGTTCTCGGAGAGTTTTTGACCGCGAAGAGCGGCTACTGCGTTCACTTCGCCTCTGCCATGGCTGCAATGGCTCGCAGCCTTGAGATCCCGGCGCGAGTGGTTGTCGGTTTCACCCCTGGCGAGCGAATTGCGGATGACGCGGAGGAAAGACGCTTCCTCGTGTCCACCGACAACTTGCACGCATGGCCGGAGCTCTATTTTCCGACCATCGGGTGGATCCGGTTCGAACCGACAGTCTCGGTGGGAAGCGCACCACGTTTTGCCCAAAGCATCGAAGACGACCCCAGCACGCCTGATGTTGATGAGTCGCAACCCGAGCCAGTCGCGACCCCAACGTCCACCTCGACGGCGACTGCTGGCGCAAGCCCCGAGATTCCCCGCGAAGACGAGGTGGACACAGCAACGACAACTAGCGTCGAAATTTCGTCCTGGTGGTGGCTAATGCTCGCCGTGCCCGTGCTTGTGCTCATCCCGGCACTCGTGCGCAGCAGCCGTCGTGCTCTGCGACTGGCCGGCGTGCGGCGAGGTGAAACAGGCCTCGCATGGCGCGAGGTGCGCGACACCGCGATCGACCTCGGCTATCCGTTGAGCACTACGGCAACTCCGCGCCAGCAGTACGAGTACCTCTCCGAGTCCCTCGGAGCGGCTGAGGCGTCCGCCCTCAGATCGCTGCTGGGTCAGGTTGAGGCGAGCGCGTTCAGCGCGCGACCACAAACTGTGCGCGCGGCAGGGGTGAGGAACGTCGTGACGGCACTGCGGTCATCCGTCGGCTGGAGGATGCGCGTGTGGGCGACACTCGCTCCGCGCACGGCGTTCAGCTCACGAGACCGCCGCGGCTAGTGCTGAGGAGAGGCTGAGCGGGGTCTTCTCAGAGATCAGGCTGAGCTAGTCGGAGATGGGTTACGCCGGGCTAAACCCGATGACAGGCTTGCCCGTGACTGGATTGCGCAGGATGGAAGCCGTCACGCCATACACGTCAGCGATCAGCTGTTCAGTCAGCACCGTTTCAGTCGCGCCTGCCGCCACGACGCGGCCGTGGGACAGCACGATGATGTGGTCGCAGTAGCTCGCCGCGAGGGAGAGGTCGTGCAGCGCGGCGAGCACGGTGACGCCGGTGGTGCGCAGGGTCGACAGCAGCTCGAGTACGGCGAGCTGGGCTGCGATGTCGAGGTGGTTGGTCGGTTCGTCGAGGGTGAGCAGTTGCGGTTCTTGGGCGAGGGCGCGGGCAAGCATGACGCGTTGCTTTTCTCCGCCAGAGAGGCTCCGGAATTCGCGTTCGCGGAACGCGGTCATCTCCACGGTCTCGAGGCATGCGGTCACGACGGCGGCAGATTCGGGGGAGTCGGCCTCCCACAGCGATTGGTGCGGCAGGCGCCCCAGCTTCACGACCATGTCGACGGTGAGGGAGGAGTCGGTGGTGGCGTCTTGCTCGACGAACGCGGCGAGGCGTGCGCGTTGGCGACGCGGCATCCCGAGCAGGTCGGTGTTGCCGAACGTGACGGTTCCGGATGCCGGAGCCTGCACGGCGGTCAGGGCCCGCAGCAGCGTGGATTTTCCGGCACCGTTCGGCCCCACGAGAGCGCTGAGGGAGCCTCGCGCTACCGTGCAGTCGACATCGTCGATGAGCAGGGTGCCGTCGATGGTGACTCGGATGCGTTCGGCGACCAGGCCGGTGTCGTCACTCATGTTGAACTCTTTCGCCGAGTGAGCAGGAACGCGAAAATGGGGGCACCGATCATGGCAGTGACGATGCCGACGGGAATCTCTCGCGGGTCAAAGAGTGTGCGCGCAAGAGTGTCGGCCCAGACGAGAAAGACGGCGCCGAGGAGAGCGCTGAGGGGGAGCAGGGCGCGGTTCCCAGGCCCGACGAGCAGTCGAACGGCATGCGGCAGGATGAGCCCGACGAACCCGATCGATCCGCTCACCGAGACCATGGCGCCGGTGACGAGGGCGGATGCCGCCAGCAGTCCCCAGCGGGTCGCGCTGACGTTCACCCCGAGCGACGCTGCCTGCACGTCGCCGAAGGCAAAGGAGTCGAGCAGTCGTCCCGTGAGCATCACGGGGATTCCGATCACGATGATGGCGGCGATGGTGATGCCGACGGCGGGCCAGCGTGCTCCGCTGAGGGAGCCGAGCAGCCACGACAACACTTCGCGGTAGGAGTCGCCGTCGACGCTCCAGAAAATGACAAAGCTCGTGATTGCCGAGGCGAGTGCCGAGACGGCGATTCCCGCGAGCACCGTGCGCGACGGGGTGATCGCGCCAAGCGATCCCGCCAACAGCAACGTGAGGGTGAGCGCGAGCAACGCTCCCACAAAGGCGGCCAGCGGAAGCAGGACGGCAGCGCCGAGCACAATCACTGACACCGCGCCCAGAGCCGCGCCCGATGACAGCCCGAGCAAGTACGGGTCAGCGAGCGGGTTACGCGTAATGGCCTGCATCACCGCACCACTCAGCGCGAGCCCCGCACCCACCGCCGCAGCGGTGAGCACGCGAGGCAAGCGCAACTGCCACACAATGCCATCTCGTAATTCCGTGAGCGGGCTCACTCCAATGCCGAGGTGGCTCCCAATCGAACGCCACACTTCATCGAAGCGGATGTCGGCAGGGCCAATCGTCACCGCGATGGTGATCGACACGAGAAGTGCGATCCCCAGCGCGGTGCCGAAGGTGAGCGGAGAAACTTTAGCCATCGAGTTCCGCAATTTGAGCCGACAAGCTTTCGGCAGCTTCAACGCTGCGCACGCCGGCCTCGCTCGCCGCGAACGGCACCACGAGGTAACGGCCGGCCTTCACAGCGCTGAGGTTCGCGGTGGCGGGGTTGGCCTCAAGCACGTCGATCTTGCTGTCTGCGGTGTTCCAGGCGGCATCCACGAGCACAATGAAGTCGGGGTCGGCGTCAACGACGGCTTCCCAATTGAAGGGAGCCCACGTCGAGTCGATGTCTCCCGCGATGTTGGTGAGGCCAACTGTGTCGAGCAGCAGTTGCGGTGCACCAATACCGGCGCCGACATAAGGAGTGTCGGAGCCTGAGGAGAACCAGAGAGCGGTGCGGGAGTCACCGTTGGCATCGATAGCGGCCAGTTGTGCCCGCTGTTCATCGACGATCTCGGTGGCATCCACGCGGAAGATCGAGGCAACCGTCTCGATATCGCTGAAGACGTTCTCGAAGCTGAGTTGGGCGGGCTGTTCCGCGCTTTGGCAGGCCGAAGGAGCCACGAAGGTGTTGATGCCCAGAGAAGTGAGGTCGGCGCGCTCGCCGGCAGCGTCAGCACTGAACGTTGATTCCCAGCCCGCGAAGACAAGGTCTGGTTCGAGATCAAGAACGGCTTCTTCGCTTGGCACGCGGTCGGCGATCGAAGTCAGGCCTGCAGCATCGGATGCCCACTGGTCGGGCACAGGGCCGTCCTGAAAGGCAGTTCCAATGATTCGATCGCCCAGGCCGAGCGCCAGAAGCATCTCGGTGGTCGACGACTTGATCGTGATGACGCGCTCGGGGGCGGAATCGAAAGTGACATCGAAGCCACAGTTGCTGAGCTCAACCGATTGCGCGGCAGCATCGGGCGAAGCGGTCTCCGTTTCCTCAGCGGCAGCCGTGCATCCGCTCAGGGCAAGAACAGACACCCCCGCGAGCAGCACGGTGCGCGAGAACGCAGAACGAGACAGCGCAGAACGAGACAAAGCGGAACGAGACAGTGCAGACATGAAGCCTTCCAAGAAACGGGTGAATGGGCGCGAGAATGCGCCACAAAGAACGAAAAGTGTTTCGAGAAGACCGGCAGCCCAATCCTGGGCAAACCAACCACGCCATACCAAGCGCACGGGTCTGTTGCCCCAGTCTAGAGAGGTACAAAGCCTCATGTGGACACCAACCCACACCGCGCGGTGTGCTCATCCGTGGGTGAACAGACTGAGCGATTGCTGACCGGGGGCGACAGGGATGCCGTTGCGGGGGTAGAATCGACGATCGTGTCTAGAATCAACGAGAGTCCGTATGCCGTATTGGTGCGCGATCTCATTCACCGCCCAGGCGAGATGAGAGAGCACTCCATTCAGGTCGTCGTACCCGAAACCTTTGGTACCGCCGTTGTTGGGGTAGAAAAGGGTTCGAAACTGTCCGTCAAGGGCCGTTTTGAGTCACTCCACGATGGCATTCTTGTGGATGCCGTTGTGTCGGGCAAAGCTCAAGCAGAGTGTGTTCGTTGCCTCATTGACGTCACCCTGCCTGTCCGAGTCGAGTTTCAAGAACTTTTCGCGTATTCTGAGGACGAAGCTTTCGACTACACGGTTATCGACGAATACATCGATCTAGAACCTGTAGTGCGGGATTCGGTAGTGTTGTCACTGCCGTTCCAGCCGGTCTGTCAGAAGGATTGTCTTGGCCTGTGCCCTGAGTGTGGGGTTCGGCTGCTCGATAATCCAGGACACGAACACGAAGCGCCCATCGATGCTCGCTGGGCAGCGTTGGCCGGCCTCCAAGATTTCACGCAAGATTCGCATGACCAGAACTCGCACGACGCGAACGATCCACCTGAGACCCAAGAAGAAAAGAGTTAGCCATGGCAGTACCGAAGCGCAAGATGTCGCGGGCCAGCACCCGCATGCGCCGCGCCCAGTGGAAGGCAACCCCTCCCACCCTCGTCAAGACCATTGAAAACGGCAAGACTGTTTACAGCCTGCCGCACCGCGCCAAGGTAGTCGAAGACTCCGCTGGCTCGCCCCTGTACATGGAGTACAAGGGCCGCAAGGTCGCTGACGTTTAACTAGTCTTCACACACTCGGGTCGAGAATGGCGATGACGGGCTCTAGCTCACCGGCTGAGCTCTCCGCTGTGCTCGGGGTCACTATTGACCCCGAGTTATTGACGCTTGCGTTGACGCACCGCTCTTTCGCGTACGAAAACGGCGGCATCGCGAACAACGAGCGACTCGAGTTTCTTGGTGACTCAATTCTTGGCCAGGCAGTAACGGTCAAGCTGTATCGCGATAACCCGGAGCTTGACGAGGGAGACCTTGCCAAGCGTCGGGCTAGGCTCGTTTCTTCTGTAGCGCTCGCTGAAATCGCGCGCCTGATTGGTCTTGGCGCATTCATTCGCCTCGGCAAGGGAGAAGAGCAGACGGGCGGCCGCGAAAAGCCGTCCATTTTGGCCGACACTGTTGAAGCGATCATCGGTGCCGCCTACCTCGACCTCGGCGGGGACGAAGCCACCGCGCTCGTCCTTCGCCTCGTCGCTCCGCTGCTTGCCGACCCAGAGCGGTTTGGCGCAGCAATGGATCCCAAGACGAGCCTTCAAGAGCTCGCCGCCCAGCTCGGGCGTGGGGCTCCCGACTATCGCATCGAAGATAGCGGCCCCGATCACTCCAAGCGTTTTCACGCGAGCGTTGCTCTCGACGACGAGGTCATTGCGTCCGGCATCGGATCGAGCAAGAAGCAAGCCGAAATGGCTGCTGCGCTCGAAGCCTGGACCATCCTCCAAGCCACTCCCGCGTAGCAGCTGTGCCCGAACTTCCTGAGGTTGAAGTTGTGCGTGCGGGGCTCGAACCGGCTGTTACTGGCGCGACGGCGGCATCCGTCACCGTCTTTGATGAGCGCTCGTTACGCCGTCATGAGGGGCCGAGCGAAGACTTTATCGATCGTCTGACCGGTCGCACGTTTCTGACGCCTCAGCGCCGGGGCAAGTTCATGTGGCTCCCTCTCGCCGACAGCGCTGACGCCGACGGCGAAGCTCTCGTGACGCATCTCGGCATGAGCGGGCAAGTGCTTTTACGTGATCGGAGTACGGATGACCGGCTCACGCGCATTCGCATCGAACTTGATCATCCTGACCACGGCGCACTGCGACTCAACTTTGTCGACCAACGTATCTTCGGCTCGATGGCGATCGACAGCATGCTGCCCACTGTTGATCAGCCCGCGTTCGCGGTGCCGAGCCAGGTCGCACACATCGCGCGTGACCCGCTCGACCCCTTCTTCGACGATGCCAAGTTCTTGCGATCGCTGAAAGCCAAGCGCACGACGGTGAAGCGGGCGCTGCTCGACCAGACTCTGATCAGCGGCATCGGCAACATCTACGCCGACGAAGCGCTCTGGGCCGCGCGCGTGCACTACAACCAGCCCACCGAAACTCTCAGTCGTGCGAAAGCGGTGCAGCTACTCGCCGAAGTGCGGGCGGTGTTTGCGAAGGCTCTCGCCGAGGGCGGCACGAGTTTCGACACCCAGTACCTCAATGTGAACGGTGAGTCGGGCTACTTCGCGCACTCGCTCAATGTCTACGGCCAGCAAGGTCGGGCCTGCCCGCGCTGTGGTCGCGAGGTCGTGCGTGAGAGCTTTATGAATCGGGGTTCGCACTTCTGCAAGTTCTGCCAGCGCATTCGCGTTACCTCGCCTTCGAGTTAACGCAGCTCTTTTTTCCAGACGCCCTCGTAGCCGACGGGAACAAAGCCGACGGCTTCGTTAACGGCGAGCATATGGCGGTTCTCTTCGGCGTTGTAGGTCACGATTGAGGGATGGCCGGGCGCGACTCGCTGCAGGTGCGCCAGATTCAGCACCTTGAGTAGGTTGCCGAGACGGTGGCCGCGGTGCTCGCGAAGCACGATCGTGTTTCCTTGAGTGATGGCGCGAGCGGTTCGCTCGGGCACGTTGAGTCCCGTGAAGCCGACCAAACTTCCCGTTGCCACATGTTCAACGGCGGCGACGACGGGAGTGAGCCCGCCAGCAATGAGCCGGGATTCGTTTTCGCGTATTCGTTGGGTTGTCCACACATCTGCGGGTGGTTCAAGTCCAGCCGATGGCGCATCGGTGTTCATGCGGGAGTAGAGCAGAGCATAGTCTTCGACCCAGCGCTCAGGGCAGTGACCTGCCCACTCATGCACCGCATAGTCACGAGTGCAGTGGTCGATGGCTCGGTCAACCAAGGAGTGCAAGCCGGGGAGTGGCAGCGGTAGTCTGCTGACCCGCTCGACCTGTTCAAAGCTGTACCCGTGCGCGAGCATGAAGCGCGTTTCGGCGCTGTCCCGGGGGATTGACCCGAACCCGGTCGGTGAATCAATGGCAGTGCCGTCGCTCAGGGCTGCCGGCGCATAGACATGAGCTTGACGTTTGTCGTCGGCAATCGCGAGTGCCTCGACTTCGGTGAGGAGACGGCTGCCGATTCCGCGCCGTTGATATTCTGGATGCACGTACACCCCTAACCAAGCGGTATCGCCATCGTCGCCGTCAGTGGTTTCATAGTCGCCTCTGCCGATGACGTGACCTTCGTCGGTTGCCACGAGCATCTGGTAGCTCTCGAACTGGGTCGGCTGCCAGCGCGGGAGTTCTTCTGCCGGGTCAAGCGCAGTGTCAGCGGTACCAAAAGTGAGAGCGTTCAGATGATTACGTACTGCCATTGCTTGGCAGAATTCATCGCTGCCGCTCGGATCGATGTGCACTGGGATATCAAGTGGCGAGATCGCTATGTCAGTCATAAGTGCACCTAACGGTGGTGGGAGGCGCTACGGCGTAGCCGACCAGAATACGCTCGGAGCCCACAACGCGCTAGAGCAGACAGCCGCATGCCTCTGCGCGGCAGATCACCGCAGCCCCGCGCATCCGGTACCGTGTAGCAAGGTTTTGACCATCATTGTGGTCAGCCATTTAATGACAATCGACCGGGCGGTGACGTGTACCTCAAGAGTTTGACCCTCAAAGGGTTCAAGTCGTTCGCTCAACCGACCACTTTTGCGTTCGAACAGGGTGTGACGTGTGTCGTCGGCCCCAACGGTTCGGGCAAGTCGAATGTGGTGGATGCCCTCGCCTGGGTGATGGGCGAGCAGGGTGCCAAAACTCTGCGCGGCGGCAAGATGGAAGACGTCATCTTCGCCGGAACCGCCACCAAGGGACCGCTGGGCCGCGCCGAGGTCATTCTTACGATCGATAACGCGGATGGCGCGCTGCCGATTGAGTACAGCGAAGTCACCATCAGCCGCACCCTGTTCCGCAACGGCGGCAGTGAATACGCGATCAACGGCACCTCATGCCGCCTGCTCGACGTTCAAGAACTCCTGAGCGACTCCGGTCTGGGTCGCGAAATGCACGTCATCGTTGGTCAAGGCCAGCTGGATGCGGTGTTGCACGCCAGCCCCGAAGACCGTCGCGGTTTCATCGAAGAAGCGGCCGGCATCCTCAAGCACCGTCGCCGCAAAGAGAAGACGCTGCGCAAGCTCGACGCCATGCAGGCAAACCTCACACGCCTTTCTGACTTGGCGGGGGAGATCCGTCGTCAGCTGAAGCCACTCGGGCAGCAGGCAGAGATTGCCAAAGAAGCGGCCTCGATTGCTTCGATCGTTCGGGATGCTCGCGCCCGTCTCCTCGCCGACGAGGTTGTTGAACTGCGCTCGAGCATCAACGATTTCAGCCGCAGCGAGAGCGAACGTAAAACACAGCGCATCGTCTTGCAAGAGCAGCTCGACCAGAACAAACTGCGCGAAGCCCGCCTCGAGCAAGCTCAAGTCGGCGGCGAAGTAGACGAAGCCCGCCGCGTAGCTTTCGGCCTCGAATCGGTGCAAGAGCGTTTGCGCAGCCTCTACACGCTCGCGAACCAGCGACTGTCGTTGCTCGGCCAGCAGAGCGATGCGCCTGTCTCGAGCAACAGCGTCAGCCAGACCCTCGTCGACGAAGTCAAGGCCGGCGCCGATGAACTTGCGACCGGCGTAGCGGATGCCGAGAAGGCCGTCGCCGCAGCCGCTGCCGCAACCGCAACAGCGAAGGCCGCGCTCGACTCCCTCGACGAAGAAATCGCCGCGCAAAGTGCGCTCGTTTCGCGTCATGAACTGGAGAGCGCCGGTCTCACCGCTCGCGTTGAAGTCGCCACCTCCACTCTGACCGCAGCGCAGGGTGAACTCGTTCGTCAGCAGCAGGCGCTCGCCGAAGCCCAGTCGCGTCGCGAAGCCGCTCAGGCCGAGTTCGAAGCCCTCGAAGCCGAGGCCGGCAACTCTACGATCGAAAGTGATGGCTCGCTCGACACCGCCTATGAGGCTGCCGAAGCCAAGGTTTCGAGCATTCAGGCCGAGATTGAAGCCCTGCGCGAAGCCCTCCATGCCTCCGAGCGCGAGCGCGATGCTTTGGCCGCCCGCAACTCGGCGCTATCCCTCGCGGTCGATCAGAAGGACGGCTCAAGCGCTCTCGTCGCTGCCAAGCTTTCGGGCATCCGCGGCCTCGTTGCCGAGCATGTAAAGATCACTCCCGGCTACGAAGCGGCGATCGCTGCCGCTCTCGGCACGCTTGCGGATGCCGTACTTGCCGATGACCGCGATTCGGCCATTGATGCGCTTGCCGAGTCTGCCTCGCGCGACTTCGGTCGCGTCGAAGTGGTTGTCGCGAACGCCGCCAAGCGGTCGGTCTCGCTCGGAACGGCGCCCGGCACAGTCCCCGCCACCGACGTCGTCACGGCCCCCGACGGAGTGCACGGTCTCCTCACCCACGTTCTCATCGCCGACGACCTTGAGGTCGCCCGCGCCGCTTACGGCTCACTCGCGAACGCCGCCGATCTCACCTTCGTGACCCGTGACGGCGATGTACTCACGCAGTTCGTGCTGCGCGGCGGCTCTGGTGCCAAGCGTTCGCGCCTCGAACTTGTTGCCGAACGGGATGCCGCCGCCGACAAACTCGGTGTCGTCACGACCCAGATCGAGCGCACGAGTTTCGAGCTCGACGAGAAGCGCCGCGAGCTTACCTCCGCCAAGACGGATGCCGAACAAGCGCTCGTAACCCTGCGCGAATATGACGCCCAGCTTGCCGCGCAGTCCGAGTTGCTCGGCCGCCACCGCATTCAGGCCGAGGCAGCCCAAGCCGAGTGCGACCGTCTTGCTCGCGCGGTCGACGTTGCCGAAGAAGCTGTGGCCGACGCCACCACCGAGGTGACGCGCGCGCAGACTGCCGCCGACAAGTACCAGGCGGCTCCGCGCCCCATGCTCGACGTCTCCGAACGTGAACCCATGCTGGCCGAAGTGGATGCCGCCCGGGCCCACGAAGTCGAGTTGCGCATCCAAATGGAGACCATCCGCGAGCGAGTGCGCGCCGAGCGTGCCCGCGCCGAACAGCTCGCCGCCCAGCTTGTGCGCGAGCGCGAAGCGGCCCAAGAGCAGGCGCGACTGGCTGTTATTCGCCAACGTCAGATCGCCTCCGCGACCAAGGTCGTAGAGATGCTTCCCGCGGTGCTCGACTCGGTTGATCGTTCGCTTTCCGAAGCACGCGTTGTTCTCGCCTCGAAGGAAGCGGCGCGCTCGGCCCAGAACGAAGAACTCTCCACTCTGCGCCGCGAAGAATCGGCATTGCGTGAACGCCTCTCGGCGGTCAGCGAAAGCGTCCACGGTCTCGAAATGCAGATCTACGAAAAGAAGCTGCACCTCTCGAGCCTCCTCGAACGCTCGGGGGAAGAACTCGGACTCGTCGAAGACGTACTCGTGGCGGAATATGGCCCCGAAGTGCCGGTTCCCGATGACCGTGTGAACGACGAAGCGGCCGAGAGTGCCGCCGTCGCGGAGCCCGACGAGAACTCCGCTGCCACGGAATCTGACGCGAGCCCCGCAGCACCTGAGCCAGACGAGAATGCTGAGCCCGTGGCATCCGGTCGCCCGTTTGTGCGTGCTGAGCAAGAGGTTCGCCTGCAGAAGGCTGAACGCAAACTGGCGCGCTTGGGTCGGGTTAACCCGCTCGCTCTCGAAGAATTCGATGCGCTCGAACAGCGTCACAAATTCTTGACCGAGCAGCTCACCGACCTCACGAACACCCGCAAGGACTTGCTGACGATCATCGACGAGCTCGATGAGAAAATGCAAGTCATCTTCGCGAGCGCATTCGAAGACACTAAGAACGCGTTCAACGATGTCTTCCCGGTGCTGTTCCCCGGTGGCACCGGAAGCATCTTCCTGACCAACCCCGACGACCTGTTGAACACAGGAATCGAAGTGACGGTGAAGCCGGCAGGCAAGAAGATCGAGCGTCTCTCGCTGCTGAGCGGTGGTGAGCGGTCGCTAGCGGCCGTCGCGCTGCTGATCGCCATCTTCAAAGCGCGCCCCAGCCCGTTCTACATCATGGATGAGGTTGAAGCGGCGCTCGACGACGCCAACCTCGGACGTCTCCTGGCAATCTTTGAAGACCTGCGCCAGACCAGCCAGCTCATCGTCATCACCCACCAAAAGCGCACGATGGAAATTGCGGATGCCCTCTACGGCGTCAGCATGCGTGCCGATGGCATCAGCGCCGTCGTGGGCCAGCGCGTCGCGAAAGAGACGGCGTCAGTCGACGCGAGCTAGATCGTGAGAGCGATCGCTCGTGATGAGCGGTGACTGCTAGTCGACGCGCGAGAGCGGTTCGCCATTGACGGTGTGCACGCACCAGCCCGTGTGCAGCTTTTCGACCGTCGATACCGAGCCATTGAGAATGTGGTCGAAGTCACGACCGGCCAGTTGCGAAAGCGTGTAGCGGATGATTGTGCCGTGGCACACGACGATCACCTTTTTGCCGGGGTAGTCCTGTGTCACCTCGTTGAGGGCGGTGATTCCGCGCTCGACGACGTCATGAAGTGATTCGAGCCCGGGGTAGCCGCTGTGGTTGGGCCAGCGTTCGTTGATCTCGGAGGTCGTGAGGCCTTCGCCCTCACCATAGTTGCGCTCGATAAGCAGGTCGTAGCTGCGGCCGAGCTCGAGACCCAAACCGTCGGCGATGATCTGGGCAGTTTCGCGAGCACGCTGCAGGGGAGAGCTGACGATGACGTCCCACTCGGAGCCCCGCAATACCTCTACCGCCTCTCGCGCCTGCTCGCGACCGGTGTCGTTGAGGGGAATGTCGCTGGAACCTTGCATGCGTCCGGCAGCGTTCCAGTCGGTTTGGCCATGGCGAATCAATGAGAGCATCTAAAAACCCTAGCGCGGTTAGGGAAGCAGCATGAACCTGCCTTAACCTGTAGTCATGGCAGCATCTTGGTCGCTCTCGGGCGCACTCAAATCAATGTTCGCGCGCGACACGATCGACGCGGAGACCTGGAGTGACCTCGAAGACGCGATGATCTCGGCCGACTTCGGCCCCGACATCACTGAATCCGTTATCGACGAGCTACGGGCAAGTGTCGCGCGTTTCAAAACTGACGACCCCACAGACCTGAAGCGGATGCTGCGCGAAACCCTCGAGGAGCGTCTCGCCCGCCTCGACCCGACTCTCACTCTCAGCGCCCGCCCTGCGGTCGTGCTGGTTGTGGGCGTCAATGGCGTCGGAAAGACCACCACGATTGGCAAGTTCACCAAGTTCCTCGTTGGCCATGGCCGCACGGTGGTCGTGGGTGCGGCTGACACATTCCGTGCCGCTGCCGTTGAGCAGCTGGCGACGTGGGCGGAGCGCGGGGGAGCCGAAATCGTGCGCCCCCAGCAGCAAGGCCAAGATCCGGCATCCGTCGCCTTCCAGACGGTTGAGCGCGCTCAGCGCGAGGGCATCGACATCGCGATCATTGACACCGCTGGTCGCCTGCAGACCAAGAGCGGTCTGATGGATGAGCTTGGCAAGATCCGTCGCGTTGTTGAGAAGCAGACGGAGATCGCTGAAGTGTTGCTCGTGCTTGACGCGACAACCGGCCAAAACGGCGTTGCTCAGGCAGAAGCCTTCATTCAGCACGCTGGGGTGACCGGCCTCGTCATCACCAAGCTTGATGGTTCAGCGAAAGGCGGCTTCGTGCTCGCCGTTCAGGAACGCACCGGCATCCCGATCAAGCTTGTAGGCCAGGGTGAGGGCATCAACGACCTCACCGGTTTCACCCCGCACGTCTTCGTGCAGGGCCTCGTCGGCTAGTTGCTAGTTGCTAGTTGCTGGCGTCGGCCGTTCGCGACGTGCAAGCGGCTCTCGCTAGCTGTTAGCGGCTTTGTGTGCCGCTGACAGCTCAAGGTAGTGCGCGGCATTCTCGCGAACGCCCGCCTTCTCGTCGTCGCTGAGTTCGCGGCGAACCTTCGCAGGCACTCCGGCGACGAGTGATCCGGGCGGGATGACGGTTCCTTCGAGCACGACTGCGCCTGCGGCCACGAGCGACCCAGTGCCGATCACTGCGCCGTTGAGCACCGTGGCGTTCATCCCGATGAGGCAGTCGTCTTCGACGGTGCAGCCGTGGAGGACGGCGCCGTGGCCGACGCTCACTCCGGAACCGACCGTGGTGGGGATGCCCTCATCGCAGTGCACGGCGACGTTGTCTTGCAGGTTCGAGCCTTCGCCGATCGTGATGGCGTCGGTGTCGCCGCGCAGTACAGCGCCGTAGAAGATGCCGACGCACTCGGCAAGGGTGACATTGCCGATCAGGGTGGCATTGGGCGCAAGGAAAGCGCTGTCGGCGACTGAGGGGCTTTGTCCGGCGAGGGTCACGATGAGAGCTGTCATGTCTCTACGCTATCGCCTGCTGTGCGCGGGCTTCGCGTCACTGTGGACGCTCAGCGGGAGAAGCGGGAGGCGATCTCGATGAGCACGCTTTCCTTGCCGACGTAGATGCCGTCGGCGCGGGGCCAGTGCCCAATCACATCGGTGAAGCCGAGCGCGTCGGCGCGACCGACAGCGTCTTCCCACGTGTCGACGCTCTCCAGGCTGAACTGGGGTGCGCCATCCAAATTGAGGTAGCGATCAATGCTGGCGGATGCTCGGCCGGCCTTCTCGAGGGCGTCATCCATGCGCGCGGAGGTGTCGGCGACAATCTGCCACCACTCGTCGAGGGTGTCAGCGGTGCGGCCGAGGGTGAGCCAGCCGTCGGCGAGCTCGGCGGTCAAGCGGAGGCCACGAGGGCCCTCAGCGGCGACCACGAAGGGCAGGCGTGGTCGCTGGGCAGGGGCCCCGACCATCCGCGCATTGACGGCAGTGAACCAGTCGCCGTTGAAGCTGATGCCGCCGCTGCCGGGGTCTTCGAAGCGCAGTAGCTCGTCGAGGCCGCGCACAAACTCTTCGAACCGGGCATGGCGTTCGCGCGGGCTGAGTTCGGCTTGGCCAAGCACTGTCGCGTCGAAGCCGGTGCCGCCCGAGCCAACGCCGAGTAGAAAGCGGCCGTCGCTGACGTCGTCGAGGGTCGCCAATTCTTTGGCGAAGGGAACCGGATGCCGGTAGTTGGGCGAAGCGACAAAGGTGCCGAGCCCGATGCGGCTAGTGACGCTAGCGGCTGCCGTGAGAGTCGGAACCGTGGCGTACCACTGCTCATCGGCGAGGGACCGCCACGACAGATGGTCGTAAATCCACGCGTGATCGAAGCCGAGTTCCTCAGCCTGAATCCAGCGATGCTTGGCTTCAGCCCAGGGCTGTTGGGGGAGTATTACGATGCCGTGTCTCACGTTCTCACCCTACTCGGAGCCTCTGTCGGCGTTGTGGGTCGCCGCACAGCCAAAGACACCTTAAACTGGTGGCATCATGGCCACTTTTGGAAATCTCACCGACCGCCTCGCGGATACCTTCAAAAACCTGCGCGGCAAGGGCAAGCTCAGCGAGGCGGATGTCGATGGCACCGTTCGCGAGATTCGCCGTGCCCTCCTCGATGCTGACGTTGCGCTCGAGGTCGTCAAGGAATTCACGGGTCGCGTTCGTGAACGTGCGCTCGGCCACGAAGTTTCGCAGGCGCTGAACCCGGCCCAGCAGGTGGTGCAGATCGTCAACGACGAACTCGTCACGATTCTGGGCGGCGAGGCTCGCCGTATCGAGTTCGCGAAGAACCCGCCGACGGTCATCATGCTCGCGGGGCTGCAGGGTGCCGGTAAGACGACTCTCGCCGGAAAGCTCGCGAAGTGGCTCGCAGCTGACGGCCACACGCCGCTGTTGGTCGCGGCTGACCTCCAGCGCCCGAACGCTGTCACCCAGCTGCAGGTTGTTGCCGAGCAGGCTGGCGTCGCCGTCTTCGCCCCCGAACCGGGTAACGGCAAGGGCGACCCGGTCAAGGTCTCTAAGCAAGCGATGAAGTTTGCCAAAGACAAGCAGCACGACGTTGTGATCATTGACACCGCTGGTCGTTTGGGCGTGGATGCCGAGCTAATGAAGCAGGCAGCCAACATCCGCAAGGCTGTTGACCCTGACGAAGTGCTCTTCGTTATTGACGCGATGATCGGTCAAGACGCCGTCAAGACCGCTCGCGCCTTCCAAGAGGCCGTGGACTTCACGGGTGTTGTGCTCACCAAGCTCGATGGTGACGCTCGCGGTGGTGCAGCGCTGTCCGTTGCCTCCATCACCGGTCGTCCGATCATGTTTGCGTCGACGGGTGAAGGTCTTGGCGACTTTGAGCCGTTCCACCCTGACCGTATGGCCAGCCGCATCCTCGACCTTGGTGACATCCTCACCCTCATCGAGACGGCGCAGAAAACCTTCGACGAAGAAGAGTCGCGCAAGGTTGCCGAAAAGTTCGCGACCGATAGCTTCACTCTTGATGACTTCCTGCAGCAGATGCAGCAGCTCAAGAACATGGGCTCGATCAAGAGCATGCTTGGCATGCTTCCCGGCGCGAAGGGCATGCGCGAGCAACTCGACAACTTCGATGAGTCGGAGATCACGCGCACTGAGGCCATCATCCAGTCGATGACAAAGCAGGAGCGCACAACACCGAAGCTTCTCAATGGTTCGCGTCGCGTGCGTATTGCGCGTGGTTCGGGAACGACCGTCACCGAGGTGAACGCGCTCGTGAACCGCTTCGAGCAGGCCGCGAAGATGATGAAGACAGTCGCTAAGGGTGGCACTCCTCAGATTCCTGGCATGGGCCCGATCCCCGGCGGACATGGCGGCAAGTCGGCCAACTCCAAGAAGAACCAGAAAAAGAAGGGTTCCAAGTCGGGCAACCCCGCCAAGCGCGCTGCAGAAGAGGCAGCTCGCGCGCAGGGCGTTGTCGGAACCTCTGCACCCGCTGGCTCTGGCTTTGGTCTAGGCGGTTCGAAGCCCGCCGCCGGCGGACCGTCACCGGAAGAACTCGAAAGTCTGCAAAAGTTTCTCGGGCGTTAGCCATTAGCGGTTTTTGACCCTTCCGTCGCCGGCGCTGAACCACTCTTTTAGGTGTCTGCGGGAGGGGTTACTGTGGAGTTATGACACAGAGCCGCCCCGTTCGTATTGCCGTTCAGCTTCAACCTCAGCACGCCGAATACTCCGTCATTCGTGACCGAGTAAAGGAGCTTGAACAGCTTGGCGTCGATGTTCTCTTCAACTGGGATCACTTCTTCCCGCTGTATGGCGAGCCAGACGGGCTGCACTTTGAAGCGTGGACAGAGCTGGCATCGTGGGCTGAGATGACGAGCCGCGTTGAGTTCGGCACGCTCGTGAACTGCAACAGCTATCGCAACCCCGACCTGCAGGCCGACATGGCCCGCACTCTCGATCACATCAGTGGTGGCCGCTTCATCTTCGGCACCGGCGCAGGCTGGTTCGAGCGTGACTATCAGGAGTACGGCTACGAGTTTGGCACCGCCGGCTCACGCTTGGATGCCCTTGCTGAGGCGCTACCGCGCATCGAGTCGCGCTGGGGCAAGCTGAATCCGCCTCCCACACGCAAGATCCCCGTTCTCATCGGTGGTGGTGGAGAGAAGAAGACCCTCAAGCTGGTTGCTAAGCACGCCGATATCTGGCACAGCTTCGCCACTGGAGCCGATCTCGTCCACAAAATGGGCGTTTTGGCAGCCCACTGCGAAACCGTTGGCCGCGACATCAACGAGATCGAGATCTCTAACGAACTGCGCCAGAAGAGTGTTGAAGATGCTGACGGCATGCGTGAGCAGGGCATCACCCTCTTCACGCTCGGTATTACCGGACCTGATTACGACCTCACGAGCACCAAGCAGTGGCTCGCGTGGCGTGACTCTCAGAACAGCTAGCGGCACCTCTTTGGGGCTTTATTGGCGATCGGTTCCCCAAGCCGTCAAAACTCTGGCAGAATAGGCGGTTGAGTCCTCCGTAGCCCGACCCTCTAATCAGGCCCGGATGGAATCCACTAGAGCTTTTCTGCCGAGTGTGCCCCCACGCTCACGGCTAGCGGTTCGCCACCAATAAACATTTAAATCAGGAGAATTGTGGCTGTAAAGATTCGTTTGAAGCGCATGGGCAAGATCCGTGCACCCTACTACCGCATCGTCGTTGCCGACGCGCGCAAGAAGCGCGATGGTCGTGTCATCGAAGAAATCGGAAAGTACCACCCCACCGAGGAGCCCTCGTTCATCGAGGTCGAGTCCGAGCGTGCACAGTACTGGTTGAGCGTTGGCGCGCAGCCTAGCCCGCAGGTTGAGGCAATCCTCAAGCTGACTGGCGACTGGGGCATCTTCAAGGGTGACAAGAACGCTGTAAGCACCGTCAAGGTCAAGGAAGCTAAAGCAGAGTTCCAGGCTGACGAGAAGAAGAAGCCTGTTCTCAAGCCCAAGGCTGAGAAGGCTGAGCCTAAGGCTGAAGAGGCACCTGCTGCAGAAGCTCCCGTCGCTGACGAGGCTCCTGCTGAAGCACCTGCCGCTAACGCAGACAAGGCTTAGCAATTGCTCGCTCCCGCGCTCGAACACCTCGTTAAAGGCATCGTCGACCACCCCGAAGACGTTCAGGTCGTTGCAAAGAACACGCAACGCGGTGAACTCCTCGAGGTTCGCGTGCACCCAGAAGATCTTGGCCGCGTAATCGGTCGCTCTGGTCGCACCGCGAAAGCACTGCGAACGCTGATCACGGCTCTGGCCGATGGTCGCAAGGTTCGTGTCGACGTCGTCGACACTGACTTCTAAACAGTGGGCGAAGTAAAGATTCCCCGAGAAGGTCGCACACAGCTGCGAGTGGGGCGTCTGACGAAGGCTCACGGGCTTAAGGGAGCCGTCAAAGTAGAGATGTACACGGATGCCCCGGAACGTCGTTTCGTTCCGGGCGCCGTGTTTTCTCTGCAAGTGCCGACAAGTTCGGCCTGGCATGGCAAGACACTGGAGCTCATTGAGCTCAAGTGGTTTAACGCACAACCGGTCGCGTTCTTCAAGGGCGTTCCTGACCGCAGTGCCGCTGAGAAGCTCGTCAAGGCAATTCTGTGGATCGATCACGATCCCAATGAGGCGCCTGAAGAAGACGCGTGGTTCAACCACCAGCTAATCGGCCTCACCGTTATTCGTGACGGCAAAAAGGTCGGCACTCTCGCTCAGGTAGATCACTTCCCCGGGCAAGATTTGTTAACCGTCACTACCGACAACGGTGACGTTCTGGTTCCTTTCGTGAAGTCCATCGTGGCTAGCGTCGACATTGAAGCAGGCGAGATGGTGGTTACTCCACCTCCCGGACTCTTCGAGGAGATTGCGGAAGACGCATCCGAAGAGCCCGCAGAAGCGGTCGCGGAAGCGGTCTCAGAAGAGATGCCGAGCGCAGCTTCTGACGAGGCTGACGCGCCCGAGTGCGACTAGCAGCGAAGGTCACCGCGTGCGCATCGACATCGTGACGATCTTCCCCGATTTCTTCGGGGTGCTCGATATTTCTCTGCTTGGCAAGGCTCGCGAGCGGGGAATCATCGAGTTGGGTGTGCACGATCTGCGCGATTACACGCACGATCGTCATCGCACGGTTGATGACACTCCGTACGGCGGTGGCGCTGGCATGGTCATGCGCCCCGAGCCATGGGGAGAAGCGCTGGATGCCGTTCTCACGCCCGAAACGGTAGTGATCGTTCCCACGCCTGCCGGAGTTCCATTCACGCAGGCTGCAGCCCGCGAGCTGGCGCTCGAGAAGCATCTCGTCTTCACGTGCGGTCGCTATGAGGGCATCGATCAGCGAGTGATCGACTACGCGGCATCCACGGTTCAGGTTCGTGAGATCAGTCTCGGCGATTACGTGCTCAATGGCGGAGAAGTTGCCACGATGGCGATGATCGAGGCGATTGGCCGTCTCGTGCCTGGCGTGATCGGCAACCCCGAGAGCCTGACTGAGGAAAGCCACGAACAGGGCCTCCTCGAATACCCGAGCTACACCAAGCCATCGACGTGGCGCGAGCGTGCTGTGCCTCCTGTGCTGCTCAGCGGAAATCACAAGGCGATTGCTGATTGGCGTCACGCGCAGCAGGTCGAGCGAACCAAGCGCGTTCGCCCCGATCTCTTGCCCGACGCGGAGTAGTACAACTTTCTTCGCGCCTCAGCCCCCTGTGTAAGCATGGAGCCATGACGTTTAGAACGACGCCCGGCTCTTTTCTCGCAGCAATCGCGGCAGTTGCGTTGCTGGCTGGCTGCACCGCGACTGATGACGAATTTTCACAATCATCGTCGACGGATGCCGCGACACCAGCACCGGCATCAACGGCAAGCTCCGAAGGTGGAGCGGGCGAATCGAGCGACTCAACGCTCACCACGCGACGGATGACCGTTGACGACGTCACGTTCGCCGATCTCACCGCGAGTCCGCTGCCTGAGGGCTACGCGCAGTCTGCGGTGTCGGTGGATGCGTGGCCGTCAGTTGACGTGCTTCTCGACGCCACTGACGCCGAAGTAGTGAAGGCTCGGGGAGAGTTGGCGGCGACGCTCGGCGGCGCAGACATCGTCATCACCGCTGAGGTGGCGTCGTGCGAACTCATCGCAGTCTGGGTGCTCCCGCAGCCCGATAGTCTGCGCGTCGGCCACGAAACTAATCCGTCAGCGCTCGGATGCTCAGCGCCGACCACCTACGACGTGCTGTTCGCTATCCCGAAGGCAGGCACCAACAGCGAGGGCAGCTGGGACTACACCAGCACCGTTGCTCCGGTTCAGCTCGAGCGTCGCGTTGGTACCCAAGGCTGAGGCTGACGGTTAGAGAGAGCGCTGGGGTGCACTCTCGACGCACTGAGGTTGAGCGCGCGCAGACTGCGCCTACTTGCGAGCAGTGAGAACGAGCGGGCCGTCTGGTGTTACTGCAACGGTGTGCTCGAAGTGCGCAGCGCGAGAGCCGTCAGCGCTGCGGAGCGTCCAACCATCGTCATCCGTGTAGATGTCATCGGTGCCGATCATGAGCCACGGCTCGATGGCAAAGACCAGTCCCGGCTTGAGGGGCATTCCACGACGGGCTTTTCCATCGTTGGGGATGTGCGGGTCGCCGTGCATTTCGCGGCCGACTCCGTGCCCGCCAAAGTCCAAGTTCACTTCGTAGCCTGCGCCATAGGCGACGTCACCGATTGCGGCCGAAATGCCACCGATGCGGTTGCCGACGATAGCCGCGGCGATACCAGCATCGAGGGCGCGAGAGGTGGCATCCATGAGCTTGAGGTCTTCGTCACGGGGAGTGCCAACCGCAAAAGTGATCGCAGAGTCGGCAACCCAACCATCGACCGCAACGGCGAAGTCGAGGCTCAGGAGGTCGCCATCTTTCAGCGTGTAGTCGTGGGGGAGTCCGTGCAGGGCCGCGTCGTTGACGGAGGTGCAGATGACCTTGCCGAAGGGCGAAGCGCCGAACGAGGGGTGGTAGTTGATGTAGCAGCTCTCCGCGCCGCGTTCGCGAATCATGCTGTGAGCGAGGGCATCGATCTCGAGCAGGTTCACGCCTACTTTGGATGCCGCTTCGGTGGCGGTGAGCACGCTGGCAACAAATTCGCCTGCTGCCTTCATCTCGTTGATTTCGGCGGGGGTTCTCAACTCGATCATGCGGTTACGGCCTCTTTCGTGTGCGGTGCCAAGAGCTGCGCAATGAACTCTCGGAGTCTGTCGATAAACGGTTCTTCACCGCGCGGGTCATACAAGAATGCACGCTCCAACAGTGAATCGGCGATTTCTACCGTGACTTCGATGTCGAAAGCGAGGGCATCCGAAGGCGGAACTTCGTATGTAGTGACCAGGAGGTCCGTCAAAATCTCTGCCAACGCCGTGTTGTTGCTCTTGTGATCGACATTGAAACGTCGGTCGATCACGTTGCCAAACGACAGCACTCGAAAGCCTGGCTCGGTGCGGCAAAACTCGACGTAGAGGTCGATGGCGGTGTTGAGTGCTTCGAGCCCCGTAGTGGCGCGCTTGGCGAGCGTTGCTGAGAGCCCAGCGCGATACTTATCGAAGTTTCGCGAGGCGAGGCCACGAAGAAGCGACTGGATATTGGGGAAGTAGCGATAGATAACGCCAACCGACGAACGCGACCGCTTTGCCACATCGCTCGTCGTGAGGGCATCAATGCCCATCTCGTCGAGAAGTACAGCGGCCGCATCGAGGAGGACGTTGATTCGTTCTGCGCTTCGCTGCTGCACTGGTTCGGTGCGAACGATCGCGGTGTTTGGCACGGGGGATACCTAGTCTTTCGGTCCGATGCTTCTCAGCATTCCTGATCACTTCGAAGATACCCTGAGAAGCATGATGATCAGGCGTGCGTTTTATTACTGGCAGTTCATCGCAGTCGTTGTGTTGCCCGTGTGGGTGCTGATTGCGCGCGGCATCTACGGGTCGAGTGTTGGGTGGGATTTTGTTCTGTTCCTCATCCTGTGCCCGATCTTGGCGTTTGTCCTTCTCGCGATCGCAGGTTTGACGGTTGCCCGCAAGAGCGTGCGCGATTCGCGAAGCGTGTCGTGGATCGACGCCGGGCTGCTCACGGTCTGGCATGCGGCCATCATTATTTACGGATTTGTGGATGCCTCGTTCCCCGCCGCTCTCATCGTGATCGTCGCGATTGCAGCGTTCTGGATCGCCCTCTGGCAGCTCGTGACGGAGACGCGCAACCGCTTCACAACTCTCGTCGAGGGGTTCGAGCGCGACGCTCAACGGCCTAGTCACCCGGGAGAGAAGCTCGACAACGGTCGCGTGATCATCCTCGAACCCGATGAGAATGGTAATTTCGACTAAATCTGTGGCAGAATTGTCGATTGTGCTCGCGCACGACTCTGCCATGAGGGCGTCGTAACCGCTTGAAGCACAAACTTTCTTATCTAACTAAGTGTGTTCGACTCATGGCGGGCGCAGAGAGCGATCACTAATGCATATTCTCGATGACGTCGACAAGGCGTCTCTCAAAGACAACATTCCTGACTTCCGTGCCGGCGATAACGTCAAGGTTCACGTAAACATCATCGAAGGTACGCGTTCGCGTATCCAGGTGTTCCAGGGCGTAGTAATCGGTCGTTCGGGCCACGGCGTTCGCGAGACCTTCACGGTCCGCAAGGTCAGCTTCCAGGTCGGCGTAGAGCGTACCTTCCCGGTTCACTCCCCAGTCATCGACCACATTGAAGTTGTATCGCGCGGACTCGTTCGTCGCGCCAAGCTGTACTACTTGCGCGACCTTCGCGGCAAGAAGGCAAAGATCAAAGAGAAGCGCGACAACTAACACTCTCGCAATTCACAAACCAAGGGCTCCCAGCGGCATATGCTTGCTGGGAGCTTTGGGGTTAAATGACAAACGAAACTGTAGAAAACACGCTGCCGGGCAGCCGTGGCGATACTCGCCATGCAGCTAAGAAGTCCGGTGGGTGGAAGCTTTTCCTCCGCGATCTCGTCATCATCTTCGTCGCGGCGATTCTGATCTCGTTTTTGATCAAGACCTATTTGGTGCGGTCGTTCTATATTCCGTCGTCGTCGATGGAAAACACCCTCCAGATTGATGACCGTATTCTGGTCAATCAGCTTGAGCCAAGTCTTTTCTCTATCGAACACGGCGATGTCGTCGTCTTCACCGATCCGGGTGGCTGGCTTCCCTCGGCCTCTGTAGAACCGCAGAACTGGTTTGTCGGTGCTGTGGATGGCGTGCTCGCCTTTGTCGGCCTCAGTGCGCCCGACAGTAGCAATCACCTCATCAAGCGTGTCATCGGTCTTCCGGGCGACACCGTGGAATGCTGCAACGAGTTCGGGCAAATAATTGTTAACGGCATCCCGCTGGAGGAGCCGTATATCAAGCTCCCTGACGCTATTACTAAAGCCACTAAAGAAGACTTCTCTGTCACTGTGCCCGACGACTCAATCTGGGTCATGGGTGACAACCGCTACAACTCTGCCGACTCCGCCTTTCACAAAGATGACCCCACTGGCGGTTTCGTGAAGATCGACTCTGTGGTCGGGCGTGCCATGCTCATCAGCTGGCCGACCGAACGCTGGAGCATTCTCGATAACTACTCCACGACGTTCCAGCGGGTCACGCAGAACGCCGAGTAGACAGTGGCGGTAGCAGACCCGAATAGCGACGTTGAACTCGAACTCTTTCGGGCAGGGGCCCGAGCCGTCATCGGCTGCGACGAAGTAGGCCGCGGCGCGATTGCCGGGCCCGTCGGAGTTGGGATGACCGCCATGACGCCCGCACACGGCGTCTGGCCTGTCGGATTGCGCGATTCCAAGATGCTTAGCCAGAAACGTCGCGAACTTCTCGAGCCGCTTACTCTTGAGTGGGCGCCGCTTTCAGCGGTCGGCTATGCGGATGCCACCGAGATCGACTCGATCGGCATTACCGCGGCCTTGGGGCTCGCCGGCAAGCGCGCGCTCATCCAATTGCACGAAGCCGGGCTCGACGTCATGTCGTCCATAGTGCTGTTGGACGGCAGCACCGATTGGCTCAGCGGTGCCCTGACTGTAGCGCCGCGAGTGCACACCCGCGTCAAGGCCGACCGTGACTGCGTATCGGTGGCTGCGGCATCCGTAGTGGCGAAAGTGCAGCGTGATCGAATCATGATCGAAGCCGACAACGAGTACCCGGGGTATCACTGGCTCAGCAACAAAGGGTATGGCTCGGCCGCCCACTTTGAGGGGATCCGCAGCCTCGGCGCCACCGAACTTCATCGGCACACATGGTTGCGGTAGTGCGGCCTACAATGAAGACAGCATGGATGAAGACGAGTTTGAAGACTACGACCGCGAGGTCGAGCTTGCGCTGTATCGCGAATACCGCGATGTAGTGAGCCAGTTCCGTTTTGTAATTGAGACGGAACGGCGGTTTTACCTCGCCAACGAGGTCGATTTGGTGCGCCGCGATACGGAGCACGACTTCTACTTTGAGCTCTCCATGACCGACGTGTGGGTGTGGGACGTCTACCGTTCCGACCGCTTCGTGAAAAGCGTGCGCGTGCTCACGTTCAAAGACGTCAACATCGAAGAACTCAGCGCCAAGGATCTCGAACTGCCGAAGGAACTCGCGCTCGACGAATAGCGCGTGTCGCTGGTTGGTCTGCTGGCACGTGGGTCGGGTGGCTGGTTGGCGTTCGCTGAGCCTTCAGCGCTCGGGAAGCGCAGCGGCAAGAACCTCGGCAAGATGCTTGCCCTCGGTATTCGCGAGTTGCGATGCTTGCGTGCGACACGAGAAGCCATCGGCGACGAGCGTGCTGTCGGCTGCCGCTTCACGCAGAGCAGGCAGGATGC
Organism: Salinibacterium sp. NK8237; assembly: GCF_015864955.1. Taxonomy (NCBI): domain Bacteria; kingdom Bacillati; phylum Actinomycetota; class Actinomycetes; order Micrococcales; family Microbacteriaceae; genus Salinibacterium; species Salinibacterium sp. NK8237. The sequence continues at coordinate 759,309 of NZ_JADYWE010000001.1, read as the reverse complement.
CGTTCTCGGCTACCGCGACCGAAACGTCGTAGTGCCCTTGCTCCATGCCGAAGTTTCCGGCCAGCCCACAGCATCCGCTGATCTCGGTGACGGTTGCTCCCGTGGCGGCGAGCAGCGTGCGATCCGCGTCGAAGCCCATGACTGCATGCTGGTGGCAGTGCGGTTGAACGACGAAGGTGTGGTCGCTGAGGGTTGGTGGAGTCCATGTTTGTGGTCCAAGCGGTGCCGGGGCGGTGAGCAGCTCGGAGAGTGTGAAGGTCGAACGCGCGACGGCCGCCGCTGCGGGGTCGTCGGGCAGAAGCTCGGTTAGGTCTGAGCGCAACACAGCCGTGCACGACGGCTCCATGCCCACAATCGGGATGCCGCGGTCGGTGTACCGAGAGAACTCGGTCACCAGGTCGGTGAGCTTCTGGCGCGCCCCCGCCAACTGCCCGGTGGTGATCCAGGTAAGGCCGCAACACACATCGCGTTCCGGGAGCAGAATCTCGTAGCCAGCCGCATCCAGCACGCGGATCGTGGCGCGGGCGATGTCGGGGGAGAAGTTATCGGTGAAGGAATCGGCCCAGAGCAGGATCTGGGGGCGCCGGGCTGAGTCGCAGTCGGCGGTTTCGGCGCTTGAGGTGGCGGGGGTTGCCCGTCCAGCGGTGGCTGCCTCTGCCGGGGGCGCCGCGCGCAGGGCACGAGCCTCGGAGCTCGAACGGAAGGGGTGACGGGCGAAGGCGGGGAACGTGCGCCGAGCATCCATTCCACCGGCCCACAGGGCGATGCGTCGCACGAGGGGAACGCGCAGCAGGGCGTTCGCGAGCGGGGCGATCTGCGAAATCAGGCGTGCCCAGCGCGGGAGCTGGCCGAGCAGGTAATGGCTGCGCGGGCGGAGCTTGCCCTCGTAGCGGCGGTGCAGCACTTCGGCTTTGAGCGTGGCCATGTCGACGCCGGCGGGGCAGTCGCTCGCGCAGGCTTTGCAGGAGAGGCAGAGGTCGAGGGCGTCGTGCACTTCGGGCGAGTTCACGCCGCCCGTCACGAGGGTGCCGTTGGCCATTTCTTGCAGCACGCGGGCACGGCCGCGAGTGGAGTCCTTCTCGTCGCCGGTCGCCAAGAACGACGGGCACATGACACCGTGGCTGGCCGAGTTGTCGGCGCGACACTTGCCGACGCCGACACACCGGTGGCTGGCCATCGTGAGGTCGCCATCGTCGTCGCTGAACGCGAAACCGTTGACCTTGATGAGCGGCAGCGCGGCCGGGCGGCGCAACGCGGCATCGACCGGGGCCGGGTCGACAACGATGCCCGGGTTCATCAGATTGTGCGGATCGAAGAGTCGCTTGAACTGCCCGAACAAGTCGATTGCGGCCGGCGAATACATGTGCGGCAGCAGTTCGCTGCGTGCCCGACCGTCGCCGTGTTCGCCCGACAGCGAGCCGCCATGGGACGCGACAAGGGTGGCGGCGTCATCCACGAAGGCGCGCAGAACGGCGCCATCCGTCGCGAGGGGAATATCGAGCCGAACATGAACGCAACCGTCGCCGAAATGGCCGTACGGCATCCCCTCGATGTTGTAGTCGGCCAGCAGGGCGTCGAAGTCTCGCAGGTACGCGCCAAGGCGCTCCGGGGGTACGGCGGCGTCTTCGAAACCGGGCCACGCTTGCTGGCCGGATACCGTGCGTCCGGCCAGTCCGGCCCCATCTTCGCGGATGCGCCACAGTTGTTTCGCGGCCGCCGCATCGGTGATGACGCGGGACTCGATCGCCGCAGCATCGGTGGCGAGAAGATGCGCGCGCTGGAGGGTCTCGGCGGAGTCGTCTCCCGTGACCTCGACGAGCAGCCAGCCGGCGCCGGCTGGCAGGGCGGCGACGGCGCGGGCTCCACGGGTGCGGCTGACGGCATCCACGATTCGGGCGTCGAGGCCCTCGATGGCGGTCGGGTGGTGAGCGAGTAGCGCGGGAACAGCGTCGGCGGCAGTCGCCATGTCGGGGTAGCCGAGGGCGACGAGCAGCGGATGCTGGGGCTCCGCCACGAGATCGACGGTCGCCTCGAGCACGGTCACGAGACTGCCTTCGGTGCCCACGAGACTGCGGGCCAGGTTGTTGCCGTGTTCAGGCAGGAGGTGTTCGAGACTGTAGCCCGACACCTGACGGCCGAAACGCCCGAGCTCGGTGCGGATCGTCGCGAGGTTACTGCTGACAAGGGCGGGGAGACCATCAACGATGCTCGGGTCGTTCGCCGCGGTGAACCGTCGCCCCAGGCCATCGACCACATCGAGGCTGCGCACGTTGTCGGCGGTGCGCCCGAACTGCAGGGAATGAGCTCCGCAGGCGTTGTTGCCGATCATGCCTCCGACGGTGCAGCGCGACCAGGTCGAGGGATCGGGGCCGAAGCGCAGACCGTGGGGCTGCGCGGCGGATTGGAGAGTGGCCAACACGGTGCCCGGCTGCACTCGGGCGGTTCGGGCATCCGCATCGATCTCAAGAACGTGGTTCAGATGGCGGGAGAAATCGAGCACGATGCCGGTGCCGATGGCGTTGCCCGCGACTGAGGTGCCGCCACCGCGCGAGGTAAGGGGAGTGCCGCTGTCGCGAGAGACCGAGAGCGCCGCCAGCACGTCGTCGGTGTCACGCGGAAATACGACAACCTGCGGCACGACGCGATAGTTCGAGGCATCGCTCGAGTATTCGGCACGGCGGCGCGTGGAGTCATCGACTTCGCCACCGACGGCGGATCGGAGCGCATGAACGACTTCGCTGCGATCGTGCAGAGAAGTGTCCGGCATCTTCCTATTGTGCCTCTAGAGTCAATTCATGCCCCTGATTGCCACCATCGTGCTTGCCGGATTCGGCTTCGGGCTCTCGCTGATCATCGCCATTGGTGCGCAGAACGCCTTCGTTCTGCGGCAAGGATTGCGCCGCGAACACGTCACCGCAGTGGTACTGGTGTGCACGCTTTCTGACATTGTGCTGATCATCGCCGGTGTCGCGGGACTCGGCGCCCTCATCGAGCAAGCGGGGTGGCTCCTAATTGTCGCCCGCGTCGGCGGCGCACTCTTCCTCCTCGTCTACGCGTTTCTGTCGCTGCGTAGGGCGGCCCGACCGCAAGCACTCACCGCAACAGCATCCGGGGCGGGGATGACGCTCGCCGCCGCCCTCTCCACAGCGCTCGCGCTCACCTGGCTCAACCCGCACGTGTATATCGATACCGTGCTGCTGCTCGGCTCCATCGGCGGCACCTATGGTGACAACCGGTGGTGGTTTGCCCTCGGAGCGTGTCTCGGCAGCGTCGTATGGTTTGCGGCGATTGGATATGGCAGCCGGTACTTGCGGCCACTGTTCGCGAAGCCAATGGCGTGGCGGGTGCTCGACATCCTGATTGCCGTTGTCATGGTTGTGCTGGCAGCGAGTTTGCTCGCCGGGCTGTGAGGTCGAACATCCACTCATTAACTCGAATGGGATGCCCCTTCGGATACTCAAAGTCAGCTTCGCCCACGAGCGTGAAACCAGTGCGGGCACACAGAGCATTGGATGCCGCGTTGTCGGTGCGAGGAAACGCAAAAACCTGATCGCGTTCGCCATGGTCTGCCGCGTGCTGCAGGCATTCGGAGAGGGCGGTGGAGGCTATGCCGTGGCCCTGATGGGCGGAGTGCACGCTCCACCCGGTTTCGTAGACATCGCGGTCGCGCCACCGCTTCTTCCAGTACCCCACGGAACCCACCGGCTCTGCCACCGATGATGACCGGATGCGGAACATGCGCGCGTCGCCCGTCTCCCACAGATGCAAAAACTTGGCATGTCGGGTGACGATCTGTTGATCGCTTTCGGGCCCGCCGACAAAGACGGTCATCTCGGGAGTGTTGCTGCGTTCGAGCACGGGAAGGTCCTCGACCTGCCACCGCTCAAGCCATACGTTGCGCTCCGAATCGCTCGTCATACCGGCACGATACCCCGAGTGCGGTGTCATCATCCACGAAGCTTTAATGAAAATTTATTACCTTCTCTAGGTGGTGGGGTCACGGCGTGCTAGAAATCAACTATGCGTAGTCATGGAGTCGCTCTTATCGGTATCGCGGTGGTGCTCGGGCTTGCCGGGTGCGTGTCGACTGAGCCACACGCAGCCGAATCGTCGGGGCCGTCGGGTGAGTCTGGCGTCGTGACGGAGGGGAGCAAGTGGGAACTGCCACTGCTCAGCGCTGACTCCAACTTTTTGAACCCTGACTCTCCGTACTCGGTGCTCTTCGAGCAAGTGGATTCCGGCTCACACGAGTACTCACTCCCTCCTCTCGGTGACTCCGTCGACCAGCTCTTTCTCGCGATTGGCTGCGACAGGAGCACCCCGTATGAGGTGGCGTTGGTTTCTGGTGAAACGGTCGTGGATAGCACGTGGGCGAGTAACTGCGCCAGTGAGCGGGGCACACCAGCATCGACCTATCTCACTTCGTCTCTCGAGGGTGACCTCTCGACGTTGACGCTGAGGGTCACCGTTGACGACGGTGCTCGGTTCAGCGTCTCGGTTTTCGAGGCAGCGAGTGCTGCGGACTAGGTAACTAGTCCTCCCCAGTTCGTCACTCGGGGAAGTGTTCTCCCATTCGTGCTGGGCCACGTTCTTGGGCATGCTCAGGCGCGACTCTTGAGCCATGGCAGCAAAAGACGAACTAGGCGCGCACGGCGAGACCCTCGCGGCCGACCACCTCATCAGTGCAGGGCTCGAGATCCTCGATCGCAATTGGCGGTGCTCGCAGGGCGAACTCGACATTGTGGCGCGAGAGCGCCACGAGCTCGTGTTCGTCGAGGTCAAGACTCGTTCGAGTGTGTTGTTCGGGCATCCGTTTGAGTCCATCACTGCCACGAAACTTGCACGTTTGCGACGACTCGCTGCGGCCTGGTGTGACGATCATCCGGGCTCAGGTTCGACGGTGCGCATCGATGCCGTTGCGGTGATTGTGCCCTCGCGCGGAGTCGTGGAGATCGAACACTTGAAGCGCATCTCGTGATCGGCAGAACCTACGCCGTTTCCCTACTCGGCCTCGAGGGTGCGATCGTTGAGATAGAAGCAGACCTCTCCAACAACCTTCCCGGATTCGTGCTCATCGGCTTGCCCGATACCGCGCTTGGCGAAGCGAAAGACCGCGTGCGGGCCGCAGCGACGAACTCCGGATGCGGGCTGCCGAACCGCAAAATCACCGTCAACCTGTCGCCGGCTGCGTTGCCCAAACACGGCTCCGGTTTCGACCTGGGGATAGCCGTCGCGGCGCTCGCCGCCTCCGGAACTATTTCTGCAGAATCGATCGACCGTGTGCTCCACATTGGAGAGCTCGGTCTTGACGGGCGCTTGCGTCCGGTGAACGGTGTGCTGCCCGCAGTGCTCGCCGCATCGCGGGCCGGATTCACAACAGTGATGGTGCCGAGCGGTAATGCCGATGAAGCGTCGCTCGTTCCAGACATGCGTGTGATCGCAATGCCGTCACTGCGGGATGCCGCCATTTGGCATGGCGGAGAATTCGAGCCTGAGCCCGTTGAGGTGATTACGCGACCGACCCCCGAGGCGGCCCCGGACACCGGTGGCGACCTTGCCGACATGATCGGCAGTAGCGATGCGATCGACGCAATGCTCGTCGCCGCAGCCGGTGGCCACCACGTGTTTCTGCTCGGCCCTCCCGGGGCTGGTAAAACCATGCTTGCAGCGCGACTGCCCGGGCTCTTGCCCGATCTCGACCCGCAGGCGGCCCTCGAAGTCTCCTCCATTCGCTCGTTGGCCGGGTTGCCGGTGGGCAGCAGCCTCACCACCCGACCGCCCCTCGAAGCGCCCCATCACACGGCGACGGCCGCGGCGCTCGTAGGCGGCGGCAGTTCCCAGATTCGTCCGGGTGCTGCCGCCCGAGCCTCCGACGGAGTGCTCTTTCTCGACGAAGCACCCGAGTTTGCGCCGGCAGCGCTAGACGCACTTCGGCAACCGCTCGAATCGGGGGTCATCAGCATCCATCGGGCCAATGCGATTGCTCACTTTCCTGGCCGCTTTCAGCTCGTGATGGCGGCCAATCCCTGCCCCTGTGGGCAGTGGGGCGCCCGTGATAGCGAATGCACGTGCCCACCGAACAGTCGTCGCCGGTACCTTGCCCGCCTGTCGGGGCCGCTTCTCGATCGCATCGACATTCAGTTCCGGGTTGAGCGAATCACCAGTGCTCAGCTGCGGCTAGCGGGAGAGCGGCCGTCTCTCTCAACGGCGGATGCCCGCGCCCGCGTCACAGCGGCCCGCCAGCGTGCAGCCGCTCGCCTCGAGACCACGCCGTGGCGGCTCAACTCGCACGTGCCAGGTTCGTATCTGCGTGGACGCGAACTGCGGCTCGCACCCAAGGTCACAGCAGGGCTTGACCGTGCTCTTGAACGTGGAGGCATCACTATGCGCGGCTATGACCGTGTTCTGCGCGTCGCCTGGTCACTCGCTGACCTCGCCGACGATTCCCGACCCGACGACACCCACGTTGGGCAAGCGCTTTACCTCAGAAAGGCCATGGCACAGTGAGCATGTTTGGACTCAAAGAATCAGAAGTTGCGACTCTCGTGAAAGCAGTCAGCGTCGACGGCGGTGTCGATCTCGATCGCGACGCGATCGAAGAACGTTTCGCGCGAGCAACGTGGAGTGGCCTTGCGGAGCCCGGCGATCGTCTTGCTGGTTGCGCCATTCAGCAACTCGGTGCCGTGCGAGCACTCGCCGGCGTTGTCGAACGGTGGGAACCAGAACGCTTCGCTGCCGCTCTGTCAACGGGCGGTGACGCGGTGGCTGATGGCGACATGGCTCAAGCAATCGAGCGCTGGATGCCGCGGCTCAAGTCCAACACCGCGCTCATCGCTCTGCGGCAGGCCGCCCGTTTTGGTGCACGCCTGCTCACGCCCGACGACACCCTGTGGCCGTCGCGGCTCAACGATCTCGACTGGCACGCGCCCTCGGCGCTCTGGGTGCGCGGAACCGACGAAGCTCTCGCCGGAATCGATCGCGGCATAGCCCTCGTCGGTGCGCGCGCGGCGACCGGCTATGGCGAACACATCACGATGGAAGCTTCCGCCGGTCTCGTCGATCGTGGCTACACGATCGTGTCCGGTGCCGCCTACGGAATCGACGGCATGGCCCACCGCGCTGCTCTCGCCAGCCAAGGACTCACTGTCGCCTTTCTCGCCGGGGGAGTGGACCGCTTCTACCCGAGCGGTCATGACGCGCTCCTCGGCCGCATCGTCGAAAACGGCGTGGTGATTTCCGAACTCCCGTGCGGCTCACCGCCAACCAAATGGAGATTTTTGCAACGCAACAGATTGATAGCCGCTGCCAGCCTGGCCACGGTCGTTCTCGAAGCAGGCTGGCGTTCGGGGTCGCTTAATACGGCAGGTCACGCTGCTGCCCTCGGGCGCCCGCTCGGTGCAGTGCCCGGGCCGGTTACGAGCGCTGCCTCAGCAGGCTGCCACCGCCTCATCCGTGACTACGATGCCGTGTGCGTCACCAACCCCGACCAAATGGCCGAGCTCGCGCCTCTCAAGCAAGCACTCCTGTCGGTCGACGACGCGACAGACGCCGCGGGCACTACACAAACGCCGAGTGAGCATCCCGATGCTGGCAGCCCCGCCAACACCGAGACCACGCGCCTTCTCGATGCCCTCAGCGCTCGCAGCGCCCGCACCACCGATGACATTGCCGCGCGCAGCGGCCTCGCGATCTCCACGGTTCGCGCCCAGCTCGGGTTGCTCGAACTCGACGGTCGCGTCGCCGAAACGGAGCGCGGGTGGAAACTCGCGGGCAAGACCCGCGGGCGCTAATCTCCGCCGGTCACTACCTCAATGAGCAGCACGTGTGCTCTCAGGGGCGAGGGGCTAACCCTGCTGATACAGAACATCGGCATGTGACCGCGGGTCGAAGCGTTCAACAAAGTCTTGCTCGTTGGGAACCCATACCTCATCCCACAAACGCTCATGCTGGCGCCCAAGTCGGCGGTCACGAGCCTTGCCCTGTTCGGTCGCCTGCGCGAGTCCTACGTCAACCCACACGGTGAGGTCCCAAGCTCCAGCGAGCTCTGGATGAAAGAGTCCAATCAGATCAACAACGACAATTTTGGCTTCGGGCAAAGGCTCCGCAGCGCCAAGAGCGCGCGCAGCCCAATCAAATCTTCGAAAGGAACCCGAAATGCCTCTCCGCACAGGGTCAAGCACTTCGTTGCGAAGCCGCAGCCGCTCGACCCCTGACCAGTCAGAGGAACGTTCATGAGACTTCTCAGGGTTGAGGAAGTCATCTCCCCGAATACGCACGCATCCCGGAAGCTCCGCGGCGAGAGCCCGAGCGAGAGTGGACTTGCCGGCACCGCAGAAACCAGACACACCAATCAGTTGCGTGTGAGGAGACGCCGGGAGCTCTGCTAACGCGGCGAGGATTGAGGCGAGGGTCATGGTTGCGCAATTATAGGTCTGTACCAATCGGTACTTTAGGGGGACAATTGCGGATAGGGCGCAGGGGTGAAAGCTGTGAATCTCTCGCGAGTCACGCAAAACTCGTGTGTCAGCGCGACCATCCTGCGGTATAGCTGCGTTCTGAGGGGTAATCATTAGATTTCTTTACGTTTCATGCGCGGCTCTTTAGATTGTTACTAATCCTTATCTCTGCGAGGGTAGACAGGCTTAACCCACGCACATGCATGAGAAAGGCAACACTGTGAACGATTTAACCTTCCAAATTATCGCGATGGTAATTTATCTGGCTGCAATGCTTGGGATCGGCTGGTGGGCGTACAAGCGCACCACCAACCTTGACGACTACATGCTCGCTGGCCGCAAACTCAGCCCCGGCGTCGCAGCCCTCAGCGCTGGAGCATCCGACATGTCGGGTTGGCTCCTTCTCGGACTCCCCGGAGCCTTCTACGTTGGAGGCCTCGTTGAAGCGTGGATCGCCATCGGCCTTACGGTCGGCGCCTGGCTCAACTGGAAGTTCGTAGCCCCACGGTTGCGTGCCTACACCGAGGTTTCTAAGAACTCGATCACAGTGCCGAGCTTCTTCGAGAACCGTCTGCGAGACAAGACGCACATCCTGCGCGTCACCGCCGGCATCATCACCCTCGTGTTCTTCACGTTCTACGTCTCCTCTGGCATGGTGGCCGGCGGCAAGTTCTTCGAGAGCGCCTTCAACTCGGAGTACCTCCTCGGCATGCTTCTCGTCGGTGGCGTTACCGTTCTCTACACCCTCTTCGGCGGCTTCATCGGCGCGACCTACACAGACGTAGTTCAGGGCATCATGATTTTCCTCGCCCTGATTTTCGTTCCTATCATCGGAATCTCTCAGGTCGGCGGCATCGATGGTGCGATGGAATCGATCCGCGCTGTCAGCACCGAAGAAGTCGACATGCTCAACCTCTTCGGCGGTTCCGCGATCGCCGCTATCTCTGCTGCAGCGTGGGGCCTTGGTTACTTCGGTCAACCGCACATCCTCGTTCGCTTCATGGCGCTGCGTTCCCCCGGGGATGCCGTAGCCGGTCGCCGCATCGGCATCAGCTGGATGATCGTCTCCGTTCTGGGCGCGCTCGCTTCGGCTCTCATCGGTATCGCGTACTTCCAGCAAAACCCCGACCTCACGTTGGACGACCCCGAGAAGGTCTTCCTTGAGCTGTCGCAGATCTTCTTCCACCCGCTCATCGCTGGCTTCGTTCTCGCCGCAGTGCTCGCCGCTGTGATGAGCACGATCTCGTCGCAGTTGATCGTGTCGTCCTCGGCTCTCGTCGAAGACCTCTTCAAAATCGTCGCCAAGAAGGAAGCCACTCCTAAGGCACAGGTTGTCCTCGGTCGTTTCGGAGTTCTGATCGTGTCGATCGTCGCAATCCTGATCGCACTCGACCCGCAGGCGTCGGTTCTTGACCTCGTCGGTTACGCCTGGGCCGGCTTCGGCGCAGCGTTCGGCCCGATCGTGCTGCTGTCGCTGTTCTGGCGCAAGCTCACGGCTCCCGGTGCCATCGCCGGAATGATCGTCGGTGCTGTCACTGTCGTTATCTGGGGCAACAGCGACGCGCTCTCCGGAGTCATGTACGAAATCGTGCCTGGCTTCATCCTCAACCTCGTTGTTGCGATTGTCGTGAGCTTGTTCACTTTCAAGCACAGCGACAACATTGTTGCCGAGTTCGACTCTGCAGTCGAGAGCGTTCGTACGGGAACGGTCACGTTGCCCGTCTTCGACAAGAAGGACTAATGCTCTGGCCTAGCGGCGCACGTTAGCTAGGTCGACAACACAAAACGCCCGCCTCCACAATTGTGGGGGCGGGCGTTTTTTATGAACGCTGCGGGAGCGTCTCCCGCAAAGTTCTCAGAATTCACGGCGGATGACAGGGGCGCGCCCTAGGCTTGGCTTGTGATTCAACTCGGCCAATATCCTGCCCCCAGCCACGTCATCGCGCATGTCAGCGACACGCATCTGCTCGCCGGCGGTCGACCGCTGTATGGGGCCGTCAACACGATCGCTCACCTCGAGCAGGCACTTGCTCAACTTGAGCGCTCGACCGCGAATCCTCAAGCCATCGTGTTCACGGGAGACCTCGCCGATCTGGGCGAGCCCGACGCTTACGTGCGTTTGCGTGCAATCGTCGAGCCGGCAGCGAAACGCATGAATGCTGAGATCATTTGGGTGATGGGTAATCACGACGAGCGCGCCCAGTACTCATCGCTGCTGTTCGACGAAGAATCGGATGCCCCGCAAGACCGGGTCTACATGATCGACGGATTGCGCATCATCTCTTTCGACACCACGGTGCCTGGCTACCACCACGGCGAGATCGGCGACGAACAGTTGGAGTGGTTGCGCAACGAACTGGCCACCCCGGCACCGCACGGCACGCTTCTGGCGGTGCATCATCCGCCCATTCCTACCCCGATGTTGGAGGCGATGGGGATGCTTGAGCTGCAGGGCCAAGACCGGCTCGCGGAAGTTCTGCAGGGCAGCGACGTTCGTGCGATTCTGGGCGGCCATTTGCACTATTCGACACATTCGACTTTCGCTGGCATCCCTGTTTCCGTCGCGTCAGCGACGTGTTACACCCTCGACCTCAGTGCCCATGAACGACTGCTTTCCGGAGTTGACTACGGGCAGTCGGTCAACGTTGTGCACGTCTACGAGAAGCAGACCGTGCACTCGATCATTCCGGTCGGCGACACCACGGAGATCACGGGCCACTCTGCTGAAGCGTGGGCGCAAGTCGAAGCGATGACGCCCGAGCAGCGCCTCGAGACGTTCTCAGCCAAAAACTCCACGTTCAATGCGGCAGAAGTGGCGGCCTCCGACTAGCTCGGGCTTGCTGCACGCTTCTCGTTCGCGTCGCGTGTGCACGAAGCATCCAGTGCGCCGTGAAATCATTGAACTATGACTTTGGGCTCAATAAATACCGCACCCACATCTCGAATCGAACAAGAGCAGCGGGAGATTTCGCCCGAGTTCATCACAGATACGATTCGGGTGCTCACGAGCCACGAGTCGATTCGCAGCTTTGAGCCGACACCGATTGCGGCGGAGGCGCTGGAAGCAATCTTGGTGTCTGCCCGCAGCGCCCCGACGTCATCTAACCTGCAGGCGTTCAGCATCATCGTCGTTGAGGATGCAGAGCGCCGTGCTCGCCTGGCTCACCTAGTTGGCGACCAGCGCTACGTCGCTGAAGCCCCTGTCATGCTGATCTTCTGCGCCGATGTGTCCCGTTTTCACTACCTCGCCGAGCGACAGGGGCACACATTCGACGCTGACAACCTCGAAATGTTCCTTATGGCATCCGTCGATGCCGCTCTCGCGCTTGAGAACGCGCTAGTCGCCGCCGAGTCGCTCGGGCTTGGCGCTGTTCCTATTGGTTCGGTGCGCAATCAGCCTTCGGCGATTGCCGACGAGTTGGGCCTGCCCCAGGGAGTCTTTGCCGTCGCTGGTCTCACTCTCGGTCATCCGAGGGAGGGAGTGCGTCGGGGAACAAAGCCGCGTTTGTCGAGCGAGGCCGTTGTGCACCGGGAACAGTATTCAGGTGACGACATCGAGAAGCACGTCAGCGACTACGACGACGTCATGATTGCCAACGGTCTCTACTCGGGCCGTCAGGTCACCAGCGCAAGCGCGCAAATTCCTGATTCGGAATATGGTTGGGCCGAGCACACCGCCCGCCGCACCAGCCAGCCGGAGGGTGTAACGGGGCCGTCGGTTGCGATGCGCGACCACCTCAAAGACGAGGTCGAAGCGCGCGGTTTCAGGATCCGTTAGCGCTAGCGGCACGACTTGCGCGCGCGACGAAGACCATGATTAGTGGTTGCGTGACTTTCATCAGAGCCCAGATGAGTTTGTAGCGCACGCTGGGCACCGAGACGGCGCGACCGCGTGCCGCTGAGCGCAGGGCGGAGCGAACCACGAAGCTCGCATCGAGCCACATCCACTTCGGGGCCATGTCGGCGCGCTCAATGCCGAGTCGAGCGTGGAATTCAGTGCGGACAAACCCGGGCGCGACGGCGCTGAAGGTCACGCCGCGGTGGCGGTAGTGGGCGTTGGCCCAACGGCTGAAACTGAGCGGCCATGCTTTTGCCGCGCTATAGAGCCCGAGCGGGGCGCCCGCAGCGATGCTGGCGACAGTAAGTACGGTGCCGGATTCTCGGCTGAGCATGCCGCCGAGCACTGCGTGACTGAGGCGGAGGGGCACGGTGGCGAGAATCTCCAGCATCCGCTCTTCGTCGTCGATCGAGTTTGTTTCGAACTCTTGCGCCAGTCCGTAGCCGGCGTTGTTCACTAGATAGCTGATGGGGGCATCCGCCGAGTGCAAACGCTGCTCGACAATCGCCCGTTCGTCGACGTTGGTGAGGTCGGCCTTCAGCACTTCGGCGGTGACGCCGTAGCGTGAGCGCAGGTCGGATGCGACAGCCTCAAGTCTGGCCAGATCTCGCGCTACCAGAACAATGTTGTAGCCACCAGAAGCGAGTTGATGGGCGAACTCCGCCCCGAGGCCGGAAGTTGCTCCTGTGATGAGTGCGGTGCCGCGGGCCGTGCTGGCAGCGGGGCGTGGAGGCTGAATGGTCATCCCGAAACGCTATCGCGTCGAGCCCCATTGTCGTCAGCATGGCGCACGATAGAGGGGTGAACCTGCCCCGCCTTGTGGAGACGTTCGTCGAGTACCTCTCGGCAGACCGCGGCTTCAGCGTGCACACGATTCGTTCCTACCGTTCTGATCTCACCAACCTCGTCGCCTTCGCGGAAGAGCGGTTGGCGACAGAGCCCGCTGATCTCGATCTCGAACTCTTGCGTGAGTGGTTGTGGCAGTCCTCCCAAGAGGGGCTCGCAAAAGCTACGTTGGCGCGTCGGGCGGCAGCCTCGCGGGCGTTCAGCGCGTGGTTGGCCCAGAATAATTACACCGAGTTGGATGCCGCGGCTCGTCTTAAGGCGCCGAAGGCCGACCGGCACTTGCCCCGGGTTCTCAATCGCGATCAGATGGCCGAGATGTTGCAGAGTGTTGAGTCGCGGGCGTCCACGGCAGATCCAGTAGCGCTGCGGGACAGAGCTATTGTCGAGCTCCTCTATGCCTCGGCGCTGCGGGTGAGTGAGCTTGTGGGGCTCAGTGCGAATGACGTGGATGATTCCCGGCTCACCGTGCGCGTGATGGGTAAGGGGTCGAAGGAGAGGGTGGTTCCGTTTGGAATTCCGGCTCAACGCGCCATCGCCGATTATCTCGAGCGTGGTCGACCGCAACTCACCGCCGAAACCGGGGGAGCGGCACCGCTATTTGTGGGTGCCCGTGGCAAGCGTGTCAGTGCGCGCACGGTGTATGAAGTGATCGCGCATTTGCTCGCCGACGTTCCCGGTTCGGGCGGATCCGGCCCCCACACGTTGAGACATACCGCTGCCACCCATCTGCTCGATGGCGGCGCCGATCTACGGGCGGTGCAGGAGCTTTTGGGGCATGCCAGTCTGGGCACTACCCAGCTGTATACCCATGTCTCAACGGAGCGCTTGCGCGAAAGCTACCGCACCGCGCATCCCCGTGCTTAAGCATTCGGCCTCGACGGTCAGCGGCCAAGCTTCTCGTATCTCTTAGCCCAGGAGCGGGCTGTCGCCCACGTGGGTTTCTGGTTTCCAGGACGTGCGGCGTGGACCTGGCGGGTCAATCTTGGGTGGCGCGACGGCTGGCTTGGGGGAGGGAACGTCGGTGGGCTCCGGGAGCTGCGCGCGATAGATGGAGACGACCTGATCGAGGTAGCGCTCGATGACGTCTTTCTCGTTGTCGTCGAAGTTGTCGAGCACGCGGTCAATCCCCATAATCATGGGCATCAGCGTGGCCATGGCGGTCGCGACCGAACTCGGGTTGGGCACGACAACGACGCTTCTGCGGTCGGTGGGATGTTGTTCCCGCGTTACATGGCCGACGTTGATGAGTCGGTCTATTGAGGCGGTCACGGCTGGCGTCGAGATATTGAGGCGACGAGACAGCTCGGTCGGTGGCAGCGGCCCGCTCATGATCAGGTGGTTCATCGCTTCGAGGTCGGTCGGGTTGACCGAAAGGGTTCGACCGACGTGGTCCTCGAACTCTTCGCTGATATCGAGGATGTCGCGCAACAGCTGGGTGGGGCGTCGCGCGTCGGGACGCTCCGGAGGGGATTCGGTGTGTTGCATGCCGTTCACTTTACCGCTATGTTTCTAACTTGTCTAATATCTAGTTAATCGAAGTACTTTTCTTCAGAAGGAGAGCGATGTCTCGCCTCAGGACGTTCATCACTGCCCGGCGCACTTCGTGGATCGTATTGGTCGCCGCCTTTCTCGCGGCGGGCGCAATATTCGCGGCAGGTTCGGGCAACGAAGAGGGCGCCCTTCCCGGCGTCGGTCTTCCGGAGTCAGCCGAATCAGCACAGGCTGCCGCTGCAGCAGAAGACCTCCCTGGGGCTGACTCCACGGTTGCTCTTCTCGTCTTCACGCGTGACGGTGATGTACTCACCGACGACGACACCGCTGCCATCACCGAGGCGGCTGGCACGCTGAGCGACCTCTCGGCCGAGGGATTCGTTCCACCACCGACGTTCTCCGACGACGGCACGACCGCGATCGTTACGGTTCCGCTCGATTCCCTCTCCGAAGCTGGCGAACAAGCCGAGCGCGCGGACGAGATTCGGGCTGAAGCCAACGCCGACCTTCCGAGTGGCCTCACTGCATTGCTCAGCGGTCCTGAAGGATTCGCGGTCGACATCGCCGCCGTCTTTGAAGGCGCTGACTTCACCCTTCTCATCACCACCGTGATTGTTGTCGCGGTGCTCCTGCTCGTGACGTACCGCAGCCCCTGGTTGTGGCTCGTCCCGCTCATCGTCGTCGGTACCGCTGACGGGCTTGCCGGCATCGTCGCGGCTCGTGTCGCCGCGCTCGCTGGCATACCCTTGGATGCCTCGGTCACGGGAATTCTCTCGGTACTGGTCTTCGGTGCCGGCACCAACTACGCGCTGCTGCTCATCGCCCGGTACCGTGACGAATTGCGCTTGGAGGAAGACCGTCGCGAAGCGATGTCGCGGGCACTGCGCGGAGCTGGCCCCGCCATCATCGCCAGTGGAAGCACAGTGGTGCTCGCCCTCCTCACGCTGGTGTTCGCTGAGCTGCAGGGCAACCGTGCGCTGGGCATCGCGTGTGCCACGGGTGTAGTTATCGCCATGATCTTCGCGCTCGTCGTCTTGCCGGCGGCTCTCGTCTTGTTCGGTCGCGGTCTCTTCTGGCCGTACATCCCCAAGTTCGGCACGGAGGGCAGCGCAGAACGCGGTGTCTGGCACAAGCTGGGCGTTCTGGTATCCAAGAAGCCGGTTGCCGTTGCCATTCTGGGTGCGATCGTGCTTGGCGCTCTCTCCTTGGGCGTTCCGCAAATCAAGATTGGTCTCTCGCAAACCGAGAGCTTTACGCAGGTTCCCGAAGCGGTTCAGGGTCAGGACCTTATTGCTGAAGCATTCCCCGCTGGCAGCGGTTCGCCGGCATCCGTCATTGTGAACTCTGATTACGCCGATGAAGCTGCTCAGGCTGCCGAGGGAGTTGACGGTGTGGATGCTGTCAGCATCGGTGAAAGCACGTCGACGATCACGCAGATCAGTGTGGTGTTGGATGACGCAGCCGAGACTGAAGGCTCGTTCGCCGCTATCGAGGCTCTCCGCGCTGAACTCTCCAGCATCGACGGTGCTGATGCGCTCGTCGGCGGGTTGGATGCGCAGGCTCTCGACGTGCAGCGCGCCCAGCAGCATGATCAGGATCTGGTAATCCCGCTCATCCTTGGCCTGGTCTTCATTGTGCTGGTGCTGCTCTTGCGTTCGCTTGTTGCTCCGATTCTGTTGCTGCTCACGGTGCTTGCTTCGTTCTTTGCGAGCTTAGGCGCGAGTTGGCTCCTGTTCCAGTCGGTCTTCGGATTCCCCGCTATCGACACCAATGTGGTGCTGTTTAGCTTCCTCTTCCTTGTGGCGCTCGGTGTGGATTACAACATCTTCTTGGTCACGCGGGCGCGAGAAGAAGCGGTCGAGCACGGCACACGCCAGGGAATGATTCGTGCGCTTTCCTCGACCGGTGGCGTCATCACGAGCGCCGGCATCTTGCTCGCGGCCGTGTTTGCGGTGCTCGGTGTTCTGCCTCTCATTACGCTCACGCAGATCGGAATCATTGTCTGCATCGGTGTGCTGCTCGACACGCTTCTCGTTCGTACGGTGATTGTGCCGTCGCTTGCGTTCATGCTTGGCGAGAAGTTCTGGTGGCCGGGTCGCGTGATTTCGATTGGCGCAGAGGTGCGCACCCCGAAGCGTGCCGCTGCCGAGCATGTGCGTGAGCACGCTCCGGCTCACACCGAGGAGCACGCTCCGAAGCATGCGGAGGATGACCACTCGCCGAAACACAGCATCGACGCCTAGTCGACGCACAACTCGGATGCTCGCCCTAGTTGAGCCCGCAGGCGCTATGCGCTCGGGCTCGACTAGGGCTTTCGTGTGGGCAGCAGTATCGCGCGGGGGATCGCTCCGAGGTAATTGAGTGGCGACACATACTCGCCATCAAGGCGTACCCCGAAGTGAATGCACGCGACCGAACAGTGTCCGGGCTGCAGCTCGCCAATCACGTCTCCCTGCTGCACGGAGTCGCCGCGAGAGAGCGTAGTGGTGACAGGCTCGTAACTCGTGATGAGCCCACCCGGATGTAATACAGAGAGCACCGGGCGATCCACCACGACACCGGCGAAGTGCACGACGCCCGCGGCAGGGGCTCGCACCTCAGTCGTTGTGCCTGCACCAATATCGATGCCACGGTGCCCCGCCGAATACGCCGTGTCCGGTGCGATATAGGGGCGGATGATCGGATGCGGTGCCTCCACTGGCCAGTCCCACTCGGCAGCGGTGTCAGCGTGTGCGCTCGCGCCAGCAACGGTCGCGACGAGAAGCGCAAGAAGCACGGATAAAGAAGCTCGAAACATCCACTCAGTGTGGTGTTTACGGCGGCTGGTAGCGGGCGAAAAATCACACCCGGGGAAACTCAATCAGGGTGATGTCATTGTGGGGGAGCGATGGTATGATTTTGGCAGCACCGCGTGTATTCGCGGTGACTACGCGTGCCCCGCTGCAGTACAACTACCGCAGCACACGGCCGCTATCTCCACTCAGTCCCCTCTCGCGCACCATTGCGGCAGGGGCGGAGGTATGCCCGGGCACTAGGATTCGCGCCAACCGGTCGCGAGTATTAACTGAGAAGGCCATTGCCGCCATGTGCGCCAGTGAGCCAGAAAAGGAGAACGGCTATGGCCGTCGTAACCATCCGCGAGCTGCTTGACAGCGGCGTACACTTCGGACACCAGACTCGTCGTTGGAACCCGAAAATGAAGCGCTTTATTCTGACCGAGCGCTCGGGCAGCCACATCATTGACCTTCAGCAGTCGCTGGGTCACATCGACGCTGTTTATGACTACGTCAAGGAGACGGTCGCCCACGGCGGAACCATTCTTTTCGTTGGTACCAAGAAGCAGGCACAGGGAACGATCGCTGAGCAGGCACTGCGCGTAGGCCAGCCCTACGTCAACCAGCGCTGGCTCGGTGGACTCCTCACCAACTTCCAGACGGTTTCCAAGCGTCTTGCGCGCATGAAGGAACTCGAAGAGGTCGACTTCGATGACACCACGCGTGGTTTCACCAAGAAGGAACTGCTCATTCAGAAGCGCGAGCTTGTGAAACTGCAGAAGAGCCTCGGTGGTATCCGTAACCTCACGAAGACCCCTTCGGCGATCTGGATCGTTGACACCAAGAAGGAGCACCTCGCCATTGACGAGGCTCACAAGCTTGGTATCCCCGTCATCGCTATCCTCGACACCAACTGCGACCCCGACGACGTTGCGTACCCGATCCCGGGTAACGACGACGCCATCCGCTCGGTCGGTCTCCTCACGCGCATCGTTGCTGACGCTGCTGCTGAGGGCCTCATCCAGCGTCACCAGAAGCCAGAAGAGGGCAAAGAAGTAGAGCCCATGGCTGCATGGGAAGCTGAGCTTCTCGGCCAGGCTGACGCGGATGCCGCTGCAGCAAAGACCGAAGAGCCCAAGGCCGAAGAAGCTAAGGCTGAAGAGCCCAAGGTTGAAGAAGCTAAGGCCGAAGAGCCTAAGGCTGAAGAGCCCAAGGCTGAAGAAGCTAAGGCTGAAGAGCCCGCCAAGGCAGAGGCAAAGGCTGAGAAGGCCGCAGCTAAGCCCGCAGCAAAGAAGACCCCCGCGAAGGCTGCAGACGCAGCTGACGACAAGAAGTAAGGATTCGAACAATGGCAGACTTCAGCCTCGAAGACCTCAAGACCCTGCGTGAGCGCCTCGGCACCGGCATGGTTGAAACCAAGAACGCTCTCGTTGAGGCAGGCGGTGACCTCGAAAAGGCCACCGAGCTTCTTCGTCTGCGCGGTGCCAAGAGCAACGCGAAGCGTTCTGACCGTTCCACCAGCGAAGGCCTCATCGCCGCGAAGACCGCTGGCGGATCGACCACCATCATCGAGCTCGCCTGCGAGACCGACTTCGTTGCCAAGGGCGACAAGTTTGTCGCTCTGGGCGAGGCTGTTGCCGAAGCAGTTGCTGCTGCGGGCGCATCGACCGTAGAAGAGGGCCTTGCGGCATCCGCAGGCTCGAAGACGGTCGACGAGCTCATCAACGATGAAGCTGCAATCTTGGGTGAGAAGTTCGAACTGCGTCGCCTTGCCAAGCTTGAGGGTGACTCGTTCGAGGTCTACATGCACCGCACCAACAAGGACCTGCCTCCGCAGGTCGGCGTTGTTGTCGCATACACGGGTGACGATGCAGAGACCGCTCGCGGAATCGCGCAGCACATCTCGTTCGCTGCTCCGACCTACCTCTCGCGTGAAGACGTTCCGGCAGATGATGTCGAGAACGAGCGTCGCATCGTAGAAGAGATCAGTCGCGGAGAGGGCAAGCCTGACGCTGCTCTTCCCAAGATCGTTGAAGGTCGTCTCGGCGCGTTCTTCAAGCAGGTTGCCCTGCTTGACCAAGACTACGCTCGCGACAACAAGGTTTCTGTCGCCAAGGTTGCCGCTGACGCGGGCATCACCATCACTGGTTTTGCACGCTTCAAGGTAGGCGCCTAACACGCATATCGACGAAGGCCCGAGGCTCTATTGCCTCGGGCCTTTGTTGTGTGCCGCCGCGGATCAGGCGGCCCGGCACGGTCATTACGGCGAATGTGCTGTACGCCCGTGCTGAACTCTCCGCAACGCAATACCCTGTAATAGAGAACCGCTAGCGAAAGAAGACGATGACTACTCAACGCAAACGCCGAGTGCTGCTAAAACTGTCGGGAGAAGCATTCGGTGGTGGCCAGTTGGGTGTTAACCCGGATGTCGTCTCGGCTCTTGCAAAGGAGATCGCTGCGGCAGCCGCTGAGGTAGAAATCGCCATCGTTGTTGGTGGAGGCAACTTCTTCCGTGGTGCTGAGCTCAGCCAGCGTGGGATGGATCGCGGCCGCGCCGACTACATGGGGATGTTGGGCACGGTAATGAACGCCCTCGCCCTTCAGGACTTCTTGGAGCAGGCAGGCACAGCAACCCGCGTGCAGTCAGCTATTGCGATGACACAGGTCGCGGAGCCGTATATTCCGCTGCGTGCCGAACGTCATCTCGAGAAGGGCCGTGTTGTCATCTTCGGCGCCGGTGCAGGCTTGCCATACTTCTCCACTGACACGGTTGCAGCTCAGCGCGCTCTCGAGATCGGCGCGGAAGAAGTGCTTGTTGCGAAGAACGGTGTTGACGGCGTGTATGACGCTGACCCCCGCAGCAACCCCGATGCTCGCAAGCTCGAATCAATCAGCTTTCAGGATGCTCTCGTGCAGGGCCTCAAGGTCGTCGACTCGACCGCCTTTAGCCTGTGCATGGACAATGCGATGCCGATGCTGGTCTTCGGTATGGAGCCAGCAGGAAACCTCACCCGCGCCATCGTGGGGGAGCAAATCGGCACTCGCGTGCACGGATAGCGCTCAGCGCTCTAATTACCGCCCCAGCCAAACGATTTCCGAGTGCCGCACCGCAGTTGTTCCTACCTCTGCACGCTAAACTCGAGTAAGACCTAGAGGAGTGCCCCTGTGATCAGTGATGTCCTAGCCGAGGCTAGCGAAAAGATGAACAAGGCAGTAGAAGCTGCCAAAGATGACTTCGGCACGGTTCGTACCGGCCGCGCTAACCCAGCGTTGTTCCAGAAAGTCCTAGTGGACTATTACGGAACTCCCACTCCGTTGCAGCAGCTTGCGTCCATGGTGAACCAAGAGGCTCGTACTCTCCTGATCACCCCGTTCGACAAGTCCGCGCTCAAAGACATTGAGAAGGCAATCGCAGGCGCTCACCACCTCGGTGCGAGCGTCGGCAACGATGGCAACGTCATCCGTGCCACGCTGCCGGAACTCACCGAAGAACGCCGCAAGGAGTTCGTCAAGGTTGTGCGCGATAAGGCTGAGCAGGCTCGCGTCTCGCTTCGCAACGTGCGCCGTAAGGCAAAAGACGACCTTGAGGCGCTCACTGAGGTCGGCGAAGATGAGGTCGCGCGCGCCGAGAAAGAACTAGAAGCGAGCACGAAGGCTCATGTCGACACAATCGACGACGCTCTCAAGCGCAAAGAAGCTGAACTTCTCGAGGTCTAATGGTCTCCGAATTCGAAGCTCACGTTCGAGCTACAAACGACAAGATTAACGCCCGCACGGGGCGTCCTTTGGCGATGGCTCTCACCGTGGGGCTGGGTCTTGGTCTTGCTTTGTTGTTCAGCCTGATCTTTGTCAAAGAGCTGTACATGCTCTTTGCGGGCGTGCTGGTTGCTTTCACGGCATTCGAGCTCGCCAGTGCGCTTCGTTTTGCCGGCCTGAAAATTCCACGCGTCGCAGCGGTCATTGCCGCAGTCGCGGTTGTTCCCGCGTCGTTCTATTGGCAGGCCGAAGGCCAGTGGTTTGTCACGCTGGGTGGCATCGTCTTCGTGTGGCTCTGGCGGCTTGTTGAAGTAGTTGTGATGCCGAGCCACCGTGGTTCGGTGAAATCGATCATGCGCGATCTCGGCGCTGGCGTTTTCGTCATGTTGTACGTTGCATTCCTTGCGAGCTTCACCGTGATTCTCACTGCTCAAGACGGTGGCCAGTGGTGGACACTCGCGATGCTGATTGTCGTCGTCGTCAGCGATATCGGAGCGTACGCGAGTGGGCTTTCGTTTGGCAAACATAAGATGGCTCCCACCATCAGCCCCGGCAAAACGTGGGAAGGGTTTGCCGGAGCAGCGCTTGCGGCGATTACCGCAGGCATTCTGCTTGCCCTCTTCATGATCGATCAGCCCTGGTGGGTTGGACTCATCTTTGGTCTCGTTATCTTGGGTACCGCCACCATGGGAGATCTAGCGGAGTCACTCATCAAGCGTGACCTCGGGATTAAAGACATTAGTACCTGGCTTCCGGGCCACGGAGGCTTCCTAGATCGCGTTGACTCGTCGCTTTTGTCGGCTGCTGCTGGCTATGCGCTCTTTCTTATCTTCTCGTAAGGCACAATAGAACCGTGAGCACCACATTTCCCCGCAGCCGCAAGTCGAAGCTCGGGTACAACGTCGATCAGGTCGAGGATTTCCTCGAGGAGGCGCGTCGTGCCTACACGGCCGATCGTAGTGACTCCTCGATCGTGTCTTCGCGGTCCATTCGCAAGTTAGCTTTTGCCATGCAGAAGGGCGGATACTCCCCGGTGCATGTTGACTCGGCTCTTGAGCGCCTCGAAGACGCATTCGCGGCACGTGAACGTGATCGCTCGATCGCAGAATTGGGCGAGACAGCGTGGTACGCGAACGCTCGGGCCGAAGCGCAGGAGATCCTCAACCGTCTCGCGCGACGCGAAGGAAAGAGATTTGCTCGCTCGAATTCGTTCACGATCGGCTATTCGATCAAAGATGTTGATGCCTTTGCTCAAGAGCTCGCCAACTACTTTCAGCATGGCGCTCCGCTGACCATCGACCGCGTTCGTACCGTCGCGTTCCGCAGCGCTAAGGGTGGCTATCGCGAAGCCCAGGTCGATTACTTGATCGACTCCGTCATCGACGTCATGCTCGCTGTTCGCTAGTTCCCGCCTTTTTTTCAGGTGAGTCGACTAGCATTGCCGTACTTTGTTCATTAATTCCCGAGCCGCAATCATCCGCGCCCAAGCCAAGAGCCAGAGCGCGGATCTTTCCGGACGCCACAAACGCGTCTCGTGGAGCTTGCCTGTTTTCGCTTCTGCCGTGAGCTTAGGCTTCGTCGCCACCTTGATGATGGCGGCTCCTACCCCCGCAAGCACGGTGTCAGCGGCGCCAGTGCCGCTCAACGCCATGGAGCGTGCAGAAGTGCAATCGCTCACCGTGGCCGAGGGCTTCGTCAACGAAGTCTCGCGTGATGAACTCAAGATCAAAGAGATCGTGGTTGAGCCTGTTGTGGTGGCATCTCCTGTCGCGCCTGCCGTAGGAACTCCTGATCCCGGAACAGCCCAGGCGGTGGCGCTTTCAATGCTTACCGCTCGTGGTCTAGGCACGAGCGAGTACAACTGTCTCGTTAGCCTCTGGAATCGCGAATCTGGCTGGAACGTGTACGCCCAGAACTCCTCGAGCGGTGCCTACGGCATCCCTCAGGCGCTTCCTGGCAGCAAGATGGCGTCCGCTGGCGCTGATTGGGCCACCAATCCTGCCACCCAGATCTCTTGGGGTCTCAGCTACATCGACGGCCGCTACGGAACGCCGTGTGGAGCCTGGGCCTATTCCGAGTCCAACGGCTGGTACTAGGCGGCGTCGCGACACCGCATAAGCTTGAGTTATGCCTCGTTCTAATCGTCCTCGCGGAAAACGCCGGCCCGACGACGATGACAACGGCGATATCAGGAACGCCATTTTTGGTTCACGTCGAACGGAAATGAAGCGTGACGGCGAATGGAATGTTCAGCCGGTCTCGCCAGCCAAGGCAGTTAAAAATTACACCTGCCCCGGATGCTCGCAAACTATTAGTTCGGGCACTGCTCACACTGTGACGTGGCGTGCCGACGGCATCATGGGCTCAGCTGACGACTTGGCAGCTCGGCGTCACTGGCACCAACACTGTTGGAAAATTAGATTGTGAGCGATTTCCCCGTGACCCAGACCTCCACGAACGATTCCGGTGTGAACGCGGCGTCTCCAAGTGAACCGATTAGAGGCGCGACTGAGCTTCCGGCGACCCGCGAAAACATCGAGCTGCACACTGATGACGGCTTCACTCTGGTCGGGGAGCTTTCACTTCCGGAGTCTGGTCACATCGCTGCCACTTTAGTGACTTTGCACCCCTTGCCAACGGCAGGCGGGTTTATGGATTCACACATCATTCGCAAGGCTGCCGCTCGGCTACCAGCGCTGGCCGATGTCGCGGTACTACGTTTTAATTTCCGCGGAGTGACGTCGCCACGAGGAACCTCAGAGGGTTCCTTCGGCGAGGGTGAGCTTGAAGCTCACGACCTTGCAGCAGCGATGGACTTCGTGCGTGAGCGTGGACTTCCCAACGTCTGGCTCTTGGGGTGGTCGTTTGGTACTGAAGTCACGCTCAAATATGGTCTGCGGCATCCGATCACCGGTGCGATTCTGCTTTCCCCACCGCTACATCGTGCGAGCCCGGATGAGGTGGCCGCGTGGGCAGGCGACGAGCGCCGTCTGGTGGCGGTGATCCCTGAGCTCGATGACTACTTGCGCCCAGAACAAGCCGCGCAACGATTCTCCTCGGTGCCGGAGCTGGAATTTGTCGCGGTCGAGGGCGGCAAACACTTATGGGTGGGGGAGGCTCAGACGTATCGGGTGCTCACCGAGATCGTGGCCCGCCTCAACCCGATGGTGCTTCCTTTGCCGCGCACATGGCCACCGGAGCCGGCTAGCGCCGTCTAGCTGCTCTTTGCTAGAGATCAGCTTGGCGCGGTACGACGACCTGCTGAAAGATCAGCAGGATCGCCGCGGCAACGGGGATGGCGATTAGAGCACCCAAAATGCCCAGCAGCGTTCCGCCGGCGAGTGCGGCGATCACCACGAGGGCGCCTGGAATTTTCACGGCCTTGTTCATAATGCGGGGGTTGAGCACGTAGGCCTCAAGCTGCATGTAGATCAGGTAGTAGATTCCTACGGCAATCACGCTCGGTGGGCCATTGAACAGGAACACCAGCAACGTAATGACGACGGATCCGCTCAGCGTTCCCACGAGAGGGATGAGGGATCCGACGAAGGCGATGAATGCCAGCAACGCCGAGTACTTCACGGGAAACCCGAAGGCCGGGAAGATCAGAGTGAGCACGAGGAACGAGAGCACACCGTTGACCAGAGCGAGTGAACTCTGGCCGATCACGTAGCGACCGACGGCGGCACTCACTTGCTCGGCGAGGTCGATAAACTTTGCGCGCTTGGTGGCCGGCACGAGTTGGTAGACACCGGACTTGATGCTGTTAAGCGACGATACGAAGTAGATCGTGAGGATCAATACGATGATGGCACCGGTGATTCCGGTGGCGATCCCGATTCCTACGGCGAACACTCCGCCGCCGATGGTCGTGAAGTCGAGGTCTACGACCCACGCGTTGAAGCCGTCGAGGAGATCCTGCACATCAAGCCACGGGAACGCGGTCTCTACGCTCTCACGAACCGTGCCATCGAAAAATGCTGTGACGAGACGCGGGATTGCCTGGGCCGCGTTGCTGACCTGCTCGGCGATGACGGGAACGATCGCAAAAACGAGTCCGGTGAACACGCCAAGCACTCCCACGAGCACCGTGAGGATCGCTGTCCACCGCGGAAACTTTCTGGTTTCGAGCCACGTGACGACGGGGTCAAGACCGAGTGCAAGGAACAGCGCCGCGCCGACATACGTCAGGATCGTCGCGAGCGAAATAATGGCCTCGCCGATTCCGACCGCGACGAGAACACCCAGACCGCCCAGAAGTCCGAGGCGGAATGGATTGAGGATCTTCATTGCATGGCTCCGTTCGACCTCACGCAACTGCGCAGGGCTGAGCGCAATTCTAGGGGCCGCTCAGCGTGTTGCTAGCTAACTTCCTCGGCTTTGTTCAGAACTCCGCGAAGGTTTTCGAAGTAGCCCGCAACCGTTTCGCGTTCAGCCTTGATCTTGGCGAGGCGGTCTTCGGCTTCGCTTACGAGATCGTGGGAGCGCTTTTCAGCATCGTCAAGCATCAACTTGGCGCGCTGCTCAGCATCTGCGATTTGGTCGCTGGCCTGGTCTGATGCGTCTGCAAGCAGCGTTTTCGCTTCGGATTGTGAGGTCTTAGTGAGCTCTTCAGCTTCGTGACGCTTAGCATTTGCCTCGCGCACGGCTTCAGCCAATTGCGCTTGAGCTTCTTCGAGGTAGTTCTGAGTTTGGGCTGTCGCTTCTTTGTGCTGTGCCAAGAACTCTTTCTCGGCCTCATCGCGTCGCACAGCAATTTCTTTCTCGAGCGAGATGCGGGCTTCTTCGGCCTCACGCTCGATCGTGGTGCGAGTTTCTTCGAGCTGGTGTTTGATGGTCGCCCGCGTCGATTCCACTTCATTGGCAAGTTCTGCACGCTGGCGTGCAACATCGCGGTCGAGGTCGGTTGTCTGCTTTTCGACATCGTGGGCGAGGGTTGAACGTGTTTCTAATTCGTAACTCTCGAGCTCGGTGCGCTTGCTGTCGATCTCGGCATCCAGTTCAGCGTGGCGACGTGCCATATCTTCTTCGAGGCCGGCCGTTGCCGCGGCGATTTCTGCTTCGAGTTCGTTGCGACGTGTGCTCATCTCGGCTTCGAACTCGGCTCGAGCGGTGGAGCTCTCGTGCTCGAAGGCGGCGCGAGCGCTCGTGATTTCTGCTTCGAGCCCAGCCTGCGTGGTCTCTACATCGCTCTCTAGAGCGGCTCGAGTCGTTGAAACTTCTTTGGCGAGCGCCTTCTTGGTGGAACTGACTTCCTTGTCGAGCGCCTTCTTTTGCGCGTTGACGTCGGCTGAGAGTTCTTTTCGAGTGGCCTTGACGTGGGCCTCGAGTTCAGTCTGCGTGGTCGTGACCTCGTCTTCGAGAGCGGCCTTCGCTGTGGCAACTTCTCGTTCGAGCTCAGCGCGAGTGGTTGTAACCTCTTGTTCGAGCGAAGCTTGGGTGACTTTAACTTCCTGCTCGAGTGCGGTCTTGGTGCTCGTAACCTCGTGCTCGAGCGCTGCCTGGGTGCTGGTTACTTCGTGCTCGAGCGCCGCCTTGGTGGTGCTGACCTCGTCTTCGAGTGCCGCACGCGTTGTAGTGACGTCGCTCTCGAGGTGGTGACGGGCTTCGCGCTCTTCGTTCTCCCACAGTTCGCGAGCTTCAGAGATTTCAGTCTCGAGCGACGCTTGCGCTGCGAGCACAGTCTTTTCGAGTTCAGCGAGAGTGTTTGCGGCTTCCGTGGCTGCTGCTGTGCGAGTTGCTTCGGCTTCTGCTTCAAGCGCAGCGTAGGCGGCATCGAGTTCTGCCTGATGTGTGGCCTTGGCTGCTTTGGTTTCGTTGGCGAGCTTGGTGTGGGCGGCCTTGGTCTCGTTGGCGAGCTTGGTGTTGGCGGCTTTGGTTTCGTTGGCGAGCTTCTCGCGTGCCGTTGTTGTCTCGGCTTCGAGGTCTGCGCGTGCCGTCTCAATCTCGCGAGCAAGGTCGGTGCGAGCTTGCTCGATATCGCGCTGGAGATCTTCGCGCTGCTTGGTGTTCTCGGCCTCGAACGTGGCGCGGCCGAGTTCGGCATCTCGAGCCAAGGACTCTGCAGCCTCGCGGGCGTCGGCAACTTCGTTTGCGGTGCTAGCGCGCAGTTCGGTCATCGCGCGTTCGGTCTCGGCACGCAGAGCTGCCGATTCACGCTTGGCAGAGGTGCGGGCATCCGCAGCTTCAGTTGCTACGGCACCGCGAATCGTGGCGGCTTCGCGAGAGGCATCGGTAACGAGCTGTGAGGCTTCGTCTTTCGCTCGGGCGACGAGAGCCTCGGCTTCGGCTCGGGATGACTTGGCGAGTGCTGCTGCTTCGCTGTTCGCTTCGTTGAGGATACGTTCGGATTCGTTGGCGGTGTCGGCACGCAGCGCAGCGGTTTCCGACTGAACAGCCTTGCGCATTTTCTCGGCATCGATGTCGGCTTGGCTGATGAGTTGGGTGGAGTGCTCTTCAGCAACTCGCAGCATGCTCTCAAGTTTGGAACCGAGGCCGCTGTAGGTCGGGCTTCCGGATTCATCGAGTTCTGCCTGAAGATCTTCGTTTACGGCCAGAAGACGTTTTACCTCTTTGGTGGAAGAAGTGCGGTCTGCTTTAGCTGCCACCAGCTCACGACGAAGCTCACCAATGAGCTTGTCGACATCGTCCCTCTTGTAACCGCGCATCTCTGTGCCGAAATCGGTATCGTTCGCGGCCAAGATTTCTCCTCGATGTCAGCGGAATGAACCCTCTGAGTTTAGTGGGATGAAGAGGCCTCCTGTCATTCCGGTTTCCTCATCCAACGTGAGACGTACACCCTTCTCTCAGAAAGTTCCCAGAGGAGTAACTAGGTGGCCAGAACGCAATCGGCTATTCTTGAACGTCTTTGTTGTTGCCTACCCGCGTGGATGAGGCCCCTACCTCCAAACCAACCGAGGTTCTGCCAGTGTGGCGAGGGTCTTCATGTGGCGAGTAATCCTGGGCAACACGAAAGGAGAGATAGTGAGATTCGTTCTCGCCATAGTTAGCTTCATGCTCGCAGCCGGACTCATCGGCTACGGCATTGCACAGCAGACCATACTTGCGACCCCAGATCAGGTCACCGCATCGACCGAAACGAGCGGCGCTGCGCCGCTCACGGTTATTAGCGGCGAAGCATTCAATGCTTTCTCGGGCAACCAAACCATCCGCATCGAGGGTGACCGACGTATTGTCGCCGCCTACGGTCGCACGATTGACGTGCTCGCCTGGGTGGGCGACGCCAGCTACAACATGGTTACCCTCGATCCTGAGACCGGGGAACTCGCCACCGAGAGCATTAGCGGCACGGAACAAGAAGTTCCCGACCCTTACAACTCTGATTTGTGGCTCGAAAACTACGAAGCTGAAGATGAACTCGCTCTCACGGTAAAGATCCCCAGCGA
Organism: Salinibacterium sp. NK8237; assembly: GCF_015864955.1. Lineage (NCBI taxonomy): Bacteria > Bacillati > Actinomycetota > Actinomycetes > Micrococcales > Microbacteriaceae > Salinibacterium > Salinibacterium sp. NK8237. Next base: position 730,742 of record NZ_JADYWE010000001.1, on the reverse strand, counting down.
CGTGTCGTTCATCGTGGCCGCTGATGGCATCGATCCCGCACCCAATGCACTATCGATCTCATGGCCTCTCGACAACACCACTCCGTGGGCCGGCCCGCTCATTCTGAGTGGCGCAGCAGTATTGCTGCTCGGTCTCATTTTCTTGATGTGGGCCGTGCACCACATGCGCCGTGCTGGTGGTCCTCGCCGCAAGCCGCAAAAGATGCCAAAGGTCCCCAAGAAGGCCCGATACAAGCCTTCTAAGCGCGGCGCCAAGGCGGGCGAAAACACCACGCTTCGCACGACTGCGAGATTTGCTGTGCCTACGGTCTTGGTCAGCGTGCTCATTCTGAGCGGATGCACGACGTCGTCTGCTCCGAACTCCACCGCAGACCAGAGTGACCCCATCCCCACTCCCACCTCCACTTCTGAGGCGGGCGCTGCGCTCACGCCAGCTGTGTCGGTGCGCCAAATCGAGAAGATCGTCGCGCAGATTAGCGCCGTGTCTCAAGAAGCAGATGAGGAGGGCGACACTGATCTCATCGAGACTCGTTTTGCTGAAGCTGCACTCGAGTATCGCCTCGCGAACTACAAGATGCGCGATGCGGACGATTCGATCGACCTCCCCGTTTCCATTCCGGATGGCCCAGTTCAGCTGACCTTGCCGCAACAGACAGAAACGTGGCCACGCACTGTTTTCACGATCATCCTCGATGAAACAGATTCCTCGGTTGCTCCGATCGCGCTGTATCTGGAGCAAGCAACGCCTCGGGACAACTACAAGGTGAGCTATGCCGTCAACCTTGAGCCCTCTGTCGTGTTCCCGGATGTCGCCGCAGCTAGCGTTGGCACCTCGCGTCTCCCCGCCGACAGCGGTCTTCTGCGTTCCTCGCCAACCGAAGTTGCCCTCAACTACGCGGAAATTCTTGAGCAGGACATTGAAAGTGATTCCTATCTCGACTTTGACGCCGAGGGGGATAGCCTTCGCGAGAGCGTCGGTCTCGCGGTGAAGACGGCAGAGAAAGCGGAGCTCTCGAGCACGGCAACACTGACCTATGGGCACGAGCTCGGTTCGGCGGATCCGATCGCGATGGCCACAATTGATGCTGGCGCGATTGTCGCCGTACATCTCTACGAAACCAAGGTCGCTGCTCCGAAGGAAGAAGGGTCTGCTGTCACGTTCAGCGGCCAGACCAAAGCACTCTCTGGAATATCGATCACCGAAGAAGGCATCAAATCTACCTACGGTGATCAGCTACTCTTTTATGTCCCGGCCGCAGGCAGCGATGAGAAAATCGTCCTGCTCGGCTACACCCAAGGACTCGTTGCAGCATCGGAGTTGAAATGACTAACGCCCCCCTCAATGCCGCTAGCCTTCGCGGCGCGGTGGATCTCTCATCCCTCGTACGTCAGCACAACACGCCAACCCCTGAGGTCGGCGAGGGTGCTAGCGATCAGCCTGCGGGAGAGGCGTCGAAGCCGAGCGGTTTCGCGACTAGCGCCAACGATGCGTCGTTCACTCAGGTGCTTGAACTGTCAAATACGGTTCCCGTCATCGTTGAGTTCTACGGACAAGGCGTTGAACCGGCACTTGAGCCCACGATCGCGCAGTACAAGGGGCGTTTCGCTCTTGTGATGGTGGATGCCACGAGCAACCCGCAGCTGGTGCAAGCGTTCCAGGTGCAGGAGGTTCCAACGGTGGCCGCGGTTATTGGCGGGCGCCCAGTGCAGCTCTTCAGCGGCATCATGCCAGAGACGGACCTCAAAGAGGTGCTCGAGCAGGTGTTGCAGTTGGCTGCGCAAAACAATGTGACGGGCACGCTGCCTGCGGCTGAGGGATCTGAGGAGACCGAAGAAGAGCCCGTAGAGGAACCACTGCCGCCGCTGCACCAAGAAGCCTTTGATGCCATTTCGGCTGGCGACTATCCCGCGGCAATCGCCGCGTACAAGTCGGCCATTACGCAGAACCCGCGTGACCAGCAGGCAGTTGCCGGGCTCGCCCAGGTGTCATTGCTGTCGCGCTTGGAGGGCCACACGGCTGATGCTGTGCGCAGCGCAGCGGGCCAAGAGCCTCTCAACGTGGAGGCGCAGTTGGCGGTTGCCGATCTCGACGTTTCCGGGGGTCACCTTGGTGATGCCTTTGATCGCTTGCTAGAGCTATTTCCGTCGGTCGATGCTGACGGCAAGAGTGCCATTCGCACGCGACTTCTCGATTACTTCGAAATCGCGGGTGCCGAAGATCCTCGGGTTGCTGACGCTCGTCGTCGCTTGACGCTGCTGCTCTACTAGGCGCGCGCAATCGCGGCAGTGATTGCCGCGGTGGCGCGGATAAGGTCGTGGGGCGTCAGTTCGATGTCAAAACCTCGTGTGCCTCCGCTCACGAAGACGGTGTCGAATAGCTCAACAGTTTCGTCAATCACGGTGCGATGGGCTGTTCTCTGGCCGAGCGGGCTGATCCCTCCGAGTACGTAGCCCGTGCGCCGTTGGGCGCTAACGGGATCGGCCATGCTCGCCTTCTTTCCACCGAGGGTGGAGGCGAACGCCTTGAGATCAAGTTTTCCCGAGACAGGCACGACGGCAACGATCATCTCGTCATCCACCATCGTCATGAGCGTCTTGAAAACCTGTTCGGGGTCAACGCCGAGAACCGTTGCCGCTTCCAAGCCGAATTCGCTCGTGCCAGCATCGTGAACGTAGGGGTGCGGAATGAATGAGATTCCGAGCGCATCAAGCGCCACCGTTGCCGGAGTACCGAGTGCCATCAGCGTGCTTCCGCAATGAGGCGAGGGAAGCCGAGGTCGAAGCAAGAGTGCATGCGATCTAGAGTAATGACACACGGGCATCCGGTTGGATTCTGTGGGGGAGTAGCGGAGTTACGGTGACGATCTATCTTGACCATGCGGCGACAACGCCCATGCGGCCGTCTGTAGTGCAGGCGTTCGTACAGGCGTTGCCGGTCGTGGGTAACCCCTCATCGATTCACTCGCAGGGCCAAGCGGCCAAACGCATGCTCGAAGAGGCGCGTGAGGCTATTGCTGCGAGTATTGGTGCGGACTCGGTAGAAATTACTTTTACTTCTGGTGGTACCGAGGCGATCAATCTTGGTATCAAGGGTCTGTACTGGGCTCGTAATTCCGGCGGCGTCGAACGCCGCCGCATTCTGGTAGCCCAAGCCGAACACCACGCCACCATCGACGCTGTTGAGTGGATGCGCACCCACGAGGGTGCAGTGCTCGACTGGATTCCTGTTGACGCTCTCGGCCGCATTGACGTGGACTATGTTCGCGAGGCGCTCGCGGATGACGTCGCGCTTGTGTCGATGCTGTCGGCCAATAATGAGGTGGGCACCCTCCAGCCCGCTTCCGAAGTCGCAGCGCTCGCGCAGGCTGTTGGCGTTCCGGTGCACGTCGATGCAGTATCCGCTCTCGGCTATGTGCCCATCGACTTCCACGCGGCCGGCGTTGCTGCGCTCAGTCTTTCGGCACACAAGATCGGCGGACCGGTCGGCGTTGGCGCTCTCGTTATCGCTCGTTCGGCATCCGTGACTCCGCTTATTCATGGGGGAAGCCAACAGCGGGCGCGCTCGGGAACGATGGACGCACCGGGTGCTGTCGCTTTTGCGACGGCGGCACGCGAGGCAACCACAGACCTAGTGGAGCAGGCAGCTCGGCTCACCGCGTTGCGGGATTCGCTCATCGCGGGGGTTCAAGCGGCAGTGCCCGAGGCTGTGCTGCGGGGCGACCCGCACGACCGGCTGCCGGGCAATGCGCACTTCACGTTCCCGGGTTGTGAGGGCGATTCGCTGTTGTTCTTGTTGGATGTCGCGGGCTTCAGCGTCTCCACCGGTTCTGCTTGTCAGGCTGGGGTGCCCGAAGCGAGCCATGTTTTGCTCGCTATGGGTCTCGACGAGCCCACTGCTCGTGGCGCACTTCGTATTTCGCTGGGGGAGTCCACGACGGCCGACGAGGTTGCTCAGTTCGTGGCGGCGTTGCCGGCCGCGGTCGAGCAGGCGCGAGCCGCTGGCTATTCGGATCGCGTGACAGTCCTGGGGCGCTAACGCCGTTTTCTGTTCTCGCGGTGGTGCTCACCGCGGGGCTTGACGCTGCCGTCACCTATGTGTAAGTTTTTTATTACAGGTGAAAGGATTCTCGTGAATTCAGAAGAGCTCGGAGCGTGGTTGGCTGCAGTGGCTAATCCGCAGCGCATGCGCATTCTGGCCGAATTATCGACCGGCCAGAAGCACGTGAGCGAGCTCGCTCGTCGCGTCGGAATGTCCCGCCCGTTGCTCTACATGCACCTCGCCAAGCTTGAAGAGGCGGGCTTTGTTGCCGGGCATCACGAACTAAGCGACGACGGCAAAGCGCTGAAGCTCTTCGAGGTAGTTCCTTTTCGCGTCACGGTGACCCCCGCTCTCCTGGCGAGAGCGGTGGCGAAGTCGGCGGCGACAACCGCAGCTTCTGAAATCGCCGACGGCGACGCAACTCCACACCACAACAGCAATTCTCACGAAGGAAAATAATGGAAATCTTCTATACCCTCTGGTTTTGGATCGCAATTATTGCCGTCACCGGAATCATCGCGGGCGTCATCACTAACGCGGTCAATAAGAAAGCCGAAGCGGCCAAATACGTTGCAGATGCGCAAGCGGGCGGCGATTATCGGGCACTTGCCGAGCAGACGCTCGAAGCCAACCAGATGCTCATTCAGCGACTGGATGCCGTCGAACAGCGCCTCGCTGGCGTCGAGAAGACGCTCACCGACATCCCGCAGTAAGAACTTGCCCAGCAACTCGTCTCGTACACTTGGTTGATGAAGGTTTTAGCGGCGATGAGTGGCGGAGTGGACTCTGCGGTTGCTGCCGCGCGTGCAGTCGAGGCAGGGCATGAGGTTGTTGGGGTGCATTTGGCGCTGAGCCGGCAGCCAGGAACTCTGCGCACCGGTGCCCGCGGTTGCTGCACGATTGAAGATTCTATGGATGCCCAACGGGCGGCCAACATGATTGGTATTCCGTATTACGTCTGGGACTTCTCCGAGCGTTTCAAGCTCGATGTCGTCGATGACTTCATCGCCGAGTATTCGGCTGGGCGCACCCCGAACCCCTGCATGCGTTGCAATGAGCGCATCAAGTTTGCGGCTCTCCTTGAGAAGGCGGTTGCTCTCGGGTTCGATGCGGTTGCGACCGGTCACTACGCCAACATCGTTGAAGATGAAAATGGCAATCGTGAACTTCACCGTGCCGCGGCCTGGGCGAAAGACCAGTCCTACGTTCTCGGCGTGCTCACGACGGAGCAACTTGCGCACAGTATGTTCCCGCTCGGGTCTACGCCGTCGAAGGCAGAGATTCGTGCTGAGGCCGCAGAACGTGGTTTCTCGGTAGCGAACAAGCCTGACTCTCACGACATTTGCTTTATCCCTGATGGCAACACTCGCGGCTGGTTGGCCGACAAAGTTGGTGCAGAGCAGGGCGAAATTCTTGACCGCAACGGCGAGGTTCTCGGCAAGCACGAGGGTGCTGTCGCGTTCACGATCGGCCAGCGCAAGGGCCTCAACGTCGGTTACCCCACGGATGACGGCAAGCCCCGTTTCGTGTTGGAGATTCGTCCCAAGACCAACGAGGTCGTTGTCGGACCCCGCGAAGCTCTTGCCCTCTCCGAAGTCGCTGGCACCAAGTTTTCGTGGGCGGGGCTCGATCCGCTCGCCTCTGGTTTCATCAGCGAGCCCGGTGCGAGCTTTGAGTGCCACGTTCAAGTGCGCGCACACTCCGACCCGATGCCGGCCACCGCTCGCATCGCACCGGCAACCGAGGGCGTCGACAACGTCGGCGATGCGAAGGGCCCCGAGCTCATCGTGCGGCCCCACGAGCCACTCATTGGTGTCTCGCCCGGCCAGACGGCGGTTCTTTACGTAGGCACGCGAGTGCTTGGCCAGTGCACGATTGCGCGCACGGTGTCTGCGGTTCCCGTCGGGGTCTAAACACCTCGCTCGACGCGTGCGCTTCTGCGGCGCATTCGCACACTCAGAAGTCAGTGCCGCTGTTTACACTTGAGGCGTGGCTACTAGCACCGAGAACTCAGGTTCCTCCCACTCGTCCGACGGTCAGGTCGCCGAGACCGCCGACCCCTCGCTTGCCGAGGCACGCGATGAGGCCGAAAGCCTCACTACGCGCATTCTTGAACTGCGCGATGCGTACTACGTGCGCGACGAAGTGTTGGTTGACGATGCCGAGTACGACCGTCTGATTCAGCGCTTAGAGCAGCTTGAGGCGCTGCATCCAGAGCTTCAGGGCCAAGATAGCCCGACGCAGCGCGTTGGCGGCAAAGCGGCAACGCTCTTTGACCCCGTCGAGCACGCGGAACGAATGCTCAGCCTCGACAATGTGTTCTCCCTAGAAGAATTCGCTGAATGGGCGGCGAAGGTGCAGCGCGATTCAGCGCGCCACGTCGATTTCTTGTGCGAACTCAAGATCGACGGGCTTGCGATCAACTTGCGCTACATCGATGGTGTGCTCGTCAGCGCCGCCACTCGCGGCGATGGGCGCGTCGGCGAAGACGTGACCGAAAACATCGTGCGTGTGGAAGGCATCCCGCAGCGGCTGGCCGGCACCGGGCATCCGCCCATCGTTGAAGTGCGTGGAGAGGTGTTCATTCCGCTCGAGCTGTTCCGCGAGCTGAATGCTGAACAGACTCGCATTGGGGAGAAGGTTTTCGCGAACCCGCGCAACGCTGCGGCAGGGTCGCTTCGTCAAAAATCTGAGGGCAAGTCTGAAGAGAAACTTGCCAACATGCGGCGGCGGTTGTCGTCGCTGCGCATGCTCGTGCACGGTATCGGTGCGTGGAATGGTGAGCGCGAGGGCCACGATCCCATTCGCACTCAGAGTGAGATCTACGGCGTGCTGGCGACCTGGGGTCTGCCCACGAGCAAATACTTCCGGGTGGTGCCCACAGCGGGCGAGGTCGAAGATTTCATTCGCTACTACGGCGAACACCGTGACAGCGTCGAGCACGAGATCGACGGCATTGTGATCAAGGTCGATGAGCTCGCGCTTCACGACGAGCTCGGTGCCACTTCTCGGGCACCGCGGTGGGCTATTGCCTATAAATATCCGCCCGAGCAAGTGAATACGAAACTGCTCGACATTGTGGTTGGCGTAGGGCGCACGGGGCGAGCAACCCCTTATGCCGTGATGGAGCCCGCGCTTGTCGCTGGTTCCGTGGTGCGGCAAGCGACTTTGCACAATCAGGATGTCGTGAAGCGCAAGGGTGTGCTCATCGGCGACACCGTGGTGCTGCGCAAGGCGGGTGATGTGATCCCCGAGATCCTGGGCCCGGTCGAAGAGTTGCGTGATGGCAGCGAGTACGCGTTTGTGATGCCCACGAATTGCCCGGAATGTGGAACACCGCTGCGGGCGATGAAAGAGGGTGACATCGATTTGCGGTGCCCGAATGCCCGCAGTTGCCCCGCCCAAGTGCGCGGTCGTATCGAGCACGCTGGCAGTCGAGGTGGGCTCGATATTGAGGTGCTTGGCGAAGTGATTGCTCGCGCCCTGGCTCAACCCCGCGAACCAGAAGTGCCCCCGCTGATCAACGAGGCGGGGCTGTTCGACCTCACAGTGGAAGACATATTTCCGATTGTTGTTGCGGTTCGTGACTCCGAGACGGGGGAGGTGCTCACCAACGACGACGGCACTGAGCGACTCGTCACACCGTTCCGCCGGGCTCGCAAGTTCACGGGCAAAGATGCTGACCCCGAGTTCGATGCCGACGCGACCGAATTTGCGGGAACACCCGACTGGGTGCCCTCGAGCAACGCCACTAAGCTCATCGCCAACCTTCAGGAAGCGAAAACCAAACCCCTCTGGCGGCTTCTCGTGAGTGTGAGTATCCGCCACGTTGGGCCCGTCGCTGCGCGCGCTCTTGCCGACTATTTCGGTTCGCTCGCCGCTATTCGAGAGGCGACGCGAGAAGAGCTCGCTGCCGTGGATGGCGTTGGAGGAATCATCGCCGACTCGGTCGCTGACTGGTTCGAGGTGGATTGGCACCAGGAGATTGTTCAGCGCTGGGCGGATGCGGGCGTGCAGTGGTCAACTCCCGGTCACGCTGGCCCCGGTGCGGCTCAAGCCAGCGACGGAATCCTCGCCGGTTTAACGATTGTTGCCACCGGAAGCCTTGAGGGATTCACTCGCGAAGGAGCACAAGAGGCGATCATCGCGGCGGGTGCTAAAGCGGCCTCCAGTGTGAGCAAAAAGACCGACTATGTTGCCGCAGGGCCCGGTGCCGGTTCCAAACTCACCAAAGCCGAGCAACTGGGAATCCCGGTGCTCGATGCTGCACAATTTGCGCGCTTACTCGAACAGGGCCCTGAAGCTCTTTAAAGTTAGGCAAAACGACAGTAATGCCGTTGGTTTACCCCCGAACAGGGTTCGGTGCCCTTAGGATTAGCTGAACGTGTTCGTGTGCGGGGATGGCGCACGGTCAATGTTCCTGAGGGGATTACCCGTCGTTGCTGATTGAAATTGCACTCGTTTTAGCTACCTCGGTCATCGGCTTACCCGCCACCGAGGTCTCTGGCGCGCCCGAAGCGCAGTTCAGCTCGATTGTCACGAGCGACGCGCCAGCTCCATTCGTCGGCCCTGTTGTGGACACCACCGGGGTGGTGAGCGGCTCAGCAGTGGGCACAACAACCTTCAGCGGCCGCACTCTTACCGCGCTCGCGAGCATCCCCGCCGCCGGCATTTCTGAGTACCTCGCGGCTCGCCCTGGCGCTGTCGAGCAGATCCTCCTTTCGCAACCGCCCGCGCAAGAAGTGGCTCTGTGGTGGGGCGATTTGGCTACCGATCGCCGAGCCGCGCTCGAAGTAGCGAGTCCGCAACTTCTCGGCAACCTTGAAGGGGTGCCGTACACGATTCGCGACGTCAGCAACCGCACGGTGCTTGACGAGACGATTTCAGAACTTTCTTCGGTCGTAGATTCGGATGCCGGTCGTGCCGTGCAGCAGAGCGCACGCCAACAGCTCAGCATGTTGTCTTCCATTTCGGAGGCTCTCGTTTTCGATAGCGCGAGCCCCGAGCGCACTCTGGTCACCTTGGACGTCACGGGGCAGGGCCGCGCTGCCATCGTGCTTGGCGATCTGAACGACGCCGACTACGTGAGTTTCTTGGTGCCGGGCATGTTCTTCACTATCGAGGGCCAGATGTCGTACTGGGCGGATGCCGCCAACTCGCTCTACACCGAACAACAGTCGTGGCTTGAGTACTTTGATGACCAGTCGGTCTTCACGAGCAACGAGACGGTCGCGACGGTCGCGTGGATCGGCTATGACACCCCAAACCTGACTAATGTGGGGGCGATCGATAACGCTGTGCAGGGGCGCGACACTCTCGCAAATGCCATTCTCGGTCTGCAGGCGCAGCGCGGCGCTGATCAGCCGTATATTTCGGTTGTTGCGCACTCCTATGGAACGACGGCGGCGATGATGGCGTTGTCGGAATACGACTTCGAGATCGATGCCTTGGCGATGGTGGGTTCGCCCGGTAGTCCCGCCGAGTCGGTCGCTGATTTGAATGTGCGCGCTGGCAACGTTTTTGTGGGAGAGGCCGCGTGGGACCCGATTCCTAACAGCTCTTATTTTGGTGCCGATCCTGGCACCGCGTCATTCGGTGCACAGTCGCTCGGCGTGAGCGGCAGTTTTGATGTGATCATGAAACAAGAACTGAGCGGTTCTGTTGGCCACAACGAGTACTTCACGCCCGGGAGCGAAGCTATGCGCAACTTCGCTTTGATGTGTATCGGTCGCGGTGACCTTGTAATCCCCGAGGACGTTCCTGCTGTGCAGCGGGCGTTCGCCTCAGCAGCACACAACCAGAGTTGATGGCGCGACGCCCCAAGCGCTGGCTGCAGCTGGCTGAACCCTTGGCTGGCGATCACGAGTTAATTGAACTCGTTCAGCACCGTGTGCGAGCCACGCGTCACGACGTCATGAGCGTCGCGCTGCATGATGCGGGGCAGTGGCGCACGGCTCAGTTCGGTGCGATGGATGACCGCGCTTTCGAAATCGGTTCCGTCACCAAAACCATCACGGCGTCACTATTCGCGCGTGCGCTCGAGTGCGGTGAAGTCACTACAGCAACGACCGCGGGGGAGTTGCTGGAGCTCGGGGGCAGCCCCGCGGCAGCCTTCACCTTGGAAAGCATTGCAACTCAGCACAGCGGGCTACCGCGGCTGCCGGTGAGCTTCGCCGAGTTCCGTCGGGGCAACCGGGCGGTGAAGGCTGGCCGTGACCCGTACACGGCATCCGTCGCTGAGCTCGTCAGCCAGACTGCTGCCACTCCGCTAGGAAAGCCGGGAGTTTTTTCGTATTCAAATCTGGGGTTCGCTCTGCTGGGGCAGGCTCTCGCCGTAGCGGCCAGCCGGAGCTATTCCGAGCTCGTTGCCGAGCGCATAGCCGCTCCGTTGAAGCTTGCACACACGGCTTCGTTCGCGACCGCGGCCGAACTTCCCCTCGATGTGCCAACGGGCTTCGATGCCCGGGGCAGAGCCAGTGACGCGTGGACAATGCATGCGTATGGGCCGGCGGGCAACATCCGCTCTACCCTGCCCGACATGATGCGCTACGTCGAAGCCCAACTCGATGGCAGCGCGCCTGGCGTTGCCGCCACGACCTCGCGCATCGCCGTGCCGCGGCAGGGCAAGATCGGCTACGCCTGGCTCACGAACCCCGACGGCATCACCTGGCACAACGGAATGACGGGCGGTTTTGCGAGTTTTGTCGGGTTTCAACGAGAGCGCTCGCGGGCGGTTGTCGTGCTGAGCAATACGGCCGTGAGTGTTGACGCTCTCGCCCTGTCGCTCCTCGCCGCTCGCTAAGCCGAATACACTTATACGGTTCCCTGTCTGTTTCCCATCTTCGGAGCTCCATGACTGACACCAATCCTGGTGCGATCACCAGCGAGGTTGTTTCGCACCTCGCCTCGCTCGCCCGCATCGCCCTCACCACTGACGAAATCGAGAAGCTCACTGGCGAGCTCGGCGCAATCGTCAATTCTGTGGCCAAGGTCAGCGAAGTCGCTACCGACGATGTTCCGGCAACGAGTCATCCGATCCCGCTGAGCAACGTGTTCCGCCCTGATGTTCCCGGCGTTACGCTCACGACTGAGCAGGCCCTAGCAGGAGCACCCGAGCACGATGGTTCACGTTTTGCGGTTAGCGCGATTCTGGGAGAAGAGCAGTAATGGCAGATCTGAACGACCTCACCCGCCTGTCGGCATCCGAGCTGGCTACCAAGCTGAGCTCTGGCGATGTCTCCTCGGTTGAGGCAACTCAAGCTCACCTCGACCGCATTGCTGCCGTCGATGACAAGGTTCACGCCTTCTTGCACGTGTCGGCGGATGCTCTGGCCAACGCCAAGCGCATCGACGAACGTCGTGCGGCAGGGGAGTCGCTCGGCGAGCTCGCTGGTGTGCCCGTTGCTGTCAAAGACGTGCTGTGCACGATCGATATGCCCACCACTGCTGGGTCCAAAATTCTTGAAGGCTGGGTTCCGCCCTACGACGCCACTCCCGTGGCGAAGCTGCGTGCGGCCGGCCTGATTCCGCTCGGCAAGACCAACATGGATGAGTTCGCCATGGGGTCGTCAACCGAGCACTCGGCCTATGGTCCGACGCATAACCCGTGGGATCTCGACCGCATCCCCGGTGGCTCCGGTGGTGGCTCGGCCGCGGCAGTGTCCGCGTTTGAAGCTCCGCTCGCCCTCGGTTCTGACACCGGTGGATCGATTCGCCAGCCGGCATCCGTCACGGGTTCTGTTGGTGTCAAGCCCACTTACGGTGGCGTATCGCGCTACGGTGCTATCGCGTTGGCGTCGTCGCTCGACCAGGTTGGTCCCGTCTCGCGCACCGTTCTCGACTCGGCGTTGCTGCATGACGTCATTGGTGGCTGGGACCCGCGCGACTCCACGTCGCTCAACGAGCAGTGGCCGTCGTTTGCTGCTGCCGCTCGTGCCGGTGCCGCCGCCGAAAGCCTCAAGGGCGTTCGCGTTGGTGTCATCAAGCAGCTCGACAGCCCTGGCTTCCAGGCCGGCGTCTCACAGCGTTTCCACGAAGCGCTGCAGTTGCTCACCGATTTCGGCGCCGAAATCGTTGAAGTGGATGCACCGCACTTCGAATACGCCGTCGAGGCGTACTACCTCATTCTCCCCGCCGAGGCGTCGAGCAACCTCGCCAAGTTCGACTCGGTTCGCTTCGGACTGCGCGTGAATCCCGAGGGCGGCGGAACTGTCGAAGACGTGATGGCAGCGACCCGCGAGGCTGGTTTCGGCGACGAGGTCAAGCGCCGCATCATCCTCGGCACGTATGCGCTCAGCGCTGGTTACTACGACGCTTACTACGGCAGTGCGCAGAAGGTGCGCACGCTCATTCAGCGCGACTTCGCTGCGGCCTTCGAGAAGGCCGATGTGCTCGTCTCGCCGTCAGCACCGACCACCGCGTTCAAGCTCGGTGAAAAGCTCGAAGACCCGATGGCGATGTACCTCAACGACGTCACCACGATTCCGGCGAACCTTGCCGGTATCCCCGGAATGGGGCTCCCCATGGGGCTCGCTCCCGAGGATGGTCTGCCGACTGGTTTCCAGATCATGGCGCCCGCTCGCGGCGACGCCCGCCTCTATGAGGTTGGCGCAACGCTCGAGCGCTTGCTTGAGCAGCAGTGGGGCCACACCCTGCCGAGCCAGGTTCCTTCGCTGGGCTAGTCGTCGGCCGCTTGCCGTTCGCGGTACGCGATTTGATTCATCCGGTTTCCGCAACGGATGCTGCAGAAGCGGCGTGAGCCGTTGCGTGACAGGTCGGCCATGAGGCCCTCGCAATCGGGGGCTTGGCAGCGTCGTAAGCGCCACATCGCGTCGGAGCGCACGACGTCGACGAGCGCAAGGCCAACTTCGGCCTGAATGCGCTCGGCAAGGGGCGCTTCGGGATCATTGGCGTGCAGGTGCCAGTCAAAGTCGCCATGTCGTGCCAAGAAGGGCAGCGCTTTCGCTTCGGCGAGCATGGCATTGATTTCGGTAGCAGCGTCATCGCGGGTTAGCTTCCAGACGCCGCGAATGCGGTCGCGCACCGTGCGCACTTCGGCGACTTCGTTGTTGTCGCGATCGATGCGACCGCTAAAGCGAAACTGGGTGATGAGGGCCTGAACTTGGCTGACCGATTCGAGTTCATCGTCGCCGGATCTACTCGCGAGCTTGTGCGTGTTTCCGAGCAAAACGGCAAACTCGAGACTTTCCACCGTGTCAGGGGCAAATTGCAATTTGACTCCTTATTTGTTTCGAGACTAGCGTCAGCAGAAATACTCGTCAATCTCGTTCGAAGCAGTCGCCCATGAAACGTTCATCCACCACCCTCGGCATGCTCATTGCACTAGTTGCTGCAGCCAGTTTCGGGCTCTCCGGAGCACTCGTGAAGCCCGTCCTCGAAGCAGGGTGGAGCCCAGCGGCTGCCGTGACACTTCGAGTGCTTATTGGTGGTGCGGTGCTGGCGCCGTTCGCGATTATCGCCCTCAAAGGTCGCTGGTTCGCGCTCTGGTACGCGCGCAGTCGCATCCTTCTCATGGCGATCATTGGCGTGTCAGGAACCCAGTTGGTGTACTTCGCGGCGATCGAACGCATTCCGGTCGGCATCGCGATTCTCTTGGAATACATGGCGCCGCTGTTGCTCGTCGCGTTCGCGTGGGTAACGTCACGGCGTACGCCCAAGGCTGTTGTTCTTATTGGCTCCGTTGTCGCCCTCGGCGGGCTCATTCTGGTCGTCTCTCCTGAGGGGTCTGGTGCTCTTGATCCGCTCGGAATCATCTTTGGAGCGTGCGCCGCTGTCGGTGCGGCTGTGTACTACGTGGTTGCCGCGCGAACGAGCGAGGGGCTTCCGGCCGTCGCGCTGGCATCGGCTGGCCTGCTGCTCGGTGGGCTCATTCTCGGTCTTGTCGGTCTCGTGGGCATTGTGCCGTTCGATATGCCGATGGTGGATGTCACGGTGCTCGGCATCGTGGCTCCGTGGTGGGTTCCGCTGCTCATCGTGGGTATCGTCGCGACCGGTATCGCGTACTCGACGAGCATCATGGCGAGCGAAATGCTCGGTTCTCGTCTCGCGTCGTTCGTCGGATTGCTCGAGGTTGTCACGGCGGCGATTTACGCCTGGCTATTGATCGGCGAGAACCTGTCGATCATGCAGTTCATCGGGGGAGCCCTGATTTTGGCCGGGATCGCCTTCGTTCGCTCCGAGAAGTCTGAAGAGTTCAGCGACTTCACGATTGAGGCTGAAGCTATTCCGAGCGACGACGATGAACCAATTTTGGCCCCAGCATCCGCGCCGCTCGAACCGGGTACCGATACGGTGCCGCTGCGCCACGTACAATCATCTGGTGGCTAAAGCTGAATTGATGGACTACGACAAAGCACTCGAACTATTTGAGCCGACGCTCGGTTTCGAGGTGCACGTCGAGTTGAATACCCAGACCAAGATGTTCTCGGATGCGCCGAACCCGGCAGCATCCGGTGCTGAGCACGGCGAACCGAACACCATGATCACTCCGGTAGATCTCGGTTTGCCCGGCAGCTTGCCTGTCGTCAACGAAGAGGCGATCAAGTATTCGATCTCTCTCGGCCTGGCGCTCGGCTGCCAGATTGCGCCGAGTTCACGCTTTGCCCGCAAAAACTATTTCTACCCCGACCTGGCGAAGAACTACCAGATCAGCCAGTTCGATGAGCCGATTGCATTCGAGGGTTCTGTCGATATTGAGCTCGAGAGCGGTCGCACGATCACGATTCCGATCGAGCGCGCTCACATGGAAGAAGACGCCGGCAAGCTCACTCACGTGGGCGGCGCTACCGGTCGCATCCAGGGTGCCGAGTACTCGCTCGTCGATTACAACCGCGCGGGTGTTCCCCTCGTCGAGATCGTCACGCACATGATTACGGGCACCGAAGCGGATGCTCCCGAGGTCGGCAAGGCGTATGTGTCGGCTATTCGTGACATCGTTCGTTCGCTCGGTATTTCTGAAGCCCGCATGGAGCGCGGCAACTTGCGCTGTGACGCGAACATTTCGTTGAGCCCACGGGGTTCCGGAAAGCTCGGCACGCGCACGGAGACCAAGAACGTGAACTCGATGCGCAGCGTTGAGCGCGCGGTTCGCTACGAAATTCAACGACAGGCGGCCATTCTCCAGAAGGGTGGCACGATCACTCAGGAGACGCGCCACTGGCACGAAGACACCGGTGTTACCAGTGCAGGTCGCCCCAAGAGCGACGCTGATGACTACCGTTACTTCCCGGAGCCTGACCTGCTGCCTGTTGAGCCGTCGCTCGCACTGATCGAAGAGCTGCGCGCGGCACTCCCCGAGCCTCCGGCCGAGCGTCGCAAGCGTCTGCAGGCCGCGTGGGGCTTCACCGATCTTGAGTTCCGCGATGTCAACAATGCTGGTCTCTTCACTGAGATCGAGATGACCATCGAGGCAGGCACGACTGCAGCTCAGGCCCGCAAGTGGTGGACGGGCGAAATCGCTCGACTCGCGAACATCCAGGGTGCAGACCCCAGCTCATTGATTACCCCTGTGGATGTCGCGGCTCTCGTCACGCTCATCAACGATGGTGTTCTCAACGACAGTCTGGCCCGCCAGGTTCTCGAGGGTGTCATTGCTGGCGAGGGTTCGCCTGCCGAGGTCGTCGAGAGCCGTGGACTCAAGTTGGTCTCGGATGACGGCCCGCTCATTGCGGCGATCGATGAGGCGCTTGCTGCTCAGCCTGATGTTCTTGCGAAGATTCGCGATGGCAAGGTTCAGGCGGCCGGTGCGGTTATCGGTGCGGTCATGAAGGCAATGAAGGGTCAGGCTGACGCCGCTCGCGTGCGTGAACTTGTTCTGGAGCGCGCTTCCGCCGAATAGGGCGGGCAGCACTTGTCGGTTGCAGGCAGTACCGTTGTGGTCATGTCTGATTCTGCTGAACTCGTTGTCGAAATCCACGTACCGCTTACCCCCGACGCCAATGCGGCCGAGGGCGAGTCGCGGTTCCCTTGGATCGAATCGCTCGTGGAGTTCACGAACGAGCTCGAAGAGGGCGGCGAGATTTTCGTTGTCGAAGAGGGCGACGTGTTCAACGACGCTTATGTCATCGTGATCACGGGTGCCGACGAGTCGACGCTCACCGGCGTGGCTAATCGTGTGGCGAACCTTCCCGGCATCCCGACCGGCGTTTTTGCTGTGGTCACGGATGCCGATGCTGACGAGTTGGGGCAGGGCACGGTCGTCGAGATTTCCTAGTCGCACGCGCAATCGCGCCCGCATCCAAACTTAGTCAAATTTGTTTGTTTTGGAGAGCGGGCGGCATACACTGGAATGGCACCGCAGCCGCCAGTGTGAGCGCGTGATCACCCGCCGCACCGACGAGGAACCATCCGTTCCGTCTGCAGTAGCTTCGCACTACTGAAGAGCTCAACACCATGACAAGCAACATCCCCATGGGCGCAACCACCGGCCCTATCCCTATTCCGACGAGCATTTTTTCGGCCCACCTACTGTGGACAACGATCGGGGCCTTTGCTCTGATCTTCTTGGGCGCTTTCGAGACGCTCGCAGTCACCACGATCATGCCGACGATTAGTCGTGATCTCGACGGTCAGGCGCTCTATTCGGTCGCGTTCTCGAGCACTCTTGCCGCGAGCGTGATCGGAATGGTGCTTGCCGGTCAGTGGTCAGACCGCACCGGGCCGGCCAAGCCGCTGATCGCGGCCATGGCAGTCTTCACACTCGGTCTTCTGGCGGCGGGCTTTGCCGGAACGATGAGTATTTTCATCGCGGGCCGCTTTCTGCAAGGGCTTGGCTCCGGAGGGCTCATTGTTGCGCTGTATGTGGTCGTCGCGCGCCTCTATCCGGCGGCGTTGCATCCGAAAATCTTTGGGCTCTTCGCCTCGGCGTGGGTATTGCCCTCGCTGATCGGTCCGCCTCTTGCTGGCGTCGTTGCCGAACAGATCAGCTGGCACTGGGTTTTCTTCGGCGTCGTGTTTCTGGTGCTGGCGGCGGCATTCGCGATCCTGCCTGCTATTCGCATCCTGGTGAGTCAGCCGGTGGTACCTGCCGAGAAGTCGTCGGGCAGCCGCGCTGTGGTCTGGGCGATCATTGCCGCGCTGGCAGTGATGGGCATCAGCCTCGGTGGTGAACGGGAAGGTGCTCTGGCCTGGCCACTCGCCGGGGGAGCGTTCGTGATCGTCATCATTGCGCTGCGGCCGTTGCTGCCCACCGGTTCGTTGAGCTTCCGACGCGGGCTGCCCGCCACGATCGTGTTGCGCGGTTTCTTTGCCGCAGCCTTCTTCTCGACCGAGGTCTATTTGCCGTACTTGCTGAACGAACGCTACGGTTTGCCCGCCTGGGCCGCGGGTCTCATCCTCACGGTCGGTGCCGTCTCGTGGGCGGTGGGCTCAGCGCTGCAGGGCCGCCTTCCGGAATCTGTTTCTCATGGGCGCGTAGTGGTTGCGGGCGCACTCTTGCTCAGCGTGGGAATCGCCACTCAGCTCATCACCGCGTATTTCATGCTCTCGTTGTGGGTCGCCGCGATCGGCTGGCTCGTCGCTGGCGCTGGCATGGGCATCACCTTTCCGCGGCTCTCGACCCTCGTGCTCAGCCAATCCAGCGCTCGAGACCAAGGTTTCAATAGCGCTGCGTTGTCGATTTCGGATGCCGCTGGTGGCGCCATTGCGATCGCCTTCAGCGGTCTTGTTTTCGCTGCCGTCGGCGGCCTCGCGGATGGGGCCGGCTTCGTAGCGGCGCTCGGTCTGGCGACGGTTGTGGCAATCGCATCCGTGCCGGTCGCGCTGCGAGTCCGCACGTAATAAATCTCTTTGTTAAGCACTATTTCGGTGTGTTACGGCGTGCTCTCGCGACCGCGGTGGAATGCGATTACCGTCGCCGCATGACACTTCTCACGAACGAAACCACGACCATTGATCTCGCTGCCGACCGTGCAGCCCGACTCACCGCTGCCGGCGCTGCCTGGAACTCGCGAATTGCCGCAAAGCCCGCCGCGGCCGAACTCACCTACGCCGTCACAGGTAAGGGCGTTGGCTCTGTCGGCACCGTACTCAAGGCGGGAAAGCACGTTTTCCACATCGACGAGCCCGAGGGACTCGCCGGTGATGACGTTGCCGCGAGCCCCGTCGAGATTGCTCTTGGCGCGCTGATCGCCTGTCAGGTAGTCGTCTTCCGTCTCTACGCCCAGGCGCTCGACATCCAAGTCGATGACATCTCGGTCAAGGCTGAGGGCGACCTCGACGTTCGCGGCCTCTTCGGAATCGACGAGAACGTGCGCAACGGCTTCGGCGCCATCCGTCTCTTCGCGACCATCACCGGTCCAGAGTCGCAGGAACGTTACGACGAGTTGCGCGACGCCGTCGACGCCCACTGCCCCGTACTCGACCTGTTCGCGAACCCCACCTCAATCACCACTCAGGTGGTAAAAGGCTAAGGGCACCCCATGATGATGCCCTCTGACATGCTCGACCGGTAGCTCAGGCTACCGGTCGAGTTTTTTAACACCCGTGCCGGTTAAGACCTGCGCTGCCAGGCAGCACAACCGCACAATCCCGCCCCGAACGGGGTAGACCGTTTCGCGCTTCCAGCTTCGGCACGCCCCTACGCTGGAGATATGAGTCGCACAACCGAGCCACGTCCCTGGATTAAACGTCGCTCGAGTCAGATCGGCTTAGTCGCGCTGTCTCTCGGCATCATTGCTGCTCTCGTCTGGACACTGAGCCCCTGGCCCGCTGCACTGCTCATCCGGGCGATGTTCGAGGCCGATGCCTCCAAAGTTATCGCCGAGATGGACGGCCACGCCACGACGGTTCCCCTCACCGCGACGCTGGATGAGGTGTACGGCGATGAGGGCGCGGAGACCTCGCTCGATGTCTACTCTCCGGCTGCGTCATCCGGTCCCCTCACTACCGTCGTCTGGATTCATGGCGGTGCCTGGATCTCGGGCGACAAGTCGAACATCACCCCCTACGCCCGCAATCTGGCCGCCGAGGGATTCACTGTTGTCGCGGTGAACTACACAGTGGCTCCCGATGCGATCTACCCCACGGCGCTCACTCAGCTGAACGACGCGATGGGCTACCTCGTCGATAACGCGGAGCGGCTCCGCATCGATCCCGACAACATCGTGTTCGCGGGAGACTCTGCTGGTTCGCAGCTCAGTGCCCAACTCGCCACGGCCATCACGAACCCCAGCTATGCGACGACGCTCGGGCTCACACCAACCCTGAGCGCTGACCAACTGAGCGGGGTCATCCTCAATTGCGGCATCTATGACGTCAGCGGCATCCCCAATGCTCCGGGGCTTGGCGGTTGGGGTTTCCGCATCGCGTTATGGGCGTACATCGGCGACAAGGACTGGTCTGATCAGCCCGGTGGCGACGAGATGTCGGTCATTGACGATGTCACTGCTGACTTTCCGAGCACGTGGATCTCCGGCGGCAACGCTGATCCGCTCACCCCGTCGCAGTCAGTGGCGTTCGCTGATGCCCTCGACACGCTTGGCGTCGAGACGACCCGCGTTTTCTATGCCGACGATCAGGCCGAGCAGCTGCCGCACGAGTACCAGTTTCACCTTGATTTTGAGGATGCCCGTTCGGCCTTCGACTCGACGGTCGCCTTTGTGAAGTCCGTCGAGCAATAGTTAGCGAACGTCCTGCGGCCAGCCCGTTGGGCAGGGCGGCGAGTACGCTCAACGTATGAAGCCCGAGTTCGAGTTCACGTCTGAGATCACCCCGTGGTCGTCAAAGCCCAGCGTGTATTTTGTGCAGGTGCCGCCGGATGTCGGAGCCGACGTTAAAGAGATCCCGTCACCGCCGCGGGGGTTCGGTGCGGTCGCAGTAGAGGTCACTATTGGCGCCACCACGTGGACGACGTCGATCTTTCCCAACAGCAGTGCGGACGACAGCTTCTTTCTTCCCGTCAAGGCCGCTGTGCGCCGCGCTGAGGGTTTAGAGCTCGGTGACCAGGTGCACGTGTCGATCCAGCTCATCTAGCGGTTTGTAGCGCGAGTGGTAGCCGTTGCAGGGCTCTTGGGGTTGCTGCAGTGCCAAAGAGCAGTTACGCCGGCCACACCCCGATGATGATCGCCATAACCACAATCGTCACGAACTCGTGGCTCACGTTCAATACGGTGAGGCCGTTGGGGCGACCATCGAACTGGTCGTGAGTAATGAAGCGGGCCGCGGTGAAGCCACCCCACAACACGATGCTCGTCAAGACCGTGTTGAGAAAGAAGCTTCCGCCATAAAAGTCAGAGGCGATGAAGGCGGCGCCGGCAAGAATCCAGGCTGTGAAGAAACTCACGATGACGGTGACCACAATGGGTCGAACGGCATCCGCAGTGTTGCCGCTGGGGGTGACGTTGGCTGCCTTCATCCAGTAGTTGCCAAATACGCGCGGGGAATACCAAATGGTGCCGACGATCATGCTCGATAGCGTCGCAAGGATGACGGCGATGTAGTTAATTTCGGGAACCATGGCAACCTCCGGTCGATAACGGTCACCGAAGCCTACTCTCAGAGCGACTAGCCGGTAATGCTCTCTTCGAACCGTTGAATCGGGTCGTACCAGCCCTGCTCGAGCACATAGCTCTGGAACTGCTTATCGAGACCCAGGATGACGGCGAGACCCACGACCAACA